>NZ_JBLXGE010000001.1:0-669943 GCF_048381775.1 Desulfosediminicola sp. | reverse complement strand
TAAATGTCTCAATTACCAGACTCCATATGAAGTGTTCTGGAAAGAGGTGCGTGGTGCACTTGCAATTTGAATTCACCAGATAATAACATGAGATTATACAGTAAAACTTATCACAACTTCCCATCATTCAGATCACTAGGTCCCAAACATTTCTTGTAAACAAAAAAAGCCGGTAGCTTTCACTTTCGTGAATGCTACCGGCTTTAACTGGTGGAGGCGGCGTCTACCACACAGCAATGTTAAAGTACTGAAATGAAGTAACTCTTTCGAAATAAAAATATGAAAATACCGTCGCAAATACCGTGATAATTCACCCATTACAACAAAAATCTTGAATGAGTTTAATGACATTTTCACGTGAAATTTCCGTTCAACCTAGCTGATATTTTTTGTCTGTCCATGGTAAATCAACTGTTACAAAAAAACTGCGATCGGATCTTACCGAGTCAAAGCCTCTTCATGGCAGCTTTGGCATTCCCTCCAGCGCCTCACCAAGGTGGCAACTCATGGATTTCCTCACAACTACTTCATCCTCACCCAATCTACACCAACCAAGCCCGTCAGAAGTGCATGCCATTGCCTAATGCTAGGCTTTCTTTGATTCTTTTCTTTTTGCGATGCAAGAGAACCGATGATGAAAGAATTTTGCTCAGTCTAATGCCAATGAGCTGGAATAATACAATAAGTGCAACAGACTGAAGCTTGAAAAGAAAAAGCACCGAAAAGGGTTATGACCCCCAGGTTGCCCAAGTACTCAGCGATAACCGTAGACGTTCTGCGGTCAATGCAGATAAAGGTGATCCTGAAACATATACAATCATACGAGTATCCCTGGCCCTTTGCTGGTCGCCAGCTGCTATCAGTGCCCGCATGGGTGTTGAATGCTCAGAGGCAAACAGGCTCAGTCGCACGTCAATCTAAAGGCGTATCAGTGAGGATCGTCAGCAAGGTGGCCTGCTCCATACCCGCTTACCGCAGTATGAATAAAATCGTTGAAAGGGCGTCAAACGCAACAGAAAGGCTGGTGGAGCCGCCATTCCCAATCGAGTAGACATCAGTTCAAGGCCAGAGGTTGCCGAACAAAGGTTGGGGGTTTGGGAGGGTAATCTTGTTCATGGCGTCAATGCAAAGAAACTGTAGCTGACCCACTGATTAGCATGCTCGGCAAAGTGCACTCTGCACTGACTGTAACACCTTAGAATGGCGTAGAATTTGCCGTCCATGATCGAGTATCAAAGGAGACTGGAGCAGCTATGTACTTTGCCAAACCATATGCAAGTTGGCAGCGTGGCACCAATGAAAACAAAAACGGTCGTCTCCGCAGTTTGTGGCCAAAGAGATTTGATATCGCAACACTGTCTGATGAGGATGTTCATTCTGAACCTGACACCAAGACAAGTATTGGATGGCAACACCCTTGGAAGCCTTTACTGGTCAACGTGTTGCACTTATTACGTGACTCCAGCGACGCCTGAAAACACTTCCACTCCACTTATTTTCGATATGATATCAATAGCCCCTCAACATTCTCAACCTATACGCACAAATAATTTCAATAATCAATGATTACAGGGATCAACCTATAGTGAAGTGTTTTTTCTTTACGATCGTAGAAGGGGTGAGGAAACAACGTAGATAAGTTATTAGAAGATGAAACTTATACTGGGTAAGGTGGATCGCGATCACAGACTAACCAAAATCTCCAGTAAAGCCAGACCCAGCCGTCAATTACGAGAAGACTCAAGTACCATTTTGCTGCAGAGTATGATAGATAAAATGACTAACCTTCATTTGCTTGGCAACTTGCCCTGAACCATAAGAATTTTTGACATAACAAGTAATGTTAAAATCGACCTTCCTACATCTTCAAGGAGTTGGGAAAAAAACAGAGAGAATCCTTTGGAATAAAGGGATCACGACTTGGGAAAAATATCTCTCGTCCCAAACGCGACAGCCTTCACTTTTTGAAGAAATACCCGAGAAAATCAGCGTACTTAGCGATTCCATTAAAGCCTATGCTGATGGTGACATGGCATATTTTGCCAAGTCACTTCCTACTTCTGACTATTACCGAGCTTTACTCGAATTCCCTGAAGAAGTTCTTTTCCTTGATATCGAAACAACAGGATTAAGTGTTTATTATGACATCATAACTGTTGTCGGCTGGTCGGTTGGGAAAGAATTTGGTGTTTATATTAACGGAGGAGACGATACAACCCTCAGGCAAGCACTAGCAAACGCTAAAGCAATTGTAACCTTCAATGGCATCATGTTTGACCTGAAATTCATCAACAAGCATTTTGATAACCCTAAAATACCAGATATTCATCTTGACCTACGCTTTTTCTCAAAGCGAGTTGGACTATCTGGGGGACAGAAAAGTATTGAGCAGGAGCTAGGTTTTTCAAGAAAATCTGATATTGAGGGCATGCTTGGTGAAGCTGCACCGATACTTTGGCATAAGTACAGAAGGGGTGATCAAGACGCAATGAAGCGGTTGATTGAGTACAATCACGCTGATATTGAAGGCATGAAGTTCATCCTTGATAAAGCAATTCTTCTTAACTTCAAGAAAGAAAAATACCCTAAAACTATTCGAATACAGCCTCCTTTTAGAAAGCTTAAGAGCCGTGCCAAGATAGCCAAACGTAAGCCGAAATCTGAAAACTCCACGGCCATTATCATTCCTCCATTCACAGGCTCCAACAAACCATTGGTCACCTACAAGGAGCTCAATGATATCAATCCACTTGATAATTTTTGCACAGTTGGAATAGATCTCGTTTCCTCGGAAGACAGAGAAACCGGCTTTTGTGTTCTAAGGGGAAATGTAGCAACAACTTGCAGGGTTAAGACTGACGATGAGATGATCCGCCTGGCAATTGAAGCTGGTGTTGATCTCATATCCATTGACTCCCCTCTCAGTATTCCAAAAGGTAGAACTTCATTTTTTGATGATGACCCCCATAGGGATGAATTTGGAATAACCCGTGAATGTGAAAGAATCTTAAAACGACGAGGGATCTCCAGTTATCCTTGCCTCATTCCCAGCATGCAAAAGCTGACACAAAGAGGCATGTTACTTGCTGAAAAATTTAGGAAAGTTGGAATACCAGTTATTGAAAGTTATCCAGGTGCCGCTCAGGACATAATGTCCATACCTCGCAAACAAGCTGGTTTAGACTACCTTGTTGAAGGTTTAAAGGAGTTTGGTCTTACAGGCGATTTCACACACACCGCCGTCAGCCACGATGAATTGGACGCTATTACTTCTGCAATCGTCGGTCATTTCTTCTGGGTTGGCATGTACGAAGGGCTAGGTAATCCAGATGAGGAATATCTCATAATTCCAGACCTTAACGCAGATTTCAAAACCTGGATATCACGTAAAATCGTAGGATTAAGTGGCCAAATAGCCTCAGGAAAAACTACTGTATCACAATATTTAAAAGAAAATGGCTATGCCTATGGTCGATACAGCCAAGTCTTAGAAGATCTCCTCAAGAAGGATGGCATAGAGCCAACTCGTTCGAATCTTCAAAAGATTGGACTCGAAATTAATGAAGATAAGGGTCAGAGATGGTTGGGAAAAAAAGTGTGCGAATTACTCAGCAACCATAAATGTGGCGTCATCGATGGCTTACGATTCTTAGAAGATCATGCCTTACTAGTCGAGACATATGGACCAGCCTTTCTACACCTTCACATAACTTCATCTTTATCAGAACGCCAAAAAAGGGTAATATCCAGACACAAAGAGGACATAACCCTTGATTCTGCAAAAACAAATCCAGTAGAACGTGAGATTAAAAAATTGGAAAATGTTGCAGATCACACTATATCAAATGATGGCACCCTTGAAGAGTTACACAACCATCAGCTGATACAAAATATTTTGAGGAAGAAATGCCTGTAAGCATTGTTGTAGGTGGACAGTTTGGTTCCGAAGGTAAGGGTAAAGTTGCACATTACCTCGCCAAAGAAATGGAGGCAAGCTTTGCTGTCCGTTGTGGAGGGCCAAACTCTGGACATACTGTCATAGACCCAACGGGAAAAGCTCGCATCTTTCAGCAACTACCTACTGCATCGATTCTTCCCAATGTTAAGCTCGCCATTTGTTCTGGCAGTTACATTGACCTGAAGATTTTATTACAGGAAATTCAGGAGACTGGTGTTGATGCAAGTCGTCTAATTATAGACCCCGATGCTGTAATAATCACAGATGAATTAAAACAACGTGAAGCACAGAGCGGCATCATCCAGTCTATTGGTTCAACCGGAAGTGGTACTGGTGCTGCTGTTGTTGCTCGAATCCTTCGAAAAGAACCTCTTCAATTTGCCAAAGATATTGAAGAGCTGACCCCTTTCATCCAAAATGTCCCAGATATTTTAAGAGACAGTCTAAACAAGGACGAACGAGTAATTATTGAAGGCACTCAAGGGTTTGGTTTATCACCTTTACATGCAAGACATTACCCTTTCACAACAAGCCGTGACACTACTGCTGCCGCCTTTTTAGCAGAAACAGGTCTAAGCCCTTTCGATGTTGACGATATTGTTCTCACTATACGAACCTTCCCAATTCGAGTATCTGGTAACTCTGGTCCACTAGCCCAAGAAATAGACTGGCAAACTATTACCAAAGAAAGCGGTAATACTGAACAACTCGAGGAAAAGACCAGTGTTTCAAAAAAAACAAGAAGGGTGGCTAGGTTCACGCCAGAAATAGTTAAAGCTGCAATCTTGATTAACCAGCCAACGAGGATCGTATTAAATCATATCGATTACATTACAGCAGATATTATCAACAATAGAAAACCTGTTGTTGAATTTATCCGATTGGTTGAAATGCAGCTTACTAGAAAAATAGCACTCCTCGGTGACAGTCAAAGCAATATCATGAACGCATCGGAGATACTATAATGTCAGGGAAATGCATAGATCTGCTCAGTTTTGCAAAAACTGATAAGCAGGCAGAAATGGCATATGACTTATATAGATATCTCGACCCATTCCCTAATATTGATTCGGCTCTTTTAAATGCAGCTGACATAGCCGACTATGTTGCTCAAACAGGGATGATTTACCCCTTCGATCATAAAAGGTTAGGCCCAGCATCATATGAAATGGTCTTAGGCGGAGAGACCTTGTATTGGGATGAAACCAAGAACCAATGTGGAGAAAGTAACCTTGGTAAAAATGCCCCTCTTGTTCTGAAAAAAAATTCTATAACCTACGTATCCGTTCGCGAGACATTTAGACTACCTCATTATATTGCGGTTCGTTTCAATTTAAGAGTAGGGCATGTCCATAGAGGTTTACTTTTAGGGACAGGCCCTCTCGTTGACCCTGGGTTTCAAGGGAACCTAATGATTCCCATTCACAACTTAACGGACAATGAGTACATAATTCATGAGGGCAAGGATTTGATCAGTGTTGAATTCACAAAGGTTAGTAGGAACGAAAAATTTCTTCCCCAAAATCAATTCGAAAAAAACCTAGTAAGTCCTCCTAGGCATGGGGTTTTTGTCAAAAACTCAAAGAAAAACAGTAAAAAAACATTTGAACAATTACTAAGAAAAGAATTACCAATAGGTATTGGCAAAGTAATGAGTTCTCTCTCTGGAACTTTAGCAGAAACAAAGATGCAACTTAATGAGTATGAATCTCTAATTAATAAAGTTAAGAAGTATTCACTCATTGCAATCTTACCAATAGCCATCGCGTTAATAACAGTATATATCGATATTAAAAGCTACGTTGCTGACGCCAATAAATATGTTGCTGATGCAACAATGGTGGTTAGATCGAACAACGAAAGTGACTTTAGAAGCATTGTAAAAAATGAAGACCTTGTTCCTTTAAAGAAGAACATTGAAAGAATTGAACAAGCAACAAAATCCATTTCTGCAAACGAAAACAACTTGGTATCTCTTTCAGATTTTCAAACGTTGAAAAATGATGTGGACACACTAAAAGAAACCCTATTCAACCTAGAGAAACTCATTTTAGAAAACCAGAAAGAAAAGTCAGAATTAAGCAAAGATGAAAAGAACTGAAATATGTGGAAATATTGCCTCTGGGAAAACCACATTATGTCAAAATTTGTTCAACATTGACCGTCTCCCTATTTACGAAAAATTTCAAGACAATCCTTTCTACAAAGCATTCTATTTAAATCCAAGTGCCTATTCCTTTGAAACAGAACTCACTTTTCTTCTTCAACACTACCATTCTATTAAAGAATCATCTTCAGTACCTCACCTAGTCTGCGATTATTCTCTTTTGCTAGATATGGCATATGCTGATGTAAATCTAACAGAAAATCGGCATCGCATCTTTTTTGAAGTAGTCCTTGAGCTACTGCACGAGATAGGGCATCCTCAAACTATCATCCACCTAACATGCCCTGAAGAGATACTTCTTGACCGAATTATAGCAAGAAGCAGAAGTGCGGAGACCTCAATTACCCTTGATTACCTGAAAGCTATTTCAGAAGCTCTCTCTAAAAGAGTAAATTCAATTTCTTCAAAAACCAAAGTAATTACTATAAAAAGTGACCTAGTTGACTTCAGGATGGGTATTGATTGTATTCCAGAACTCAAACGACTTTAGGTTGTCCTCCGAAAAATCCCAGAAAAACTCCCGCTTCTGATAATAGTTGGATATAAGGTGTATATCAATAAGCCCCTCCCTGTAGACGAAGTGACTTACTGATAATCGAAGGTATTATTTTATACTCTTATGATAACCATTATAAAATGGTAACCACCTCGATAGTAATGCAACAACAATGTCTGCAGAGTCGGCTTCATAAACCTTATCTTCAGGAACATCAGGATACCTAACCCTGTTATCAATCCGCTGTCCCGCTAGTCGTTTGCTCCAGCCATCACAATTAGCTCCAATGATTAAACGCCGATGAATCCAGGCAAACGCCATTTCCGTCAATGTGCCTGCACCACCACCAATTGCAACAACAGCATCAGATTGGGCAACAACCATATTACGGACATGATCCAGGCCAGTAGGTATCACAACATCAACATACGGGTTTGCAGAGGCCGGATTACTCCCAGGCAACAGACCAATACAAGTTCCATCTCTCCAATTTGTTGAAGATCTGGCACCTCTATGTGCTGCCTCCATAACGCCCCCCATTCCACCCGTTAAAACACGGTGCCCTTCATCAGCAAGCATTTTACCAACACTTTCGGCAAAGATATCTTTCTCACTACCAGGTACAACTCTGGCATCACCTATAACAGCAATGGTATATCTGCGTTTATCATTTTCATTTTTATACATTTTTCACATCCTCCAAAGACATGGCCTGACGATGAACAAGTTCTGCAATAATTGAATCTCTTTCAGCTTTCTGTGCATCACTTCGTTCGCCACCCGGCTCATGGAGATACAGAGGAGAGGTGATATGTTTTGGCATCTCCGCCAACTCAATAATTGGGAGCATATAAAACCAATCGTTTGCCAAGTCTGCATACTCACCATCAACGCGAAGCTCACTATCAGGTATCCTGTCAAAAAGATATTTACGAAACGTCCGAAGATGCTGCCAGACATTCCCTCCACGTTTTTTACGAGGATTACTTAAATCAGTAGGATATTCCTTGTATTTATCCGTTCGAAGCATGGACCCTACAGTAACATCGACTCCTTTGTGATACTCACATGCAATCGTGTCCAACACCTTACTGCCAATAAGACAATCATCAGCATCCAAGGTAATAATTACAGACTGCGGATTTCCACAGCGATTTCGAATTGCATCAACCATATTTGCCAGCAAACCTCGACGTACTTTCTGCTTAATAAAAGTTATCTGGTCTTCATGAGGCTTGCAGATCTCAGCCAACTCCGACGATATGGATGGTGAAGAAGCATCATCAATTACGACACATCCCCAATCGTCACGTTGTTGTTGCAAGACAGAATTCAAGCACCGCCGAAAGCGGCCAGGTGCTACATTTCGCCCGGCAATAACAAAAATATACGGTTCAGTCCGCTCCGGCTGCAGCCAATCATCATAACTACCTGCTAAATCAACCTTATCCATTTGTGCATGTGGCACATTGCCTCGCTCAACCTGGCTAAGAATGTTCATCCACTGAGCAACATCTCCCTTTCTTTCATTCTGCGGATGAATAAAGAATGTGTTGTGATCACCACCTCGCCAAGATGACCCTCTTCCTGTTTTTAAGGCCAGATCCAAAGACCTATGCCATGGCAGATTAGGCATTTCACCTGTCTGGCTATTTGGTAATGGCAAGATACGTGTCAAACGTTTGAGGTCCAACAGCCCGATCCTGCTTTCCGTTCTCCATGGCATCCCATTACTCTCTGATGTATAGGGAACGTCAGCATCATGAGCGATATTGAAAGCCACCGTTACACCATCTTTGTTTTCACTTAACACACCTTGCATGTCATCGAGGTAATTATGGTCCTTCCGCATTCGACAAACCATAATGTCAAGATCCGTATGCAAAACAAACCGGGTTTGGCACCTCTCGAAACCCTCAAAAACAGAAGTGAGTTGCGCCCCATTACCTGCATGAGTTGAAGAACTTGCGACACCTAGCCAACGAAGGTTAAGTGCCTTGATGGTCTCAATATTCTTTGAACCAAAAACGATATCATCAATCCAACCTTCTTTTTTCAACTCTTGTGCTTTATGGATCAATATCTCTAAGTTCCCCTTTGCGAACTGACGACTAAATTGATCCTCTTTGCTATCAATAGTCAGCACCACTCGTGCAAATCCGGCAGGTTCTTCTAGTTGAGCAACCAAATGACGAACCTGCAGTTCCAAGCATTCAGCATCCATCGCACAAACTTTTATAAGCAGCGTTGTATCGGGGGCCTTCACTGGCTCTAATTCGAAGACGAGCAAGTCAGAAATAGGTTCAAACCGTTCAGTATCAATCGAATGTCTTTCATATCTCGATACAACCCGTAGGCCAGCTCTTCTTAACATTCGTTTTATTCTGTGCTCAGGTCGATGAAATTCCGTCATGATTCTGCCAGTTGAGCGAAGTCGCTTGTGCCAAATGAAATGTTGCTCTCGACTGGCCTTTTCGCCTCCAAATAGCACCGCTTCTGGAGTCGTATGAAAGGGAGTGTACGCAGGATGACACAATGCAAATAGCACCCGCCCATCCTTGCTGACACTTTTTCGGAGGTTATCAAGCAGTTCAATTAATTGTGCATCATCAATTAAACACGCTACCCGCCTGCAGATGACAAGATCAAAAGGACCACGGCGCATTGCATCATCAAGCACATGAGTTGTATGCAACCCGCTACCTTCATACGCTGCCCAACGCTTGGTAAGAGTGGTATTCGGGTCATACGCAACTACTTCGGCCCCATGCCCAAGTAATTCTGCCGACAACCTACCTTTGCCGCAGCCATAATCAAGAACACGTTTAGGCGATAACTCCATCGCCCTCTCAATTACAGGGTCAGAAACAAGTCTCTGGCCGGTGCCCAAGCATATTGCGTCATAAAAATAATTAAAACCTTCAAGCTCCGGAAGATTTCCATCATGTATCGAAGCTCTAAGCAGGATGTCCAAATCCTTTCGGAACCACCAACGCCATGACAAATACGCACGTCGGCACATCCTAATGAACTCAACATCAAATGTTGATTCATCATTGGGAAAGCGTAAATCACTACCATAATCAATGAGGCGAACTTTCCGGTCAACAACTCGCAAATTCTTGGGGTGTATATTCCTACAGATTAACCTGTTCGCGTAACACTCAACCATCAGGTCAAGCATTCCCGGGCCATGACCTCCTCTATACGGTTCACTTTCCTCAAAAGGATACGTTATAACCATCGACAATCCATTCTGACTGAGACCCGTCAAAGGATACAGTGATTGAGTATCTGGCCATTGGCCAACACACCTTTTTAGCAGAGTGCGAAAACTCTCTGGATACAGTTGCTTCACATAGTCAATAACCTTAAAGACCTCAACTCCATCGGTAAGCACCGTGCCTTCACAACCATACCCCAAAAGACTCAGGTTTGATCGCTCACCTGCCACCGCGTTTACTGCAGCCAGTGCATTCAATTTCCTCTGACTCTGAAGCTGCTCATTTATACAGTTAGTATCACCACGTTCATTTGATGGCCCACTAAGCAGAGATTGCATTTCGCTATAAAAATCTAGTGCTTTAGGAACAGTCAGTTGAGCTACCTTTTTTTCAATCTCAGTTAGGCCATTCACCGGGTACATTGCATTCAACCGATTACTAAAATCCTGCCACGCGTCGCTATGCTCTAGCCCAGACTTTGCCAGAGAAAGAAGTTCACAAGCTAATCCGCGTATTCGCTGAAAAGATAAGCGAAAGGCGGCAACCCGCTCTTCAAGATACTTCTCCACTCGTTCAACATAATCAAGCCGCTCATCTTCCATAACATCCTGCAGTGCAGAAAATATTGCATACCCTTGAATATCATCCGCTATCGCTGCGACATCAAAACATAGAGGTGGTTCAAGCGAGCCACGATCATGAAAAACCCCTATAGGGACATTGACTATCCTCCGTCCACGCTTTTTCTGTAACAATGCCCAATTCATATCAGAACGCCGGGTTGGTCTGCCATGTACCATTGGGGCCGGGTTGAGCGAATCCCGCAATACGTCAATGTTAAGGATAAAGGTATTCCCACCTCTATGCAGATGGCAGTCCTCTATTGAAAACTCTTCTATTTCTGAAGCACTTAGCATTAACGGTCGAAAAATCTGTTCACCTACCAATATGCGCTCTGCGGAACTCAGTAACCGTATTCTTGCTTCCTCAACAGTCTCACCCTCAAATGCTGGCTCAAGCAAAAAGGGCTGTTCTAACCTATCCGTTTCAATGTGAGAGAGATCATAGTAGTAATCACGGCGATTACTCATAAGTTGGCTATTATGACTCTGGCATTTCGGCACCACAAAATCACCAGGCAATGAATTTAACCACCGTAAATTATAGACGAGATCAACAAGCTGGACACGAGTTGTTGCCGATGCAGGTAGAGGTGCTGCACCAGTATACCTACCGATTGCAATATCAACCTTTTGCCCTTTGAGTTTTTGCAGCTGATAAATAAAGGGAACAGATTTCCTCTTACTCCCATCTGGGCTGTCGATTAAAGGATTCAAACGCATGTCATCATCAATAATCCATGCAACAGCCCCTTTTCGCGGTTTAGCAAAATGATACACATACGCTTGTAACGCTGAACGGGCAGGCGCAATACCTAATTGTGAACCTTGAAACTTGCAGAACTCAGGTAATTCTCCAGCTTTCACGGATTCATTAACATCAACAGGAGAAATAAGATGGACACGAAGCCCCTCTTTACGAAAGTCTTCTATCACATCGCTCAATTGAGTAATTGGGTGCTGCTCAGCGCTGTTCTGTAAAAGGAGTATATCTAACCCGTCTATATCTCCACTGTTTTGAAGGTGCAGAAAATCATCAAACAAACCTTTCATGTTTCCGATCCGCTGACCATCAACAATCAAGCCGACAACCAGCTGAAATGATTCAACTGCTTCTGATGAGACGTTATAATCACATGATACTTTAGGAGCTGATGCCTCCACTTCAGCAGCTGGTTGCCAGCCAAAATATTTTTCTGCCCTGGCGCAAAAAGCTCGTTTTTGCTCAACCGTCATTATACGGTTATATTTTTGCCAAAACGTAGTGAGCCCATTCACTCTAGCCGGTGACTTTGGTGTGCACAGTCTCTCCCTATCCACACATGCATAATGCTGGACCGCCACCTCAATTGTCTGGCTATAAAATTCTGCATGCAGTTGAGCCAGGCGAATGCACAAATCCCGATCTGTACAACTTTGCAAAGCTTCATCATAACAACCCGCTTCTAGAAAGCTATCGAGCCTCACAATAAGATTACTTGCCTGAACCCCGGGATTGCCGACCAGAAAGTCACCTGCACATAAATGTTTCGGAGGAAAAACAGTCAAGCATGAATCCGGCCCCACAATCCTCTGAAAAGGCGTGGCAATAACCTTTGCCCCTTTGCGTATTTGGGTAAGACTATTATCGATATAGTTGCTTTTCCAGGCGTCATCGTCGTCTAGGATGGCAACAAAAACAGAAGACGGATCAGGATAGCTTCGGGCAATATGATCCAGACCTGAATTCCAGGCACCTGCAGCGCCCGATGTGCGTCGGTTTCGCAGGTAGTCTACTAATCCAACGTGATCGTGACAGAATTGCTGAACACCAGTAATTTTCTTGCCAGCCGAAATATCTTCGACAACAACTATTCTGTCACAAGGATAGGTTTGCTGGAGAATTGAGGGAAGGGATCGTGATTTAAAGAGATCTTCACGATTTTTTGTCGCAACAAGGGCAACAATACGGATTTTCTCCGCAGATTCCAAATAGTACATAACAGCCTCCGGATGAGAGAGTTGTGGTGATTTTTCGTATCGTCACCTCCGGAGTAACAGGGCTGTCAGTAAATCAAGGATTCATTTTTCATCCCGCGAAGACATGTAAGAATTCGCAATCCAAGATCACCATACCAAGTCATCCTTTGGCTCGATACAAGCGTTGGCAACAAAGTTAAAACAAAAACATTCTCTGTCAATTTAAAACATTACAAAGAAACACACTGACGATCCCTATTTGAATCTTCTTTTCAAGCAACCGCCACTTACCAACTATGTTAGTCAGCTAGCCCACTTTTTATTATTGAGAAAACTTCATATCGGTCCTGCCAATCACTCCCAGACCTCCTTCAAAAACTCCAATGTCCCATCAATGTCAAAAATACTATCTGCAAGTAATCTGAATTGAAGAGCCTCCGGTAGATATGGCTGAAATTTGCTCAAATGATAATTAGGAACCATTGCGTAAATCTTTCCCAATAACTCTGGGTCGCTCCAGTAACTCGGACTGGAGATTTTCTTCATAATTCCCGTGAAAATATTTAGTGTTACTGCATCACTCTTGACCCTGACGTATTCATTGCTGGCCTGGACATCAGTATTCAGTTCAATCTTAAGTATCGTTCTGAGAGTATTATTTATATTACCACCAGCCCAGGTCCACCAGATAACACCTTTTTCATCATACTCTATCGGAGCAAACTCACTGAAAAGCAATTCCCCTCTGTCATCCCGCATTGAATCTAATGATTCTTTTGATCCAATATCGAGATAGGGGTAGCTCTCATCACTAATCAAAATATCCCGCATTTTGCGGCAAAGTTCATAGCTCAAAAAGCTAGGTGTTGTTCCGCCCCATTTTGGAACCTTTCCTGCTGGTGCAGGGACAACCAAAACACATTTATTCTTCCATTCTATCCGCTCAACAAACCAGGCTCTGCCAGCTAAGTAGAAAGCTGCACTCTCTTCCAAAAGCTTTTCAAGGAAATCCCATTGCACGGTCCCTATCATTTCGCCTGAGAGGCCAGAGACCTCAAACTCCAACGGAGTACTAAAAACAGAATAGATCTCCATGAAATTTTTTCTGCCAAAAGCCTTTTCTGCCTTCAAACCCAAAGAGTACATCCTGCCATCATCATGAAGAAAATCTTTGCTTAAAAGAAAACCAATAAATTGATCGAACTTCTCCCTGCTTATCTCAGAAAAGCAATACGCCTCGTGGAGTTGATCCCATAGCATGTTTGGTGATACGGCCCCTCTTTCAAGGCACATCGCCATAATCTGGTGCAGTAAAATATGCCAAACCTTTCTCTGCGTCCTTACATTCTCTACCCAGTGACTTCTGGCCAACTCAACTATCGCAATGGCTTGCAGTAGTTTAGATTCCTTTTCAATAAAAAAGGTGGTGTTGGCCACGCCATCTCCCCGCCGCCCGGTACGCCCCATCCTTTGCAGAAATGACGATACAGTTGCAGGGCAATCAACCTGAAGGACTTTATCCAGATCACCTACATCAATTCCAAGCTCCATCGTTGATGTACAGACAATGCATGCCTCTGATCCTTCATGAAATTCCTTTTCAGAAATTTCTCTCTCTTCTCTACTCAAGGAAGAATGATGCACATAAATAGGGTCACCACCTTTCTTCAATCCACTGGAAATTTTCTCTACGAGCCTGCGACTTTCACAGAACAAAAGACTCTTTATTCCATGGGCAGCATGTATGACTTGAGTAACCAGTTCGCCAGGTTCATTTGTGAGTTTTATTTCAACTCTTTTTTTGCCGGGTTTCTTTGGAGGGTCAACAAGCTGTTGCGGATTTTTAGAGCTCCCCTGAAGCCATTCTAAAATCTGAACAGGATTCCCAATTGTAGCAGAGAGTCCTATACGCTGAAAATCGTTGTCACAGTAGGCTCTGATCCGTTCTAATACAGAGATTAGATGGTTGCCCCGGTCACAAGAAGCTAGGGCATGGACTTCGTCAATAATGACATATTTGAGCTGCTTAAACAGTTTCGCTGTTGGAACACTACCAGAGACCAACATCACTTCCAGTGACTCTGGTGTGGTTAGCAGGACTTCGCACGGCTCTCTTAAAAACTTTTTCTTCGTTGCAGCAGTCACATCACCATGCCACTTAAATGCCCCTAGCCCCAACATTGAGGCATATTCTCCCAGCCGCTGCTCCTGATTATTGATCAAAGCCCTGGTTGGGCAAATATAGAGCATCCGCATTCCAAGTTCCTGGTTGGTCAAACAACCTGAAAGGACTGGAAACATAGCAGCCTCTGTCTTTCCTCCTGCTGTGGGGGCAAGGATGACACAGTTGTTTCCATCTAAGATGGCATCTGAAGCTAATTCCTGGACAGGCCTCAGACTACTCCAACCAAGGCGGTGTACAATCTTCTCTTGCAATAATGGATCAAAGCGCGCAAAAGCTCCCATTACCACTTCAACTCTTCTACATCATATCCAGAATTGGAATTATCATCAGTACTGGAAAGAGTCTTCCCATCGACAAGGTTTTGGTCTTCATCAGAAAGCCCACCTGCCGGGAAGTCATATACTTTTTTGGGGATATACTCCTCACCACCATCAGAACCATCATGCTCTTCCACCAAATCTAAGACTGTAATAAGTTCCCTTAAAAACTGCCTTGGGATGACTCCGACATCACCTTTAAGTCCTTCTGTAACAAGGCTACATAAAGAGTTCAGAAAATCATCATCAACAAGACTATAGATCCGCCCCTTATTATCGCTCGGGAATATCTCACGAAGCTTCAAGGCTACAGCCTTTAGCCTTTGCTTGTCGAAAGGTTTTAGTTCTAGCTGGGGTTGCTTAGGACTGACAAACCCACCAGAACTTGTGAATTTTATACGATCGTGGAGTGGTTCCAATCCTGCCACGCCTTTCTTGCTGTCAAAAAATTCTCTCGTTCCAGTAAAGACCCATAACATGCCAGGAAAATCTTTAGCAGCATCAATTATTTGTCGTAAACCATTAAGAGATTTCCCTCTAACATCTGATCTTGTTCTCAAGATTGTTTCCAGCTCATCAACGATAATGACCAAGCCATTATGTCCAGCCTTTTTTAAGATATTCAAAATACCTTTCAGATACAACAAAGCTGAAGAACTTGAGATTTCTCCTTTTATACCT
Organism: Desulfosediminicola sp.; assembly: GCF_048381775.1. Lineage (NCBI taxonomy): Bacteria > Pseudomonadati > Thermodesulfobacteriota > Desulfobulbia > Desulfobulbales > Desulfocapsaceae > Desulfosediminicola > Desulfosediminicola sp. The sequence goes on along the minus strand of NZ_JBLXGE010000001.1, from coordinate 654,336 downwards.
GCTTTTTTCTTTGCTGAAGCAGCTACATTCTTTGAGCCACTAATCCAAGAGATTAAACTGGAAGCAACCTGGTAGTCTCCCTCCTGCTTGGCATCAAAATATGCCTTCAGGACATTAATAAACTCATTGCCTGAGGCCTCTTTAGTTAGATCACACAGTTCAGTCTCAAAACGAACCTTTACCTGTTCATCAAAGTCTTCAGCATCATCACCTATCTCATCTGCCAGCCGATCTTCAATGCGAGCAATCCACCTATCAATTGCATCCTCTAACGCCCCACTTGCAGCCATGGGTGTCCTAATGCCAGATACAATACGATGATAAACATCATCAAATTTGTGAAACTGTGTGTCATTGGGTGAGACGACCACAAATGAGACAGCAAAGTTCTCCTTCAGCGCTTCTAACAGGGTATACTGGCTCATAAAGGTTTTGCCACAGCCATACCCTCCTCTCAAAAACTTAAAGGTCCCTTCACCCGTTGATATTAAATTCAACTGGCGTCTGATCTCATTAAGAGGTTTATCTATGCCGATAGCAAATTTATCTAAACCCTTTTCTGGTACAGTCCCACTGCGAAGTCGTTCAAATATATGTTCTATATCATTCATAATTTATCATTTATTTTTTGCGGTACTCTTTCCCTTCTGCGGTCTGCTCAATGTAGACATCAAAAGGAAGATCCTTGAGCCATTCAGCGATTTTATTGGCAAAACGCCGCCCCTTTCTTGCTGCACTACTGCCACTGCCCAAAGTATTAACAAGAAATTTCTCAGTCAAAGAACCATGCTTTTCAAGGTGGGCCAAGGCGGTATGATATTCTTCCGGGATTGCGTCTGAATAACTCGTTGAGACTGATTTTACCTTTTTAGTTTTCTTTTCAGGCTTTTTGTCATCAGTACTAAGGCTATAGTTTTCTACCTCAAAATATTCAGGATATTCAGAGTTTTCCAATACTGTTTTCCGACGGGTGGTCTTAAAATAAATTTTAGCTTTTGAACAAGGTCCATTACACAGTTTGAAATACACCTCTGACTCCTTCGATAATGGAAGAGTCAAAATATCCCCTTGTCGTTGTGCCCCAACAATATCACCAATTTCGACCAGAACCCCCTCATCAGAAACCAGTTGAACCTCGACTTGAGGTAGAGAAAATAGGCCTGAGTCTTTGGACGTGGGGTAGATTGCGATCCGATGGAAGCCCAAAACATCTGATTTCTTCTGAATAGATAATTCAAAAGTACCTGAGCTACCTGGCAAGTCCTTGCCTAGAGAAAAAGATATAACTGGTACCACACGTTCTTGTAAGGTATTGCCACCATGATAAAAACTGGTTCTACTTTGGTTGGTAATCAGATGAGTTGAACGCTCAAAAATAAACCAGTCATCAGCCCCAGAATGAGAATAATTTAACTGATTCAAACTGGCAGAGATGAGGTTTTCGCTATTTCTTTCCGATCCATATGCATATCGCCGTTCAGCACACTCCAACTTTGGCGCTTTACCTGTCTCAAGAGATTCATCACCAAGAATAAACCCATGGTCAGCAGTAATGACAAACTGCTCATAGCCCTTTTCTTTAAGCTTTATAACAGCCGTCTTTAAGCGTGCCAGACCTTTTTCAAAGTAATCAATACCAAAAGCCAAGGCACCAGATTCACCCATTTTGTCAATATCCAGGGCCGTTACAACCAGGAGTTCTTTATCGACAATATTTTTTAGTTTTCGATCTGAAAATAAAAGTAAATCATGGAGAACAATCCAGGATGTCTCAACGCCTGCATGCTCTTGCAAGGTCTTCTGCCGTTCGTCAGGAGTCTTGACCTGCCTTTGCCCACCTTGGAAACCTGTAATCACACCTTTCTTATCAAAGAGTGGCGCAACCTTTGCACCGTTTACCACCGGGACAAGCGCATTCATACCCACTGCTGTGATTGTTGGCAGCTCTGCCAACATAGGCGAGATATCTTGCTTGCCACAAATAGATTGCAGTTCCTCTACTAATTCATTTCCCAACTCATAGCGGAGTGCATCAACAAAGATGATTGCTGTCTTCTTTTTTTTCTGCAGTGTAGGCTTGACCCATTTGCTATAGAAATTTCTTTGCTGAAGACCTTCTTTGGGTAGAAATCCTTGTATTTGGCAAAGACGATTCCAAAGCAAGGACTGCTCATCAATGCAACTCCTGTACAACGAGTGAAGAGATTTACGAATTTCAATAAACGCCTTTATATGCAGGTCAGAATGTGTGGATTGATAACGTTCTGAAAGAGACGAAAATCTTCTATGTATTTGATCCAGCCCCCACCACCGATCAACATATAAACCAGTTAGATCTTCGTGGCTTAAAACATCCGCACTCTGCTTTTGAACTTCTACGTTTATTTGATCTGCTTTAATTCCCAATTGAGAAGAGACTTCTATCCACTCCCACAACCAAAGTCTTTTCCTATCCTGCTGAAGCCAAAACGTATTTGAGATACTTCCCTTCTTCGCCTTTGGTAATCTAACTTTTGCCAGATCAAAAGCATCTTCCCATCTCCCCTTCTCAAGCAGGGTCATTGCCTCACTTAAAAAGAGGTCTGCCTCAAAGCGAAATGTATCCAGGCTCCCAAGATCCTTAGGGCTTTGCGAACACTCCTCTGGTGTTAAGTTCGCTTCTACCTGTTCAGCCCATTTAACATAAGGTATTGGATCACTTTCTCTAAGCTCATGGAGGAGCGTACTCGATTTTTTAGAATACTCTTTCTGTTTATTCTTTAACCGCCCCAACCTTTCTGAACCTGGCTCTGCCTTTAAATCATGGACAAACTCCATAGCCATGAGATAGCCAACTAACAGGTCTGCCTGATCATCCGGATGAGAACAATCGATCTGATTCTGGTTCCAATCATGCTGCCACTGTCCATCCAGCCCGACCAACTTATCAAAATACTCCAAAAGGAGAGGGAAGCATTTCTCTGGTGCTAAACAGAGTTCTTTATTGATCTTGGCCGGGTTCTTAATAAACTCAAGAACAAAGCCATCCTCACCATATTTACGCAAGAGCCCCTTAATTTCCTGGGGGATGTCCTCTTCATTACTTATAAACTCTTCAGCCTGCGAAAGGGTAAGCCCCTCTTGAGATACAAGAAATTGGGTTTGATCTTCAGAGAGCCTCCCCTGTGCTACCTCCCGAATCATAGTCTCTAAGGAGACCCGCCAACGCTGCCCCGCTTTATACGCCTCAAGGACAGGGGTTTCTTTAATATCCTGTTCATTAAAACCAGGCATGTGGATTACACACTTGGGTACACCTCTACCTGAGAGGACATCTTTGCTCTCTACCATTAACTCAAGAAAAGAACCTCTGAAGGCAAAGATATCATAGTGAAACGTTCCTTCTTTTTTCTGTTCAAGCCAAGTATCAACCAGAGAAGAAAATTCATGATCCTTATCTAACCAGACCAATAAACCTTTGGTTCGGAGATCCTGCTCCAGTTTCTTTCTTATATGCTCAGCGATGACTCCCATTTAAAAATCAAGCTCCAATTGTTTATCGTTCTGCTTGTTCTGCTGTGCATTCCATTTCTTTGCAGCTTCAGGGTGCAGTTCTTCAAAGAGGTCACGCCCTTTGTATTCACCATAATCAGAATGAGCTACAGCCAGAGAGGGGTCTTTTTTCACCTTCGCCATTACCCGATTAGGCCAGTAACGCATTGCCAGATGGGACCAGTCAAAATCTTTTTTGCCCTTAGGCGTAGATAGGGAAGTCCACCATTTTTTAGGATCTTTCCATAGCGGTAAAACCAGCTCCCAGAGTGCGGCAGAATTAACCATTACTCCATCATTTAGATCCATAACATAGGGTGTTTCAACTTCCTGATTTTCGGGAGCAGGACCACGGGTGGCTAACAGAGAAACCTTAGCAGTAAAAACCTTCAGCTCATCCAAAAGTTTATCGAGACCAGCAATCTCCATTTCTACTGCGTTAAGCTGACGATTATCTTTAATAGAATGTCGTTCTTCTCGTAACCGCCTGATGCGATTTTCTAACAAGGATATATCCGGATTCAGGTAATTGGCCAAAATGCTGTTTAGCGTCCCATCGTCCCACTTGTGGATGTTCACCCATAGAAAAAAATTCTTTTTTGCTGAAGTTAGAGGGAAATAAATTGGACGTTTCTGGTAGATAGACGAATGCATCTCAAAGGCTGACGTACGAATCCAAGTATTCAGATTCTTTTTAGAGCGTTGAGCTGGTGTCCAATCAGTGCGGCAATCTAATACTAGAGCATTCTGAATTTCATCCCAGAGTTGATTACTCTTTTCAGATCCCCATTTATACTCAAGAATTGCTTTCAATGTTAGCAAACAGGCCTTGCCCGAATTGGACAGCTCTTCACGGTTTAAGCCTTCCTGGTCATCCAAACTTGATAGATAAAGAAGCCCATGGGGATGCCCCTGTGGGGCCTCAATATCTGGAGTGATGATCCGCTCCTTTCTACGCTCATCCGCCAGATCCACCAATCCTCCTGTTTGGGCATCAAATATCCCTAACAACACTCCTATGGCCCAAGATAGATCTTTAAAGGCTTTAGCTTTTCGATAACCTTCATGGGATAACCCCAATTCGTCCTTGATCAGTAGAAGGCTGTCTGGATGAAGGCGATACTTACGACTTAAACTTAGAAGAGAAAACTCGGCTTGATAGGATTTTGCAAAGTCTTGGGGAATTGTGTCCCGTTCACCATCCCAATGAGGATAATCGAAAACAGATTCTCCTATTTCCTTATGTATGCTCAGTATTGTGTTCTTGGAAAAATGTTGTAATAACTCCTTGTCAATTTCATCACGGATTCTGGCTTCTTCAACTTCAATTTGTCCTGAACTCAGTTGCTGATATCTATACTCCAAGTTCGACTCTGTTGAGGCGAAGATTTGTTTATAAAGAGATTTTGCTCGGTTTATGTAGCTTGTGTATCCAGTAATTTGCTCAAAATAGGGAAGCCTCTCAATATCCCCGACTTGATTGTGAATTGTGGGGTTTAGGGAATGTGATATATAACCAGAAAGGTTAGAGCTCAGAACAACTTGGAGTTTTTCTGGGTCACAACAAAAAATGGAAGAACCTGTATCTGCAAAAATTGATTTGAATTTCCGCAAACGGCAAAGAAAGCCATCTGTCCCAATACTGTTAAACGAAATCCCTTGCTTGAAATAGGACGTTGCATTTCTAATCACAGATTTTGGTTTGTTCAATACTACTTGCTGTCCATCTTTTTCCCATAAGACAATTTCACTTAATGATTGATACCATCTTTTCCCTTCAGCCCCCTTTACATATGGGGCCCAGGTATTGTTATCATTTCTTAGTGAATCTTGTTCTTGAATCATAATTTTTTGTTTATCGACTTCCCAATAATATCGAACATAACGGACATTATTGGCTGTAGACATGCCTTGTTTCACCTCAGCTATTTCAGCTAATTTTGGAGCCTTAATATATGCCTGACGGATCTCTTCAGGCCACCAATAAATCATTGGAGAACCAGGTATTTCAGCAAACCGAGATTGCGAAAAGCTGTAAACTTCGTTTGCTAGAAGAAGACCTCTTGTATTCTTATCAACCTGATACTGATCTCTTCGTATCTGAAGTTTAGGAACAGGTCTTACAATCTTAGTAAATATTCTTTTAAGGTTAGATTTTTGATAAACAAACATTGTTGCAGAAACATCTTTCATATCACTAAATGCCCCGAGGTGAAGGTCGCCGAAAGACAAGAAATTCGATTCTCTTATCAATTTCAAACGGACATCATCAAATTGAGTGAGAAACATCCAACCTCGAAGAGTAACCATTGCAACTTTTCCATATTCTGACACAAGTTGAAAGGCTTTTAACATAAAGACAGAATAGAGATCAGCCTTGCCATCCTGATAATACAGTTGAATCTGGTCACCAATCGACTTATTAACTTTTGCAACTCCCAAGTATGGAGGATTAGCGACAATCACATCATATTTTTGTCCCAACAGTTCAATCAGTCGAAGCCCTTTCCCCATTTGCTCAGCCAGAGATCTAACACCTAAATCCTCTCCCTGATCATGGTTTTGGATGAAGTTAGCCAATGCCTGGAATATTTTCTCCTGTACTTCCTTTACATCGAGTGCGGAAGTGTCGAGACGATAGATTCTCACAATTCTCTCAATCTCTTTTTCTACTTGAAGCAATGACCCAAGATACTCTGCCCCTTTGAGTGCGTTGATAATTTCGAGGCTTATATTTTTATTCAGACCAAGCTCATCCTCAAGAATTTCGATAAATTCTACAATTGCAGGGTCATCCTCTTTGAGATGACTTATTCCTAAATCAGAAGCCACTAAATTCAGATTTTCTACCTGATATCCGGTTTCTTTCTCCTGGGTTTTAATATACAGTGCTGCGGCCCCTATCTGAACAGCCCGGTTGTCAATATCAATACCGTGAAGGTTATTTTTTAATATCCAGTCTATTATTTGTTTTGGGGTGTAATTTTTCTTACTAAGACGGGCCTGGTCCTGATAAAGTTCCCAGAGAAAATCGAAGACATATACCAGAAAGTGGCCACTCCCCATCGCAGGATCAAGAATCTTAACCTTCTCTAAAGATAATGGCGCGGCTTCAATAGTTTCTTCCGCCAGATCCTGAGGCACATAATACTTCCAGAACTCTTCATCGCCATTAATTGGCATTGCCTCAGTTTCGAGAACCTCTTTCAGCGTAGTTCTTTTATTCCACTCGGCCCTTCTGAGTATAAGTTTCTCTATCTTGTCTTTAGCATTGCAAGCCCAGCCATTCTTGGCGCAAATAGCAAGCCATTGTGCCCCCAGGGAATTCTGTACAAGCCACTCCACCATATAGCGTTCTGTAAAGAGCTGTGTCTTATCAGAAAGCTCATGGGCCTCAACCTTGCCAGAAGTGTTTTTTAGCTTCGCATCAACGGCCTTGCGATCTGGGTCATTCCAATACTGATACAGCCAACCCAGAGTAGTATCATCCTTCCAGGCTTCTTGTAGCTCTTCTTGGTTCAGTTCTTGGATCATCCAAAGCAATGTTGTCCCTGGAATGGGTATACACTGGTGGACCTCGTTATACTGGAACAATGCTGGGAGCTCTAAGGCCAACTGATCCCATACCTGCTGGAGTATAAAAGAAAAACCTTGGTCGTCACCCTGAGTTAAGGCCACAAAAAATTCCTGCTCTGTACGAAAGACAGACTTCTCAATACCCTGGCTAATGAGTTTTACCTTTCTTAAATCCCGACATTCCAACTGCATCAGAATAACCAGGCGGTTCGTCAGGGTATAGGCACGTGCTTTAATCAGGTCTTTTAGATTGGATCGCCAATTCTTATGGGCTCTCGCAGGATCTTCTAGCCAGGCGAAGAGCCTTTTGTAGAGATAGTTTTCCTGGTAGGTTAGCTGAACTTTACTGCGATCTTTTGCATTAAGGGAATATCGCTGATAACAGGCTTGCTCCAAGTCTTCCAACAGCCGGTTTCTTATGGCGTTGACACACTGTTTAAAACTACTCTTGGTCGTTTCCCGTAATCCGCTCATTCTTCAAACCTTACCTTTATTCCTGCATTCAGCTCTTTTAAGCATTGCTCTTTTAAGCTGGCAAAAACTCGCTCCAGTTCATTTTCATCACTGATAATCTTATTACGTAAGCCAAGCCGTATGGTATGCACCCTTGGCTTAGGGTTGTCTGGTTCAGGCCCATCCCCATTTGCACCAGACTCATTGACCAACTGATCCATAAAACGATGCGCCTCTGATGTGGCCTCACGAATTCGGTCTGGAGTCTGTTTAATGAGTAAAAGTTGAGGCTGCACTGCTTCCTCATCTACATCTATAAATACTTTGCTGATGCGATGTAGTACCTCCTGCTGCTTGTCTAGCTCTAACTCCCCAAAATCTGGTCGTAACTTAATTTGAGACAATTGAGTATCCAGCTCATCTTGCTGCTGGATCTTATAGCCCTTTCGTATCTGTTTGTAATGGACTACAACGGCTACAGCCATAGGCTTTACATCTGCATACCCACGCCAGGGGGTACTACTCTGCATATGACTCGTAAGAGACGATATCGAATCCTGGATGGTTGATTCCTCCTCCACCTGCTCCAGCTGCTTCACTTGAACCTCAAGTATGTTTTTCAACTGACGCAATTCTTTTTCAGTATCTTCATTAAAACTTTCTTCAATCTCTTTTACTCGGGCAACACCTTTTTCTATAATCTTCAGATTCCCCTTAACCCGCTCCAGAGTCTTTTGGACCTGACGATTCTCCAAGCATGCTGTTAGGGCCTTGTTGAAATCTTTCATCTCTTCAGGCACAGTAATATTAAGGCTTCCAAGTTTGTTCGTTAGCTCAGACACCTTATCCTTCCATTCGGGGAAATGCTTAAAAACGAGATCTGCAAGTTTATCCGACTCACTTTCGACGTGGCTTAACCCAAGGGAATTTTCAAAGAATTTGCGTAAAGTAGTTCTATCTCTTCCGGTTAAAGTGATTTCTTTATTTATTTCAATCTCTGCACGAAGAAACTCCCGGTGCTGTTCAAACAGGGATTTAGCGCCCGGGTCTTGAATAGAGGTTATTTCATTTTTTTTATTATCAATAACGCGAAGTCGTTCTTCCCGTAATAAGCCAATAACAGAAGCCTTAATCACAGAGGTCGAATAACCAAATGGATCAGCACCAAAATACTTGATCAGTTGTTCCCCTGTTAAATATGTTCGCTCTTCCAGATATTGGAAGAGCGAACGAGGAACCTGGCCACCGCATTTGAAAATGATCCTGCCTGCATCATTCTGAGCAATCCCTAGTCCACCGTCTCCATCAAAAAACACTAGTCCTAAACCGGAAGTGTCCTTTTCGAGGAGCTGTCTATAATCGGACTCTGTAATTGAGATATGCCCTTGGGAAAATTTATGAAAAAGTTGACCTATATTTTTTTCAATCTCAGCCTTTAAAGCGTTTTCAAAAGATGCTCCTGCCTGGCTCATTTCGAAGGAGTGACCATCAAAAAAGAAAACTCCTTGAATCCAGACCTGCCTGAGCTCTTTTTTAATCTCCTCCCACAAACGTTCACTTTCTGCCTGTTCTTGGTACATGAGTTGCTGCTTTAGTGGCTGCAACTCCCCCTGCCCTTTATAGCGAGCTATCATTCTTTGCGAACGTTCAAACTCCCTTACCTTGCTCTCCAGGCTGCTGGGGTTACCTGAAACCCAATGGAACATGCTCTTATGCTGCCGACTTAAATTTATCCACGTATCCAGATCTTTGCGTTTACTTGCATTTTCAATCCAATGGAAACAAAGTGTTACCTTTGTGGGATCATTTTTTCCTGTAATTTTCTGTTCCAGCCCCCAGTAGGACTCGAGAGGAAATCGAGCACCATCGAGGATTGGCTGATTTATTGTAGATACAATTTCTTTTTGTAAATCGATGAGGAGGTCAATAATCCTGCTGGAGGGTACAGATATCTCACTCTTTTGCCGGTTCCAATCCTGCGCTGCATTATTTTGCACCCGCCAACCATACTTTTCATGATAGTGGATCCAATTATCTTTTTTGAGATTTTCGAGGGCAGCCTTCACCTCATTTTCAACAGAAGAGGCCCCAAGTTCAGGATAGAGAAGAGAGGAAAGAAGCGGTAACTGTACAGGCAACTGTTCCGCATTCATCTCCAGTAAAGAAATGGCTTTGATTACTTTGGTTTCCCAAGTATCTGTCCCTTTTTTCTCAAAGGCTTTATGGAGGGTTAGCTGAACATCACTATCAATACTCGACCCTATAATATCGTAGAGCATATCCAGGGTCATCAATGTACCGATAGCCCTATTCTTCAAAGCCACAGGCTCACGGTTAAAGAGATCCCATATGTTATTTAGAACAGACCTTACACCGCCAGCATCACTCTGGGTGCGTGCGGACCTACTCCTTATGCACTGAGTAATATCCATAAACAGGGGAATATGCCCTGGTAACAAAGGATAGTGCTCTATGATCTGCTCTCTGGTGACACCTTCGCATTCATATGCATGGAGTTTTAAGGTATCCAAATTGGATGCTGAGACAATGGTTTCCAGCTCTGATCCACTCTTCTTTTTTAGGAGCCTACGACTGACTACTTCTTTTACATTGGCCCTATCTAAATGAACACGAAGCGCAGGAGGGAATCGGTCTTGGAGTTTAAAGAGAACAGACTCCTTGCTTTCTTCCTCTAGCTTTTCTTGGCCGGTAACCAACAGCCATAATGGGCTTTTACCATTTCGTACTCGCCCACCAATCTCTGAAACAAAAGATTGAAGGTCAAGCATCTTATTCTGATCCTTATCGATGTACTGAGAGACCTCATCAACCACAATAAAGATGGTCTTGCCAGGTACACGTCGTTCTATTACCCGATATAAATTAGAGACCATGTTCTGAATACTTAACGAGTTCAGGCTAAAAGTACTGGTCTCTAGAAGGTCATCCTGTTCAGGAAAGATCTTTTTATAGATTGCCCGAAACTGTTGGGGAGCAAGAGCAGAGCTGCACTTTTCCGCCCAAGTTTTTGAGTACTGTTCTTGATACAGAGTTAAAAATTCATCGTAATGCCCCTCGTCTTCCAGAGCGACTTCATAGTAAGCGACGCCATCATGACGTGAATACCCAAGCTTTTGTAGAATATGACGGTAAATCGTATGCGGGGTACTCTCATTATTTTTTGCTGCTGTTCCGATATCAAAGATTACAGCCATACTATCTATCTGGCCGCTAAGTTTCTCAAATACATCATGAAGCTCTTTGAAGTTAGGAGTGTCATCCCGTTCCAGTAGAGCCTTATCCATGGTGGTCCCATTCGGGAGTTCCATACGATCAAGGGCTAGCCCCAAGAGTTTTGCAAACGATGACTTACCTGAGCCAAAAAATCCTGAGATCCAAGACGCAGGCAGCTTGTGTCCTTCGTCAATTGCAATCGAAATCTGGTTTAACAAGGAGACCATCTGCTCATGGATCCCCCCCAACTGATTGCCCTGGGATGTGGGGCGGGTGGTAAATATATATTCTCCAACTTCCTGAGCAGCAACCGATGGTTCGAGTTGATGAAAGTAAATTACTGGTGCGATATTTTCGTCAATATTTCTAAAAAAGACATCTTTGATCCGGCTCATTTTTTCTCCTTTTAATATATCCTGGGGCGATAGTCTCTGTCGGCATCCATCTCTCCCATAAAAGAGAGATAGTATTGCTCTGTTCGCTCACCTGGATAGAGCACAATAGTAGGAACTCGAATGCCCTTATCTAAATAACGTAAGAGGGATGAGGTTCTGTAAAATGGATACAGGCCACCAATTCTTGATAAAAAAATCACAGTTTTTGCAGGATCACCGTGCTCTGTTTTTTTAATTATCTTGTCGAAAACAACCTTTGGGTATTCCTGTGGATCCTTTAAGAATATGTCTAGGCTGTTTTGCAATACACTCAAAGGCATTGAGTGGTTCTTTTTGTTCACACTGTATTGGAGTTTTTCTTCCTCAATAAGCGCCTCAATGAGCTCGCCATCTTCTTGTGTATTTAGATAGTCAATAAGGGTAGAAAAGAGATCCACATTGAGTATTGTCCACCCCTTACTGCGTAACGTATCAAGAAGCTCAACCAAGCGGGCCCTCATCTTGAATTCTTCATGTGGCGGATACTGGAAAAGGGCAAATGGATAATTCCTGTTAGTACTAATACATGGCCCTGCAGGGTTAAGCAGATCCTGTTTTAGTATATCGATTCTATTCTCTAGGCTCATCAGATGCAGGCCTCCAACCAACTTTTCAGATTTGGATGGTTCAAGTTCAACTTTATTCGTTCTCTGTCCCCTGTAAAATCCCAGTAGCCTAACTGCTCGCCCTCGGAGAAAAGAGGGACCAGGAGATCACGGGGTTTTAATATAGATCGAAACAATGGAGACATATCAAAATCATTGGAACCAACTCCGAGATCAGAGAGAGTGTAAAGCATAAATGCCATTGTCTTCACATTAAGGGCAGGGCTGACGATGATTTTCTTCCCTTTCCCCTCAAGTAATCCATTATCGCGGATGGCGGTTAACAGATTCTGGCCATATCTCGCAAGGCTCCCTGCACCCACTGTTTCTGGAAGTTGTTTCTTTAACTCTTGATCGAAACGTGATCGTGGGATCTCTATCAAACCGCTTTGAAAACGGTCTGGCATGAAATCTGTTGTGGCCCAACGGTAATATGGATCATCCAGAAGCATGTAAAAATGATTAATCCATGGGAAATCATCTCTGGATGTCTTTTGATTATAAAGCTGAAGCGATTCAAAATTTTCGGATGTGATCACATATCTCTGCTTAAAATGGCGTGTCAGCTCATTGCATTTTCGTTCACTGGCGTTCCCATACCACCGGTCAATACAGGCGATTTTGGCATTCTGCGGAACAGATAAAAGAACATCAAATGATGCTATAAACTCTCGGCCTTCGGGTAGACGTCCACTGATCTTATTAAGGGCAGATGAGTGGCGTACCTGATAGCAACTTTGGATACTCATGCTATGCTTCCCTATAAAAGGTCAAAACATAACGGCCTTTCTCATTTGTCTTTAATATTGAAGCCATATTTGTCATCACATCAACCATTCCGAGCCCAACTGTCTTTTCAATTTCTCTGCCAAAACTTGACCCTGTGCTCGTAACTGGTTTCTCTGGTTTTATGAGATCTACAAGATCGTCTGGTGTCCAATCCTTCTTGGGATCAAGAATCTGTGAAATTTCTTTTGGCACATCTTCAGGATAACGCTTGAAGTGCCTGAGTCGTTCTTCGAGAGCAACACCCATCTCAGGTTCTGGTCTAAACAATGTGTAAACATTTTGACTGTTCGGCATCTCGCTTACTAATTGAGACTCTTTTAGATACGCTGCCCGTAAAATGGCCTCACCAGCTGAAAGAGGGGCTATCGTATCGCCCAAAAGCCTCTGCAAAAAATCAGCTCCTCCCATTTCATAGGCGATGTCTGTATTCCACCAATTCATCAACTCCTTTTCGCCCATGCGGGCAATAATGAGTTGGGCATGTAAAATTATATCGATATCTGAACTGCTCATTTCATACTCCCGTTATTCACTCGCTCTCGATGAGGTCTCTACCTGTAAAACAAACGTATCCTAGCTCAATCAATACATTGCAACCATCAATAAACACATAAATATCCTTACACCTATTGGTATTAAATGCTCAAATAAGCGAAGTGTTATCGAAACACACGATACTAGCAAAGAGTGCAAATTAAGCAAAGTTTGATATAGTCATCAGCACACATACTATCATGAAAATAATAGTTGTAACATCAAACTGTTACTCTGGAACAATGTAGTACTTCACACATTTATGGAAACAGTCAATAACCAACACAATATCCAGGACCTCTTTAGCAATGAAAGTTTGGACTATTTTCATCAACATGGTTCAACTGCGCTCCTTGCCAAGAGAAACGTTCATACTGGCTCCCTGCTGACTTCAGAGCGAGCTGCATTTTATCTGAACATTTTATACCGTATTCTGCTCTTTAAGCGAGATTATGAATTAGAACCGCTCTACGATGATATTTACAATGGTGTACACCCTGCCCAAATAACGCTCGACCAGAATTACAGCCAAGATCAATTCCGATCGGATATACGTCAGTTAGCCCTATGGGACTTGGTCGATTTCCGCATAGAAAAGCAGCGACTTCGTGGGTATCGCGATAATCGGAAACGTAAATTTCGCTACAGGCTGAAAAGTGAGGCAATCCATTTCCTGGAATGGCTTGAGCAGCGTTGTCTTGATGATATGCAGAGCCGTGGAAATGATACACGCGATCTGCTTGGCGAAACACGGGGCTGCCTTGGTGAACTGCTGAGACTTCTGCATTCGTTCAAAAGTGGAGGAGAAGAGCAGGAAGATACTGCCCGCCGCGTCTTATTTCAACTTTTCAAAGCTGGAGATCTGTGCCAGGAGATCAGTGCAAGCCTTGCTGACTTTAACGGTCGTTTACTCTTTTTTCTAATACAGCATTACCAAATTGAAGAGGTGCGTAAACTCATTCTAGAGATTGATTCGTATGTTGAGACCTTTCTGAAGCAAACTTACAGCCTGCGTGTAGAGATAGTACCATTTCTTGAGAGACTTCTAAAAGGGCAAAATGCCAACAAGATAATGGAGTGCCATCAGATAATGGAGGCTGAGAGACTTCGCACACCAAACCTCCTTCAATCCAGAAGAAATATCAATATTTCAAGCATCCCTGAGAATCTACTGTTGTTTTTTAAGGAGCAAGGAGGGTTAGAGCGGCTGCTTCAGCGGATTAACAACTCTTCAATGCACGTCTGGCAGAAACTACGAAGCCACCTTCGGGAACTAGAGCGAAAGAACAACCGGCTTCAGGATATTCGCTATAGGATAGAAGAGCTTGCCAGGCTTCCAGAAAACGACTGCACCCTAGAGTTTATAACCGAACTTCTTTCCCAGCCGCAAAACAGCTTTGACCCCAACTATTGGGATAATATTGAAAAAGCCGAGCCACCCGAACCAAGAAAACGCATGGCTGGAAAAACCAGCTTCCCAAAACAATATTTGAGCAGAAAAAAAACCACAGGTAAACCTGTAGCGTCCATGGATGAAACACGACTCAAAATGCTTCTTGAATGGATTCAGCAGAAGATTCCCGTTGACGATGACAATAGAAGAATTTTATCTGCGGCAGATTTCGACTGCTTTGAAGATTTCATTCGCGTGATCGAACTTGCACGAGCCGGTCTGCTCGCCGATGGCAAGAGGCTGGCTCGACTGGAATTTGCGCTTAACCCGGAAGATCAACGCATACTGCTCTCCATGGCCGAACAGAGTCTGTGTTGTCCAGAAATGGTAGTTTCCCCCCTCCCTACTTCATCGGAAAAACCATGGAAATAGCCCTTACCAATCTGTTAAAACGACATGGGGATAGAGTTCAAAAAGTCCTCAATATTCTGATTGAAAGCCCTTATTTTTACGCTGTAGACGATCACGACAGTTTTCTTTACCTCAGACGTCATCGTGCTGATTTTGTAGAATTTTTCAAACTGTTTTATGGCTGGGCGCTCCTCATCGACTCAAAGTGCGCGCGGGTCTATAAGGCAGAGTGGCATAATACTGCTATCACACCTGCTAACAGATCACTGTTTAGCTTTTCAAAACGAGATGATTGTCTGGCTTTCATGATACTACTGGAATTTTTTGAGCAACAGCTTGAAGAAAACGGCATGACAGTTGAGGACAAACAGAACCTACGCTTTCACTTTGGTGATCTGCTTGATTACAGCCAGAAACGTTTTGTTGAGATATTTCCCGACAAGCATGAGGATTATTCTCAAGATAAGGTGCGCGATAAAATCTGGAAGTCGGTTATGCCCGAGCTTGAAAAGCACCGCTTTTTAACAAAGATCAAACCACCAGAAGATCTCCAGGCCACTACAGCAGAACTGATATTCGAAGCAATGCCAGCCCTGTACCACTACAATGGTGCGGCATTATCACGCACTATCCCAGAAATGATGCATTCGATCGAGGTAAAAGATGTCTGATAAGGTATATCCCATTAAAAGAATCAGACTGATCAATTTTCATAACTTCGTTGATGAAACCGTCGAACTTGAAGACGGAGGTCACCTCTTTCTACTCGGCGATAACGGGTGCGGCAAGACCACAATCCTCGATGCTGTTCATTACGTGCTCACAGCCGGTAAAGGGATGGAGTGGAACTCTGCAGCCAGGCTAAGCGGTACAAAACGTGATGGGCGTCGCGTTCAAGGCATTGTGCTTAGATACAACCTTGATACCGGCATCATGAACGCGGGAGGCGCCATTACCTATGTGGCCCTGGAAATTGTCGGGCGTAATGGCAAGCTGCTTTCAATTGGCATGGGACTTTCTGCAACAGCACTCGATGAAAAGATAGGATTCTGGGGATTCATTAAAGAATGTATCCTTGAGGATCTGCCGTTTACCACAGAAGAAGACGGACAAATACGACCATCATCCCGCCAGGAATTTAAGCAACGGTTAGACAGCAGCCGCGGTCTCTATACGAATAAAGCAGCATACCAAAAAGACCTCGGTGACAGATTGTTTGGTGGTGAGGAAAGCTATCACGACATTTGCCGTTTTTTATCTATGGGAAAATCTTACAGAGAAATATCAGCGGGTGCGGCTGACTACCATCAACTATTCAAGTCGTTGCTGCCGGAACCTCGTACATCTTTGTTTGAACAGATCATTGAGTCGCTTCGCAGTCTTGATGAATCGCAAACATTGCTCGATGATCTGGAACGTAAGCTTGGTTGGCTCTCTGGACTCAATGGTAAACTCATTGACATTGCCGAGTCACGTCAGGGGATATTGCGATACAAATGGCTGCTCCACCACTTCACGCTTCAGAAAAAAGAGGCAGAAGAGCGAAAATGTCACACCAATCTGGAGGATAAATACGAGAAAATAAATAACGCTCAAGCTACTCTTACTGTCCTTGAGGAAAAAAGCAGAGAACTTGACGAACGGCTGCATAACCTGCAATCCAAAGACAGCTCAGGACTTGTCCGGCAGGAGAAAAGCTGTCAGGATGAATTTTCACGAAAAAAAACACAATTACAAATTGATCAAGCAGAGAGCAGCAAAATACACCGAGAGCTTAAAAAAAATGAAAAAGAACGAGACAAAATACAGGAAAATTTGAAAAAGAAGCTGAACACCTTTCTGCCAGAGCTTGCCCGTTGTGCAACCTCGATACCATTTCCCATAACAGAGTTTCAGGCTGAGATTGACACACTGAGCAGGCTGGACAGCTTTTCAGATATTACAGAGCCGGCACCGCAGCAAATTGTCGAACATTGTGATCACGAAATCCAAATTGGTGTTGAGGAAAGAACTCTCCTTGACCACCAGATAAAGCTCCTCGATAAAAAAATTGCTCTAAAACAAGAGACAGTAGAGCGGCTTGAGGAACGAAGTGAAATAGTACCGCAGTTGGCAGGCTATGAAAACTTCGAACGAGCTATGCGAAATGCAATGCTTACTCCCCGGCCACTTTTCCAAGGGCTGGAATGGGCACCCTCGGTGAAGTTACAGGTGCGCCAATATATTGAGGAATGTATCGGAGAAGAGATACTTGCCACCCAGCTTCTTCGCAAAGCTGAATACGAAAAAGCACGAGAGCTTTGCACCAACTACCCAGGGCTACGAATCTGTTCTGACAAACATGACAATACAGAGATTTCTGACTGGATGCGTCAGGTATTTGACCTCAAAGAGTCAGACCCATCTAGCCTGCTGGCTCTGGCCATGGAGATGGAAAGCAGCGGCTGGCAACCAGAAGTTAGCATGATTGAAGGCAAACCAATCCTTGCATTTCGTGGCCATGAACGCAGACTACACGGTGCGCCAGCCCGCCTTATCGGATGTGACAGCCGCAAAAAAGCCTTGGCCGCCGAGATACGTTCTCTCCACAAAGAGTTGCAACAACTTGGCCAAGAAAAGAAAGATATTCAGAAAGAGCATCAGATTGTGGAGCACAATCTCAACAATGTCAGCACCTTTAAAAAATATATCATCGTTAAATCAGCTGAAATCAGAACTAATATTCAAGGCTGTCAGGAAGCGGCACATGTATTTACAACCACCCAACAGCACTATGACACTCATCATAATCTCGAACTCAAATTAAAAAATGAGGTCACCGCTCTTGAGGTACAGCTTCACGAGTTGGGTGAGCTTATCGCCAAAAAAGGGCTCGCCAACCTCGAGAAACGAATCAAAAAAATTAAAAACCAGCGTGATACTGTTCTGGAGCAAAGTGATGAGCTTAAAGGTAGTATTGGTGGTGATCGACGTGAGATAAGTCAACTTGAGCAATCTATTGCTTCCATCCGTAAAGAGCGCATTTCTCTGACCGAGCTTAAAGAGGCTGTGGAACAAAGGTTGCGAGAAACTCTGGAACCTGGAACAGATGCAGCCCATTACATACTCAAGACTAAAAAGGGACAACAATTCAAAAGACGGGAGGCAATCCAAAAAGAGATTGAAAGCTGTCGGGTTGATTTAGGAACAGGTATCAATAATCTCAAGGTGCAAGTGAATGATCCTGAATTTGGTGGGGCTTTCCGCTTCACCTATGATGAAGAGAAGAGCCAGCTCTATAACTATCGCCAAGAAGCTATTGCAGCAATTATTATTCAACAAACCGATGCCCTGAATGAGCAGCAGGGAGTTATCAATGATCGAACACGCGAATTATTCAAAAAAATCATCATGACTGATCTCATGCAGTATCTGCGAGGTCATGTCGGTGAAATGGAAGATATGGTACGCAAGATCAACAATCTGCTTCGCAGCCGTTCGTTCGGTGGCCAGCAGTACAGCTTTAAAATTCGCCCACTTGATGAATTTAAGCAATTAATTAATATTATCAGAAATACCAACCCATTCGATCCGGCAGGCGAGCAAGAACTGGCAGCCTTCTTTGAAGATCATCGTGACGCAATCATTGCCACCGAATCCGGTGCTATCCCCGATGAATTGGATTACCGCAATTGGTATAGATATGAAATGGTGGTTTCAAATATTGGTGATGAAGGCAAGGTTATTGACCGCCGAAACAAGAGCCTTGGTTCAGGCGGTGAACAAGCTGTTCCAAACTATTTGCTTATTTTGACCATTGCCCATTTTATGTATAGAGGAAAAAAAATACGGTTGCATACTCTACTTTTTGATGAAGCATTTTATGGTATTGATGCAGGGAGACGTGATCAGATTTTAGGCTTTGCCACAGATCTTCAATTGCAACTCTTCATAGCCTCACCAGACCAAGATGGTGTACGTCGGGAGGTTCGCAATTCGACCACAATACTTGTTAAGAAGGACACTAATTATGACGTGCACCTCTTCCCATTTCACTGGAAAAACCCTTCAAATACGCAAATGAGTCTACTTGATCCGCAGCCCTCAAAAGTAGAGGTCGGTTTCGGTGAGGAGTTATGATACCAGCAACCTCTGATTTCCTTATAATGGTCCTCACCAAAGTTGCCCGCCGATATGAACAAAGGGGAATGCTGAGCGGGGTTATAAAAGTCGGCAGCTCACTCAGTCATCAGGAGTTGCAACAGCTCCATAATTACTTTGGAATAGACCCTATTCAGATAAATACAAAAAATGAAGTTCGGGTAAACTTTGACACGTTGCTCAAAAACATACAGGAAGCAGAGTGGGTTGAGAAGATAGGTGCATGTCTTGGCCGCAGACTGAAACCTGCCGATAAACTAGAAATTAAGGATGCCACAAAAAAACTTCTAGCACGTCTCCAACTGGCATTTCCTGGGCTTGAAAAACTGACAAAGCAGCTTGCCGAATCACCTGAGGATATTGAGCGCATTGCAGCAAACACCTCTGAGAAGGAAGCAACAGGACTCTGCTTTCAAGCCACAAATGCTCTGAATTATCTGTTAAAAAATAATGACCCAATAACTATTTCTGAGTTAGGTGCACGTTTTTTCTCCGACAGCAAAAAACTCAGGCAAGGTGAGTTCCGTAATGTCCTTCTTCGCTGGCTCAACGTGTATTGCCCTGACCTTGATATAAGTGACAATGAGGAGCAAATATGGGCAACCTACCATGTTTACCATGATAGAATCACAGTAAACGCTGTAATTTATGGACCTATTGTTTACACAAAAAATGGAGAGGAATTCGACTGGATACACAAGTTGTATGAGCTAGGTGAACCTGCAACAATAAGCTGGGCCAACCTCCAGAATATTGAAACAATACAGTGGAAAGGGCGAGAAGCTAATCCACCAGCACTTATCTGCTGCGAGAACGAAGCTCCTTTTAGTCAACTAATCCGACAAAAATCAGGTGACGCAGTACTTTTTAGCAGTGGATTTCCCGGAAGCGGTGTGCAAAAAATATACGAACTGCTCGCCCCACATGCTTCAGCCTGTTATCACTGGGGTGATACTGACCCCAATGGATTTCGCATCGCATCTATACTCCATTTAATACACCCCCTAACGCTATACCGCTGTGGCATTGAGACACTTCACCGCCACAAAACACACTTGCGCCCCTTGTCTCAAAAACAAAAGAGCAGTGCTGAGGCAATTCTTAGCAGTCAGACACAATTTCCTTTTAAAGATGAGCTTACCTTCACGTTAAAACACGGCTGGATGGAGCAGGAGAGTTGGGGGCCAGAGTCATGAACCAGGTGATATCGCTGAAATAACATACCCCTTTCATACCCGTTTAGATGTATCATACTGCAGCAAGAGGGACTCAACTTATGTCCCCAATAAGATGCCTACACTACAACCTCTTTTCCGAAATTTTATTTCTCCCCATATAAAAATAGTGACCCGTTGCTGTCGACAACGGGCCCCCAGGTGAATTATTCGTGAATTTACTTCAAGTAACAGTCAGATAAGCATTCGACATCAGGGAAATAGTACTGATGCACTCGACGCTTTTTTTTGCCATACTTTGGCACTTCTCCAACCCACTTTGCTCGGATATCCAAACCTAACTTTCTCAATTCGCTAACTCTACGTCCAGGGGCAAGAATATCAAGTTCATGCACCATTTCTGTAGTCGAAATGGGTTGTCTCCAATAAAGTGCTTGCAAGATACGATTCTGCTGCGAATATACAGAATTATCTAAATAAGCATTTTCAACCAGTCTCTTTAAGAGGGCATGATCTTCAGGTTTATCAAGCTCAACATTATTATGGTCGTTGATACTAGCCAGTTCAGAGCATTTTTCTATCTGCCCATCATTTCTATCACTTGCCAACATTTCTCTAAAAAACTTAAACATATATTTAACCTTTCGGTTTAATTGCTTTACACTGCCATGTTATGACAACATTTTGTATTCAATTTCCAAAAACCAAAAACTTCAATATTGGAAAATGGATACGATTAAGGGGCCAGGCCCCGCCTCACTCAATCCTTTCAGAGAGGCACAACCATTGATAATGGTTTTAGCTTTCTCGCTAGAATGCTAGATGGCCATCTAATATCCAGTCGGATAACATCAGTAATGAGAATGCGGCTCACAAGTTCATATCTCGCTGAGCAGAACTGAGTAAACTGAAACCGCTACTGCGGCTTAACGCTTTGATTACATCAACCTGACAGACATATGATGCTGCCTGCTGCACTCGACCATTATTAAACTCTGATCGAAACAATGCATACAATGACAAGGTTATCAGCCAGCATCTAAAGAGGTTTACTGAAAACAGATTGCAGAATCGAGCTTCTCCTTCTGGTCGACAGTTGTATTTCCTGATCTTGAAATAGCTTCACTGCCATTCACCTGATGCATGGCAAACATTTTCAGATAGTTACTCTTCATCTACCCTTTCAGGCTATGTCGACTTTCGAGATCTTCAAGCCAAGATTGCTCTCTATCTAAACGGATTCTCAGGCCATAAACCTTAACGCCATCCTGCTCCCTTTTCTTTGTAACAGAGATGTCAAAACTTGCAGCAGCATCCAATAGGAGTGAAGAAAACCTTTGAAGTGAAACTGCATTGCGGTCGGTCCGTTTACACCACGCCAGATAATTTGGGTAAAGTCGTTCACCCTGATATCTATAAAATACTTCGCCACTGCCATCCCTATACTCCCGCTTATCGCCGACTCGGGTTGCTACATTTTCTGCTGGAAGCAAACACTCGAGCATCCAGTCAACGATTGGATTATTGTACCTGGCAGCATCAAGATTCGACCTCATCACCCTGACAGGCACATTGCTGAATATGTCTGTCACTTCCTGATACGATAACCCCAAAGCCCAGTTCACTATCCCTGGTACCTCTGGGTGCAACAAGACATCCTCACCACCTCTCTGAGCCCATCGAGCTCTATCAGCAAGGCTAAGCCGCTTCTTGAACTCGACCGTAATGCGGCGACGATCAATACCACCTGTGTAATCCGAAGTGGCAAGGCGATCATTACTCATCATTAGAGTCTGACCAGTGTAAATAAAGCTTCCTTGCTGCTGAACATTCTTCCTCTCAAGACGCAGAGGATCCTGGCCGGTCATAGCCTTTAAAACATTTACCGATCCACCATATTTTCCAGCCTCTTCTATTGCGACCAGCCGTTTACCATAAATGCTTGAAGTTTCAAACCGATTCGTTTCTAACTGTTTCAATGAGGTAGTCGTCGCATTTTCATCCCCTACCAATTTAAAGGCCAGTCGGCCAAACGTACTCTTTCCAGTTCCTCCTGGCCCAATGAGATGCAAGAAGACCTGCAGGTCTGCGCGTCCAATAATCAACGCATTTAACCATCCCCGCAAAAGCTGAATTGTTTCTTCATCGCACTCCACAGCGACCGTCAACCATTCTTGGAAATTTGGGCATTCCGCCATTTCGTCAAAAGCCCATGGCATAACCCAAGTAGAGGCATTCTCATCATTTATGTTATCTAATGTGCCAGTAGCAATATCTAATACCCCATTCAAAAAAGGTATCTTACTCGCCTCAAAGGTCGGCAGGTGCAGTTGACCTCCCTTTTCAAGAAGAACAGTGACTCCTGACATGTATTTACTGCTAAAGCCCAAGATTCCAGCTCCTTTATACATCCAGCCGGCAACAACATTATCAAACTCTAATTGAGTGCATTCTCGCCACCGAGACCCTTCGTACTTCCTCCAACATCTACATTCCTTATCAAATGCATATAGCCCCTTTATTTCCTGAGCAATCAATACTGCAGCTGTCGATTGGGGAACCAATTTTTCTTTACCAGCTGCATCGGCCTCAACCAAAGAACAGGAAAACTCATAAATGCCCTCTGACGATGTACGCTCTTCAGACCGATAATTATTTGAAAATGATAACGATGAAGGTGATGAAGCACTTTGGGGGCGCTTTTTAGTCTCCAGATTAATGTCTCTATCAAGCTCTCCAAGAAGCACACTGCTGTTACGTGATTTTATCAAGTTACGGATCTGGATATAGCGGTTCTTTTCTCTTATTTTCAGATCTGCAAGTGCGCGTATTGATTCTGCCTCGAATGCGGCACCGCAGTCCTCCGTGACGCGCACCAGTAGATTCTGAATGATATAATCTGTATCCTCTGCTGAAGGTGCCTCGAATGAATAGGTAACTGACCCGTGTGCAAAAGAATGGATCCTAGGCACACCATTGTTCCAAAAGAATTTTGCCTTGGTCATACTTCCACCGCCATAATCCGGTTCAAGCGGGTCGGCTAGGCTTTGACGATCATAATCCCTCCAGTTCACCAAGACCTGTTTCACGGATACGGGCGCCCCCCCGTTGAAGGCAAAATGCAACACATCACTCCCTTTCAAAATGTGGTTTTGCCTTGATAGGACAATCGCCCTTGCTTTTCCTGGGTCAACTTTTGTTTTAGCAACAATCTTGTCTATTTCATTTTCTAGATAAATCGCATGGTTTTTTCGCTGACGAGGTTTGGCCCGTTCCCTTAAGTCTCTTATGATTTCTTCATACAACTCATTTTCATCCTCTTTAAGGTCAGGCAGTAATCTCGTATCAAGAAAGGTCCCCTGTTTTATGCCCGGTTCTGGAAGTTTTTGGACTAATCCGCCTTCGCAGACCGCTCCAGCACAAAAATCAAGTCTCTCTGGGTTTCCGACATTAAGATCCACAAGAGTTCGCATAAGTAGCGTTCCCGAACGAGATATTTCACATCTCCCATAACCAGCGAGAACGAGCCGTTGACCACATACCTTTAAATACCTTGGTATATCAGTTCCTTCTTTCACAAAGATATAGGTGTGAGAACCATTCCCCTCACCCCTCAACTCAGTACCATGCTTATCAAATATGCAAGAAGAGGTTGAGGGGGTAGCAACATAGGCTGCTTCTGCGATCTCTGGGTGTATGACACTTAGCTGGAAAATCAACTCTTCAGGCGTATAATTACTGAGGGCTTTCCTCTCCTGAGCAACTGCATTGTCTCTTGGCTTATCGTGGTCCAACATCAGCAACCCTGGCCCATTGGGATAAGAGAGAAAATCTCGCGTTCTTGTGATCAAAGGGAGGTTGCCAAAAGTAGAATTTGCCAAACGTCCAAACTCTGCTTTTGTACAAATCCGCGCCCTGTCATACTTAGAAACACCATGAAGAATGGCTTGACCACTGTGGAGCTGCCTAAGAAAAAGCGCAAACTCATCCTGAGTCATGGACAGTGTTTCTACCACCCCTCCCACCATGCAACATTGAGATGAGTCTCTAACTAAAACGCCACTTTCTTCACGGATGATTTTTGTGAGGATACCTTTATCAGATGTAACCGCTGAAAAGGTTACTTTTCCTGGGCTAGCCTGGTTCTTCTTCCCTGATTTTACCGGACTTTTCACCAATGCCGTCTGACAATGAAAGGATTTCGAAAATGCAGAGCCACCCCCATCTTGGTCACTCAGTTTGATAGAAGGATTCTGCATTACACCCTCCTTTCATTTACCCAGTTGGCTACACACTCATCAACTTCATGTTCCAACCAACCTACCGCTCGAGGGCCTCCTAATTTTATTTGAGCAGGAAACCTTCTCTGCCTTATATATTCGTAAATCGAAGAACGTGATAGACCAGTTTTTCTCATTACTTCTGGCAGCTTAATAACCCTACCCTTTGATGTTCGAGATTGGCTTTGTGTTCTGTATTCCCGCATTTCTTAATACCTCCTTGGATCTTATTAGAAAGAAATGAATTCGGCGGGAACAGTACACTTGAATGGCAGTCATTGATATGCTATCAGTTTGTGGGATTGCACTACAACTGGCGTGCATGTTGAACTTTCAATATTCTTTGTGGACACTTACTGCCATGTAGGTTTTTTCAAATTTATAACTATTCTGTTGGTGGCGTTCCCCCTTTGGGATCTGGATTAATTACCTGAGATATCCTGATACATGCATTGTTGCTTAAATCAGGAAAATTTTTTTTGATCCATTTTTTAATGTAATTACTGTGCCCTCCAATTGGTTTACCTTTTGGCGGATTTTTTATGTAAAGCTCGAAGCACGATTTAAGGGCAATTACAAGCTCTTCTGGTCGATACTTAGCCTCGGAGTCAAGCAACATTTTAATTACATTATTTTCAAGTGAGTTTTCAAACGATTGCATAGACGATAATGTGTTAGTGTCTACAAGCAATTGATTGATACTAATCCGAATTAGGTCATGCCGTTCCCCCTCGTTGTTAAATCTAACCCGCACATCTAATCCGGATTTATCACAAAATTGTCTGATCTCACGTCTCGGTATCGAACTAGCGTCCCCGCACATTTGTGCAAATAAGGACATTAAATCACGAGATTTGACTCTTACCAATTCACCCTCATATACTATTTCCTCTTTATAGACTATTTCTCCAGAAGCATTTTTTTCAGGAAATGCATTATCATTGTTAGAATCGGCCTCAATCTCTCCAGTACCATCAAAGATGATCTTAAGATCTATCAGACCAGAAGCCCCCAATTTCAAAATATAATCAACACCTTCACCTAACACTTCCGCTGCATCTTCAATTGTGTAAAATAATGGCTTAATAGTCATCTCAATCACCCCTTTTGGGCGCAATAGTTTAAATTTCCAACGAATAACTACTTTTAACTCTCTAGCAAAGAGGGCCCCACAATTGTGAGAGTAGTACTTACCAAAAAGTCTACTGTCAGGAACGAAGAGTTGCAACCATGTTTTTAATTTTTTTTACCGCAAAAACAAACACATACATCCGTACTTAGTATTAATACCCTTTTTATAGTTAATACGGCCTGATTAAAAATCAAATCAACTTCAAAGATGGAAAAGAAATATTATTTCAGGTTCTTATCGCGAAACCACAGGGTTCTTGACCTGCCTTTGAACTCGTTAAACTCACCGTAGAAACAGCGCTGGGAAGAGAGATGGAGAAATATTTCGTTATGCCAAACATTTCAGTGAAGGTCGAGGCACCGGCAACAGCCGCAAGCAGCACTTCTCAAAAGGCACTTAAGGGGCATAACTGCGAGGTCGAGATACCCCAACCCACGTGATCGCCAAGGTAGTTCCTCACCCCAGTTGATCAAAAAGGGGCAGACTCGTTTAACCGAATTTGACGATCAGATTTTAGCCCTTGTGGCCAGCCCCTTAGCTTTTGTACCAGTTGATATGTTAGACTTTCGATCAAATCAACTGGAGGAAGCAGATGAAGAGAAAAAGATTTTCCGAAGAACAGATTATTCGGATACTCAAAGAGGGAGACGCAGTTGGAAATATTCGGGAGGTATGCAGACTGCACAATATCACCGAGCAGACATATTACCGCTGGCGCAATAAATTTGGCGGAATGGAGGTGTCCGATGCCAAAAGACTCAAAGGCCTTGAGAAAGAGAACGCAGAGCTAAAAAAGCTGGTGGCTGAACTAACGCTCGACAATCGAATGCTGAAGGATGTCGTATCAAAAAAGTGGTAAGCCGAGTTCTTGGCTTGAATAGAAGCAGCAAAAGATTTACGCCAAATAAGAATCGTGAGCGGGACCTGAGAGCAGAGATCCACAAGCTCTCTACTAAATACCCTCGTTTCGGTTATCGCAAAATATACGAAATTCTCCAGGACAACGGCTGGCAGGTGGGCCGAGAGAAAGTTCGTTTGATTCGCAAACAGGAAGGCCTGCAGGTAATCACAAAGAAGAAGAAAAAGCAGTTACTTGGTAAAAGCACGACTCAGCTGAGCAAGGCAGAATATCCAAATCATGTTTGGAGTTATGACCTGGTGTCTGATCAGACGGCCTGTGGAAGGCGGTTAAAATGCCTCGCTGTAATAGATGAATACACAAGGCATGGGCTGGCAATTCATGTAGGCCGATCAATCACATCCAGGCAAGTGAAAAGGGTGTTGCAAGCGCTCTTTGCGCAGTGGGGTATCCCGACCTGTGTGAAAAGCGACAATGGTCCAGAATTCATCGCTAAAGAAATCCAGCAATGGCTGAAAGAGACAGGAGTCAGGACTAAGTATATCGACCCAGGAAGTCCTTGGCAAAATGGACACAATGAAAGCTTTAATGGTGTCTTTCGAGATGGTTGTCTGGACAGATGGTATTTTTATTCAGCGCAGGAGGCTACAAGCGTTATTAAAGCCTGGCTCGACGAGACAATACAGAACGACCCCATGGGGCTCTCGCTGGTGTGCCACCAGCGAGAGCTATAGAGCAATGCAGAGAAAAAGAGAGAATAGCCGCATAGAATTGAGCAATTCACTAACTTTCAAGCTGGTATAAAAACTGTGGTCTGGTCACTTGGTCGGCTTAAAAAATTGTGCTCCTAACAATCCAGAAAGATTCTGGGAGATGGGCCATGCCTATTCGGAATTGAACCGTTTTTCATTGAATATAGAGAAAGATTCTCTGAGATCTTTGAAAAGACAGCTACACAGGATTATTTACAGAGGCGTTTGTAATAGGAAGATATATTCTTGAGCACGACTAGGCCACCTTATAAAAATGGTTAGATTAGCAGATCATCAAACCATCTAAATAATCAGCCCACCATTGCATCATTTTCCTACGCTCAGGTAGATGCTCTGCATGATTATAGGCTCTCTTTACAGTGCTACTCTCTACATGAGCAAGTTGTCGTTCAATGACATCCGTATTCCATCCATTTTCATGCAGCAAAGTCGAAGCCATTGATCTAAACCCATGTCCTGTCAACTCCTCTTTACTATACCCCATACGGCGTAGCGCAGCATTGACGGTATTATTGCTCATCGGCCTACTACCACTTCTTAAGCTTGGAAAAGCAAACTTCTCTGAACCTGTGAGTGGTTGCAACTCGTGGAAGATATGAACTGCTTGAGATGACAGAGGTACGATGTGAACTTTTCTCATCTTCATTTTTTCTGCAGGGATTTTCCATTGTGCTCCTTTGAGGTCAATCTCATCCCACTCTGCATGTCGTAACTCACCCGGACGGACAAATAGAAGAGGTGCCAACTTCAG
The DNA here is from genome assembly GCF_048381775.1 of Desulfosediminicola sp. NCBI lineage: Bacteria > Pseudomonadati > Thermodesulfobacteriota > Desulfobulbia > Desulfobulbales > Desulfocapsaceae > Desulfosediminicola > Desulfosediminicola sp. Next base: position 626,266 of record NZ_JBLXGE010000001.1, on the reverse strand, counting down.
AGCACACCTGGTAATGAGGTGGCCTTCATATCCATGTATAGCTCTCATCAACTGACCAATCTTGTTCGGGTCAGTAATCGTCGCCATGCTTTTAGCTCGAGTTGGAGACAAAGCTCCCTTTAAGTCTGCACTGGGATCCCGCTCTGCACGTCCAGTAGCAATTGCATACTTAAATACCTGCCCACAGATTTGCTTTACCCGATGTGCAGTCTCATTGGCGCCTCGCTCTTCGATTCTCCGCAGTGTTTCAAGCAGTACTGGGGCAGATATAGCTCCAACATTCAAATTTCCTAGCCAGGGAAAGACATTATTCTCTAGACGACCAATAACTGTTTTTGCATGTTTCTCCGTCCAAACTGTCTTGTTCTTAAGAAACCATTCTCGAGAGACCGATTCAAAGGAGTGCGTAACCTCAGCATGAATCTCGGCTTTCACTTTTTTTTTATACTCCATCGGGTCAATATCTTTCGCCAACAATCGCCTAAAGTCTTCATGTTTCTCCCTAACTTCCTTCAACCTTATGTCGGGATAGACACCAAGTGCGAGAGTTTTTCGTTTACCTGCAAATCTATAATCCCAGCGAAAGTACTTTCCTGATTTGTTCACCAGCAGATACAATCCTCTGCCATCGGTCAATTTGTATGGCTTCTCTTTCGGCTTAGCGTTACGAATGGCGGTATCTGTCAGCGGCATGACGGTATCTCCCATGGTTAACTGTAATGATACCGTCACAAATACCGTCAAATGTCGTCAGATGTCAATGAATTTTCCTGGACACTACTGGAAAAGAAAAACCCCGAAAGCCTTGCTGGCCTTCGGGGTTTTGGACTTTGCCAGATCTCTCTGGACTTGAAACTGGTGGAGGCGGCGGGAGTCGAACCTGCGTGCTCCTTTGTAAGTATCCGTTATTGTATCTTTTTTCGGGTTGCCGAACAACCACTGAACAACATTTATTATTGCAAAATCAAGTAATTAGCCTAACTGTTTACCCTATCCTGCTGCTATCTGTATCTTTAATGGAGCAACCCGGCAGACAATAGAGGCAGCGGGATCCGCTACCGCCACCACTACAACGTTGTCACCAGGGCATCTATTCAATAGATTGTATTCTCACATTTTTTTTCAATCAACTGCGCCACGCACACCACAAGCAGTTTCCAGCACCCTCCCCTATCTCAAATCGAGGTAAAAAGGTATGATTCAACAGGAAAAGCAATAAAATGAACGTGATTTCAAAATGATGAGTGAGAGAAAGACCAGGTAATAATTGAGTAATATTACAGTAAGAATATTACTTTAATTTCTCACAAAATACAGAAACCATAAGCCACTGATTTTACGTCACATTACTTTTTTCATTACCCAATATTCCCCGATTATTACTTTTTGCTTTTTCTTGTTTTCCCCTTTCTTTGTAGTTGGTTCAGCCTGAATAGCCTGCTGGCATTCCGTTTTTACTTTTTGCAAAAAACGACCTGGGGAGCTCGAGAGCTCAAGTTCTAAGCTCATTTGTTAGGTTAAGCCGACTGAAGCAAAAAGGGCCTGCTGCTGGGGCCTGGTTGTTTTTTTGATCTTCTCCAGGAGCTCTGCAGGCATATCGAGAGCGGAAGGGCTGATGGTATGGGAAAAGGACAGATCCATTACAAAGGAGTGGCCGCAAACTGGATTGGTGCAAGTACAGTATAATTTTTTCACAAGGTCCGACTCTTGAGAGCTGGACTGTATAACCGCAACATTCTTACATCTATCACAATAAACGCGCATAATCTCACCCTTTTTTCTAACTACTCGATTATACACTATCTTTCACCTTAATTAAATGATATATGCCTGGATTTACTGAGAAATTCATTTATTTGTAGGATTTGTTTCTGCAGTGGGGCAATTTCATTTTCCCGGTACACTTCTGCAGCCTTGGAAATGTCTCCATAGGTCCCTGAACGCTCTGCCGGAACAATGCTGGCCAATGCCGGTGGGATCCGGTGGGCCGCAATAATATCATCCCTCGAGATATTCTTTATCTTCTGGAGCTCATCCTTGGTGGAGAAATCGCCCACCGGGATGATCTGGACATCCTTTTCTTTAGCGTTTGGGATATGGAGAAAGAGGTTTCTGAAATTGCCAAGTTTCTTGGCAGACTTAACCGCATCACGGATGGCGTTCTGATCATTGTCTGAAAGATTGGCAGCAGTAGAGTAAAAAATGTAGCCCACATGGGCACCGTTCAAATAGTACCGCCTGCGGAACATGGTGGCATCTTCATTCAGTAGCATGGATTGAATGGCGCCCAGGTACGATGGAATACCATAAACGGTTTGAGCAACATCATAATTCTTTATATGGGCTACTTCACCTTTTTTAAACTCAACAATTGTACCGTCAGTTTTTACCATGCAATATTTATCCGGTTCTTTCATCCTCCGCATATTAATTGCCGGCAAGTGTCTCAAATAAATCACCTCACCAAACCCATTTTTTATTTTCTGAAAATAAGCATTCAAAAAAGTATTATAATCCGTTACAAATGGCATTATTTCAGAATATAAAACCACATCTGACAGAATTATATTTTTCAATACCTGGTTGGTTTTAAATTCTATTATTGGGGCGTGATATGCATTGGCACCACGCAACCTGGCAAGGCCGGCAAGGGGGACCGGTGTGCTATAGTACTTGCCATTATCGAGTAAAAAGACGCCCAGGGCATCCGTGAAGTTTTCACCAAGCACCGGTTCAGGATCACCAAAGGTGAAAGCCATTGAGCCATCATTCTCTGTTATTTCTTCAAATACTTTTTCCATTGTTTTCCTTGTTACATAAATACTGCGCTTGAGCTTTGCAGCTGGTCGTGGCTTATTGGTTCATTTGCCAAAGCATGTAAGATCGACCAGGCAGCATCTGCATGGCCGGTGGTATCTGTTCGGTTGGCTGCATAGGTTATCTGGCCACCAGGTGTAGTGGTTTTTCGGATAGTTAAAAAGGCATGGTTAATATTGGTGTCCCGGGCATCCCACTGTATGCGACCATCTTCAACAACTTCTTGGCCCTTTAAAACCATTAAAGTTTTATTGCTGACAGAATAGTGAATAGGTGTGGCCAGGTGGTAAAAGGTTTTCACGGTATCGAAAACACCCAAGCCAGGCCCTGTTACATCGATGCCCATATAGGTGAAATTATATTTCTGGCAGAGCTTCTTAATCTCATCGGCCTGCCATACAAAACTTTTATTCACCCATTTGAATCGTTTTATTACCCTGAACTTTCCACCTGGGACCAGGGGCGGTAAAAGAATTACAAAACTGGCATCATCACCGGATCTGGATGGGTCATAGCCACCCCAGACAGGCAGATTACCCACCGGCCTGGTGGCATTGAAATCAATATCATGCCAGAGGGACGTATCAACACCGCACCCCTCGAGATCCGCAAACTTGAAAACACCAAAGGTGTCATCTACAAACAGGCAATAAAAAAGGTTGTCCAGCTCTGATGGGCTGTATTCCAGCTTTAAAATGTCCAGGTCGAACAGGTTACAACCACCGGCAATAGCATCCTCAATGGTGATGATTTTGCGCCAGGCATTATCAGGGCAGAGAATACCGCTCTGCAATTGCTTAAAGCCTGGAAACTCAACACGCTTCTTTTTAAAGCGCTGGTTGTACCGGTCCCCGGTCCACAGGTCGTATGCCTCATGGGTTACTGCAGAGGGGGTGGAGAAAAGGGTTTTACGCCACTTACTATGGGTGGCCATGGCAGAGGCCAGTTTGTAGAGCTCATTAAATTTCTGGATCCAGAAAAATTCATCTATGTAGACATCACCATGATAGCTCTGGGCACTTTTGGAATTGTTCGACAGAAAGTGGAGCTCTGCAGGGCCGTTATTGGTGTGCAAGATGAGAGGGTTGCCGGTGAGCTCTATATCAAATTCTTGCTTGGCAATTGCAATAATATATCGCCTGAATACTTCAGCCTGCGCCCTGGTCGCTGAAAGGAATATTTTGTTTCGACCATACAAAGAAGCATCTTCAAATGCCTCCTGGGCAAAATACCAGGTTGCACCTATTTGCCGGGATTTTAAAAGTATCCTGGTTCTATTGGTTATTGCCTTTCGTAATTCATGCTGATAATCAAAATATTTTTTGTGTAACTTTTCTTTGAAATCTTTTTCTTTCAACATCGAAACATCATTTTTCCTTTTCTTGTTTCGACGTTTCTTTTTTCTACTTTGTCCTGGTTCCCTTTCTTCAGCCTGACTGGCTTTATTTTGAATAGTTTTAATTCTTACCAATGAATCGGTGAGCGTTTTTATCTCATCCAGGTCCTGCTTGGTTTTATTCTCTTTTTCAGCAAGCAGAGCTAGGCGCCTGGTAAATGATTCCTCAATGGTTTCATGCACCATCAAATCATCCCATTGCCCCTGTTTTCTCCATTCATAAACAGTGCGTAACGGCACACCCAACAGCTCTGCAATTTCCCTGGGCTTATGGCGCCTGAGATAGAGCTTTTTTGCTGCCTCAATTATTTCCGGTGGATGAATCAAAGTGGTTCTCCTGGTTCATATTTGTCACCAGGATAACAACCTTTCACGCCAGCCTTTTCCTATTCAATTCCGATAACATGAATATCGGATTCAGATTCATGTACAGCGTTTTTTCCCATCAATAGAATGGGGTTTTAAAGAACTACCTCACCAACTTCATGAACAGGAAACAAGGAACCAGGAGCACAGAACATGCCTGCTGAACTCGTTACAGATTGGAAGTGTGTAGCAACATCCGGCCACACTATCGATGGCCGTTTTATCAAGCCTGAATGGCTCACTGAAATGGCTGAAATCTACGACCCGAAACTCTACACAGCAAAAATCTGGATCGACCACATGCGCTATGCATCCTATGGATCCGTTAAAGCGCTGAAAGCCGAGGGAAATGGAGAAGAGGTCAAACTTTTTGCCAAGATCTGCCCAAACCGGTCTCTGCTGACCTTGAACCAGATTTATGAGGAACATCTGCATTTCTCCATTGAGATTAGGGACGACTTCAGAAAGACCGGCAAGCATTACCTATCCGGCCTGGCCATGACCGATGAACCGGCCAGCGTGGGCACCGATGAAATGAGATTTTCCCAAAAGGTAGGCCGGGATTTTAGCTCGAGATTCCCAGGGGAGCAGGTACCGGATCTGCGAGAGCTGGAAAACGAGGACCAGGACGAGAAGCTCTATAACAGGCTGGTCAGTTTCTTTTCAAAAACTGAAAAACCAAAAGAGGACGAAAGCATGGGAAATGCAAAAAAATTTGAAGAGCTCGAGCAGACTGTTTCAGAGCTGAAAAGTGTTGTAGAGGGCCTGGCCCCACTGGCCGAAAAATTCAAAGAAGATCCAAACGGCCAGCAGACCAAAACAGAGCCGGAAACCCCTGCCGACAGTGAAGATTTCACCGAGCTGAAAGGCCAGATTGATGAGCTCACCGGCAAGTATACCGACCTGGTTGAACGACTCGAAAAGGCGGTACCGGGCACCCATTTTGGTGAATCAACCGGACCGGCTGGAGATCGTAAAGAACAGCTTTAATCCTCTGCCATAACCAACGCATAAACTCTCACCAGAACGCACAGGAGAACGATAGATGAAGCCGGTAACACGAAAGCAGTACAACACTATGAAAGCCAACATGGCTGAAACCTATGGTGTTGCAAACGTTGAAGAGAAATTCACCGCCACCCCGGCACTCGAGCAAAAGCTGCAGGATAAGATTGTGGAGCAGGATACTTTCCTGCAGAAAATCAATGTTATCACTGTTGGCGAAATGGCCGGGGAGAATATCCTTGGTTCTATGGCCGGGCCGGTTTCAAGCAGAACCGATACCAGTGCGGCCGGTGAGCGCATCCCCAGGGATCTGTTGAGCCTCACCCCTGCCGGTTATCAGCTCTCACAGACCAATTCAGATGTGTATATCCGGTATACCACCATGGACTCCTGGGCACGACTCGGGGACCTGGGGGAGCGTTACTCTAAATACCTGCAAGGCCGTATTGCCAATGACCGCACCATGATTGGCTGGTATGGCGAATCCGCTGCAGCCACCACCGATCCAGTAGCAAACCCGATGCTCCAGGATGTAAACGTGGGCTGGCTCGAGTACATGCGCACCAAGCTGCCTGCCAACGTCATGACCGAAGTGGTCGCGGCCTCTGGCGTTGTCAAGATTGGTCCCAATGGCGATTACAAGAACCTTGACCATGCCGTGGCTGATCTGCTGACCGGCATCCCTCAATACCTCAGAAGTGACCTGGTTGTCTTGGTTGGCAGTGAGCTCCTGGGCAATGAAAGCTCTGCCCTGTTTGCCGCTATCGGTGACAAGCCAACAGAAAAGACCGTTGCCGCTGCAGCCCTCAACAATTTTGGCGGCCTGCCTGCTGAGAGCCCCAACAACTTCCCGCCTCGAGGCATTGTCATCACCAGTTATGACAATCTTTCAATCTATGTCCAGGAAGGGACCTGGCGCCGAAACCTGAAAGACAAGCCGGAAAAAGACCGCACCGAGGATTTCAACAGCCGCAATGAGGGCTACACAGTTGAATCCCCAGAAAAATTTGTTGCTATCGATTTCAAAAACGTTCAGGTGCCGGACGGTGCAGGCGGTTGGGCCTAAGCCATAACCTCATAAGCAAAACGCCTGGCGGTTGATGAATGTCAACCGCCAGAATCATACCTACTCAACGACAACACACAGGACCAGAACCATGGGACACATGACAAATTTTCAGCAGAGAATGACCGGCAAGGATAAACCCGGCCAGCTCAACAAGGACGGTTATGCGGTAGTGGCAAGCATGCCGAGCTCCACCATTGCCAGGCAACAGACTTTTGCCAAAATGCAGGCCGAAATGGATGGCGATCTGAAATCCTTGAAGCTCATCCAGAGCGTGAAGGAAAAAGAGCGGGTGAAGAAAGAGAACCTGGTGCCGAAGTATATGCCTTTTGCCGATTCTCTTATTGCTGCAGCCCAGACCCACCCCATTCTTGGCATTCTCCTGGTGTGGCTGTTTGACATCAAAGACATTCCAAATGCCGTGCGTGTCGCTCTGTTCTGTATTGAGCATGCCATTCCAATGCCGGAGTGGTTCAAGCGGGATCTGCCTACTTTCCTCTGTGATGTGATTCTGGAATGGGCAGAGGCCGAAGTTGAGGCAGGCCGATCCGTTGAACCGTATTTCTCCCAGGTTTATGAGCTCACCAAAGAGCTCGATATGCCCGACCAGGTAAGGGCCAAAATTTTCAGGCTGCAGGGCCTAATTGCTTATGAAAAAGGCGATTATGCCACCGCTGTTGTCACGCTCCAGGAGGCTGCAGATTTTGGCGCCTCAGTGAAAACCATCCTGGGTAAAGCACGGAAAAAGCTTGAGGCCCAAGCAAACACCGATGGCGCCCAGGATCCGGCTGATGCAGTAGAGCCAAAGGCAGATTCAGCAGCAGAAAAAGAATAAGGCTTTTTTCATCTCCCACACCGCCCGACCACACCAGGGGAGCAGGAGACTCCAATATACATCTCTCCTGTTGCCCCTGGGGGCGGTCCTTTAAAGGATAGTAGAGCATGAGCGGTTTCACAGGCTTTTCAGACAAAATTCCTGAAGGAACGATGGTGCAAAATGCCCCATTCTTTCCGGATCTGGATCTGGCCATATTCCAACAAAATTACCGCCTGCCCGGTGAATACCGGGAGAAGATGCTTTCAGACCGGCTGCAGCTTGCCATGCTATGGGCTGATGCAGAGCTTGCCGAGTGGAAAACATCCCAGGAGGCTTTGGGATATGAAAGCCTGGCCACTGTACCTGGTGGGGATCCTATAGGCGGCAAGCCACCGCTTGTGCTCCATTACACCAGGGCAGTTTCCTGTAAAGCAAAAGCCTTTTTGCTCAACGATTACAAAACAATGCTGAGAAAATCAGATGCCCAAAGCGATGCCAAGGAATCGGATGAAACAGAAGCCAAATGGCATCAATACGCCAGTGAGGCAATAAACAACCTGCAGGGCAAACTCAGCATTCTGGTGGAGGCTCTGTAATGGAGAAGTTTGGGCAGCTCACAGCTTTTCTTGAAAGCCTGGATGGTGTCACCAGGGACCAGATGGAATCATTTGTTTCAATCGGCAGACCGAAACCCACCGGCAGGGATCTGGGGCAAGGTTTCGAGATAGGCCGGTTTCAATATGATGCCGTGATTGGCATTGACCGTTTCCCGGCTGAGATTGCCACCACTCTGATTGTCCTGCTTATCATCTGGCTCTGGGGGAATGATCCGGACCGGGAACAGCTCGAGCTCGAGGACCCGGAAATTGAAATCACCCCTCTGGACGACCAGACCGTTTTTGTAGAAATCACGGTTGTTTTTGATGAATCGCTTTTCATTGTTCCGGATCCACAGGGCACCATCCCATACGATGGCCAGATGTGGAGAATATCCAGTGTTCCGGTGGATGTGGCCGAATCCCTGGACAGCATGGAGAAAGCATAATGAGCCTGGCTGATATTGCTATAGATACAGACCACCGGTCACGACTCAGGCTGAATCAGCAACTTGATGTGCTCACCATGCGGCCTGGTAAAAGGCGCCAGCTCCTGAAAAAGATTGGTGCCGGTACCAGGCGGGATCTGCGTACCAACATCCGGAAGCAAAGAACAGTAGATGGCAAACGGATGCAGGCCAGGGCCGATGCCAGGACCAGGCGCAAGATGTTCCGGAACATGCCCAAAAACACCATAACCAGGTTGAAAAACGACCACAGCGCCACTGTCACCTGGAAGCATACCGGCCAGGCCAAAGTGGCCTATAGGCATCACCATGGCATCGATGAGGCTTACACAGCCAAAAGGGCTGAAAGCCGGTATGGCCAGCCCGATTACAAACAAAAATGCACTGCTGCCCAGGCCAGAGCCCTGGCCAAAGAAGGTTTCAGGCGGCGGGTGGCCAGAAAGCATGGCAAAGGGCCGGCAATTTTGAAGCGTGTACCACAAAAGTGGATCCGTGAAAATATCACCCTGGGGCAAGCCGGTCTGATTCTCCGAATGATGAGGATCAATTCAACCAGGGGTGTGCAGAGCTGGAAAATCAAGACGCCAGCCAGGCCGATATTAGGCGCCACTGAGGCAGATGCAGCTAAATATCTCACTGCAATGGCAACCAGTGCCCTGCAGGAAATGCAACGCAAATAAGGAGAGCACCAAATGCTTGGAAAAATTCAGTTAAATAAGCTCAACCTGATGCAAGGGCCGATTGCCGAAATAGAGCGTCATTTCCTTGTTATCGGTACCGGCAGCACCAATGTTGGCTCAATCCTTTCCGTAGGTCCGGAAACGGATCTGGATGCCGCCCTGGGCGTTGAGAAATCCGTATTGAAAACCCAGGTAGAGGCCATGGTGCTCAATGCAGGCCAGAACTTTTCCTGTTCTGTTCTTCCTCTGGCAGATGGCAGTGTTTGGGATGCGGGTGTGGATTTCGCAATGGAGACAATCAACTGTGAGGCCATTGTCCTGGTTGAGCCGATTGCAGACAGCACCGACCTGGAAGCGATGCAGGCCAAAACTGTAGCGATTATGGCCGAATATATGAGGCCGGTATTTTTCATAGCTGCAGCCAGGGCCATCGATGACACCACCGAAACCTGGGACGCCTACGTTACAGCAACAGCTCCATTGCTACAGAATGTAGCGACACCGGAGGTTTGTTGTGTTCCTTATCTCTGGCCGGATGATGTGGGCACCCTTGCAGGCAGGCTTTGTAACAGATCTGTAACCGTTGCCGATTCACCGATGAGAGTGGCCACCGGTGCCCTGGTTGGTGAGCGTTCAAACAAGCCGCTTGATCTAAACGGGGCAGCCATCACCACGGCGCAATTAAAAGCGCTCGATGCTAACCGCTTTTCTGTGCCGCAATGGTACCCGAGCTTTCCAGGAATGTATTGGGGCGATTGCAATATGTTGGATGTACCTGGTGGAGATTACCAGGTGGTGGAAAATCTGCGAGTGGTTCAGAAAGCAATGAGGCAGATCTATCCGCTTGCCGTTGCCAGAATTGCAGACAGGCGCCTCAACTCCACCCCTCAATCGATTGCAGCAAATAAGCTCTATTTCATGCGGCCACTGAGGAAGATGGCCAAATCTGCAATCCTTCTGGGGGAACCGTTCCCAGGGGAGATTTACCCACCGACAGACAGCTCTATTGATATTGTCTGGCTGGATAAAACCACCGTGCAAATCTACCTCACCGTGCGGCCTTACAACTGCCCAAAAGATATAACCGTGAACCTGGCCCTTGATCTTTCAACCGAATAACCAGGATCCGTAACCGAACACCATAGAACAGGGTAACAATATGAAACGAGTAAGTAGTTCAAGTTTTTCCGTCACGGTTGGTGACCTCAAGATGATGGTGGGGAAAGCCACCCTTTCTATCGAGGATGGACGCAAGGTTGTCAAAGATAATGGAGTGCCCAACGGCTTTGTGGATGGCGAGGTGGGAGCTTCTGGAGAGCTCGAGCTGGACGCAACCGCCATGGGCATTTTGGCCGAGGCCGCAAACTCTGCCGGGAGCTGGCAGGGCATAGAGCCGCTTGACATCATGTTTTATGCCAAAGGCACCAAGGAAGAGGAAAAGGTGGAGGCTTTTGGTTGCCTGCTGAATATCACGGATCTGCCCGAATTTGACCCGACCAGTGACAAAAAGGCCATTACTAAGGTTGCTTTCGAGGTTACGGACCCTGATTTCATCCGGATTAACGGTATTCCATACCTGGAAAAAGAACGTACTGAGGCCCTTGTCTAATGGACATTCTCGACAGGGCACAACTGGTTGAGCAGGCAAATCTTGCGGACGCAATTACCGCTGCCAGATCGTCCACCAGTTCGCTGCCCTCGAGGGAATATTGTCTCGAATGCGAGGAACCAATATCAGAAGCAAGGCGCCAGGCTCAACCTGGTTGCCAGTTCTGTCTGGAATGCAAGCAGGAACAGGAGCAAAGGCAAAATGGCAGAATTTGAACCTATCCACGAAAAGGTAATGCAGCTCGAGGGGGGGTATACCTTGCACCAGGTGCCTGGGGATCTGGGCGGCATGACCTATGCCGGTATTGCTAGGGAAAAATGGCCACAATGGCTGGGCTGGTGGAAAATCGACCAAGATGAATTTGACGGTGAGCTCACCGAAATGGTCCGGCAATTTTACCACCAGAATTATTGGCTGAAAATCCGTGGTGATGAAATCAAAAGCCAGGATGTAGCCTTTGCCATCTATGGCTGTTCAGTCAATACCGGCAGGACCACAACCACCAGGGTTGTGCAGCAGATCTGCGGGGTGGCTGTAGATGGATACCTGGGGCCGAAAACCTTGGATGCTTTGAACGACTTGCTCGAGGATGAGAAGGATGAACGAATTTTCATTCTGCTTTTCGCCCTGTTGCGAGTGTTTCGGTACAAGGATATTTGCCAAAAGGATAAGCGGAGGCACCAGGACCAGGTGGGTAGCAATCTCAAATTCTTATGTGGTTGGATCAACCGAGTTCAAAGGGGGCTGGCATGAGTGGCTTGATAAATCTCAACCTGGGCAACTTAGTCCGTGCCGGTATGGATGGCCTGGATAACCTGTTCACTTCAGACAAGGAACGGTTGGAAATTGCCCTGGATGATAAGCGGGTGGATGCAACCATGATGGCTGGCCAGCAAAACATCAACCTGCAGGAAGCAAAGCACCGCTCTCTCTTTGTTGCAGGCTGGCGCCCATTTATCGGTTGGGTTGGCGGTTGTTCACTGGCCTATAACTTCCTGCTGTATCCCATGCTTTGTTGGGCCTGGAAGCTCGGGCAGGCATACGGGAAAATACCGGCTGGAGTAGAACCACCACCCCTGGCCGATGCAAGCCAGCTCTACCCGATTGTGGTGGGCATGCTTGGTTTCGGCACCATGCGAACCGTTGAGGGCATAAAGGGCAAAAAGGCCGAGAATATGACCCAGGCAAAGCAACAGAGATCCGGCTTTAAGTGGCCCTGGAAAAAGTGAGGCATAGAAGATGGATGGTCAAGATCTGCTTGTGATATTTCTGCGTTACTTGTGGCCTTTTATCGTTGCCTGGAATGTCTATTTGCACCGACAGGACCGGAACCGGGAAAAAGCACTTTCAGATTACAAGCTCTATGTGGCGCAGAACTACATGAGCAAAACAGATCTGGAAAATATGTTTGAAAAATTTGAGCGCAGTATGGATGAAAAACTGCGGCTTTATATCAACATCAAATAGCAAAGTGGGAGAAACAACCATGGAAAAGAAAGTTGTCTTGAAGGTAAACGGCCAGGCTATCCATTTCAATGTAACCGCTGAAGCACAGGAAAGACTCATCAATGAAACCATGCCGAACAACCGAGTAAACCCTATGCACAATTTTCTCATGCGAACAGTTGAAGAGGATTCAAAAGCGATCCTGAAACCATTGCTCGCTGTTCCTTCTACTGTTGTGATTCTGGCAGAGAAAGTAACATCCGAATTTGTGCCACAGCTTGAAATTACCGTGGGGGAGTAGAGCGGGTGGTCGAGGGCATAGAAAATAATGCCCTCGCTCAGATGGCAGCGTTTACCCGCAAATGGTTTCCAGGTCGTGAAATAACCGTGCGGACCATGGGTGAAGCGCTCTATCTCGAGAAAGATTACTGGAACAAAATGCAGATAGCTATGCAAAGCGGCATCACCAAGGCATTCAAGGGGTAAACAGGGCATGAGCTCACAGCTTCAAAAATTAATGTTTTCTATCAGCCTGCTGGACAAAGTGACCGGTCCTGCAGGGAAGGTAAAAAATTCCCTGGGAAGTGTTGCCGATACCGCAAGCGAGAGCTTTGGCATTATTTCCGGAGGGGTGGCTGGTATGGCAGCATCCGGCTACACCCTGCAAACGCTTTCTGCCCCTGCCCACGATCTGAACATGGCCCTGGGTGATGTGAAGAGCCTTGACGTTGCAGAAAAAAGCCTCGAGGCCCTGACCGGATCTGCAATGGATTTCTCTGTTGAATATGGAGAATCTGCAGCCGAGTTTGTGCGCTCATCATATGATATTCAGTCATCCATTGCCGGGCTTGCTGGATCCGAGCTTGCAACCTTCACCACTTCATCTGCCGTATTGGCTAAAGCCACCAAGGCAGATGCGGCCACAATTACTGATTACATGGGCCGCATGTACGGTATTTTCAAAAACTCCGCAAATGAGATGGGGAAAGCCAAGTGGGTGGAACAGCTCACAGGGCAAACTGCCACCGCAGTTCAGATGTTTAAAACCACCGGTGCTGAAATGGCCGGGGCCTTTTCTTCTCTTGGCGCCAACGCAACCTCTTACGGAATTGCCCAGGCTGAACAGATCGGTATTCTTGGCAATCTGCAGGCAACCGTGAGCGGATCCGAGGCCGGCACCCAGTACAAAGCTTTTCTGGCCGGTATTGGCAACGCCCAGGATGAGCTAGGGATGAAGTTCACAGACAGTCAGGGCAAAATGCTTGGCGTCGTGGATATTCTCGGGAAACTGCAGGAACGATACGGCAGCACCCTTTCTGTTGCTGAAGGTGACGAGCTGAAAAAGGCTTTCGGATCTGATGAGGCCGTGAGCATGATAAAGCAGCTCATGCTCGATACCACCGGCCTTGCCAATTCAATCGATGCAATTGGCAAAGTAACCGGCATGGATAAGGCCCTGGCCATGGCTGACAACAGAGTGGACGTTTTTGCCAGATGGGAACAAGGCATAAATGCCGTGAAAACCGGCCTGGGTGGAGCGCTTTTACCTGTTATCTATCCAGCTTTGAATAGCATGGCCGATATGGCCGGAAATATCTACGAATGGACCCAGGAGCACCAGACCCTCACCAAGTATATTGGCTTTACCATAATTGGGGTAGTGGGCGTTTCTGCAGCTCTTGCGACTTTTGCAGCTGTGGGAAGCATGGCCAGCCTGGTGATGGGCTTTTACGGGAAGCAAACCCTGCTTTCAACCATAATCATGGGCACATTCAGAAACGGCCTGGCTCTGGCCAGAATGTCCATGCTCTTTTTCAATGCGGCCATCTGGGCAAACCCGGCCACCTGGTTGGTGGGCGGCATCCTGCTTCTCATTGGGGCCGTAGCCGGGGCAATTCTCTATTGGGATGAGCTGAAAGCCGCTTTCCTTGATACCTCATGGGGCCAGGCCATCATGAGGGTAATAGATAATCTCTTTGGCTATCTCGATTCTCTTGGTGGAGCTTTCGAGTGGGTTGGTGACAAGCTCTCATGGATACCGGGAATAGGTGGAGACAAGCCGGAAACGGTTAGCAGCTCACCGAGTTTGAGCGCTCCCAGGACCATAGAAACCATGCCCGGTGGCGTTTCCAGATCCGTTGCCAATGCGGTTACGACCAACAGCAGCTCCAGCTCAAAATCCATTCATATCGGCCAGGTAACGACCAGCCGGCCACTGAACAGCCAAGAGATCAATAACATGCTGGTTATGGCAAGCTGATTATGAGCAAATACCTTGATTTACTGATAACAGATAATGACCTGACACCGGATGTTGCCGGGAATCCATTACTCACCACGGACCGGGATGTTATCGCCCAGGACATTATCCATATGATTAAGGAGCTTGGCTATTTGCCTCCCTTGGTGGCAAACCGCAACCAGGGCCTTATCGAGCGCACCAAGGTAGAAATCACCATGGCGGTTGATAACGATTACAGGATTGTGCCGGGCTCAACCTTTATCGAAGAACCGGACCCGGGAACCTTTTACCTTGTTGCTCAAACACTCGAGTTTGGATCCATAGAAATCTATTTAGGTGTGTGATATGGCAGATGCTTATAAACAGATGGTGATTGATGCCGGGATACCTACCACTGAGAGTGAAATGCAGCAAAAGTGGGATGAGCTGAATGCGGCCGAAGGGGTGAACATTGCCAATTCTTCAGCCTGGTCTCCTTTTTGGCGCCTTGTCTCCGCAATTGTTACCACCCCTGCAAAATGGCTGGTGAACCTGCTTAGTACCCATGTTTTGCCAAATGCTTTCTTGCGGGACGCCACCGGCCAATGGCTTGATCTGCAGGCATGGGCGGTAGACGTTGAGCGCAAGGTGGCAACCAAGACCACTGGCCAGGTCCTGATAACCAAGGAAAGTGCAGACTATGATTGCACAATAGAACCGGGCATTTTTATCGCCACCGGATCCATAGGCGGCAAAATTTACCGGGTGGTTACGGTAGGGGAAAAGCTTATTCCTGCAGGGACCATTTCCGCTTATGTGCCGGTAGAGGCTGAGCTTGGCGGGAGTGAGTACAACCTGGGGCCGGGGTATTTCTCGATACTTCAGGAACCGGTGCCGGGAGTGGCAACCGTTGTCAATGAGGCAGATTGGATAACCACAGCCGGGGCCGATGCTGAAAGTGACGAGGCGTTACGCCTGCGCTGCCGCAACCAGTTTTCAGCGGTTGGGCAGTACCACCATGATGCAGCATATCGGGCAGATATTTCTCTCTTTGCCGGGATCCAGACAGACTATGTGTGGTTTGAGCACGATGCGCCCAGGGGGCCGGGATCCGCTAACGCCTATGTGATGATTGATAGCGGGGCACCATCCCAGGAGCTTGTGGACTCTATAAACGATTACATCACCAGCCAGGGCAATCATGGCCATGGGGATGATCTGCTGATTATGCCTATGCCTTTGACCCCTTATCCCCTTGTTGTGACCGTATACCATGACAGCTACCTGACGTTAGAGCAGCAAGCGACCTTGCAAGCAGAGGTTGAGAATATTGTCCGGTATGCTTTCAGGGAGAACCAGAATTATTCCGGTGTAACCAGGACCATGCCGTTTACCAGATTCAGCTTTTCAAAATTGTCAGATGACCTGCACCAGCGGTTGCCAGATCTGCGCTCTGTAGCTTTCAGCCGGGGTGATATTACAGCAGTAATGGAGCTGGCCACCCTGGAGAGCTTAACCGTAAACCTCGAGGTGGCCTAATGTCAGACCCGGTATTGCCAAAGATCGAGCTGCCATCATGGATGAATGAGGGGGAAGTAGACAGAATAGCTGCAGCCGCTTACACCTGGTTCTCTTCACTCGCTGAATGGGCCTTGTGGCCTTTACGGCAACTGGATCCCATGACTTGCAGTGTCCAGGTCCTCGACCTGATAGCCTGGCAGCGGGATATAACCCGTTTTGCAGAAGAACCTCTGGAGCTCTATAGGTTGCGGGTGAAATACGCCTATGCCAATGCCAGAGATGCAGGCAGCGTGGCAGGATTCAAGCGCATTTTTCAGCGGCTTGGTATCGGCTATGTGGAGATTGGAGAACGTATGGATGGCATGGATTGGGATGTGATTAACATCATGCTTTCTGACACTCAATTAGCTGACAATGCAACATTGCTACAGACCCTTATCCAGCATTATGGCCGAACCTGCAGGCGGTATGGTTACAGCATTATTACAACGCTAAACATGGAGCTGCAGGTAATTGAATTTTCAAATGATGCTACAACAGATCTGGCAGTTTTGGAGGTACGACAATAATGAGCGCAATATTTACCAATGCAGGGCAGACCAGAATCAATGAGCTCATGGGCCTCGAGCAGACCCTTGTAATAAACCAGATGGTCTTTGCTTACATCCCTGGGCTGGATCCGGCTGCAGCCATAGACCGGGCACAGGGCATGCCAGATGCGGGAAATATCGTTCACACTGAACCGATAGACCCGGCACACAAGGGCTATGTGAGTCCGGACCAGGTTGTTTATTCTGTTATCCTGGGCAGTGATGTTGGTGATTGGTCTTTTAACTGGATCGGTTTGGTTGAAGAGGGGACCGGCACCGTTATTGCCATCACCACGATGCCTGACACACCAAAGCGCAAATCTGATGCTGCCACCAATACCACCGGCAACAATATCACTCGTAACTTTATGATTCAGTTTGCCGATGCTCAGAGTGTAACAGGGATAACCGTTGCCGCTGAAACCTGGCAATTTAACTGGATGGCAGAATGGAACAGCCATGCGTCCCTTGTTGTGGATCCTACCCAGGATGGCGGTGCAGGCAAACACGTAACCGATACCCAGGCGAAAAAGTGGGAAGATCATGCCAATAGTCCACACGATTTCGTCCCTGCCAGCCATACCAACGATGTTGTAGACCCTTCAAAAACAGGAACAACCGGTAAGCACGTAACCGATACCCAGGCAAAAAAATGGGAAGATCATGCCAATAGTGACCATGCCTTTTTGCCGATAGATGGCAATGCCTCTGGCAGTGTTTTAGCTACAGGGGAACAAGCAAAAGATGCCACCATAAACAACAAATTGCTTACTCCGCAAACCGGCAGAGAGCTCGTTGAGCACGTTATAAGCAACAAGCCCTCATATACCGAATTTACCAGCAGTGGCAACTATACAGTGCCTGATGATGTGTTTGTGGTTTTTATCGAGGTCCAGGGGACCGGTGGCAGCGGTGGAATCAATGACAGAGCTGCAGGCACACAGGCCGGTGAAACAAAATGGAATAATGGCCAGCTTAAAGCAACCGGTGGTGTTGGAGGTAGTGAAACCTCTGGTGGTGCTGGTGGTGCCGGATCTGGTTACAACTCTGTCATGGGCCTTTTTACTCAAGATGGTGAAAAAGGTGCTAACAGAGTTTTGCCGAACTCTGGAGCCGGTGGTAAAGGTGGCCCCAGGAGCTCTGGCGGTGCATCCGTTTCTGCCAATAAAACCAATGGCAAAGATGGTGTTAAAGGTGGAGGTGGTAGTGGTGGTGCCTATAACACTGGTGACAGGGGCAGCGGTGGCGGAGGTGGCGGTTTTGCCTCTGGTTTTGTGAGGGTAACACCAGGGGCAAGCATAGGGATTGTTATAGGTGCCCGTGGAACGATCAATAATTATAGCGGCTATCGAGGCGGTTATGGTGGCATTGGCTATGTGCGGGTATACCCGTTTATCTAAGGGGAAGAAATGGAAACCTATTATTCACCTGAAGGGAATGCGGAAGTGTGGGCAGCACGCCCACCGGGCTATATGCCTGAAGCTGATTACTTGGCTTTAAACCCACCACCACAATTGAGCTTTGAGGATCTGTTGCAGAATAAATTGAAGAAGGTCCAGATGGCCAGGAGGCAAAAGCAGTATGGTGGCTTTGACGTTGAGGGCACAAAATATGATTCTGATACCGTTGCCCAGCTTGCCTATACAAAACTTGAGGCGCATTTAAAAGAAAACCCTGCCTATACCGTGAGGTGGAAAGCCTCAGATGGGGTGTGGGTTGACATGGATGCCACCCTGTTTGCCAAGGTAACTACCGCAGAAAAAGCACATATTGCTCTATGCTTTGCCTGGCAAGAAGCCAAAGAAATTGAGCTGAAAGGATGCGGAACACCTGCAGAACTCGATAATGTTTCCATTCTCTTTGGTGAATAGCCATGCTCCAACTCGATAGCTACAGAGTACCTGGCAAAAAACTCCTGGTGAAAGGGAGTATGGAATTGCGTGGTGAGGATATAGCCGGGGAAACATCCGGATCCGATAGGGTGGAAAAGGGCATCAAACCCAAAGTGCTCACCGTATCGGTCCAAATTCCATTCAAGGAAAAAGAAAGCCTGCGCTCCCTGGTCAAAAAGGCAGAGGAAGTAACAGGAGATGGTGAGCAAAAGATTTTCACCGTTACCAACAACACTGCCAATGCTGCCGGGATCCGGCAAGTGCGTTTCACTGAGCATATTGTCTGGGATGAAAGTGAGGATGGCACCCAGGCGTGGACTGTACAGTTTACGCTCCAGGAGTACATGAGCAATCCAGAACGAATGGAAATAAGACTTAATAACAACCAACACCTTGTTATTAAGTCATATTCTAGAATATTAGAAGAAGCATCAAAACTTTGAGTTCACTTATTGTGATACAATAAAATTATCAAATCGTTATTTTTAAATTAAAGGACTGATTATAAAGTTATAACTGGAAAGAAGTGATTCATCCAAAGCCTTAACCAAGGGAGGGAGGTATGAATTCTTTACGCATGATTTTGGTGACGATTTTGATATTCAATTCGAGCTCTATATGCCTAGGGGGTGAGTACTATGGCAAATACGTAGGAGAAGTGAAAACTGTATGGCTAAATGATGGAGTCAGCATGAAGTTGATTGAGGAATTCAAATTCATTGATCCTAATGGTATGGTATGGATTTCTCCAAAGGACTCAATTACAGACGGAGCATCGATTCCTAAATTTGCATGGCCTATAATCGGCTCGCCATTTAAAGGTAAATATAGGGCTGCATCAGTAATACACGACATCTCTTGCAAAGAGAGAGTTCGAACATGGGAAAGTGTTCATTTGGCATTTTATTATGCCATGATGGCATCGGGAGTATCTAGGGCAAAGGCGAAGGTCATGTATGCAGCAGTTTACTTTAGAGGGCCTAGGTGGAATTTAAATGGTGTTGACATAGAAATTTCTCCCAAAATCCCTGAAAATGTTAAAGTGGAAAAAATGTATGAGCTTGGATTTAGGGATGAAAATTATTTTAAAAACAAGATAAAAAAAGCCAGAGCAGAGGAAACTGAGGATCCAATAGTTGTATATTTGTTCTCAGAAATAGAATCTAGAGAAAAATCTGGAAGCCCTATGTCTTTAGGAGAAATACGCGAATATTTTGAATGAACAATTGTTATCTATATAAAAAATAGTTTCACATCATGATAATAGATAAATCTTTACGAATTAACAATCTGGAATACAAATTAATTAAAGAACAGGTTCTACTCGACCTAGCTACTCCAGGCCGGGCAGATTTTATTGTTAAAAGTGAAAAGCCTTTAGCGGGGATTGTAAACTTTTCAATAGGTATTTCAGGCAGAACCAATCTGGTTAATTTCTTCACAGGCTATATAGAGAAAAGTACCATGGTTGATTACGCTAGGCAGCGCCTTTTCTGTCGTGAACTTTCTGCCATTCTTTGGGCTGTTCTTCCTGTTTCTGCACGGCATGTATCCATGAATGATGTTCTCGGGATCTACTCGAGGAAAACCGGGCTTTCATTTGTCATTCAAAATACAGCCTATGCCACAACGCCCAGGCCGGTATTCCAGACAGTGGCAAACGGGATCCATAGCATGGACTCCCTGGGAGATGTTTTCAGAGTGAAAAACTATATCTGGCAGCAGCAGGCAGATGGCCGGATATTTGCTGGTAATTGGAATGATAGCCGGTGGGCAGACAAGCCTTTCAACATCGATGAAACATTTTTCCAGGATGTCCAGGTGGATGGTACCAAAACCATGCAAGCGGTACCGGGCTTGCGCCCTGGTGTATTACTCAATGGTGAATATATCACTAGCTTGCAGCTAAAAAACGGCCATGAAATGGTGGTGACATGCGGGAAGCTATTAAACGTATAGTGTTAAGGATGTTTCCGGAGCTGGCCGGTGGGTATCACCTGGACCGCTTTGCCCGAATAGTGAAAATTTCGGATCCACCTGCCGGTGGCGAGACAAGCGACAGATTCAAACCTAAATTTGCTGCAGATATTGAAATCCTTACACCAGATGGAAACCCGGCTGAAGGTTTCCCAATGTATGAGGCGGTACCGTTGCCGGTCCCTGCAGCCGGAGACAATGCCGGGATGTTTCACTGGCCGAGGCCGGGCACAATTGTAACCGTAAGGTGGATAGAGGGCAGGCCGGACCATCCTGTTATCCAGCACATTTATGCAATAGGCCGGTCCCTGCCAGCAGTACCGGATAAGATGGGCCGGTGGCAGCAGGCTGATGGTGTGCACCAGGTTGTGGACCCGGCAGGCAATTGGGAAAGAAAAACCGGTGGATCTATAACGGATAGTGCCAAGACAATCATCGAAAACGCCACCGGCAACCGGACCGAAACCGTGGGCGGGAGTTCAACAGAAAATGTTTCAGGATCCAAAACCACCACTGCCGGTGGTGGCTATCATGTTTCAGCACCAAAAATTTCAATCAGCGCACCAGGAGGACCAAGCGTATTACCAGAACTTACTCGCGCCCTGGATGCCATACGAAGCGCTCTGGATGCTTTGGCAACACACACCCACCCAGGAGATAGACAGATAAGCTCTGTTTCATCTTCTGTTCTCTCAGATTCTACCAGTGCCGGATCCGCTAGCACCAACTTGCAAAAACTCCAATAGTACTGGGGTATTCACATCATATTAGATGGTAAAGCAATCCTTAAATGTGTCGTGAAATATACCTTTTTGATAAGCAATAATCCTTACTAAAGTTTTTCCCATTTAGCCCAATGCCCTACAATCACGACCTTTCATAGCAAGTTCTCTTTCAATAGGCAGATATACACATTGACAACTTTCATGTTTTTGGGTCATGTTGCTTGACACGTATGTATCTAGTATTGCTAGTTTTTTACACATATGAAGTTTGGTAGGTGGCGGTCAAATCATTCTGTATAACACTCATTTTTTGATGTTATACAGATCTACATAACTACTTGTTCGACAGGGAAATAATAATGAAAGAAGACTATAGATTTCAATGGAGATATCATCATTTTTTTTCACCTCCTGATATTGTTTTTAATATAATTGAACATAATACTGATATTTTTGGTTTGGTTGCGAGTCCATATCAAACAATAACGGGTGTGGTTTTTGATAGAAAGATTCGTGAACGAAAATCTCTGAGCCAATTTACTGAGTTAAGTTCCCCTCTTAATACTCCGAAAAAATTTACCTTTAAAAATGGTTCAATTCAAGCTGATGTTTCCATACAAAGTAAAGGTGAGAAACATAATGAACACGAGACGTTAGTAGAACACCCTACTAAAAAAACAGCGAATTACTGGGTAGTCGATCATGCTTCTAGTAAGGCTTTTGTGTCATTAAATGTTGGTGATAAAATATGGAATGGGAATGTTGATTACTATTCTGACAGGCAGTGGGGTGACCTCATTTTACAAGATTTTTTAGACGAGTGGCACTGGTTACACTGGTCAAACGATAAACATTGTATTGTTATTTTTTTTATTAAAACCATTTGGGGAAATATAGTTTGCAAACAGATTTGTAAAGACTTGCTTACATCAATATCTATTGTAGATGAAACTCCCTTTACTTTGATAAAAGAAAAATCTGAATATGTTTTATCTACTAATATGGAAAAGAAAAATTTTAAAATAATGAAAACTATTCGAGAAAGAAATGAAGTTTTACCTTGCTCTAGTGTGTTTAACTATAAACGATATCAAATCATCAGTAACATGACTTCAACAGAAGGATATGGAGTCGCAGAATCCATGAGGATTAATAGAAAATGTTAGCTTGGATAACTGAAAATATACTTACTTTGATTTTTGGCACAACAACTCTCATCTTGGCAGTTGTCAACTTACGTTATCGCATTAGAGATCATAATCTTCGTGCAGAAACATCTTTGACTGCTGGAAGCAGAATCTCAGTCTTTTTCTCTAGAGAGTCAATGGTAAAGTATCTCCTTGAAATGTATAATAAAGCAGAGGCAGATGATTTAATTTGGGGACAATGTGTTGGTTGTAGTAATTACTCGCCTGATGTCCGTGCCCAAGTTAGCTCTGCTGCTTCTAGAGGAGTGAACTTCCAAGTTCTTTTGAACAGTAGAGCCTCATCTTCAAAAGAATTAGAATCACTTTACACTCCTTATAGAAATGCAAAGTTAGCCTACAGGGATGACAACCTTATCAGACTACAAGGGCTCGGCAGATCAGAGGTTGTCCTGGCCTTCCCTTCCTTAGAAGCATATTCAGGAATAGTTATAAAAGAACAACATTTAGTAGAGATATTTTTTAGCTGGTTTGATGAACGTTTTAAAAAGGGTGAGCAAGTCGAACCAGTCGTTTCACACGGACTCGCTGAGGCTCGCCGGTGAACTCAACGTTAGGTGAATATGGGTACTATGTCAGTACATCGTTTACAGTTGTAGCAATACATCGTTTACACTTTCTGGTAGGTTTTTCTCCATAATAAAAGGAGGAGAACATGCCCTGGAAGGAAACGACGATGATGGATGAGAAGCTAGAATTTATCAACGAGTGGAAGTCCGGCAACTTCAGTTTTTCCGAACTTTGTCGAGAGTTCGATATCACCAGGCCAACAGGCTACAAGTATATCAAGCGCTTTCAGGAGCGAGGGTTTGATGGTCTGTTGGAGCAATCCCGCAGGCCGCGCGGCCACCCACCCATAAATCTAAACAACTTTAATAGTGGTCTGTCCCCGATTGTTTTTATTCTGTCCTTTCAGATTCTACCAGTGCAGGAGCGGCAAGCACCAACTTGCAAAAGCTTCAATAGTACTTGGGTGTTAACGAATTATTAGATGGTAATTAAATACTTAAATGTGTCGTGAAATTTACTTTTTGATAAGCAATAATCCTTACTGAAGTTTTCCCATTTAGTCCAAAGCCCTACAATCACAACCTTTCATAGCAAGTTCTCTTTCAATAGGCAGATATACGCATTGACAAACATCATGTTTTGAGGTCATGTTCCTTGATGCATATGTACCTGCTATTGCTTGTTTTTTATACTTATTAATTTGGTAAGTAGCGGTCCATTCATTCAGTATAACACCCATTTTTTGATGTCATACAGATCTGTATAATTACTTGTTGTGTTTAAAATGACACCTGAACAGATTCAAAAAGTAATAGAGACAGCTATAAAAGAAAATACAACCTTTCCTTTTTGGTTATATTTGATTGCTATATTATGTGCTGCAATTGGTGGGTATCTTGGTAGTTATTTAAACAACAAAGCTAAAAACTTAGCAACCAAAGAAGACGTCAAGGATATAACGCGTTTAGTAGAAGGAGTTAAAAATAAATTCAATAACGACTTAGAACATGTGAAAGCAGAATTGGAAATCATCTCAACAACAAGACTTAACCTTCTTAAAGAGGAAAGAAATACTATAGTTGATTTTAATTTGAGCTATTATAAATGGTATCATTCAAACATACAGCTTTCAGAAGCTTGTAAATCATACAGTAATGATAGAGCCCAAAAATGTTTCGAGAAAATTGAGATTAGTTTTATTGATATGTTAATAAATGAGGCAAAGTTTGAGTTAATCGTAGAAGATGATAATTTAATTTCTCAAAAAAATAATTTAAAAACTGTAACGTTAGAAGCGTTATTTAATAAGCCTCAATCTTTTTTGCTAGAAATTCAAAAATACAACTTGAAATACGATTATTTATATGAAAAATTACGGACCACAAAAGACGACAAAGAAGAAGATATTTTTGTAGAGAAAATTACTGAAATCATAAACAAAAAAATAAAATTACATGACTCGTACTTGTCAGAAACATTAAATATACATGATTCCGTTCATCAAGCTCAAAAAACATTTCGTGATTCCTCAAAACTGTATCTATACAAGTCAGCGAACATTATCAAAAAATCTTGAGTGAAAATTATCAAATAATACAACAAACCGTTACGCCTAAAACAATAAGGAACAGACCACGGTTTAATACCGTTAGGTATGCCAATATAATAAAATGAAATTCACTATAGAAACATTAAATATACTACTCTTAATATTGCCAGGAACAATGGCTGGTCAAATATATTTTTCTATCTATAAAATTTCGGAAGTATCTGTTTCAGAACGATTGCTAAGTGCTATTAGTTACTCCTTCTTAATCTACCTGCTTTGTAACGTTTTTGTTAGCTGGGAACCTTTGGCATATGCTATCTCAACTGAAGAAAAAATTCAGTTCGTATTTTCTACCAAGCTTTCCGTTATTGTACTAACACTTATATTGACCGTATTCATGCCTTTATCTATCGGCTTTATATATTTTAGTGACAAATTTCATGGCTTATTAAGATTGTTTAATATTACTACAAAAACGTCTCGTGGTAATACATGGAATGATGCCTTTGCAACTCAAGACAGGAGGGTGATCGTTACCCTTAAAGATGAGACTAGGGTGAGAGGATATCCAACTATGTTTTCTACTGACCCGGAAGAAGGGTATCTTTATTTATTTGACCCCGTTTGGGTTAATGACAATAAAGAAGATAAAAATGATCCAGATTATTTAGAAACAAATTGCCATGGTTTTCTTGTTAATAGAGACAATATAGATTTGATTGAATTTACTCTTGATGAAGGAGAAGAACTAACAGAAAAAAACAAGGAGCATAAATGAAAAACCCTAAATTGGAAATTAAAGTTCCTAGTATTAGTAAAGTAAGAGATGAGCTAAAACCAGAGAAACTTGAAGCACCTCAACGTCCCAAACCGACTCCAAAACCACCTAAAAAGAAATAGAATACATAAGATGAATAAGGGACAGACCACTGTTTAATACGACTACCATGTCGATCAATCAACTTTAATAATGGTCTGTTCCCAATTGTTTTCTAATAATTCTGCATAATTACTCGTTAGGCATCAAAAAATATGACAATAGATCAGAGCTTAAAGATTGCACAAATGGGCTTTTATATAACTATGGCTGTAGTGGCTATACTGACATATTTGAAAGCAAAGAAAACACTGCTTAATTCAATAAACACTGAATATCATAAACATGTCATTAACGCCTTGATTGGGCTATCCAATGAACTTTACTCTGAGTTTGATAAAAATAGTAAAACGTATTGGCTCAATAATACTAGAATTGATGAAGTCGTTAACGAAATTAACAAGGAATTTACTAAAAACAAAATAGCTATTCTTGCTTCAAAGAAGTTCGGTGGCGGTATACGTGTCTTGGACTTAGAAGATAGGTTAATGACTCAGATAGGGCGATATAAATCAGATCCATTCTTGCCTCAAGTAATTAGGCAGGAAACACTCGACCTGTTGGAGAACAGACTTATAGTCTTTAATACATCATATTGTGACGTTATAAGTAATTATATGCAAGATTTAGCAAAAGGTAAGCATATTGAAACTCTCGAGTCAAATAGTGGCTGGCTACATAATAAACTCAACAGAGAGCTTTACGAACAAGGATGCGGAATTAGCCAAATAGAAGATGCCGTGCATGATATTCGTTTAAATATCAAAACATATCTTGACAAATTCAATCCATTTTAATGATTTAAAATTCGCTTAACCATCGGGTCAACCTGACTAGAAATGATAAGGGACAGACCACTGTTTAATAGACTACCATGCCGATCAATCAACTTTAATGGCGGTCTGTCCCCGATTTTTTTTTGATAGCAATGAAGAAAAAGCCTTAATTGAAAGGACAATCAAAAAGGTATCGGCTGAATAAGGAGTATAGCATAATCTGTATCTTAAAAAAAACTGGTCAGAGTAAAATGCTACAAGTGCTTAAATTAAATATAAAGGTTTATTGTATCCTGGCATGGTTCTTTGTATTGTTTGGTAGTAACCCAGGACATGCTTTCATTTTCGGACCATCTAACTACGATGAGTGTATCTCTGAATACACAAAAGAAGCAGAATCAAACCGAGCAGTAACAATAATTGCGCATGCCTGTAGATATAAGTTCAAAGAAAAAGGCAACCAAAAATACTCAGATTGTATTTTTGACTACGCTCCTGGTGTTTTATCGGATAGGGCAGCCACTATCATTGCTCACGCATGTAGATATAAGTATATTGAGAGATCGCGTATCAAATATGCAAATTGCATTTTAGATGAAGTTCCAGAAGTTAAAACGGATCGTGCAGCAACTATAGTTGCTCACACATGTAAAAATAAATATCCGTAGCGTACTTAATTAAAGTATTTTAGGGACCGACCACGATTGATTCTATCTACGAGATAATCCTTGATTAAGCCTGAGCTGGATGGTTCAGTATTTTCGGATGGGCTCAATATCCCAAGGTTCATTTTCTCAATTCTAGCCTGCACTTTAACAAATAAAAACCTTTAAAGCCCTTATCCATAACCATTTCAGCGGATTCATTCAAAATAAGCGTAGATCCGCTTTTTTGCAAAACTCTGCAAACCATTGCCAACTATGCAATGGGCCTTTTCTCGAGCAATCCAGCCAGTGCCCAGGCCCCACAGCCCCACTGCCAATACCGCCTTATTTGCCAAAAAACGCGCCAAATCTTGTTCAGGAGAGGTGTGGAGGAGTGATTTTTTTTCGGCTTTCTTTTTTTTTTGGTGAGAGCGGAAAAAAGAAAAGGCCCACCGTGATCCTGGTGAGCCTCTGTGTGATCTTTTGGCTAGTGAGAGGGGGATTATAAGGTGGCTAACCTGGTTAGCTCGTCAAAGTGCTTTCCAGTGATTTCTATTGATTGTTCTTTTGCTTCCCAAAATTTTTCAGACCTGGGCTCAACCAGCTTGGCAGCAATTTTGAGCAACGCCTTTTTGTTCCCGGCATCGATCGACTCAATAGTGCAGCTTGTAAATGTTGGATGCTTTGATGAGCTGAAATAGGTCGATCCGGACCAGGTGGCCGTTGCTGTTAATCCATCTGAAAGACTAGCATTTTCAGTTTTAATTTTATTACCACTTTTTATCTGGTCTGCTTTCAAAGATAACTCAAGATAGTCCTGGTCAGTTCCAAGGTAAATAGAAACTGTTTGAGTATTATCAAGTGACTTGACCAAAACAACATTATCCAGCTTTACAGACTCATCACCGCATGCAACAAGGAACAACGTACAAACCACGCAAAACAACACAGTCAGGAAACGCATAAAAACCTCTGTTGAATGAGAGTACTCAAGCCCAAAAGCACCGTTTTGGGCTACTTCACTTTTTCCTTTATCTCAGCCGCTTCTATGGCGCCATGAATATACGCCTCAACCCGTTCAAAAACTCTGGGGTGTTTTTTCTCGAGCTCGAGCAGCAATGTATCAAGTGCGGCCACCCGGTACCTATAGGCTGTTTCCTTTCTCTGGGTACTTTCGGCACGATTCCCTTCTATAGGCAAATCTAAAAGTTTCAATACCGCTTCATTCCCCAGCAACTCACCAACTGCTTTCAGGTGATAAGCGTTTACAGGTTTCCCCTGCCTAACGTTGGTAACAAAGCTGGATGTTTTGCCAACAACCTTGGCAAGTTCCGTAGCTTTTCCACGTTCTTTCACCAATTCCAAAAAATCTCTATGGAGTTGGTCGCGAAAAGATTTTAATTCTATGGGTTTGTTTTCGGTTGACATAAAAACTCCATTGGGTGTATTAGTTGACCTGTACTGTTGACCTAACTTTTAAAATTTAAACTCATGGAGGTGACAAATGCCAAACTTGATCGAGCCGCTAGACATACAATTTGCCCTAAAAAAAGCTGGTTACACCCAAAGCGCCATTGCCGAAATCTGCGAAGTTAAAAAATCCGTTGTTTCTCGAGTAATTCAAGGCACCACTACGAGCCATAATGTTCGCTGCACGATTGCCAAAGCTATAGGGAAAAAACCAGAAGATCTTTGGCATATACCCGAGAACCCAAACAAACCAGGCCCACGCAAACGGGGAATAGCACAAAAAAGATAGGGTAACTTTTTTTCTTAACCAAGACAATCCCAAAGAACCCCATAGGTGCACACTTTCCCATTCAACCATACTAATAACACGTTGCTGTTTCTACGTTAAAACAAGGGGATGTTTCATGTACACGGACAGACAAATTGAAGCATTGAAAGTGGTACAGGCAGCAGTGAAAAAGTATAACGCTAAAAAAATTGCAGAAGTTCTGAATATTTCCACCGGAACTATCTATGCAGATATAGACCCGAAATCTATAGGCCGTAGGACAAACAAGCTCGGTTTTCTCGATTGGTTGGTAATCCTCGAGGAAACCAAAGATCTCACAAGCCTTGACCTAGTTAACCATCAATTCAACAGGCTTTCGCTCGCTATCCCTAACACAGAAGGGCACACAACCATTGAATCATGGATGGCTCACTGTGCAAGCATAGCCAAAGAATCAGGTGAGGCCGTGGCAGAGTTGGCAGAGGCCATAGTGGATGGCCAAATGGAAAACCATGAGTTGGAACGTTGTGAAAAGCAAACAATCGATGCCCTCGAGGCTTTCGGTTGTTTGTACCTGAAGATTAAAGAGTGCAGAGCCTGCCGGGCAAACTAGCCGGATATTTTCACCAGGGCAAAGGAGCAATACCATGCAAGACGTTATCAGCTATACGCCAGAGCATATCAGCTATATCAAGACGGTTCTTGTTCGTAATGAACAGACCATACAGCTTTTCATGAAGTTCGTTGCACAGATTGGTGAGGAAAACCCGTTGTGCTCAAGCCACGATGAGATTGCAACCTGCATCCGGATTCTGGAACAGGAGGGCATCAATGGGACGTTATAATGACTCCACCAGAGCCCCTGAGATAGTCAGAGGATTACTGCAAGATAGCCGCTTTGGTTTTAAGGACAAAGGCGGTTATCTGAGAAATGGCAAGTGCCCAAATTGTGGCAAGAAAGAATTGTATGTAAGTAAATCCGAGCCCTGGCGCATAGCTTGTAGCCGGGAAAACAATTGCGGTTGCTCCTGGACCGCAAAAGAGCTCTTGCCACATCTGTTTGAAAACTACCTCAAGCGCTTTCCACCCACCGAAACAAACCCCAGAGCCACTGCAGATGCCTATTTGCGTGAGGATAGAGGCTTTCTGATAAAGAAAATCCGTGGATGGTATGACCAGGAAAGCCACCGGCTGAAAGATACTGGTGAATATGTTCCTACCATTCGCTTTCACTTGGATCCAGAGCGTACCAGGTATTGGGAACGCCTTATAGGGAAAACCAAGGCAGATGGCCAAAAGGCCCACATAGGCGGCAAGCGAAAAGCAGATAATTCTCTTTTTAAAGGTGACGCCTGGACACCGCCCGGGCAGCAGCTCGAGGATGGCGATACCTGTTTTATTACTGAGGGCATTTTTCATGCTATCGCCCTGGTTCATGCCGGGAAAAAAGTGGCTGCAGCACTCTCCAGCTCCAACTTTCCATCAAACTTCATAGAGGCAAACAAGGAAAAAAATATCACCTGGATCCTGGCCCTCGATGGAGACAAGGCGGGCTGCAAGTATATGGCAAGGCACCGGCAGAAACTCCATAATCTGGACCAGAAAGTTGAAATCTGCCTGCTGCCCAACACCAAAGAAGATTGGGACGACCTATGGCAAAAAGGCGCCCTGCAGGATCCATTTTTCGAAGATTGCCTACACCGCGGCAAGCTCTTTACCGCAGCAAGCGTAATCGAAAAATGTTTCCTGCAGTACAAGAAAGCACCAGCTCAAACCCACCATGTTGTGGAGTTTAAAGAGGCCATCTACTCTGTTCTCATTTCTTCCAAGCTTCTCGAGGATTTCGATTTTCGGGACCATAATGAAGTACCATCGTCATTCCAAGCTGCATGCTCTGTAACGCCCATCTGTAATGTGGCTCCAACTTTTCTCTACATGGAAAAGGATGAGCTCCTAAGTGAGCAGAAATATGTTTTCCAAATCAACTACAAAAACGGCACCCCTGCCAAAATAATTGGTCTCGAGGGCACAAACCTCAGCAGCGGGGAGGCTTTCCACAAAGCATTACTGAACAACACCAATGGAGGCAGGTTTACTGGTAAAGCAATGGATTTCTCAAAACTCATTCAAAAATGGCTGGATGGAAAAATGCTCGAGGTTCAATCAATCCCTTTCATTGGCTATGACAAAGACGCCCAAGCATATGTGTTCCATGACAATGCTTTTCAGAATGGTCGCAAAATCAGCCTTAATGAGCATGGATATTTCGAGCTTGACCAGAAAGGAATAAAGACTTCCCTGGGCTCAGCGCTCATTTCTTCAGATGGCGAATTTTCAAATGATTGGCTGCCAAAGTACATAAAGGCGTTTCACTTTCAGGGCCTGGCTGTTCTCGCTTTCTGGCTTGGCACCTTGTTTGTTCAACAGATCAGAGCCAAACACAAAACTTTTCCATTCCTCGAGTACACCGGGGATCCTGGTGCCGGTAAATCCACCGTTCTTGAGTTCAATTGGAAGCTGGCTGGCCGTGATGAGTATGAAGGCTTTGACATTGCCAAATCATCACCGGCAGGCAGGCGCAGAGCTTTCAACCAGGTGTCAAACCTGCCTATTGTCATTATCGAATCTGACCGTGAGCGGGGAGAGGGGGAAAAACGGCCACAACAATTTGATTTCGATGAATGCAAGCCTTTCTATAACGGCAGATCCACCGGCACCCTGGGTATTGCCAACAAGGGCAATGATATTGATGAACAGCTTTTCAAAGGCACCCTACTTATCAGCCAAAATGCAGAGGTAGACGGATCCGAGGCCCTGCTACAGCGCATTGTCCATTGTCACGTTGACAAAAAGCACCATGGCGAGGGCACCAAAGAACTTGCCAGGTGGTTTGAAAAGCAAACCGCTGCCGATGTTGGTGGCTTTCTCGCTGAAGCCCTGAAGAATGAGCAGAAGATTCTCAGCGCCTACTTTTCAGCTTTTGAACTACTGGAAAACGATTTTGCCCAGGCCGGGATCCGCAACGAGCGAATCATAAAAAATCATGCCCAGATAGCTGCCTGCGCTCATGCTCTGAAAGTGCTTTTCCCAAACCTCACCCAAAACACCCTGAATGATTTTTTTGAATATCTCATCACCAGGGCCTTTGCTCGAGAGGAACGCATTGCGGCAGACCACCCACTGGTTGAAAAGTTCTGGGAGACTTTCCATTACATCAACGACAAAAGCCGTGATGGCAATGTCCTGAATTATTCCAAGAAAGATGAAGAGATAGCCGTAAACCTTAACCAATTCAGAGCCAAATGCATTGAATACGGCCAGGAGCTCATAGATTTGACAATCCTGAAGCGTTACCTGGTTTCGAGCAAGCGCCACAAGTTCGTTGAGAAAAACAGAGCTGTTCACTCATCTGTAATGGATAAAACTTTCAAATGCTGGATTTTCAAGAAACAGGGGAAATGATGAAAGCGTTAAGAACACTCATGCTGCCCGTGAAAAGAGAGTATTTCGAGCAGATCGAGGCCAAAACCAAAACTGAAGAGTACCGGGAGATGTCCCCATACTGGATTAAACGCCTCGAGGGCAAACACTATGACCAGGTGGTTATCACTCTTGGCTATCCGGCAAAAGATGATTCAGAAAGGCGCCTGGTGTTTCCGTATCACGGATTTAACCGCAAGGTTATCACCCATAAGGAGTTTGGGCCGGCACCTAAAGAAGTTTTTGCCATTCCATTGAAGCAGCAGCAACTCTGTTTGTTTTAAAGCCACATCAAACAAAACGATAGGTGAGACAATGCCAAAGATACCGATAAACCGCATTAACCAGTACACATATGCCGCATGTGTCACAGCCTTACTCAAAGCAGAAGCCAGGGAAACCGGTGCAAGCCGTGTTGCAGCCCAGGTGCTTTTGAGCGCTTATAACGGCTATGAATTTCAGCTAGATATTGTGGACCTGAACAACCTTGACCAAGCACATTTTGAAATCGCAATGTGTTTGATCCGTTGCCGGTATGAGCTATGGGCAGAACCACACACCGTAATAGAAAACGGGAGTGAGATTTTTCAAAATCTGGCCACCAGATGGTCACATTACAGGGTGGGCAACCGGGCACAAGCGTAACTAAACTGAATCACTTGAATGTAGAATCACCCAAGGAGAATCCAGATGGAGCATGAAGGCACACTAAAAATGATTCATGACACGGATGATATACGTGTTGCTATAAATGGATTTTCTGCCACAGAAGATGGCCCATGCACTCGACAAGAACTCCATGTGTATTTTGGAGATAATTGCGATCCTTCAATGATATTTGAGGATTGGACAGATGAAATTGAAAGCCTAAGCGTAGAGAGTTGGGAGCAGATATCAGGAATGGTGGACAAGTGTATCGGTGAAACTATCGATGATCTTGCGAAAGCCGAAATAGATATGCTGTTAGACCGTCGTGGTTGATTACACGCCAGTACCATTCACCTGATCCGATAACCTCAACACTAACTTGCTTCCTGTAATGTCGTTGACTTCCACATCTCCTGCGCATTATAACAACCTCATACCGTCACCGGGGGGAGGTATTTGTATGCGTGGGAGAATTTACACTGCACAGCGCTGTTTTCATTGTGGGGGAAAACTCGACTATATAGAGAGCCGGGGGCACCTCTGCTGTTCAATTCATCCTGAACCTAAGTGGCAAGGCGCCTGCGTTGTGCGCTTTGGCCGTAAACACACCAAAAGATTCAAGACTGTCCTCGAGGCCGAAAGGCACCTAACCTATTTGCGTGTTCAATGGGACAATGACAGGTTCGACCCTAGAGAATGGGCAAAGAATCAACCGCTTTCCTTTCTCTCTCTCCGTTTAAAATACCTGGAATACAAAAAAGAAAGTGATATCACCACCAAACACCTAAGACATATTGAAATGGTGTTGGAGAAAGCAGGCCAATCCTTGATAGAGGATACTGGACGGACCTGGGACCGCACCCAAATCAAAGAGATAACAGAGCCAGAAATTGAAGATTTTCTAATTGGTACCAAAGGGATTGCCAATAAAACCCGCTCTAACTGGAAAACGGTCTTACATGATTTCTGGTCCTGGCTAGTAAGGCGGGAAAAAAGAAAATCAAAAGTTCCGATGCCACAGTTTCCGGTTGTGAATTTCAATATGAAGATGAAAAAGCTCGTTTCTATTGAACAACAACAGGAAATAATAGATGAGGTAAAGAGAATTTCTTGCCACATAAACCCACGGATATGGCTAGGAATTTCACTGCTGGCCCTTTATCCGAGAATCAGACCAGGGGAAATGGCCAATGTTCAAGAAGGACATATAAACCTAAACGAAAACTGGATAGTTTTTCCTCAACCCAAGGAACGTGAACCCAAATTTATCCACCTGCTGCCGGAGGTAGCTGCCCAGATCCGGGAGCTGCGCAACCAAACACCGGCAATGCCACATATGTATTTTTTTCGACACCTGAAACCAAGAAAAGGAGTGAAAGCTGGCACCAAGTTTGGACCAAAGTACTTCAATGTATGGTGGAAACGAGCTTGTGAAAACCTTGGAATTGAAGAGGTTGCAGTATATGCCGGGACAAAACACTCGACTTGTACCGCTCTTGGCAAGTTCATGAGCCCAGAGGAAATCAAGCATAATGTCTCGGGGCACACATCAAAAGCGTTTGAACGGTATTACCTACCAGATCATAATGAAAAAATAGAAGCTACAAGGAAAGTTGCAGAGATGCAGGGGAGAGTCTTTAAAGGTGAAGTAATCCCTATCAAAAGTAACGGATAAGCTAATCTTCTATTTCTTGAGCGAAATCAACGCTTTCCACAACCTGGCTCAACAAATCCAGGTTGCCATCGATCTGTTCTAAAACACCCAATAAGTGCTCAGAATCCAGCTCAGTTTCAGACATAGCACACGCTTTCAAGGTGCAAACAATTCCACGTGTCCTTGCCAAAAGTTTTTCAGTCATCTGCCTGGCATCAACCTCTTCACCAGCTTTAAGAAGTTCTTCAGGCGATGAAACCCAACTCTTTCTCAAACCACCTACCATTAATTGAAGCTGTGAGCCAGCAACTCAACGAATCATATTCCACACAGCAGAGCAAAAGAGCTGTATTTATAATCTGTTGAGGGTAGGCTCGTCAACTTTTCTTGGCAGAAACCATTCGATATAGGCCCAACATCACACGAAAAACAACAAACAAAAAAAGCCGGTCACCAAAAATGGCAACCGGCTTTTTAAGCTGAACAACATCTGAACAACATTCTCAAGCCTTGGATTAAGCCTAAGTGCTTGATATTGCTCTGTTTTACTGGTGGAGGCGGCGGGAGTCGAACCCGCGTCCGCAAATGCTCCCCTCTCGTATCTACATGCTTAGTCTCCGGCTTAAGTTTCGCATCAGGCTTGCCGCGGAAACGTAGCGGCCTGATACTAGTCTATGAAGTTCTCGCCAGCTGAAGTACAGACACCATCAGCGAAGGCCAGCCCGTTAGGTCGGCGCCCAATTCCAGCCTTACGGGCGAAGACTGGATGGACGGCAGTACTACAGGTTATTAAGCTGCTACTGCGTAGTTATAATCGTCGGCGATTATAAATTTTTTACTGTCGGTTTAACGAGCAAACAGAAAGCTCGGCATGCCACGACGAGCTTACACATCCCCGTCGAATCCGTTTCGCCCCCATATATTCTATGAGTAACTGTTCCTGCGCATGGCGCGCTGGAGTTCGCGGTCACTATCACGTTGTTTGATGGTGTCCCGCTTGTCGTATTGCTTCTTACCCCGGGCAAGCCCGAGTTCTACCTTGGCCTTACCTTTCTCATTAAAGTAAATCTTTAATGGGATCAGGGCAAGGCCTTTTTCCTGCAGCTTTCCGATCAATTTTTTGATCTCGCGCTTGTGCATCAACAACTTTCTGGCCCGCATAGGCTCATTCGGGTTATGCGTGGCATAGCTGTATTGCGAGATGTGCACGTTGAACATCTGCAGTTCACCGCGACTGTCGATCTGCACATAGCCGTCACGCAAATTGGCCTTGCCGGCACGCAGGGATTT
Source organism: Desulfosediminicola sp. (assembly GCF_048381775.1). Classification (NCBI taxonomy): domain Bacteria; kingdom Pseudomonadati; phylum Thermodesulfobacteriota; class Desulfobulbia; order Desulfobulbales; family Desulfocapsaceae; genus Desulfosediminicola; species Desulfosediminicola sp. The sequence continues at coordinate 590,704 of NZ_JBLXGE010000001.1, read as the reverse complement.
CACCTCGGGCCCGCTCAGCACCATGCCGGCTTCGAATTTCGCGTCGATATGGTAATCGTGAAACGCTTTTTTGTTCTGACAGACTATCTTGATGCCCATATCGGCTCACATCTCCTGCTACTATTGGTCATTAACTCGGCTTTAAGCCAATCGGCCTGAAGCGCAGCAGCACAACTTACACTATAATCCCGGCGATTGCACGAAATCAATGCAACCCTGCGCCACTATCAGCCGGTTTTATTCGCCGGTGACCCGGATTGCCTCTTCAATGGTGGTGATACCCGCCTTCACCTTGGCCCAGGCGTCCTCGCGTAGTGTAGTCATTCCTTCACGGATTGCAACCTGTCGCATAACCTCGCCGGACTCGCCCTCCACAGTCATGCGCTTGATCGCAGAAGACGTGGGGAAAATCTCAAAGATACCGCAGCGCCCCCGATAGCCGGTGCCGCGGCAATGCCTGCAGCCTTCGCCTTTACTCAAGGTCACAGTACCACTGCCCGCGCTGGGGAAGCCTATTCTCGCCAGCTCCTGGCTGTCTGCCTCGACGGTGGTTTTGCACTCCGGGCAGATGGTCTTCACCAGCCGCTGGGCCATGCAGCCAAGCAGGGTCGAGGCGATCATGAAGGGTTGCAGCCCGAGATCCTGCAGGCGGATGATCGAGGAGACCGCGTCATTGGTGTGCAGGGTCGAAAAGACCAGGTGGCCGGTCATGGCCGCCTGTACCGCCTGAGCCGCCGTGTCTTTATCGCGGATCTCACCAATCATGATGATATCCGGGTCTTGCCGTAGGATATTTCTGAGAATGGTTGAAAAGGTTACGTCGATCAGCGGCTGCACCGAGATCTGGTTAAACTCTTCGTAGACCATCTCCACCGGATCTTCGACGGTGACGATATTCTTCTCGGGCGTGGCGATCTTCTTCAGGGTCGAGTAGAGGGTGGTCGATTTACCGCTACCCGTGGGACCGGTAACCAGCACGATGCCGTGGGGTGAATTGATAAAGGAGTTATATACCGACAGATCGCGCCTGGAAAAACCGAGCTGGTTCACATCCTGAAAGATCACATCCGGATCCAGGATACGCATAACGGTCTTCTCGCCAAAGGAGACCGGCACGGTTGACACTCGAATTTCCACATCTTTTTCGCCTTTTACACCGATCTTGATGCGACCGTCCTGCGGCCTTCTCTTCTCGGCGATATCGAGCCGGGCCAGGAACTTGACGCGGGAGGTAATGGCGGAGTGTACCGCTTTGGGCAGCTTATAAATTGTGTGCAGCGCGCCATCTATGCGAAAGCGAATCATGGTCACTTCGCGCTTGGGCTCTATGTGGATATCACTGGCCCGCTGCTCCAGGGCATAGTTGAAGATATGGTTGACCGCGGTCTTTATATGCTGGTCTGATGAAGTAATCTCTTTGGCCGAAGAGATCTTCACATAGCGCTCAAGATTGCCGATATCGACGGAGGCACTGCCCTGACTGATAACACCGATATGATCTTCAGCCGCGCTGATCGACTTCTGAAACCCGAAAAACTCACTGACAATTCGCCTGATATCACTTTTGGTGGAGATACAGGGCCGGACTTTCACCTGGTTGGCCTGCTCGATATCCGTCAATACTGCTTGATGGTCCGGGTGGTAGATTGCCACCTCGAGCACTCCATCCTGCATGCCCACCGGCAGGATAAGCTGTTTAATGGCAAAATTCCTGGGGATTGTCTTGGTGACAATATCCATATCGAGATCAAGCGGATCGAGCTTTTTAAACGGCAGGTCATGCTCTTTGCTCACCACCCGCATAATGGTCTCTTCGTCCAGAATCTCCCCTTTGGTTCCGGGAACCTGCATCTGGAATGAGACAATTATGTCAACCAGGTCGGGGTTGGCTTTCTCGGCAACCCTGGCCTTCTGGGCCTGCTTTATCAGCTTCTGACGCTGCTTGCCCTTCTCAAGGGTAATAAACTGACGCTGCTTGACGTTCATCACACCATGCCGAACCAGCATGTCGAGAAGCGCATCACTGTTCAAAAATTTCATCTTCCACCTAATATCTCTTGTTGCTCTCTTCTCCCCACCACCTCTAAAACGGCTCTTTTCTTTTAACTTTTCGGTGCGCTTCGGCTTTCATCTTCGACACATATCTCCATATGTCTGCGGTGAAAATTCCCGCACGCCTCGATTTTTTAAAAAGAATTCCCGTTTTATCTTCGTTCACACACCTGCCATGTAAAGAAAATGTATAGTTCACTACTCCCGGCACGAATGCAAGTGTCTTCAGGGAATTACCACGGGACAACCGCCTTAAGACAGGGCTCTAGCCCGAATATTTCATGAAATGTTTGAGTGAATGATATTTTACCAAATTGTATCGGTCACTTGGGTCTAACAATACCTCTATTTTCAGGGTACAGCTTGTACCCGTGATCAGAGTCTGACGTTTCACCCTTTGGGCGTTTCTGACAGACTCATGTGCAGTGTTATCAAGGGCTTGCGGTAAACTGCTACAGCTTCACCCTTGATGCCTTGCACATGAATCCGCCAGAATCGTGAAATATCCGGGCTAGTTGAGAAGATTCTTCAGCTTGGCGATATTCTCCCGGTCTTCCGCAAGGTCTTCGCCTTTTGGTGTCTCAAGCGTCATGGGCATTTCTGCAAAGCGAGGGTCGTTCACCAGCAGGCGGAAACCCTCCAGGCCAATCATGCCATCACCGATATGCTCATGCCTGTCGACACGGCAACCGAGATCTTTTTTCGAGTCATTCAGGTGAATGAACTTCACATACTCCACGCCGACATGCTCATCAAGCGCCTGCATGGTCGTCTCATACGCCTCCGCGGTGCGCAGATCGTAGCCTGCCGCGAAAATATGGCAGGTATCGACACACACCCCGATACGCTCAGGAAATTTCGAATTGGCCCGAATATAGCCAATCTCCTCAAAACGGCTTCCCAGCCCTGTACCTTGCCCGGCCGTGGTTTCGATCAGGAGCATCACATCATCATATCCCGACTCCAAGGCGTTATCCATGCCGGCAACAAAACGCTCAAGCCCTGCTTCCACACCGTCTCCACCGTGGGAACCCGGATGAATAACCACGTAAGGAACAGCCAGTTGATGGCAGCGCGTAAATTCCATCGCCAGCGCATCCACCGATTTTTCCAGCAGCTCCTCTTTGGCCGTCGCCAGGTTGATCAGATACGAAGCATGTGATGCCACCGGCATTCCTGAATATTTCTCACGAGTCGTCAAAAAGTCTTTCACTTCTTTCTCGCTCAGCGGTTTCGGCTTCCACTGGCGCTGGTTGCGGGTAAAAATCTGCAGTGAATCACCGCCGACACTCTCTATACGTTTAAAGGCCAGATGCAAACCACCTGCTACTGACTCATGTGCTCCGAATAACGGCATTTATACCTCGTTCTATCTATCTTAATTTATGGTTATTGCTGGTTCAGTGTTTCACAACTTCACTGTGAGGAGAAAGGGTGAGGAGTGAGGTGGCCAATAAAGTTTTCCTCCTATCCCCATACACCTCACTCCTCACTTCAATTTCCTCACTTCGATCATTCATAAACTTCCTGCTCAAACTGCAGAGCGCGGCCCTGATAGAAGCGTCTGCGTTCCGGGTCGGCAAGCGCGGCCTGGTTGGCGGCCTGAACTGCTTCTTCCTTCATGCCGTTTGCCCAGTACGCATGGGCGAGGGTATCGAGAATATGACCTCTCGGGGCGAGAGTCGCAGCAGCTTTAGCCAGGGTGAGTGCCTCAAAGGGCTCGCGCAGGCTCTTGTCCTCTGCGGTCAGCAACAGCCAGGCCAGGTTGTTCATCACCTCCGGATTGATCGGCTCGAGGCTGAAGGCCTTTTCATACGCCGCCAGAGCCTGGGCCTCCATCTTTCTGCTCATCATCAGGTTACCAACCAGCAACTGCCACAGGGCCTTGTCCGGCTCCTTCTGCGCCATGTGCAGTATCACCCTCTCCTGGCCGGTGACGGATGATTGTCTGTCGGGAATTTGCCATGCAGCAACTGCGGCTATGACCAGTACCAGGCCATAAACCAGCAGGCTGTTGCGTACTTTTCTGTCGTGACGGGAAATTGTGGACGGGTCACGTTCCGCATCCTGCAGACAATCGATCCGTTCACCGATACCGAAGTGATGCCAGTTCTTTTCTTCCCGAATACCGCCGCTGAGCCAGGAGATTCTCTCAAAAGCAGAAACAAGAGCCCGGCCATGCCCTACTGCACCAATGACATGCAAGTCTGCCTGTCGTTCAAAATTGCGGATGAAGTACCCGAAGATGAACCGAAAGTAGATGACAAGAAAAATAAGCAGCGGCACCGCGCTGATTACAGAGACCAGCGTTTCCACATCCATGCCGGTGGTGATCACTGCATCTACAAACAGGGGATGCGATATCAGAAATGAAGCGAACGGCTCTATCAAGAGAGTGGCCAACAGGCTGAAACCTGCGATCAGAAAAATGTACAGCAGCAGATGATGGCGTTTAACATGGCCGATCTCGTGGGCCATCACCGACTCGAGTTCCTCCCTGCTCATTGATTGCATTATCGCGGGCGTAAGCAGCACATAGCGAAGGCCCGGCACGATACCCATTACCCCGGCTGTAAGCACCTTGCCTTCATAGAGCGGCCACTCGTAGAGCCTGGCCCGAAAATTCTGGCTCTGGCAAAAACGGGTCAGCTCACTTTTCAGCTCTGAATCGGGCAACGGCTTACAGCCCCATAATCTTCGCACCAGCGGCGGGAAAAACAACACCACAAAGAGCAGGAACAGGACGAAGAAGGCCAGGTCCCCCCAGCTTGACGCGAGCAACTTCTGCATGCCATGATAGGGCAGCAGTACCAGCAGGTCATAACAGACTGAAAGAATGATCCAGGGCAGTACGATTGGCAGGTTGGCTCTTATATTCAAGGCGACAAATTCGGCCGGGGTGTACTCACGACCAAATATTTTTTCATAGCGCGGCCTGGCAACCCGCCACATAACGGCAAGATACAGCATAAACAGGAAAAGCCCGGCAATATTCACCAGCGCCGGGACCCTGTCACCCAGCGAAAATGCCGACAGGTAATATTTGGCATCGCTGAGATAGAGCGCCCCTGCCCCGAAGATGATCAATGCCATCAGGGACAAACGCTTTTCTGCGGCGAAGTAGCCCGCAGAGCGCCGGGCCCATGGGCGGGAATAGATATAAATGCAGATTCTCTCATAGCCATAGAGTGAAAGAACAAAGATACCGATCCCATACCAGGGCGAGAGCATCGGGGCCTCAGGCACGGTATCCATGGCGAAGAGGAATATGGCAACCAGAAAGAGCAGCAGGTTATTATAGATCAAAATCAAGCCTCATTGAGCACAACGGGAGCACTGTAAACATTTGAGTCATACTTTAAACCGGGTTGCAATATGTTCTAACCAGGCCCACCAATGTCATATTTTTACAAAAATACAGGAGTGTTAAAGTTAATTCACATCGCATACTGTTTCCATGACATTGTAGCTCTCCTGCGTTTTTTTGCCAGGGAGACTGGTCAAAGCAAATTTCGGTACTATTTTGTTCGGGTGTAAAGCTGTTTTTTAAATGCGCCCTCATTTTTGCATTGACTTTTTTAGCCGTTACACTTTATATACTGTGTTGCATTATCGAAGGGCGCATAGCTCAGTTGGCTAGAGCCACCGGCTCATAACCGGTCGGTCGTAGGTTCGAGTCCTACTGCGCCCACCATAACAAAGTGATTTACCATAGGCCTGGGGTTCCTTGAGTACAACAAAAACGACATATATATACAGGGGAGGTATTAAACCAACCCTTTTCTACCAGCGTCGTTTCGGGTCTACAGTCCCGTCCAAGACGGTACGAAGTTGAAGGTACAATCCAGAGGATTGTACCTTTTTTTATTGTGGCATTGAAATTACAGAATATTTCTTATGAAAGTAACAATTTCTGACATTCTCGCCGCGCTAGATCGGGAGGCTCCCTTCGATCTTGCGGAAGATTGGGATAACGTCGGCCTGCTTGTCGGCAATCCAGACCAGGAGATACGCTCAGTATTAATTGGCCTGGATGCAACAAACGCCTTGATGGACGAGGCAACATCCCTGGGCGCCGACACAGTCCTCACCCATCATCCAGTTATCTTCCGCCCCCTGCCCAACATCAACACCGCCTCCCCCGAGGGAAAGATTCTCGAAAAAGCCCTCTCTCAAAAAATCTCGATCATCGCCTGCCACACCAATCTCGATAGCGCCAAAGAAGGCGTCAGCGACATTCTCGCTTCCTCTCTTGGCCTTACAGAACTTACACCACTGCTTCCCGCAGCCGGCTCTGCCGAACCAGGTGTTGGAACAGGACGCATAGGCAGTTTTCAGCAACCACTGCCCATCACCGACTTTATCGCCAAAGCCATCGACGTTCTTGACTTACCTACGCTGCAGGTTGCAGGCCCCATGCCTGAATTTGTCAGCAGGGTAGCGGTTTGCGGTGGCAGTGGCTCAGATTTTGCCCCAGCGGCATATGCAGCAGGTGCGGATATCTACCTCACCGGTGAGATCAAACACAATATCGCCCGCTGGGCGGAAGAACGTGACTTCTGCCTTATTGAAGGCACCCATTACGGAACAGAACAGCCTGCGGTACAACTGCTGGCAACCAAGCTCGAACGGCTTGCCTCAGCCAATGGCTGGAAAATAAAAATAATGCAGTCAAGACAAGAGAAGCACCCTTTTGTCTGCCTGCAACAAGACAGCTTTACCAAAGCATAACCCCAGACAGGAGAAGTACCTTGAACGATCACATAGCTCAGCTCATCCTCCTCCAGGGCATTGACCTGGAAATTGACCAAATCGACAACCAGATCAAGTCTGAACAGAATGCCCTTGATGAGCGTATTACCGCCCTTGCCCAGCGCGAGCAGAATATCGCCGACCTCACCGAGCAAATTGCTGAAATTGAAAAAGAAAAGCGTGTCCTTGAGACTGAAGCAAGTGACAAGCTCGATCACGTCAAGGATCGTCAGTCCAAGATGATGCAGGTCCAGACCGGACGTGAGCAGACCGCTCTCTTAAAAGAGATCGAAGACGGCAAGAAAAGCGTCAAGGAGAACGAAGACAAAATCGTCGCTCTCATGGAACAGTCTGAAGCGTTGTCCACTCAGATCGATGAGGAGAAAAACCTGCTCAAAGGCGAGAAGAAGCTGGTCGAAGAAGAAAAAGCCAAAGTTCGTGACGCCATCGAGGCCATCAACAAGGGCAAGAAATCCAAAGATAACCAGCGCGCCAATCAGGCCCAGGTTATCGAGGCCCGCCTTCTGAAAAAGTACGACACCCTCCGTTCACACCGTAACGGTCTGGCGGTTGCCAATGTACTCCAGGGCGTCTGCCAGGGTTGCTTTATGTCAATCCCGCCCCAGAAATACAACATGCTGCTGAAAGGCGACACCATGCTCGACTGCCCGTCGTGCCAGCGTATCGTCTATCACCAGGAGCCTGTCACCGCCGAATAAGCACCGGCTGCGCCTGTTCTGCGGACTGAAGCTGCATATCCCGTATCGTAAGGTGCGCATGATCGCGATACGGGTTTTGCTTTAGAGCAGAACAACATAGAAGTTGACCTGCTGCCTGCCCAGGCATGCAGGGTATGTGCGAAGGCTGATCTTTACACTTTCATCTTTTCAGCTTTCTCATTATTGTAAGTTTTGGAGTGGGCGCATGATCGCTCCGGCCCTGGTGCCGGAGAGGAAAGTCCGAACTCTACAGGGCAGGATGGTTCGTAACACGAACTCCGGGTGACCGGGGGAAAGTGCCACAGAAATTAAACCGCCTGATTTTTCAGGTAAGGGTGAAACGGCGAGGTAAGAGCTCACCGCTCTCTTGGCGACAAGAGAGGCACGGTAAACCCCATCCAGAGCAAGACCAAATAGAGAGATGCTTGAGAGTTGCCCGCTCGAAATCTCCGGGTAGGTTGCAAGAGGTGCTGAGCGATCAGCATCCCAGTTAAATGATCATGGCCCCGCAAGGGGAGACAGAATTCGGCTTATAGCCCACTCCAATTTTTTTTGAGGCTGTTCTGCTGCTGACACTTTTGTTGACAGATCGGGGCAGCCTTCTTCTATTTTCAACTATTGACGTAATGACATCGAAAGTTGCCGCCATCATCCCTGCGGCCGGTTCCGGCACCCGGATGAAATCCAATCATCCCAAACAGTATCACTCCCTCGGAGATGCTCCGATTCTGGTCCATACCGTCCGGGCTTTTGTCCGCCATCCGGCCATTGATCAGACCGTCGTTGCGGTCCCTGCCGAGTGGCTGGAAAAGACCGAGCACCTTTTGGCCGAACACGGCCTTAACTGCCCGTCGCTTATTGTCACCGCCGGTGGCCGTAGAAGACAGGACTCGGTTTTCAACGGACTTGAGGCGCTGGACGATGACATTGAAATCGTGCTGGTCCACGATGGGGCAAGACCCCTGCTCTCCTCTGAGCTGATCGACCGTTGTTGTCAGGCGGTGGAGCAGCATGGCGCAGCAATTGCCGCAGTTCCCGTTAAGGATACCCTGAAGCGGGGTGGAGACGGCAACCTGGTTACAGATACCGTAGACCGTGAAGGTCTCTGGCAGGCCCAGACCCCCCAGGCCGCCACCCTCGCCCTGTTGAGAAAAGGGTATCAGGCCGCTGCCGGTCAAGATGTCACCGACGAGTCGATGCTGCTTGAGCACGCCGGGATCCCTGTGACTCTGGTCATGGGCGAGGAGACTAATCTCAAAATCACCAGACCCGAAGATCTGGCACTGGCTGAGATCATTATGCAGAGATCACTACAAAACGACAACCCGTCGCCCGACGCACCCGAGGGGGCGGCCGCCTGCAGGATAGGCCACGGCTTTGATGCCCACCGGCTTGTCGAGGGGAGAAAACTTGTGCTGGGCGGCATTGAGATCGACTACGAGCTGGGCCTTGCCGGCCACTCCGATGCCGACGTGCTTACCCACGCCCTGTGTGATGCGATTCTCGGCGCGTTGGGTGCCGGCGATATCGGCAGCCATTTCCCCGACAGTGACGGTGCTTTCAAGGATATATATTCAATCAAGCTACTTGATCGAACCATTGAGCTTGCCAGGAAAAAAGGCTACAGGATCGGTAACGCCGATATCACTGTGGTGTGCCAGAAACCAAAACTTGCCCCCCATATCCCCAGGATGAAAGAGGTGCTGGCGAAAAGCTGCCAGGCACCCGAAGATGCCATCAACCTCAAAGCCACCACCACAGAGAAGATGGGATATACCGGCCGGGGCGAAGGCATTAGCTGCCACGCCGTTGTTTTACTCACTTCAGCCAACTAGTCAGCAGGAGACAGCATGACTCAATATATCGATAGAGAACGTATAGCCAAAACCTTCACCACACTGTGCGAGATTGACAGCCCGTCGCGAAGTGAAAAGTCGGTTGCGGATCATCTGAAAGAGGTGTTCGCTTCCCTCGGTGCAGATCAAATCATCGAAGATAATTCAGCCACAGGAACCGGCAGTGAGTGCGGCAACCTGATCATCCGCTTCAATGCGACCAAAGACGATACTGAAGGCGTTTTCTTCTCTGCTCACATGGATACCGTACAACCCGGCACAGGTGTCGAAGTTGTACGCACCGGCGACATCTTCACCAGCAAGGGCGAGACCATACTTGGCGGGGATGACAAATCCGGCATTGCCGCTATTATCGAGACACTCACTATTCTCAAAGAACAGAAAATTGAGCATGGACTCATCGAAGTGGTGCTGACAACCTGCGAGGAGGTCGGCCTGCTCGGGGCCAAGCACCTCGAGCATTCCAACATCACTGCAAAATATGGCTACGCCCTGGACTCCAGCGGCATCGACAGTGTGGTGATAGGCGCTCCGGCCGCCAACAAGTTTCGCATTGAAGTGACCGGTGCTGCCGCCCATGCCGGGCTCAACCCGGAAGCAGGCATCAGCGCCATCCAGGTTGCGGCTAAAGCAATCAACAGTATCCAGTTAGGACGAATTGATAACGAAACTACTGCCAATTTCGGCGTTATCAGCGGTGGCTCGGCAACCAATATCGTTCCGGAAACAGTGATCATCGAAGGAGAGGTCCGTAGCCATAAAATCGAGAAGCTTGAGCAACAAACCAGGCTGATCGCGGACACCTTTCAGCAGGTGATAGAGGATTGGCAGAATCCATCCCCTGAAAACACTCTCAAGCCTGCACTTTCCATCCAGACCACCACAGATTATCCGGCGATGCTGCTCGAAATCGAATCACCCGTTATTCAACGCATCCAAAAGGTCGGTGAACAAATGGGAAGAGAGTTGCAGTTCGTGATTGCCGGTGGAGGAAGCGATGCCAATATACTCAATGGCTTCGGCATCCCCACTGCCATTGTCGCCACCGGTATGGAAAAAGTACACACCACCGACGAGCAACTGGATCTGAACCATCTGGTGCGGGTTACAGAACTTGTTTATGGAATTGCCTCCGGCAATTAAGCTGTTCATTGTGTGAATCAGCAGCCTGATGAGGAAATCGGCATTATCAGTATAGATAAGAACATCTAACGACGGTTATGCACTCTATAACGAACGCTAAAGCATGGTATTCTCGTTTATAAAGTATCTCCAAGACGTTCTTTCTTGTTGAATTATAGTATCACATGGTACAAGATGGGCTTTGCACCAAGCTAAGCCCAATAGCCTAGTTTATTTAGTTTTCCTTTAATTTCAAGCCTCTGCGTAGAGCCGATCGGAATTCCAGCTTATGGAAACGACACGTATTCCTCTTGCAGAATGTACTTCAACGGACGGGTTTATGTCAGACAACACCATTCACCACAACTCACTGAAACCAACCCATGAATGCGGAGTTTGCGGTATTTACGGGCACGATGATTCCTCAAAACTCGCCTACTTCGGCCTTTACGCCCTGCAGCACCGGGGTCAGGAGAGTGCCGGTATCGTCACCTCCGACGGCAAGAAGGTCTGCATGCACAAGGATATGGGGCTGGTTCCCGAGGTATTCTCTGAAGATGTCCTTCAGCGGCTCAAGGGCAACATCTCCATCGGCCATGTGCGCTACTCCACCACCGGTGCCTCCAACATTGTAAATACTCAACCACTGATGGTCAGCCACCAGGGGACGACACTTGCTGTCGCCCACAATGGCAACCTGACCAACTCCATGCAATTACGTCGTGTTTTGGAAGATCGCGGTTCAATTTTCCAGACCACAATGGACAGCGAGGTTGTTCTTCACCTGATGGTACGCGCCGCCAAGAAGGGGCTCGAAGATGCGTTAAAAGAAACCTTCAGGGCCATGAAGGGTGCCTACTCCATGCTGGTTATGACCCCCGATACCCTGGTGGCAGTGCGCGACCCGGACGGTTTCCGCCCCTTGTGTCTCGGTAAATTGACCAATGGTGGTTATATTGTCGCCTCTGAAACCTGCGCTCTCGACCTCGTTGACGCCGAGTACGTTCGCGATATCGCTCCGGGTGAGATGCTGATTCTCGACAAGGAGGGCATGCGCTCACTCTACCCCTGGCCAAGACAGGAGACGAACTTCTGTATCTTCGAACAGGTCTACTTTGCCCGCCCCGACTCTGATATTTTCGGCACCAGTGTGTACATGGCCCGCAAAAGGATGGGAGAAATCCTGGCCAAAGAAGCCAAGATCGATGCCGACTTTGTAATGCCGTTTCCCGACTCTGGCAACTACGCCGCTCTCGGTTACTCCCAGGCATCCGGCATTCCGCTGGAGATGGGCGTTATCCGAAACCATTATGTCGGACGCACCTTTATTGAACCAACACAGTCCATGCGCGACTTTAATGTCCGCGTGAAGCTCAATCCGGTTCGGGGTTTCCTGAAAGATAAAAGAGTAATTATCGTTGAGGATTCCATCATTCGCGGAACGACCGGCAAGAGCCGTGTCCGTGCCCTGCGTGAGGCAGGCGCCAAAGAGGTGCATATGGTGGTCAGCTGTCCTCCGACTCGCAACGCCTGCTATTATGGTATCGATTTCCCTTCCGAATCGCAGTTGATTGCCAATCAGAAGACCATTGACGAAATCGCCAAATACCTCGGCCTCGATTCCCTGCACTACCTGAGCCTCGAAGGCCTCGTGGAAGCGACCGGCATGGATAAAAATGCCTTCTGCCTTGCCTGTTTCAACGGAGTTTATCCGGTCGAGCCTGATAAAATGTTCAAGAAAGAAGCCCTGGACTAGGATTCTGCTCAGCTCGAAGGCAACTACAGGATAATCTGAAAAGAAAAAGCCGTAACTCTCTATAGGAGTTACGGCTTTTTTTATCTGATTACTGCTGAAGCTTCGCTGCAAGGAGTTCGGCGTGAGGAGAACGGTGACAGGAGTAACAAGGTAAAGCTACAACACTCTTCCCTACCAGTAGATTGCACAATGATTCCAGGGAGTAGCGGCTTATAGAAAGTCCGACTCAGCCGCGACAGACGATACGATTTCTGCCGCTGTTTTTCGCGTCATACATTGCCTGATCTGCTCTGGCCTTCATCATCTCTTCATCTTCAGCTACCGGCACATCAATATTTCTCCTGCATGTTGCCAGGCCTATGGAAAGAGTAGTTGTACCAAATTGATACGCATTAAAGCCATTCAGCACCCTTTTCATTATCCCCTGAGCCTGCCTTGAATTCGTCTGCGGCAGCAGGATTGCAAATTCATCTCCACCGAGACGGAAGCACATATCCACATTAGTCCGGGTACAATCGACGACTACCCTGGCCAGAGCCACCAACACCTGATCACCCTCCTGGTGACCGTAGGTATCGTTGAATTCCTTGAATCTGTCCACGTCAATGATTGCCAGGAAAAGCTGATAGCCCTGACGATTCGCACGCTCAACCTCTCTGGTGAATCGTTGGTCGAAGGCACGCCTGTTCAAAAGCCCGGTCAAACCATCGCTGAGCGACAATTGCTCCAGACGCCGTACCAGAGCCCTCTCCCTGAAGCCTCTGGCAAGCTTTGCTTCCAACTCTGCAAGCTCTATCGGCTTCTTGATAAAATCCATGGCGCCCGCGCTGATTACATCGGCATAATTGACCCTGCCGCTAAAGCCCGTAGCAATTATAACATCGGTATCTTTATGTGTTTTCTTGATTTTTCCAAGGAGCTCCATACCATCCATGCCGGGCATGACAATATCTGACAACACCATGTCGATATCGTTTTCCGCCATAATCGCCAGCGCCTGCTCGCCCCCCTCGGCAACCAGGCAATCGTAACCAAGCGAAGTGACCATAGCCTTCAGCGCCAAACGCACAGGGCTATCGTCATCCACGACGAGTATTTTGGCACTATCCTTAGGTTTTTCCATGCTGTATATTTCGCAACCTTTTGGATTTGGTTCCAAATATTGACAATTACGGATTTACAATCACCAATAGTAGCATATTGAAATGATTAAAATCCAGTATGGAAAAAGTCTTTTGCAATTTCTCTCCGAATAGGGCAATATCAGCCGTTAACACCGAAATCATTAATAAATTTATCTTTCAATTGCTTTGGATCAATTGAATAGATAGGATTACCGTATGACGAATTGGCAGGCTGATAAAACCGAGGAAGCCCTGAAACAGCACGACGAGCTTCCTGAGTCCACTCCACGCAATTTCTCTGATATCGAATTGAGAAATGTCTTCGAGAGTGGTACCGATACAGATCCGCTCCCGGAACTGATCCGAATTTCCAATGATCTGCTTCCAGCCACGGAAGATGGTTTTATCATCCGGTTGCATAATGATATTGACGCAATATTTGATGGCAAAAAGCAAGGTTTTCGAAAAAGTAACATCAAATATCATGACCTCCGCCATACCAGAAGTGTTGTTCTGGCCACGATGCGGCTCTTTCATGGCCTGAAATGCGACGGCCATCATTTGCCGGACGATGTGATAAAACTTGGCATATTATGCGCGTATTTCCACGATACCGGCATGCTTCTCACAATTCATGATTCAGAATCAAACGGCTCCGCTTATCTCAAATGCCACGAGAAACGCTCAATAAACTTCGCCAGGGAATATATTTATGAGCTTGGCTTGCCCGGCGCCTACGTTGACAACTGTGAACCAATTATCAACTGTACAAATCTGGATATAAAGCCGGAAACCCTGCCTTTTGAATCGGAAGAGATCGAACTGACCGGCCACGTGCTCGGCACTGCTGATATTCTCGCCCAAATGGGGGACAGGTATTACCTGGAGAGCCTTCCACTGTTGTATATGGAACAAAAAGATGCCGGCATTGAAGAGTTCGACTCCTCGATGGACCTGATGCGGGGAACGGCAACCTTCTACTATGAAGTTATTGAAAACAGACTAGCCGTTCAGTTCAAAAACAGATGCCTTGCAATGCAGACCCATTTCAGGGAGTGGTGGGGCATAGATAAAAATCTCTATCTCGATTATATCGAAAAGAATATCCAGTACCTGAAAAAGATAGTCCCCAAAAGCGAGAAAAATCCCGCCTTGCTGGGTCACTACCTCAAGCGGCGTCATCCACAAAACAGGTGACCCCATGCCAGCCCCGGCGACCTTGTCTCTATGCTCCGAACATGCTATTTCTGTCTGGGATCCTTACCTGTTTCAAACATTTCAAACAGTTCATAAAAAGTTCTGGCCACGGCACTGTAGTGGGTAACTGAGCCTGAACTGGCATACGCCTTACTCAGCTCCATTGCCTTCACGAAACTTTCATGGCTCTGTGATTTCTGCGGTTCTTTCACTGCTTCTACCAGCTTCTCTCCAATAGTATCCTTCACGCCTTTCGTCCTTACCTGTTAATTGCCTGTAATTTCTGCCAGGCCAAATCTTTGCAGGAATCGCGACCCGATAAGATTCTTCTTTTGCTGTAGAATCTCTTTCAGGCCTGCACCCTTGTACCAGAGCTGTACCACCCATCGAAAACAGCTGCCACGCCAGCCTGCTCCGCCTTTTTATAAACCGACTTCAGCATGCCTTCCATGTTTTCCACATGATGTCTGCGCACCATCATGGTCCGTTTGACCTCTATGATTTCCCAGTGGTTCCTTGCCACATGCCGTCCAGCCCTCGCCTTGGCAAGTTCAATATCCTCGGCAAAAACCATCACTGTCGCTATCGCACCGCTCAGGTCTGAATATCCATCGTTTTCACCCGTCGGTCGAACCTGATATTGAAAATAAAATGGATACGTGGTGATCATGCGTACCTCCATGGCAACAAATGCGTTTATCAATCTCCTTGGGCAAGAATAAAATCACCAATGGAATTATGGATCTTGATAAAACTGTCAAATCCCGAAATTTCAAAAACCTCGCGGATATGATCCTGCATATTACATGCTGCAAACTGCCAGTCAATCCCCCGATACACCTTCGCCACATTCAGCACCACCCGGAGTCCGGCGCTCGATATATAATCCAGATCGTTAAAATCCAGCAGCAAATTGTTTTTCGGTGTGCGCACATACTCTTCCATCTCTCTTTCAAAATCGGGTGATGTGAGCGAATCCAGCCGACCGACCGGTTTTACAATGATTGTGTTTGCTTCCTTTGCAATGGTAAATTCCATATTTAAAGCCTCATGAAAATATTCACACCGGGCAACCGCCCGCTGTCTGTGACGATTTGCAGATGGCTCCAGTTCTACGATAGTTCCCTGTCTTCTGCTAATCTATAGTTTTACGAACCACAGTTACATTCTTTTTGTCCCGGCGCTGGTACTCAATACTGTCAGTATAACAATGTACCAGATGCACCCCCAGCCCTCCCGGTACACGCTGCGCCAAAGCTTCACAGGTGTCAGGCAATGGCTGCTTGGTTATATCGAAAGGCGCGCCGTCATCGACCATGGTAATGATCAGCTGATCCCAGTCCTTAACAAGGGATATTTCTATGTTTTTACCTTTCCCATGCCTTACAACATTAGCGCACAACTCCTCTATGACCAGCAGAATTTCAAACATCTGCTTGTCTGAGCACTGGATTGACTCCTGAAGATTCTCTATCGCATTACTGAGCGTATCCAGTTGATCCAGGGTGGCGTCTGTCAGTTGAAAAGTAACGTTCATTCTTTATAATAGGGTCACGCCCACTTTTTGTAGACAACAAAGATCCAGGTTTTCCAGGTTCCTCTGCTCCCAGAGCCTCAACTGCTTTAACATCGTTTTCCTCAACAGAGGCGCAAGCTGCGGGTGTTTTTCACGAATAGTCAAAAATTGATCCCGGTTGAGAATGAGCAGTGTCGAAGGTTCCTCCACTTTCAGGGTGAACAGGGACGGCATGCTGCCCACCAGAGAAAAGGCCCCGATGAATTCTTTTTCGCCATAACTTCTCAGGAGTCTCTCTTTTTTGTCCACCTCCAGATAGACCCCCAAAGCCCCTGAAATTATATAAAATGCCATTCCCGGATCATCGCCTCTCTCTATCAAAACGTCACCGGCCCGATATCTCCCCTGCTCAAAGAGATATGCGATCAGCTTCACCACCTCTGGGGGAAAACCTTCAAAAAACTCGATTTCTCTGACTATTTCCAGATTACGCTGCAGTTCTGAAACATGCTTTTTACCGTCTTCCAGAGACGAGCTCATGGAGCACCCCCTTCTTTTTCATCAATTCCTTATAATTGCCGAACTCGATAATTTTTCCCGCCTTCATCACCGCCACAAAATCAAAATTGGCAATTGAATCGAGTCGGTGAACCACAGAGATAACCGTCGATTTCCCTTTCCAGCGGGTATCCATCAACTGCTGAATACGGGCCTGAGACTTATTATCCAGGGCAGATGTCGCCTCATCCATAATAATCACTCTCGGCTCTTTCAGCAGAACACGGGCAATTGCCAGTTTCTGCCGCTGCCCGCCGGAAAGCTTGTCTCCCATACTACCGACCCCGAAATCCATGCCAATGCTCGCGACCTGCTCAAGAAGATCTTCTTCAATGAGTAACTGGATCATGGCTATATTTATTTTTTCCTGGGCGTGGGGCAGATCTGTCACAACTCTGCCAAAGAAAATATTGTTGAGAATGGGCTCATCAACAATATACTCTTTCTCATCGTAATGACTGAATCTTTTAGGATATTTCTCAGTACTCCAGCTTACCCAGGCTTTTCTCGCATTAAGAATCTCCCTTTCAATCTCGTCGGTAAAGGTTGCGACCTTGTGGCGTCCAGGGCTGTAATTAAGGGCCAGGTGAATCAGGGATTGCTTGTCAGCATCAGCCATACGGTAATTTTCCGCAGGCCGGATTCTATCCAGCAATAACCGGTAGTCCTGCATACGTTCAGGTTCAACAGGGCTAAACCTGAAGAACATCTCCACCGAGCCAAAACCAGAGAGTATATCTTCGGTCTGATGGGCGATCTCAATACCGAGGTCTATCAGCAATTCTTCAAGACCTGCATGCCTGATGAACGCTTTAAAGTCATCATGGCCGATGAGCCGGTCGATATTCCAGCTTCTGTCATGGTACATACCAAACAGGATATTCTCTGCCAGCGTCGCCTGATAGAGAAACACATCGACCTGATAAAACTCCACATAATCTGCCAGTTGCTCGCCGAAATTCTTCCGGAAATTTGCGCGCATGCGCACTATTTTCTCCATCATTGCCGTATCGGAATTGTCGAGCAGTGATTTGAGCCCAAATCTCAATACATCAACAAACAAACCAGCCTGCTGCAGGCAAAGAATCATTCTGTCGAGCGGAGGTGCTTCAAGTTGCGGCAGGTTCTCCGGTGTAGCCGCAATCTCGCTTACAGCCCGTTCTGCATAAAGCAGATTCTCCCTGATGGTTCCTGTAAAGACGAATGGGCTCTGGGAGATGTAGCCTATATTTTTAATTATATCCTGTTTGGTGAAATCAAGCAGGTCATGACCATCCAGGGTGATGGTGCCCGATCGGTACTTGTGCATTCTGGCAATACACTGAACAAGTGTTGACTTGCCACTTCCTGAAAAACCAACCACAGCCAGATGCTGCCCGGGTGCAAGTTTCATGCTCACGCCATCGAGCAACCGGGCGCCTTCCGGCGTTTGATAGACGAGATTTTTAATCTCGATCTCCCCCTGCAGGGTCAATTGCTCGTCCCTGGTGATGGTCGGGTCAAAATCGGGCATGGCCGAGTATTGATGCATAGTGCGCGAATACCTTACCTGCGCATCCTGATACACCTGGTAATAATCAACAAGCTCCTTCCAGGGGTCATAGAGCTTCTCCTGGGCAGACAGAAAAGCCACCATGGCACCCAACTCAAGTTCACCACGCAGGATAAGAATACCACCGAAAATAAAGACGATGAACGGGCCCAGACTGACAAAGAAGTTGTTGGTCGTCTTTATACCCTGCCGCAGTAACGTCCAGCGAATTCGGACCTTTCTGAGCGCCTCCGCCAACAACCCGAATTTTACATTCTCCCTGGTATAGGCACCATGAACCTGGACTTCCTGAATTCCCGTGATCGACTCGGCTATCTGGCTTGAGAATTTTCTGGAAAGATCCACCCGCTCGGCATTGGCAATGTTGGCTTTTTTCTGCATGCGCGGAAGTACAAATACTATGAAAGGATATATTCCCAGTGTCGCCATTGCGAGCTTAGGGTTCAACCATAGCAAATAAACGCCAAGGGCCAGCAGGGTTAAAATATTAGTGACCGGCACCGAAAGCGCCATACCTGCAAATGCTCCTGCCGTGCTCAGTTCAGTTACCAGGGAAGAGACAACCATTCCCGGCTGGGTTTTTCTGAAAAAGGAAAGAGGCAGGGTTACGATATGCCTGTAGAGTTCCCTGCGCATCTCCACCATGGCCTTTTCGCCGATGATGGTCTGTATATAGTTGATAGCCAGCTTCAGCCCGCTTGCCGCCGCGACGGCTGCCAGGTAAATGCAGGAATAGAGAATGAGATTGTCGAATTTTCGGAGAGCGATCGAGTCATTGATGATCCTCTTCTGCATCTCAAGCGGCAAAACCCTGGCCACAACCACGAGGAGAATTATGAATAACAGGAGCAGCTGGAGTTTGAGATTTCCATGCAGCACCCAGTAAAAAATCGATCTGCGGGTCAGCTCTGTCGCCTTCTTTTCAGCCATTCACAGGCTCCTTGACCTCGCTGTCAACTCGCAGGGGTGCTATTGCAGAGCTATCTTTAAAAATTTCCAGAATAATCATCTTCGGCCTTAACACGAAATTTACGGGTGACATGTGTCTTGCCTTTTTCAGGTCACAGCCTGCCCATTGCTATTAATTTTGACCATAACCAGGGTAACGTCATCTCCCAGCGATTTTTCACCGCAAAAATGAATTACCGCGTCTGTGATAATTCTGCACAATTCTTCACTTGTGCAGGCTGAGTTGGCAAGCATAAGCGCTTCGACCCGCGCCCTGCCAAAACACTCTCCCGAGGTGTTTTGGGCCTCCCATATACCATCACTGCCGATCATCAGCAGAAGTTCTCGATCTTTTATCTCAATACTGTTTTCCTGAAATTGCCAATTCTTATCAAAGCCGAGAACCAGGCCGTCCCCCCTCACCTCGACAAATTCTCTGGCAGCCGGGTCATACAGTATGGCAGGCTCGTGACCACAACGAACCCAGCGAAGAATATTTTTGTCCCGCTCAACAACCAGAAAAAACAGAGTCACAAAATTGCCTGTCTTTTCAGTATCCTTGTATAGCAGCTCATTGACATCCCGGACGACCTCCACCAGGGTTCCCGGTTGTTCACTTCGACAACGGACCAGCGCCCGCACAGATGCCATCAGCAACGCTGCGCCGATGCCGTGCCCAACCACATCGCCCACGACAACCCCAACCCGCTGACAATTCTTCGGATCAGGCAGTATATCATAATAATCGCCACCCGTTTCATCGTGGTATTGACTCAGCCCGAAGATATCTATGCCATCTTCTTTGTAGCTTGATTTTGGCAGCAGGTTCTGTTGCACTTCCCTGGCAACGGTCATTGCTTCCTGCAACTCCATCCGCTCCTTGAGCTGCCGGGTCATGACGTTAAAATTTCTCACCAGCTGGCTTACTTCGTCCCGCCCTCTCTCTTCCAACTCCGGCCCAAATTGACCATTTGCCAGGTTATGGGCCGACTCCGAGACGTTTCTGATCAATTTTGCTGGAGCGCTGGTCGCAAGCTTGATAAAAATCAGCACAGTAAGCATACCGATACCCGCCACCCAGAAAAAATAGCGGCGAAAAGTGATAATATCCTTAAGAATCCTCTCTCCCGGTGCGACCACAACCAATGCCCAGGGCGCCTCCTGCAATCGATAAAAAGCACTCACCCGTTCCGGCGGCATTCCGGCACCATAGACAATGCCGTGATGCTTTTTATTGATCTCTTCCATGGTAATTTTTTCCAGCCTTCCACCTTCCCCGAATTTCTCGTTTACCCGGTACTGATCATCAAACTCGAGAATGTTTTTTTGGGTCAGGACGTTACCCTGGTTATCGACGATGAAGGCCAAATTTTCCTGCCAGACCTCAGAATCGACAATGTCCTTGATAAGGCTGTAAAAAAGGATTTTCACCTCCACTCTTCCCACGCGCTGGCCATCATTGTTATAAAACTCACTTACCAGCGATGTCGTGGGACCTTTCAACTCGGCATCATATTCCGGGATCGTAAGCTCAAGAGGCTGCTTGCGCCTGACGCGCATTCCCTCCATTACATGCCCCCTCTCACCGGATCTGCTTTCATTATTATACCAGATGACCTGAGCTGTAATCACTCCCTCCTGCTGTCGAATCTCATCAAGCAGATAGCTTGCCACCCGTCTGTTTTGGTTCTGCTCCAGATTCTCCTGATACATAAACAGCAGTTCTTTTGGCTGCATCAGCAGCATATCAACATGGTGAGCGGCCTGCTGCATACGGGCGACTGCCGTCTGTTCCCACTGCTCCAGCAAAACATCGCGGGCAAGGCGCAAGCAGACCACCCCGACAACCAGCAAAATGATCATCGTGGGCAAGATTATATAATACATATTGCGCTGCTGAAGTGTTCTCGGCAGCAGAAGTTCGCGCAGGTTGAAGGTCATGAGAATTGTTTGACAGTGTTTTTGTGAACAGTCGATTAGGTCAGAGACATCTTTAACGCTCAAAGACCAGCGTTACTCATCATCGAGATCAGGATAGAGCTTTTGAGCGCAATCCGGGCAGATTCCATGACTGAACGTCGCCTTGGTATTTTCAGCTATGAATTTCTCAATACGTACCCAGGCGCCATCACCTTCCTTAATGTTTTTACATGACACGCAGATTGTCAAAATTCCGTTAAGCACCTTCAGTTCGGTAAGAGCTTCACTCAATTCTCTTATGAGCTCTTCCCGCTTTCGTTCGCGATGCCTCTCCCGGGAGATATTGCGGGCGATGTGGACAACAGCAACAATCTGGTCTGTTTCATCATAGATGGGGCAACAGCTTACCAGCAAAGGCACAGGCAAATTGTCGTCTTCAATTACCTCGCTGACTGTACTGTTAAATTCCAGGCTCTTTTTGTACGGGCAGTTTGGCCATGGCTCACTTTTCCCGTGAAACACCTCATAACAGTGCTTGCCCAGCAGATCCTCCTGCGATTTACCAATGAAACTGTAAAACGACTTGTTCGCCCGGACGATCCTGAAGTTCCTGTCATGAACTGATATTATATCCGTAATAGAGTTGAATAACTTCTCCAACTCAAAGTCTGTCGCTTTCCCGACGGGATGATCAGTATCCATAGCCCACCCAGGTTTGAGTATTTGAACAACGAATATCTACCGGTCAAAACTCCACCACAGGGAACAGCCCACAAGCAATTGATTTTTCCATATTATTTCAATCCCTGCAACCTGTTCCGTTAACGCGCCCCGCTTCAATCAGGCGGGTCTACCTGAATTTGCAACGCTTCGTGTTTAATTCTACCTCAAAATACAATGGGGTTGCCAATCACATCTAACCGACGAAACACCAACAAGAGGATCACCTATTAAATGAAATCACCCAACTATCATAATCGTATTCGACTCTTTTCAGTGCACATCTGATAATCAGCAAATTTGCCTGACGTGCCGGGTGGAGTGCTGGCTCCTACCTTCCCGACATAAGATTTGTGAGGAGGAGCAGGAACAAGTGGCCTGGGAGTACAACTAAAAACCAAACAGGACTCCTCAACAATCCGACATAATTGATTATTATAGGAGATAACCACTTTACAATCCACAACGCCCAACGCCTCACGCCCAACGCCTGACGTTCTCTCCTCACCTTTTTAAGCTGAGGATTGGTGATAACCAAGATATTTTATCCTGTATAAGCAGGGACTTTAAGGTAATAGTAAGACAGCCCCGGTAATTTGTTCCATATCTTTAAAACATCGGGGGGAGAAGAGTGATGACACCGGAGCAACGTTACGATCTGGCAATAGAGTGGCGCCGAACCAGCCACAAGGTGCGGCATATGATCAGGCTGGAGTACCGGCGACGATTCGGCAATGACAATTCGGAGGAACACTGGGAAGAGTATTTAACAGAAGCTCTGAACATCAAGCCTTTCTGGAAAACGGCTGGCCTTATCTGACCCGCCGTTCCCATTGTGATGGATAAGCGCAATCAACACCGTCGCTAAGCGTTTCCGTCTTTTCGGCGGACACTATTTCGAATAGCTTGTTGAAGTAGTCGTCCCGCCCCTGCCGGTCCAGTTGGTGTGAAACCACTCACCACGCGGTTTATCAACACGCTCGTAGGTATGCGCGCCAAAATAATCGCGCTGGGCCTGGAGCAGGTTGGCAGGCAGCCTTTGGGTCCGTAATCCGTCAAAATAGTTGATGCCTGCACTGTGACAGGGCATGGGAATGCCTGCCATCAACGCCGTGGCAACCACCCGCCGTAAGCTCATCTGCGAACCGACAAGTTGTTCTCTGAAATACGGCGCCAGCAGCACGTTGGCCAGCTTCGGATTTTCAGTATACGCCTCGGCTATGCGGTCGAGAAATGCCGAACGAATTATACACCCGCCACGCCATATCCGGGCAATATCGGCATAATTCAGCTGCCAGCCATACTCCTCCGACGCTGCCTGCAACAACCCGAATCCCTGGGTATATGAGATAATCTTGGCACAATAGAGTGCTTTACCCAGATCTTCCAGGAGAGCGTGTTTGTCGCCTGCGAATTTCGCCACATCCCCTGAAAGAACTTTTGACGCCTCCGTTCTCAACTCCTTAAAACTCGACAAACAGCGAGCGAATACCGACTCTGAAATCAGCGAGAGCGGGATCCCGTAATCAAGTGAGGCATCAACAGTCCACTTGCCTGTGCCCTTTTGGCCTGCGGCATCGAGAACTCTGTCGACCACGGCAAAGCCTTCCTGATCGCGAAAAGCCATGATCTCCGCGGTAATTTCTATCAGGTAGGAGCTCAGCTCCCCTTTATTCCAACGGGCAAATGTTGAGTGGATCTCATTATTATCCATGTCCATGATTTCTTTCATGAAATGGTAGGCCTCGCAGATCAATTGCATATCGCCATACTCTATGCCGTTATGCACCATTTTCACGAAGTGGCCTGATCCCCCGGGCCCCATCCAGGCGCAGCAGGGAGTACCGTCATCAACTTTAGCAGCCGCTGCCATAAATACAGGTTCAAGATAGGGCCAGGCAGCTGCAGAACCACCGGGCATAATCGAGGGGCCTTTCAGCGCTCCCTCCTCCCCGCCGGAAACACCGCTGCCGATAAAGCGAAACCCTTTCTGCTCGACATACTCCAGCCTGCGTATGGTATCGTGATAATTGGAATTACCCCCGTCGATGATGATATCACCTTCTTCAAGATAAGGAATGAGCTGGTCAATAAACTGGTCCACCGGATCACCAGCCTTCAGCATCATCATGATTCTTCTCGGTGATTCAAGACTCTCAACAAATGATTTCACACTCTCGAAGCCCGTTATATTTTTCCCCCGGGCCCTGCCCGCCATAAACTTTTCCGTCTTCGCATACGTGCGGTTATAAACAGAAACGGAAAAGCCTCGTGATTCGATATTCAGCACCAGGTTTTCGCCCATTACCGCCAGGCCGGCCAGACCAAATGTGTTTTTCATGTTCGTCTTTCCATTGTTATGCTTAACTATCAGCTTAGAATATAAAAATCCGGCAATTGCCTACCGTCTCAAGGCCATCAGATTGTGAAAAATACTCTTTATGGTCGGAGTAAGCCGATCTCGATTGTACGCGTCGCCGCACTGACGAATCGCCTCCGCCATTGTGGGATATGGGTGTATGACAGCGGCAAGGCTCCCTAAAGTTGTCCCCGATTGCATCGCCAGCGTTATCTCGCTGATCATATCTCCAGCCCCACTACCCACAATGGTGGCACCGAGAATATTCCCTTTCCCTCTGGAAACATGAATCTTTACAAACCCCTGTTCCCGGCCATCAACTATGGCCCGGTCCAGATGTCTGAACTCGCGGCTATAGGTAGTATAGGCGATATCTCGTTCTTTGAGGTCCCTTTGGTACAGCCCCACATGGGCGACCTCCGGATCGGTATAGGTGGCCCATGGGACTATCAGCTCAGATACTTTATCCTTGCCGAAAAACAGTGCATTCTTTATCACCTGCCGTGCCATGAAATCGGCCATATGAGTAAACTGATAGCGCCCGGCAACATCCCCCACAGCAAAGATATCCGGATTTGAGGTCTGCAGTTGATCGTTGACCAGCACGCCCTTGCGACTGTCAAAATCCACCCCCGCCTTTTCAAGACCAAGATCAGCAACCGCTGGTTTTCGACCCGCCGCGACCAGAAGCGCATCAAATTCGTGCACCTCTTCTCCACCGTCCTTTGCAAGAACCAACCGGATTGGAGCTTCACTATCTTTGCCCTCAATCCTCTGGTACTGTGCATGAAAGACTATCTTCACACCATCTCTTTCAATAGATTCCCTGACGAGCTCTGCTGCTTCCCTGTCCTCTTTGGGCAATATCCTGCCAGATCTGGAAAAGGCCGTAACCCTGGAGCCAAAACGCTGAAATGCCTGGGCCAGCTCCATTCCGATCGGGCCAACACCTATAACTCCAAGACGTTCCGGCAGCTCTGTAAGATTGAATATTGAGCTGTTGGTCAGATACCGTGACTCTTTTAACCCCGGGATATTCGGCAAAGCCGCAGTTCCTCCGGTCGCAATCACAGCTTTTGCAAAGTTCAGTTCTTTGCCGTTAACCTCCACCCGGTCTTTACCAATAAATCTTGCCCTGCCCTGGAAGACATCGACACCGAGCTGGTTCGCATACCGTGCAGCTGAATCCACCGGCGAGATCTGTGCTCGCAGCCGCCTCATCCGCTCCATGACAAAACCAAAATCGACACGGACCTCCCCTTCGATCCGCACTCCATAGTGATGGGCCTCACGGGTATGGGCCGCCGCCTTTGCACAGGCAAGAAGCGCCTTGGAAGGTACACAGCCCACATTCAGGCAGTCTCCTCCGAGAAGATGTGACTCCACCAACGCCACCCTGCCACCAACGCCCGCTGCGCCCGCTGCTGTAATCAATCCACCGGCTCCGGCACCTATCACCACCAGGTTATATTTCGGCTTCGGTTCAGGATCACGCCAGGCTCTGGGATGGACATTATCAAGAAGTTGTGCATTATATTCATCGAGTGGCGAGATCCCCACTTCTTCGAGGCAAACCTGATCCATACTGGCGAGATTGACATCCGGCTCAGGGAGAGTCGGTTGCAATACCTTCTCACCTCTCCTGCCGGCCCCTCCGCTACTCAAAAAATCGGCCCATTTGACCCAGGATTCCTGACTCGCTTCAGCAGCCACCCCGCCATGATCCTCATCGACAGCAAACCGATAAAAGAGATATTCATTTTTAAACGAATGCGCTCGCTGCACGTGGTGGAACACCCCATGCGCCATGAGAAGATTGCCAAGACGCAAGGCATCCCCTTCATCTATGGCCATGCCGGTTTCGAGAAGGCGGGCAACCGCTTCTTCACCGACAAAACAATTCCGGTAGGTCCTGGCAGGAAAGCCATATTTTCTGTGCTGAATATCAAATATCGACCTGAACTCGGTGGCCAGAGACTCCAGTTCCTCATTTCCCAATGACACATTTTCACTCAAGCCCTTCTCCTTAACCACAACGCACCTCATTATTCGGTAATCACGAATTCCCGGCCTGATTTTCTCACACGCCTCAATCCAGAACCTGCACGTGCCGAATTTGCTACCGGGCCGCTCAATCCTCCCGCCTGTAGTTGTTGCCTGAAATCAAATTTTACAACAAATTACACCAGAAACGTTAGTTCCCGTTTCTCCTAATCAAATCTTTATCCCATTGGCTGCTGGTTATCCTCCTGCCAGGGCTCACCGATCCCCTCTTCTAACATACGTCGTTATATCATAATGTTAAAAGATATGTCTCACATCTTGAAAGGGCTACACCCTGACCTCGCACATCGCCTAAATAGCTAAAATAATTACTTCATATTGTTTTTCCAGTTGAAGTAAGCTTCACCTTCCGTTAACTTGATGCAGGGGAATATTTGAGAAATTCAGTAAGTTGTATGACATAGAGCTATTTTCGGATATGGACAGGTGTCCTGCCCGAATCTCGCTAATATCAATGTTTGCATGAAACTAAACCATATCGGTGCGTATGGACTTACACCTGAAAAACGAATATTCCAGACTGAAAATGTTTCTTTGGGTCTCCCTGCTAATAGGAGCAACCCTCTGCGCCCTGCAGTACATCGATAAGTTTGCCACTTTCGACGCGTTGCTGATCACCAGGGTGAATCCCGGCGATCTCGTTGCTCTGCCTGCTCCTATAATGATATTCATCATTATGTTTCACACCTTCATGCCGGGTTTTATTATTACTGAAGAAGGAGCAAACAAAGGCATCCTCTATACAACTATCATCTGGTTCTTTTATATCCTGCTCGCCTATTCCTACGCATCGGACAGTACCGTTTATGTACCGATCATCGCCCCGCTGATGGGCTGCATCATTTCTATAATTCGTGTGCTTGGCTGGGAAGAAGCATTTCTCATTGAAGAAAAAGAGGGCATACGAAGAACTCTGGACAGCTATGTCGAACCGTCCGTAGCTGACATGCTGATCAAAAATCCCAATATTTGTCAGCAAGGCGGTGAGAGAAAAGAAGTGACCATCATGTTCGCCGACCTTCGCGGCTTCACCAAACTGTGTGAAGTTATCCCCGCAGAGGAAGTGATCACCATGCTGAGAGTTTGCTTCAGTAAGCTGATCACTATCGTCAAGACCCATGGAGGCACTGTCGATAAATTGATCGGTGACTCAATGATGGTTGTCTGGGGCAATCCCGAGCCCGTTGATAATCACCCAGAGAAAGCTCTTAATGCCGCGCTTGAGATGCAGAAAGCCATGCAGGAACTCAAGAAAGCCTATAAGACCAAGCTCAATGTCGATATTAAGCTTGGTATAGGCATAAACACTGACGAAGTGGTTGCCGGTACAATTGGCTCAGAAGATTTTTTTGATTACACAGTCCTCGGCACCGGCGTAAACCTGGCATCACGACTCGAATCAGCCTGCCCCGGCGATCAGATATGTGTTTCTGCATCGACCTACAAATATACCAGACAAAAATTTGTTTTTGCCCACCCCAAGATCCTGAAGTCGAAACATTACAACGCGACAATTAGGGTTTACAAAGTTCTCGCCACGAACGAACAGTGGATGCTCGCCTCCCAGCAACGTCGCCAGAAACAGGCAGAGCTGGAAGCCGAGCTGAGTACCAAAGGGATCATTCCCCAGCATCAGCCGGAAGTCACAGCCCCGGCGGTTGGATAAGACGACCTGGGCTGATACTTCTTTTCTGCAGGTAATGAGTACATTAAGAAACGAACTGTGTGCTCTTTTTCGGCCCCAAAACTGGTATCCTAACACTGACCCGCTTTTAATATCTGTCAACTGCCCCGCAAAACCAAACTTGAGCGACTGGAGTTGCAGGTAGTAATTTCCTCAAAGACGAACTATTTTGCGTTGGGTCTAAAACAATTCATATATTATTCTCTATACAGCTACTCAACAGATTGGCCGCTAAAGAAGATTTTCATATAATAGAACACCATGGCATCACTAGACTTCGAAACGGAAAAAGTTAACTTCAGGCAGTTCTACGACAGCAATCGCCGTCTGCTCGTGGAAGCGATGAACAGCTATATCAACATTATCAATGCCCAGATCAAACGATTCGACAACGTCAATGTTGGTGAAATTCCAAAGGTTGAAGGACGAATCAAGAGCAGGGAAGAATGTATTAAAAAATTCCATCGTAAATACCTGCGGCAGGTAGAAGCGGCCGAGCATCCGTATGAAATACAAGACTTCATCTCAGACCTCATCGGCATTCGCATTGTCTGCCTCTATGAAGATCAGATCGACCAGGTGTATCGGCTGCTGGAGGAGCACTTCAAAGTACTTGATGTGACTGATAAGATTTCCTCAATGGAGAGCACTGAACATTCCTTTGGCTACAAAGGGCTTCATCTTGATCTTGCCCTCAATGACGAAATGGCCGGGCTGCCTAAGTATCACCAATATGCAGGCTTCTCATTTGAAGTACAGATCCGGTCCCTTATCCAGGATGCCTGGAGCGTACTTGACCACAAGATAAAGTACAAAAAATCAATCCCCAGCGACCTTAAGAGAAGGATCAATATTCTTGCCGCACTTTTTGAACTTGCCGATCGTGAATTCAAAGAGATCCGGAATGCCACCACAGCCCTGATCCAACAGGAGACTGTGCAACCGGTTACAGACCTGATCGATGACGCCAGGCAGGCTCTTGACGAAGCCGGAATATCATCCCATGCAAAAAGCTTGAATGCCTTTAATTTCCTGAGGATTGCCGGGCATTTCTTCCGTGATTTCGAATTCGTTGACTATAAGGTGGATGGCTTCGTACACGATATTCTGCGCCTGGATGAAGAGTTTCAGAAATCTGAATTGCATAAATGTCTCATCGAAAACCTGAAAACAGTGAGAGAATACCGGGAAAAATTTCTCCAGGAAAATCCCGACAAGACCTTTAGCCCATATACCTCAATTCGCCACAGTCTCTTTCTTCATGACCGGGAAAAGTTTGATCGGATTCTCTCCAGGCGGGTAAAGGAGAGATTTCTGGAATGGCTTGATGAGACTTCGGGGGAACGTCCTTAACCGGACGCCCGGGCAATCATTTGCGACAAATTACCACACGTAACCCGGGACAGCGCCATAGGCCGGGTTACAGACGCGTATCCTCCCCATAACTGAGCAATGGTATGGTAGCGGCGATTAACTTATCTGAATCACGCTGACCTATCGATGAACGCATCTACCAGCATAACTGCACAAGTTGCCTCTGCGCCGCAAATAGCCCGGCCGCTTCGGCATCATCGATTTCAAAAGACATGTTTCTACTCTATTGAAGAATCGGGCTGCCCTTACAGCTGCAAGTATAATATTCAGCCAGGGAACGAACCAGTACATTCATCCACCTTCACCCGGAGCCCTTTCTGATTGAGTGAAGTTGATCCCAAATCCGGAAAGCTTTGTACTCGCCACTCTTTTATCCCTGAAACCTTTACCTCTTTGCCTGCCTATGATGGTTCGGATTTTCACTTCAAGATCCGGTTCTACATCTACGTCATGCAGTAGTTTTCCGCCCTTTCCACAATATTCATTTACTTCAGGGTCGTCGTATCCGCATTGGCAACGATGCACCACATTCCCGCTCACCTCCACGAACAGAGACAAAGACCAAACGCTCGTCGGGAATTGACAGATTACAGCCGGTTTGTGGTAAGATTATTGGCTTAGAAGCAATTTGACGCTACCCAATCAAGAAGTCAGGCATCAAGAATGATCAGCCAGCGAATATTTTGAATTACTTGGCCGAACATCAGTACCGATGACTCTATCGTCACCGGTGCTGATGTCGTAAGGGGAGTTTATCGAAGCAGCTAAACAACAGCTTTTGCTGATTTACTTTTTCGAAAGCAGGTGGTTCACGCTGGTGTGGAGAATTGAGAAGCCGTTTTTGCTTAGCAGAGATTCAGGATGGAATTGGTAACCTATAAAGTTTTCTGCCTTGATACCGACAATTTCTCCAAGTTCAGGCAAGGTGGCTATCTCCTGCCCTTGCAGTTGCTCGGGTAACTGCAAGGGCACTTTAGGAGCAAAAGTATTGTAAAAACCAACCAGCTCCTCACGGCCAAACAGATTAATTCTGACCTGGGAGCCCTGAAGGGGATTTTCCTTGCGCGCCACCTCAAGCCCGAGACTGCGGCTGAGAATCTGATGGCCAAGGCAGATAAATAGCGATTTTTTCCCGGAGCTGATTAATTGGCCGGCGATCTCCAGATTCCTGGCGATTTTTGGGGAACCCGCATCGTTGGGGTTACCCGGACCAGGCCCGAGTAAGGTTATATCGCTCTCATCTTTGGTAAAATCATATTCATCATAGCGCACTACATGGGTCGTAATCCCCATGCAGCTGAACATATGACGTAGCATATAGACAAAATCATCCTCGTTGTGGATGATAGTTATCTTCACCCGCTCACCATTACTGCCGGCGATGTCACCGGTCTCCTGTTTGAAGAACCAGAAATTTGAAAGATTCTGGTTACGCTGGACCATGGTTTCCACGATCTCGTCATCATTGTAAAGGCGCATCAACAGCGGCTGGGTTTGCTCTTTTTTGCCGGGATTGACAATTGAGGAGAGAATAGCTGCACCCTTGGCCTTGGTTTCCAGTACCTCAGATTCGGCCACGGAATCTTTGACCAGGGTCGCCCCGGCACTTAAGTGCATACTACCATCAATGCTTATCTCCGCTGTACGTATGGTGATTGGAGAATCGAGAAAGTCCTCACCATCCTGGTCCCGGCCAACCAGCATCATTGCGCTACCGTAGTACCTTCTGGATGAATCAGAGTATTTGGCGATGATTTTACAGGCACTCTCCACCGGGCTGCCAACTACAGTGGCGGCAAACATCGAATCGGTAAACAGCTCAAAGATATCTTTGTCACTCTCCCCCGCCAGCAGATATTCAGAGTGGATCAGCTGTGACATTTCTTTGAGCAGAGGGCCGACAATGGCACCACCACGATCGCACATCTTGGCCATCATCTTCAGCTCTTCATCCACCACCATGAACAACTCGTTGATCTCTTTCTGATCGGTCAGAAAAGTGAGCAGATCCTTTTTGAACTCTTTTCTGTTCGCCCAATCGCCACCCTTTCTGAAGGTGCCACTGATCGGGTTCATTTTCACCCTTCCCCCTTCCACCAGCAGATGTCGCTCAGGGGTGGAGCCGATGAAGAATCGCTCACCGTTATAGAAGATATATTTCCAGTAGGTTCCGTAATCGTTTTCGAGCAGTGATTTGAAAATTGTCAGACCGCAAGCCACCGAAAAGTCATTAATTTGCCCTTTGGCATTTCTTGGCACAACAAAATTGGCCCCCTCGCCGTTACCAATCTCATCCTCGACAATTTTTCTGATTATCCTGCCGTACTCTTCCTCACTGGTTTCGTACTTTATCTCCCCGTCGAGATGAATCTCCTCCACGGGCAGCTGGCCAATGAACTCCTCGGCATCAACCTCATACTGCTCGTGAATCTTGATGGTCAGGATCTCCTCACCACCATCACGGACCACATAGCCACGCTCCCGGATCTGGCAAAACGGCACCACACTGATGGTGTCGTACACCCTGCCGTTCCCTGTTGCACCATGTTGTCGGGGAATATCCTTGATGTTACGGTAGCTGGCGGTCTCACCGGTGACGATAAGAATCTCTTCACTGTCCTGCTTCTGGATTATACAGAACGGGGTCGAACCGGAGGTAAGGCGTTCGAGAATGGTTTTCATTTTGCTCTCCTGATAGATGATTTTCATGCGCCCGAAAAGCGACCTGATTCCGTCTTTTCTTCAGGATCTGCCCGACCTCGTTTTCTCCCTTAAAAGCATGGTAAGGGAGAAAAAAAAAGGCCCTTGCAAACCTGAAGTCGGTTCACAAGGGCCCTTATATCAATGCATACTAAAGAGACTATGCCACTACCAACTTCCGTCGACGTATCCGCGCCAGTTACGCCAATTGCGCCAGATACACCAGTTATTGGAAGAAGAAATAGTATGCATAATCAAAGTCTGTTACCTGTTTTATTTGCTGGTTTAAAAATCAGTCACCTAAGAATTATAGAAAGCCGGCAACTTGTCAACACTTAGTTTTATCGAGTCCAGCTGAAAGATCTGGCCCCTGTTGTTTTTGTGCATTACGGATTCACAGTGGTGTAGGACTCAAACTCACCGGTATCGGTGATGCGGATAATGACGGCACCTTTCAGCGGGTCACCACTTGGGTTCATATTGATCACACCCGAGACCCCTTGGAAATCCTTTATCGCCGCCATCTGCTCCTTGATCTTGGCGCGATCGATAAAAAGATTACCGCTGAAACCATCTATTCTTGAGATCGCCTCCATTAACAGTTTGGCGGAATCGTAGCCCAGGCCGCCGAATGCGGTAGGCGTTGAGCCATTCACCTCATTAAATTTCTTGACGAAGTCCCCGGCCATTCCTTTGGCACCAAGTGCTGCAAAGTGAGAGCTGAAGTATTGCCCTTTACAGGATTCTCCACATATCTCAAGAAGATCAGATGCTTCCCAGGCATCACCGCCCAGCACAGGCTTACTCCAACCACCTGCCTCGAGCTGTTTAAAGATATTGGGCAACTCACTGGAGTATTGCGGAACAAAGAGCACATCCGCATCAGATTCAACTATCCGGGCTATCTGCTGGGAGAGGTCGCTCGCATCGCTTTCCCAACTTTCAAAAACAACCGAACCTTCACCTTTTTCCTTCTCAAAAGAAAGCTTGAAAAACTCTGCTAACCCTCTGGGGTATGCGTTATCAAAGTCAAAAAGTACCGCGGCTTTCTCAGCCTTCAGGTCCCTGGTCGCAAACCGTGCCATCACTTCACCCTGAAAATCGTCAAGGAAGCAGGCGCGAAAAACAAACGGTCTCTTCTGGGTGGTTCTCGGATTTGTGGAAGTAGGAGAAATCATGGAAATTTTGAACGATTCGCTGATACCGCCGACAGGGATAGCTATGGAACTGATAATGGGACCGACGATACCCAATACATTCTCACCGCTTATCTGGGAAAGCGCTTCACGTACCGCCACCTCCACATTCGACTGGTTGTCCCCCTCCACAAATTCAACCAGATAACGCTTGTCACCTATGAGCAGTCCCCCCTGCGCATTAACTTCATCTTTCGCAATTTTCGCACCTTCAAGGCTGTTGCTTCCAAGATTCTTCATCCCCCCGCTGAGCGGCAGGTTGATACCTATCTTGATGGTCTCAGCTGCCTGAGCTCCGGTCACCAATAGTGACAGAACAAGGGCGCTGAAAATACTCTTGATCTTTCCAAACTTTCTGAGGGACATGATTTCTCTCCGTTTTTCCTTCATCACAACTGGAAATCTTCACCTGACGAGAACCAGTGACAGCTCGCGTACCTGGTATATAAAATCCTTAAATGCCAAGATTCCTTTTATACGATAACGTATGGTTTTTGCAATATAATTCGAGGTACAGGAAGCACCGGCAAGGGTCTGACCAACACACTTGAATTACGATTATTACAATCTTTACAAATTGTTACAACACCGCCCCAGGCCCCTCAACCCACTTAGATTCTTCAGTAGTTTTTTTCCTGAATAATCAATGTATTGGACAGGATAGTTTCGCGCCTGGCTCAATCAGCCCCGGCCTTTGAACGGGTTGTTCGAAAAGCTTCGCGCAGCAGGGTCACATTGAGCAACGATACGCGAGGGCTCGAGTCTACCCAGGGTCACTACCGACGATTCCAGCCATACTGAATATCCATTTGCCGCAGTCCCTTGACCAGCAGCTCATAGCAATTGATATCGTTGTAGCTTTCGCCGATAAACGAACGAACGGCCTCGGTCATATCCTTTACTGGAAGAAGAACTTCGCTCTCTTTTCGAGTGGCCGGCAGATAATGGCTGTTTCGTACCACTGCCAATCTGGGTATGATGCACAAAAATCTGTTAGCCATTTCAGGCTATCGATATACAACCTCGATAAAAAAGTAGCCGAAGTCAGTGGAGCAGCCTACTATGGATTTCCAGTCGTGTCAGCAGCTAATAGCCTGTAAAATTAACACTCTCGGCAGTGAACGTGTCTCTCTTGAGGCCGCTCTGGCACGGGTTACCGCCTCTTTGCACAAGGCCATTGTTCCACAACCGGAGTTCAGGCAATCACTTCGGGATGGCTACGTTATTGGTGATTATGGACAACACGTTGGCGAGACTGTTTTTTTCCCGGTTTCAGGTATGATCCCCGCAGGAAGAATTGCACCGCCCTCGCTGGAACCTGAGAAAGCCTCACGAATCATGACCGGCGGCATGGTGCCCAAAGGTGGAACACGGGTACTGCCTCAGGAAGACTGTGTCGAGACTTCAAGAGGGATCGAAGTCCCTCTTGCCGCGCTCAAACGCCGCAACACCTTCATTCAGGAGCAGGGTTCGGAGATTGCAGCCGGGGCTGAAGTCGTCCAGGCGGGGACCGTACTCTTGCCTGATCATATCAGTACATTGGCAGCTGTGGGTTGTGAGGATATTGAAGTATACAACCGGCCCAGGGTCGGCTATCTCTGCACCGGCAGTGAACTGGTCGACACCCCTCAGGAGCTGCATCCCGGGCTTAAGGTCTCTTCAAATCGTTACCTGCTTGATGGCCTTATCCGTCAGTTTGGCGCTGTTCCTGCCTATCTTGGCACAGTGCATGATTCAGCGGATAAACTTGCGGCCATCATCGACAAACTCTCCTACGATCGCTATGATCTGGTGATCAGCACCGGCGGCATGGGTCCCGGAAAGTATGACCTTATAGAACAGGCGTTTATAAATACCGGTGGCGATGTACTCTATAACGGGCTGGACCTCCGCCCCGGCAAAGCCACCCTCTGCGGCACCCTGGCACGCACTCTCTTCTTCGGCCTGCCTGGACCACCGACCGCCGTTCGGGCCCTGATGAATTGTATCGTCGGTCCGGCGCTCTTGCAAATGCAGGGTATTGTAAAGCATTATCCCATTACGATCCAGGCCCACCTCACCCATGACTTTGCTGTTAAACGGCCCGGAGTAATGCAATTGAAAGGTGGCATACTCTCTTTCAATAACGGCAGATGCGAAGTGAAAGAAGCCAGTAAACTTATGCCACCGTGTTGCTACCTGATCATTCCTGCCGACCGCGCATCTTTTGAAAAAGGTGAACCAATTGCCGTTCAACTTACCTCAGCGCCCTTTTCCTCAACTGTCGGCGAGCCGTAAAGTTATATCAAAATGCCTATCTGGTGGTGGGCGTGGTTGGTGCTACAATAGGCGAAACGAGATCGGGCAGATGCCGTACGCCTGTCAGGTTTTAGGGATTTGAAATTGATTCTATTTGAAAAAATGAGAAAGAGATCTGGAATGAACAGCAATAAGATGTGAGGCAGCCTTTAAAAGACGGAAGACCAGGCGAACCTCACCTGGTCTTCCGCTTTCCCGCATAGCATTTTGCAGGATTACCGTCCCCTACACTGCCCTGCTAAACTCCACGTACAGTTGATTGCGGGAAAAAAGTACAATCTTGTTAATCTACACCTTTTTCCACAAGAACCGCAAATTCGACTCACCCATGCCCGATTCCGAGTACCATAATACCCGCCCTGAAAAATATTACGATGTTATTTTTTGTCAGGACAGGTCGATTTTCACCGAAAAAGATATAGTTACAACCCATTTTAAACCGTATACATCACCGTTTCAGGAGAAAATGGCACCCGTGGTACATAAGCACTTGAAGACAGCGCGGACAGTGGCACCGGGGGAGATTGTGAGCTTCTTCACATTTCCTGCATCAATGAGTTAAAGGGCTCTGTCTGAAAAATCGCAGGTGGACGTTGATCGCGTACTTTAAAGGTGATGTTCTCCATTCAACTCCTGCCATGGAGATCAGTTGTGGTGATCATTGTGGTGTGTACCCCTTCTTTCAGACCTGCAGGAGCCGCGGCGCTGCCATTGATCATCACTATTTCTGTCTTCGAAAACAGTTCCCTGTGGCTGATTGGCCCCGGCCTAAACGCCATCACTCTGCGCTTTACCACAATAGCAATTCCAGAATTTCCCATGCAATTTTGCTGATTACCCTTGCATAAATCTTCAACCATAAGGTTAGAGGCCCATTGTTGTTAGGGCAGCCTTTCACTAGGAATCATTCGTATCGATACTGCTCTTGCCGAAGTTGTGGAAGAAAACTCACTTGAAGAGCTCAATCGCAGGATCCTGGAAATACTCGCCAATAGTGACAATGGCTGAGACAAACAACATTGCTGAAAAGGCTCCCCAAAAACTGGTGATGCTGCCCCCTTCTCTCCCGTGCAGGTCATCCCAGCACAAGCGAAAATGGGCAAGGTCTCTTTTACACATCCCCCTACGTAGCCCGCTCTCGTCCGGCCCGGCACAGAGTTCTTATCAACTCAGGTTTCGTAAAGCCCCACCCCGACTACCAATCACCTCTTTGTACCAATAGTAGCTTTTCTTTTTAATTCGACGCATGGTGCCGCTGCCGTCATCATTGCGATCGACATAAATGAACCCATAACGCTTGCTCATCTCAGCAGTTGAGTTACTTACCAGGTCTATCGGCCCCCAGCTTGTGTAACCAATAATTTCAACACCGTCGGCAAGAGCCTCCGCAACCTGCAGAAGGTGATCGTTTAGATAAGCAATGCGATAATCATCTATGATTTGGCCGTTATCATCGATAACATCACTGGCACCCAACCCATTTTCAACCACAAACAAGGGTTTCTGATAGCGATCATACAATACATTCAACAAGTACCGTATTCCTTTGGGGTCGATCTGCCACCCCCACTCACTCTTTGCCAGATGCGGATTTGGCACCCCGGCAACGATATTGCCGACTTCTTTCCTGCTGCTATCAGCACTGGCACAGAGGCTTGCGTAATAACTGAAAGAAATGAAATCCACGCTCGCATCTGCCAATTCAGCCAGATCACCCTCCTCCATTTCCAGGTCGATGTTGTTTTCCCTGAAATACCTGCACATATACCCAGGATAACGGCCACGTACCTGCACGTCCCCGAAGAAAAGCCATTTATTGTTTTCGAGCATGGTGGCAATAACATCATCAGGATGACAACTCAGCGGGTAGGCAATGGCACCGAGCAGCATGTTGCCTATTTTTGCCCCGGGGATGATAGCGTGGCAAAGCCGCACCACCCTGGCACTTGCCAGCAATTGATGGTGAATTGCCTGATAAATCTGTTGTTCAGTTGCCTCTTCAGCCAAACCAACCCCGGTGAAAGGTGCGTGCAGCGACATGTTGATTTCGTTAAATGTGAGCCAAAGCTTTACCTGCCGGGAATAGCGCTGAAAAACCACTTCTGCATAGCGTTCAAAAAAGCCTATCAACCTGCGATTAGCCCAGCCACCATATTTCTCCACCAGGCCATATGGCATCTCGTAATGCGACAGTGTAACAAACGGCTGTATACCGTATTTCTCCAGCTCGGCAAAGACCCGATCGTAGAACGCGAGCCCCGCCTCGCAGGGCTCGCTCTCATCTCCCTGTGGGAATATCCTGCTCCAGGCTATGGACATTCTCAGACAGGTAAATCCCATTCCGGCCAACAGAGCAATATCTTCAGGAAAGCGATGATAGAAATCAATGGCCACATCTTTAATGTTCGGCCCTTTCTGATCAGGCTTCTCATGTGGCTGCAATATCCCACGGGGCAGGAGGTCCGATGTGGATAGCCCCTTGCCGCCGGCATTGACCGCACCTTCCACCTGATTGGCAGCGATAGCCCCTCCCCAGAGGAAATCTTCTGGAAACTTCATAGCCCCACCTCCCATGGCAAACTAATCCGGCCCCAGGATCAACATTGTCCCTGAACGTAATGAGCCGGCATCAATATCATGTGTATTGAAATCACCATCGTCTACACCGATACAACCTGCTGTTCAGGTTTGAGGTTCAGAGTCAAGGGTAATCAATTGATCTGAATACAAAACCATTCCCGGTAACAGACGATAGTGTGAAACTCCAAAAATAATTCTGATAATACCCCTTCAAGTCTACCATTTGCTAATTTTGCCTTTACCGTAAAACTGCTCCACCTAACCCGACTCCTTGCGATAAAATAGTATCATGAAACAGCAACAGTCAGTTGTGCCCCGGGAAAGGTCGCATAGGTGTTCTCAGGGTTGATAAAGTGGCTGATACGTCAATCAAAGATTGAGCACTCACTCTATCCCCTGTTATCGATACAACCCGTTCCCGTTGGTATTTCTGTTCCTTGATTGGTCGCTGCAAACCTCCTTGCATCAGGCCGGAGAACTGCTCTTAAGCATTTGCATCCGACAGTCAGACATCAGCAATGAAGGGAAATGAAATGATCCTCATAATCGACAACCAGTCAAGCTTCATTAAGAAATTCAAACGACAGTATCTCTCTGAACAAGACTTTGACTATGTGTTTTTTGATCATAATCAACCCATAACGCTTTCTGCGAAAACCGAGATCGATGGGATCATTCTCTCAGGTGGCAAAGGCAATCCATACGAACCCCTGAACCTCACCACCAATTTTGTGGCCCTTATGAACTTTGACGTACCAACAATCGGCTTTTGCCTGGGCCATGAGATAATCGCGGCGGCATACCGGGGGCGAATAAAAAAGCTGGAAAAATACCTCCAGAAAAAGGAGACCATCCGAATCATCCACGACGACCCGATATTCGAAGGATTGGGCACAACAGAGATCAGTCTGATCAAAAGACACTCCTATCACGTCTCTGAGATCTCCCCGGATTTTATCGCCCTGGCTGAGTCAGACACGACTCCCAACGAAATAATTCGGCATAAGGAAAAACCCATTTACGGTTTCCAATCTCACCCGGAAGTTTCAGGAGTACCTGGCCTCCGCATGGTGAGGAATTTTCTTAAGATGTGCGGGGTGCCTGCATAACCCTGGCGTTGGAGAAGAGCAAATGAAAGTAGCAATTATATACAATATGGACCTTACCGGCGTGCTGAATAAATTTGGCATGCAGAACAAGGAATTCTATTCCCAGAAAAATGTTAAAAACGTAGCTCACTGTCTTGAACTTGCCGGTCATGATACGGCGATCATAGACGGCAATATGTACGTTATAGAGCGACTGCAGAACTTTATGCCACGCACCATTAATGGCGAACAGATAGGGATGGTCTTCAATATGGCCTACGGCATTCAGGGCGAAAGCCGATACACCCATCTCCCTTCAATGCTTGAAATGCTTGGAATACCATATGTCGGATCGACTCCATCAGGCCATGCGCTCGCGCTTGACAAAGTAATAACCAAGGTGGTTTGGCAAAACAAAGGACTCCCCACACCCGATTTCTGGGTTTTTAGTTCATCCAGCGAAGTTCTATCCGACGTCAGATATCCAGTAATTGTAAAACCCAAAATGGAGAGCGTCTCATTCGGCCTGAAAGTCGTCTATGATGAAAACGCATTACGGGAATCCATACATTTTATTGTCACCGAATACCAGCAACAGGCCCTCGTGGAGCAGTTTATACCTGGCAGGGAGTTTGCTGTTGGCTTGCTGGGAAATTCACCCGCCGAGGCATTCCCTGTTCTGGAGTTTGACCTTGAGGGAGACCCGGACGCGATCCAGACTGAAGATGACAAAAAGAGAAAGCCGCGGCGCAAAATCTGTCCGGCAGAGATCCCGCAGGAATTCGCCGACAAGCTTACCGACTTCAGCTGTCGCGCCTTTCACGCCCTTGAATTGAGAGACTTTGCACGGGTGGATATCCGTGTAGATGCCAGCGGCAACATCTATCTGCTTGAGATCAACTCAATGGCGAGTCTCGGCCAAGGCGGCTCATATGTGGCAGCCGCGAAAGTTGCTGGTTACGACTATTGTTCACTGGTGAATAAAATGCTCGACGTCGCAACTGTGCGCTACTTCTCCGCCCCGCTTCTTTCTTCCCTGCCCAATGAGAAAACCAGAAAATCACCCCTGGCAAGCCGCCTGCGCACCTTCTTGCGGGGTCGCCAGCAAAACACCGAGGAAATGCTTGAAAAGCTCATAGATACAAACACATATTCACGGAACACCGAAGGCGTCAACAAGTGCACGGAATTTCTGAAAAGTCATCTTGCGCAACTGAATTTCACCAGTGAGATTTACCCTCAATTTGAAGTCGGCAATCTTATGTATCTGACGAACTCCATGGGGGATGACCTTGACTATCTGCTCCTCATGCCTGTCGATGACTCGGTGCCAATGGAACGTCATGAAAGTTATCGGGCCACTGAACACCGACTCTATGGCACCGGCATCTGGGAGAATAAAGGAGGTATTGTTACCTGTCTCTCGGCGCTGCAGGCTCTCCGCTTTATCAAGTCGTTAAAGAAAATTAAAATAGGTATTTTAGTAATTACAGACTCTTCTGCGTCCGGCAGGTTTTCCAAAAACCTCATTGCCCAGAAAGCCTTGAAAGCACGTCATGTCATCGGCCTGCATGGGGGAAGCACCGATGGCAGCGTCATAACCAGCCGATCTGGGTCGGCATCATACCACTACAGTTCGAGGCTGATTGATTCAAGTTGCTCTGAAAATGTTGCTTTAGCTTCTAAACAGTTCTTTGGGACCATCAGTTCAATACTTGATCTCAGAGACAGTGAACAAGAGAATGTGATTGCCCCTTACCGTGCCAATTTTCATTCCAATATCTTCAAGATAACCGCATACGGCTCAGCCAAAATCAGCGTCAGGTTCAATACTGTCGAGAACTTCGAAAAAATCGATCAGCGTATACGAAAAATTACAACATTACCAAGGAAGCTCACAAAGATTTTACAGAGTCAACTTGAAGGTGGAATGAACCGTCAACCACTATCCGCCAGTGACCAGAGCAAAGAACTACTCTCCCGCTTATCGAGGATTTCTAAAAGTATCGACAGCACGATCATCGAAGAGCACCGCTGGAACTCCGCGGATATCTGTAATATCCCCATAGATATCCCCCGAATAGACGGACTCGGCCCCATGGGTGGGTTCAATGGTCTGAAATCTGAATTTATTTTACGGCGAAGCGTGATAGACAGAGCGCTGCTACTGACATTGCTGCTAAACGGGAATTAAGGGCATCCTGCAGGGGGCCAAATCAGCTCACACTGCAAGAAACGGTACACTCATACAGGTAAGCCCCGCCTCGGCCTTTACAAACTCAGATATATCCGTAGTAACCAGACTATACCCGCCAGAGCCAACCAGATCGATAGTTTGCGGAAAGGCCTCATTCATACACAGTGTGTCACAGCCATTACCACTCAGACGCAACACGTTAGCCCCAAACGGTTCCCCGGGCAACGTATTGATATGTTTAAACTCAGCAAAAGCGCTGCTGTCAACCCAGGCAGGGTTGATGATAATTGTCGACTCGTCCAGGGCGGTGCAACCAGTTTTAAGATGCAGACAGCCAGACACTTTTACCGGGGTCACGCTATAACCATAACCAGCAATAATGTGCTCCAGGGCCCGGATACCTGCGATATTCGTTCGGGGCGATTCGCCGACAAATACCCGTTTACCGATCTTCAGCACATCTCCACCCTCTATCCTGGCGGGCAGATTAATTTCCTCAACCCGTCGATGGCGGCTGAAAAATTCTTTCAGGGTGGCCCGTTCCTTGCGGCGTGACTCAACCCCCATGGAAGTGAGAACTGCAACCTCATCAAAAACGATAACCGGATCCTCCACAAAGACACTGTCCGGAAGCACGCTGTTTTCCTCTAATATTATTACGCGAACCCCACAGCGCTCAAGCATCTTGCAATAGTTGCGGTGTTGAAGCACTGCCTGTTCATAATCGATACGTTCACTTTCGACAAAAGTCAGCTCACAATCCTGCAGGGCGGGTGATGGAACATGGGTCACAGCTGATAACATAATCCCTCTCATATAAAGTCAAAAAAACATTTCTAGCCGATTCAGTTACAAACACGTGAGGTGAAATTCTCATCGGTTCATGCTGGAGCGGCGTATTCAGCATACATCCGAAAAATACAGAGTCTTTCTCTATTTAAACACCATAACCCTGTGCCATCCCGGTCAGGGCGAGCATATCTTACAGGGTTTGTAGCCCTTATTCTTCGCCTGATTACGATCAGTAAAACTCTCCAGGCAATTCTTGCAGTCATAATGTTTACAATCCGAACCATGAAATACCCGGCTGTTCACATTGCCGCTATAACTTCGGTTTGCCTCACCTTTGCTTACAACACGGTTGAAAAATTTGGAAACACCAGGTTTTCCATCCCGTTTATTTCTGCGCCAGTCCCAGGGCGCGACCGCGGTATCATCGTTCCAGAGACCGATTTTTTCATTTCTGGCTTTTTCTTCCAGCCTGCGCCAATCCCGGCAAAAAGGCTCTTTGCAATACCTTCCGTATTTCCAGGCATAACCCTGTTCTATGAGACGCTGATTGACATTCACCCCGTCAACCATCACCACACCGACAACACGCCCATACCGATCCTTATCATACTTGATCACTTCGGCCTTTTTACCGGCAGTCAGTCGGGCGGCATAACGGGTTGCCTCCCGGCCAAACTCCTGGCCACTCTCCGGGCAATCAATCCCGTAAAGGCGAATTCTGTGTTTCTGGTTCAGCGAATCCCGGACGGTTATGGTATCACCATCAGCCACATGTGTGACCTTGCCGATAATTACACTCGCATATGAGAAGGGAATGACAAAAAGACAAAGAATGAGAACAGGAACGACGATAGAGGAAATTCGTTTCATAACAATGGCTATATTTCGATCTGACCTAACAAATAACGCACCTGTACAATACTTGGCCGCCAGCTTCGAAAAAACGCCTGTTTTTCTTCCTATACGGACAACGTCGGGTACTGCAGGGCACAACTCATAACATTCATTTCCAACCTGGGTTTCTCAGCCCCACCATCGCCATGGAACTCTCAAAAAAGCGAACAGACTGGTAATACAGGATATTTTTTGAGTTATATACGTTTTTGGCTCGCTATTCAATCTCTATTACCTGTCGCTTCGGGTCATCCTTCCACAACCGGGATAAAGAGAATTACATGACAAATACAGAGGCAGGAAGATTATATCTTCAACGTTCAGCCCACCTTCTGTTCTTCATCTGCTGTCTGTCGCAAATTATCCAGTCTTGCCGGCTCGAAGCATCAGATACCCTCAATAGCAGGATAGACAGTGCGATTCAACTCCCACGCACCGGCAGAACTGATGAAGCCATTCAACAGCTACAGGAATTCAAAACCGAGTATCCGGAAAACATCGTTCTGCGAATCGACCTCTCCCTGTTAGTTATGAGAAACAACCAATATCAGGTGGCACTGGATACCATCAAGCCACTCGGTGACACCCGCTTCTTCCCTGATGTGACAAGGCTGGCAATGAAGCTGCTTCGGCGCCAACCCGATTCTTTAGATGCCTATGAATCAGCGGTTCTTAGTAACGCCTATGCAAATAGCAGTAGAGAGGCGAGCCAAATCTCAGCGAAGATGATTCCATGACATCTCTTGGTGCAAACATTTTCCA
Organism: Desulfosediminicola sp.; assembly: GCF_048381775.1. NCBI lineage: Bacteria > Pseudomonadati > Thermodesulfobacteriota > Desulfobulbia > Desulfobulbales > Desulfocapsaceae > Desulfosediminicola > Desulfosediminicola sp. Next base: position 546,924 of record NZ_JBLXGE010000001.1, on the reverse strand, counting down.
TATGGGGATGTTGATTCGTCCCCACGAACAGCTATAATAACGTGACAGGATGTGCTTTTTAAATTGCCTCTGCCAAATTCATCACTTCAAGGAGTGTTCCCATGTCAGAGCAAAAACTGCCCAAGTCTGAACATGACGATATTCTGGACAATATCCCTGATGCTGCCGGAGAGGATGAATTTCTTTTTGGCGACAAAAGGCCGCCCGACCATGACCCTGGTGGGAAATCAGGTTGTCTTGCCACTCTGTTGATACTTCTTTTGCCAGTCGCTGTCACAGCGGGCAGCTATTGGTATTTGACGGCACATGTATAACAATCCATTTCAAGCCTGGAGACCATACTATTTAAACGTCATCAATCTACCGCGGCTTCACGCCCGGCAGTTCTCCCGCTTCAGTTCAACTTTATTTTCAAGTATGCTGAACTAAGTTCAGCATCTTTTCCAGTTACGACACAGGCTGTCTAAAATGACCATAGTTATTGGGGATTACTATGTCTTCCTTCCGCTTACTGCTGATCGCTTTTCTTCTATTGTCAGCCCCTGTTACCCTGGCAGCAGAGGTTGATGAAGTCAGCAAACCCGATCTGACCATGCCGGCCATAACACTCTTTCAAACTCAACTCAGCGTCAGATGCCTGCGAAATACAAAAAACAGTGACGACTATCAACTCTGCATCCAACGTTCCAACAAATCGATGCAGGATGCCATCCACCATATCGCCACCATTACAGGACTTGGAGCCAGCCCTGACGACCAACAGGCAAAACAGCTTCAATCCTGCGTAATACAGGCAGACATCGCCACGAAAAATGCTCCAAAAAAAGAGAGGGAACCCATTTACTGGCAAACACTTACCAACTGCATTAAAGGAGTGGAAGAATAGCTGTAGCGAGTATCCCCATTCTGGGAGCCTGCCGGACTCTTGCGATTTTCACTCAAATCGAGGCATCGAAGGAAAATTGAGCGGAGCCGTATCACTCAAGATACTTCCCGCTTCATTCCACACTTTATTGCCGATTAGATTTCACCAGCCAGTCCTGCCCTCCCTGGGATTAACGTTTCACATAATTCGCCATTACCTTGCAATGCCTGTATCTTTTAGGACATAATTCTAGCTGTAAACCCTCCCCTGTATTCTATTCTAAGTGTATGCCCGCAAGCGTCTGGAGACATGATGGCCACAATCATTTCCTGCGTGTTGAGAAACCTGTTGCTCCCCACCTTGAGTTGCCTGATCCTCTCTGGGTGCCTTGGCCCATACGTATACCAGGAACATATCAACGAATCTATGGCCCCGCCCAGGTTCCTTATGGGTCAAGCTATCATGCCGGACGGGTACCTGCTGCCTGTTGCTGTTCAAAGCGGCAGCTCCCCCCCGGCAGCCATCGTTCTTGCTCTACATGGCTTCAATGACTACAGAAACGCCTTTCATGACATTGGCAATTACCTCGTAAGCAGAAATATCAGTCTTATTGCCTATGACCAACGAGGATTCGGCGAAACTGAAGGGCGTGGCTACTGGCATGGTACGGACTCCATGGTACAGGATCTGTTGAACATGGTTAATCTGATCAAGACCAGATACCCTGATATTCCTCTCTACATCCTGGGGGAAAGCATGGGTGGAGCTGTCACTCTGGTGGCAGCTAAAGCACTGCGGCAGGAAGGTACGGTTCGCGGGATAATCCTGGTGGCACCCGCTATCTGGGCTTATAACACCATGCCCTGGTATCAGCGTTGCCCTCTGTGGTTTTTCGCCCATACCCTCCCCTGGTTCCACCTTTCCAATAAAGGGATGGACATCATGCCTTCCGATAATATCGAGATGCTGATCGCACTGGGAAGAGACCCGCTGGTCATCAAAGGGGCGCGGGCGGATGCGATATACGGCCTGACCCTGTTGATGTCCGATGCCCTTGAAGCCTCTGCACAGCTGGACGTGCCCGCCCTGATACTCTATGGAAAAAACGACGAAATTGTGCCGAAAAGCCCAACCTGTGAGATGCTCAGGGCTCTCCCGGCAGACAGCAGCTCGGAACACCATTTTATTCTATACGAAAACGGCTACCACATGCTTACCAGAGATCTGCAGGCCGGGCAGGTATATGACGACATAGAAAACTGGATACAAAAACATAACCATGGGGAGGACCAGGGCGGGAAAATTGCCCGGCAGGATATGGAGTTTCTGTGCGAATAACCACACTTATCCTGCTGAAAAACGCTTCAGCAGCCGCGCTTTAGCTGGCAGCACCGCCCAGACTATTCAGCAATTTCCCTACCAGGTTCCGTACCGACTCGCCTATGGCCCGAATCTGCTCAGCATCTGCATTATCGACATGAATACCGCAGGCTACTGCAACCACACAGTTTGTCGCTGAAGCAATCTGTTCGGCCACACCATAGGCAAGGCGGTCTTCCTTGTGGCCGCAAATGGTGATAACTGAAGTTGAAGCACGCGTTACCTCCGGGTCCGCCAGGCTTGGCCGGGGTTGTGCCAGGGCAACTGCACCGATATGCCCCTTATCACCACCATGTATTGATATATTGATATCTGTTCCAAGTCTGACTGCCTCAAGTGTAATCGGGATGCCATACTCTTCGGTTGCAAAAAGCAGTGCCATAGCCCCTCCTGTTCCATGGTTTATGCAATTATTGCTCTACCCAGCCGGTCGGTCACCAAACAGTGAATACACGTAGCACAAACCCTGCGCTCCGCTGCCACTCACTGCAGTTCCGCCCGTATCATCTACATCCCCGGCTTCACTGCAATCGTTCCACCTTCTTTTACCAGCCTCATGGAGAAAATCAAAGCCCGGCTCAAATCTCCCCCAATCCATCGTTTGCATTTCCCCCCCTTTTTAACGCATACTTCAAGAGGGAGAACCTCCTGTATTTTAAACTCTCCCACCTGTTTCACCTAACAGGGAAGCGACCTGTCCCCACTGAGTACAACAGACAAAAGTATTGATGATTTTCCGTTCAGACTGTGTTGAAACATCAACATTAAGCAGCCTTTGCATAACGTAGATGCGTCGTTGAAGTGCATGCTGCAACGACCCAGCCATATCAATGCAGAACTGCCAATCTGCTACCCCGGCCCTGAACAGGAAATCTATCAGACCGTATACCATGCAGCAAAATGACAGGGCATTACAAATCAGGCGCGTACAATATGGCAGATGTGGAGTGAAACAATGGATGACAAGGATTGCCCGCAATCTCACCCTCAACCTGCCTGACACAACATCTCACAAGAATCGATTCATCCCAGGAGCCATGCCATGATTGCGGAGAGAGAATTCTCCAAGCTTTTCCGGACAACCTCCAGCGTGTTTTTCACTGCCATAATCTCATTGGGGTTGCTGGGTTGTGAAAAGGAAGAACCCCCAGCCCCCACGCCGCCGGCAGAAGTGCATGCCATCACCCTCAAGCCCAAAACAGTGCCGGTAAGCGCCTCCTTTGTGGCCCAGATCGAGAGTGCCCACCAGGTCGATATTGTCGCCAGGGTCAACGGATTCTTAGAAAAAATACTCTACGAGGAAGGTGAAGTGGTCAAGGAGGGTCAGGACCTGTTCCTGATCGACCAGAAACCATTCCTCGCCCAGGTGGAATCGGCCAAGGGCGCTCTGGAAAACAATCAGGCTCAGTTATGGACTGCTGAGGTCAACCTGAAACGCATCCAGCCCCTTGTCGAGCTGGATGCAGCAAGCAAATCTGATCTGGACCAGGCGTTGGGCGCTGTTAAATCGGCCAGCGCCGACGTTCATCAGGCAGAGGCACAGCTGCTACAGGCAAATCTCAATCTCAGTTATACCGAGATCAAGTCCCCGGTGACCGGGGTGAGCGGTGAAGCCAAAGTGAGAGAAGGTGCCTATCTGAGTGTTGGTGCTGGAGGGTATTTAACCTATGTCGCCCTGCTTGATCCGATCTGGGTTAATTTCAGCATTTCCCAGAATCAGGTTGCCAAATTTAACACCGATGTTGATTCGGGTAAGATCATTCCTCCGCCCAACGATGAGTTCACCATTCAGCTCTTTCTCGGTGACGACAGCAAATATCCCCACACCGGCACACTTAACTTCATTGATCCCACATTTAATCCGGATACGGGGACATTCCTGATCAGGGCGGAACTGCCAAATCCGGACAGATTGTTGCGCCCGGGCATGTTCGTTACAGCGGAACTGCATGGGTCAAAGCGTGCCAACGCCCTGGTCGTTCCCCAGCGCGCAGTTCAGCAGACCTCCAACGGCCATGTGGTCTTTCTGGTAAATGAGGAGGGAGTCGCTGAGGTGCGACCAGTAATTGTTGGGCCATGGGCCGGTGATGACTGGATCATCGAAAGTGGCCTGGCAGAAGGTGAGGTAGTAATCACCGATGGCTTCATGCGACTCGCCCCCGGGATGCAGGTGAAAGTCATAGCCAGTGAGCCTCCTGCCTCTAAACCGGAAGCAGCTCCTGCTCCTGAAACCAAATCGGACTAGAAGAGGTCCTTTATGGCGAATTTTTTCATTGACCGGCCGGTTTTCGCCATGGTCATCTCCATCATCATCGTGCTGGGCGGTTTGGTCTCAATGAGTGCCACACCTATTGCCCAGTACCCTGAGATAGCGCCACCCACGGTGCAGGTTACCGCGACCTATCCCGGCGCCACCGCCGAGGTCATTGCCAACACTGTCGCGGCACCGCTGGAGTCGCAGATAAACGGCGTCGACAACATGAGCTATATGCTTTCCACCAGCTCATCCTCGGGCAACATGACCCTTACCGTGACCTTCGAGCCGGGAACCGACCCGGACCAGGCCCAGGTGGACGTGCAGAACAGAGTGAGCCAGGCAAATCCAACTCTGCCCGAAGTGGTAACCAAACAAGGCGTTATTGTCGAGACACGCTCCTCTGCCTTCATGATGGTTGTCGCTTTCTATGCAGAGGATGATCGCTACGATCAGACCTATCTCTCCAACTACACAAATCTCTACGTGCTGGAACAGGTCAAACGCATACAGGGTGCAAACCTCTCCAGTATGTTTCCGCTGCCCGATATTGCCATGCGGATCTGGCTGCGTCCTGATCGTCTGGCCCAGCTGGGGCTCACGGCCACGGATGTGCGCAACGCCATCCAGAGCCAGAACCAGGCCTTCGGCATTGGCCAGATTGCCCAGGCGCCTACGACCAAAGGTGTTCAACAGAGTTTCGTTGTCACCACCCAGGGAATGCTCACCGCCCCGGAAGAGTTTGATAACATAATCATCCGTACCGAATCAGAGGAATCGGCCATCGTCCACCTGCGAGATGTCGGCTACGCCGAACTCGGTTCGAGGGATTACTCTCTCGTCACCCAGTTCGAAGGGAAGAAGGCCGCAGGCATTATCGTTTATCAGCAGCCGGGTGCCAACGCCATCGCCACTTCCGAAAAAGTACGAACACTGCTGAAAGAACTCGCACCAGGGTTTCCGGATGGCATGGAGTACAAACTGGTTATCGACACCAGCACCTTTACCGAGGCCTCCATTGAAAAAGTGGTCCACACCTTTTTCGAGGCTGTTGTCCTGGTGGTACTGGTGGTATTGCTGTTTCTGCAGAGCGTGCGTGCCACCGTCATTCCGATCCTGGCGGTACCGATCTGCATAATCGGCACCTACACAGGTATCTACGCCCTCGGCTTTTCCACCAATATGCTCACCCTGTTCGGCATGATCCTGGCTATCGGCCTGGTGGTCGACGATGCGATCATCGTTGTGGAAGGTGTTGAGCATAACATGGAAGAGTACCAACTCTCGCCCAAGGAATCAGCCCGCAAGACTATGAAAGAACTCACAGGCGCGCTGGTTGCCATCGTGCTGGTGTTGGTCTCGGTTTTTTTGCCGGTCGCCTTTCTGGGTGGGCTTACAGGAACGCTCTACAAACAGTTCGCCATTACCATCGCCATCTCCATGGTGATCTCAGGGGTTGTCGCCATTACCCTGTCCCCCACACTCTGCACCCTGATCCTCAAAGATAAACACAAGGAGAAAAAAGGGTTCGCCAAATGGTTTAACGACACCTTCACCAAGATCACCAATCTGTACATTAATGGGGTGAAATTCCTCATTAACCATACGTTCATAGGTATTGCTCTTTTCTGCTGCGTTGTCGCGGCGACGGTCTTTTTATTTAAAACTCTGCCCAGCAGTTTTGTGCCGGAAGAGGATCAGGGCTATTTCTTTACCATCAATATCATGCCCGATGCGGCCAGCCAGGAGCGAACCACCCTGGTCTCCAACCGGGCGACTGAAATTCTCCGCGCCAATCCTGCGGTGGATTCGGTGTTCCAGGTCGACGGCTACAGCCTGATAGACAGCCAGAACAAGACCAACGCCTCGGCCATATTTCCGTCGCTGAAGCCCTATGAAGAGCGACAGACGGAGGAACTCAGTGCATTTACCGTCATTCACCAGCTGATGATGCAATTCACTCAGATAAAGGATAGCATTGTGGTACCGTTGAACCCACCGTCCATACCGGGCCTTGGTACCACTGGTGGCTTTGAGTTCTACATCCAGAATATGGGCAGCGGCAGCTCCCAGGATCTCGAAAGGGTAACCAAAGGTTTTATTGCCAAGGCCCATGGGCGAAAGGAGTTGACTGGCGTGGCCACAACGTTCTCCGCCTCCCAGCAGCAGCTCTTCTTTGATCTCGATCGTGATCATGCAGAACTGCTCGGTGTGCCCGTTTCCGATGTCTATGATACCCTGCAGTCCTACTTCGGTTCCTCATACGTCGCCCAGTATGTGCAATTCGGCAGGATCTGGCAGGTCATCATCCAGGCCGAACCTCAATATCGCGATGACCCGACTGATTTCGACCAGATCTACGTTCGCTCAAACAAGACCGGGGATATGATCCCCCTGTCTGCTTTGGCAACACTTCGCTACGTACCTGGCCCCGGATTGATGCCGCGCTTCAATGGCTTTCCTGCCGCTAAACTCACCGGTAGCCAGGCCCCCGGTTACAGTACCGGCCAAGCTATTTCAGCCATGGAGGCGCTTGCAGATGAAGTCCTGCCCGACGGTTACAGCTACTCATGGTCCGGGCAGGCGTTTGAAGAGAAAAAGGCCGGTGGCACCTCCGCCTCCGCCTTCGGGTTCGGCCTGATCATGGTTTTTCTCATCCTGGCAGCCCAGTATGAAAAATGGTCTCTGCCCATCGGTGTGATGATGGCCGTCCCCTTTGCCATCTGCGGCGCACTGCTGATTACCATGATACGTGGACTGGAAAATGACGTCTATTTCCAGGTTGGTCTGGTAACTCTGATCGGGCTCTCCGCCAAAAATGCAATTCTCATTATCGAATTTGCGGTCGATAACCTGCACTCCGGTATGAGTGTGGTCGATTCAGCTGTGGAAGCTGCCAGGCTGAGGCTTCGCCCAATCGTCATGACTTCCATGGCCTTCATTCTCGGTTGCGTACCGATGGCCATTGCCAGCGGGGCCGGTGCCAACAGCCTGCATGCAATAGGCACCGGCGTGATTGGAGGAATGCTCGCCTCAACGTTGGTGGCCTCATTCTTTGTGCCCATGTTTTTCGTGATTATCGAAAATGTTTCCGGGATGTTCAGTCGCAAAAAAAAGCGCCCTGAGCCAGCAACGACAACGGCAGCAAGCCCGGAAGGAGGTGCCCCCAATGCGTAACCTTCTCATTGCAGCTTTTCTGCTGACCATTTCCGCTGCCTGCACGGTCGGCCCTGATTATGAACGCCCCGAGGTATATACGCCTGCTGACTGGACAGTTTCCTATGAGGCAGCAACTGCACTGATAGATACAGCCTGGTGGCGACAATTCAATGATCCGGTACTGGATGATTTGATAGCGACCGCAATTACCAACAACCTCGACCTCAGGGCTGCGATGGCCAGGGTCGACCAGTTTCTCGGGCAACTGCGCACGACCCGCTCAGAGTTCTTCCCGCAGATAGGTTACTCGGGCAGCGCCTTCCGCCAGGATGACACAGATACCGGCCTGTCGCCGCCACGTGGTGAGTACAGTGACTATCAAGGCCTTATCAGCGCCAGCTGGGAACTTGATCTCTGGGGTCGCATACGCCGCTCAAACGAAGCAGCCAGGGCAGAGTTGCTGGCGAGTGAAGCAGGCCGTCGCAGCGTACTGCTCAGTCTGGTCACCAATGTCGCCAGCAACTATATCATCTTGCGCGGGCTCGACCGGCAACTTGAAATCTCTATTGAGACTGCTGATACTTACCGGGATTCACTCCGTATCTTTAATTATCGCCATACCTATGGCACTGTTTCACAGGTTGAAGTGAGTCAGGTTGAATCTGAGTACGAAGACGCCCTGCAAACCATACCCGAAATCGAATCACAGATAATTCAACAGCAGCATCTGCTCTCTGTTCTGCTCGGTCAGAATCCAGGCCCGATCTCCAGGGGTAACACCATCAGCCAGCTCACCGTTCCTGCTATTCCCGCAGGGCTTCCGGCAGAACTTCTTGAACAGCGACCGGATATCATTCAGGCAGAACAACAGCTGATTGCCGCCAATGCCCGTATCGGTGTCGCCAAATCGCTCTATTTCCCGACCATCTCTCTCACCGGAGCCTTTGGGCAATCAAGTATCGACTCGGATCGGCTCTTCGACAGCGATTCTGCCATCTGGCAAATTGGTGGCGATATACTCGGCCCTATTTTCACCTTTGGCGATATCGAAGGGCAGGTCATGACCAGCGAAGCTGCACAGCAGGAAGCGCTCTACAACTATCGGCAATCGATACTATCAGCTTTCCGGGAAGTGGAGGATGCCCTGATAGCCACCACCAAGGGGCGTGAGCGTCAGGAGGCCCAAGGTCGTCGCACCCGTACCCTGGAAACCTACTCACGGCTGGCCAAATATCAATACGATGCCGGAACCACCAGCTATCTCCAGGTTCTTGACGCCAACCGCAGTCTTTTCTCAAGCCAGCTCGATTACGTTCAGAACCAGACATCGACCCTGGTCAGCCTAATCGATGTCTACAGAGCACTGGGAGGCGGCTGGGTGAATGTCGCCGACGGCATGTTGCAGGATTCTGATCCTGTCGCAGACGCTGACCTGCCCTGACAGCCAAACTTAAAAAAAAGATGGATATGGATTATGAAATCACTCTACTCTCTGCTGATACTGGTTATACTCTCAAGCTGTTCCGGAATAGATCTGCAACAGTATGAAAGCAACACACCGCAACTCGATCTTTTTGAGTATTTCACTGGGCCAACAACCGGTTACGGGATCGTCCAGAACAGAAGTGGAGAGCTAACCCGCCAATTCACCGTTGACATCGCAGGAGAAGTTAACGATCGGGGTGAGCTGGTCCTGACAGAAGACTTTGACTGGAGTGACGGTGAAAAATCCCAGCGGATCTGGATTCTCACCCAGGCAGATCAGCACAGCTATTCGGGGACAGCCGAAGACGTCATCGGCCGTGCTGATGGAATAGTGTACGGCAATGTGTTGAACTGGCAATATGTTGTAAACCTGACTGTCGATGACTCCACCTGGAAAATTCACTTTGATGACTGGATGTTCCTGGTAAGCGAGCAACTGCTGATCAACAAGGCGATACTTACTAAATTTGGCTTTAAGGTTGGAGAGGTCACCATAGTCTTTCAGAAATAGCTTTACCCCGTCAAGAAGCACCCCATCACAACACAACCTTTCTGAAATCCCTCTTTTTCACTCCTGCCGCTCTGAGCACAAGGAAACTATCCTCATATATTTTCAATAACTAAAGCTTTTTATTAAATTCTTCAAGTAACATATTGACATCAGCCCCGCAAATGAGCAAACTGGGCATATGCACAACTAAACATTCAATACCGTCTATCTTTCTGTGGAGGGAAATATGTGGAAGCTGCTGGTCAGAATGAATAAAAATCTGGTGTACGCGATCCCGGCAATGATGCTTGCCGGCCTTGCCTTCGGTGTTCTCATGAATCAAAACCTCATCAGCCAGCTGAAGGCATTGATCCTCCCGCTCACCATCCTGATGGTCTACCCGATGATGGTCACCCTGAACATCGACAACCTTAAAAAAGGCCTTGAGCCCCGTCTGCAAGGGAGCGCTATTCTGATCAACTTCGCAGTTATCCCTTTCATTGCCTATGCTCTCGGCAAAGCGTTTTTCCCAACCGAACCTTACATGGCACTTGGTCTCCTGCTTGCTTCATTGCTCCCCACCAGCGGCATGACTATCTCCTGGACCGGATTCGCTAAAGGCAATATGGGAGCAGCCATCAATATGACAGTGATCGGCCTTACCATTGGCTCCCTGGCGACACCCTTTTATGTCAACTGGTTGCTCGGTTCCACAGTTGAAGTTGAATTCGGCAAAGTAATCAGACAGATAATCTTCATCGTCTTCCTGCCTATGGGACTCGGCTATCTCACCCGGAAGATGCTGCTCAAAAAATTCCCGATGCCGGAATTCAAAAAACGGATCACCCCACGCTTTCCAGCTCTTTCCACTATTGGCGTGCTCGGAATAGTGTTCGTAGCGATGGCTCTCAAAGCCAAAACCATAGTAGCTGCACCCGGTCCGTTATTATTTATCTTTTTGCCTCTTTTAATGCTTTATCTGGTTAATTTTCTGCTTTCGACCCTGATCGGCAAAGCGTTCTTTTCAAGAGGGGACGGCATCGCCCTGGTATATGGCACAGTAATGCGTAACCTCTCAATAGCCCTGGCCATAGCAATCAACGCCTTCGGTGAAGCGGGCGCCAATGCGGCACTGGTCATTGCACTGACCTATATCATCCAGGTCCAGTCCGCTGCCTGGTATGTACGATTCACAGATACGTTCTTTGGTCCCTTGCCTGCCCACCAGGAATCATAACACCCGGGGCTGGTGGCAACCCTGCTTCCAGCCCAGAAAATCCGCACGTTTTCATGTTCTGCCATGTCGGGCCTCAGCGCTTTCCCCGGCATATGCCCGCGTATTCGGTAAAGCTCCTTTCAGCCGGTCTGCCCTTACCAACTTTCCTGTACTGCAGCACCGATAGATGTTGACTTTTCCTCCATCGGCTGATTATTAATATCACGTTAAATATATGAAATTAATTATTATTCACCATGTAAACTTTAGAAAAACAGCATAGCATTATGGAACTACTCGAGTGGAAAAAATCCTACGATACCGGCATTGAGGAGATAGACAACCAACACAGACAATTGCTCGAATTCCTAAACGAACTCGGCAAAGAAACAGCATCCGGCGATAACCGGAAGACAGCTGAAATCCTTGAGGGATTAAGCGAATACACCGTATCTCACTTTGCTTTTGAGGAAGCGTTAATGGAAGAGGCCGGTTACCCCTACAGCGGCCCCCATAAACACGTTCACAAGACGCTGATTCAGCGGGTCACAGCATTCAAAGAGAAGTTAGCTGCGGGCGAAGCAATTTCTGAAGAACTCCACTCTTTTTTGCGGAGATGGCTGATAAACCATATTCAGCGTGACGATAAAGCCTATGTTGCCTCGGTCAGCGCCCATTTTAAACTTGAAGACGAAGCACCGGCAGAGGAAAAAGAAGAAAATCATGGCTGGATAGCCAGAATGACCAGGAAGTTTTTCGGGTAAAGCTCGTTTTTCAAGGAGTTATCATTCAGGAGAATACAGAGAACTGCATCCTCCTGAATGAACAGCTGAAAATTCGGTCCGTTACGTAGTCTCAACTACATTGCCGGATAAACGTAACTGGACTGCAGACCAAGCGGAATGCCCAGCCCCCAGTACGCCAGCATAAACAGCGTCCAGGCAATCAGAATAGTTATCGAATACGGAAGCATCAGAGACAGCAGGGTACCAATTCCCGCGTTTTTCACATAGCGCTGGCAATATACCACAACCAGGGGGAAGTACGGCATCAGCGGCGTGATGATGTTGGAGCCCGAATCACCTACCCTGTAAGCAGCCTGGGTGAGATCCGGCGAAATGCCGAGCTGCATCAGCATGGGCACAAAGATTGGCCCGAGCAGTGCCCACTTGGCTGAGGCCGATCCCACAAACAGGTTGACGAAGGCGGTGAGGAAGATGATGCCAACGATGGTCACCATGCTTGGCAGGTTCATGGCCTTCAGCAAGGTCGCACCCTGAACAGCCAGCAAGGTTCCAAGATTAGACTTTGAGAAGGCATCAATGAACAGTGCACAGAAGAAAGCCATGACGATATAGTAGCTCATACCCTGCATGGCCTTGCTCATGGCATTGATCACATCCCTGCTGCAGCTGAAGGTTCCCGCCATGTACCCGTACACAGTACCCGGAATGATGAACAACAGAAAGATAAGCGGCACGATTGAACCCATGATAGGCGCTGCAAAACTTGCCAACTCACCATCAGGTGCACGCAGCGGCGAATTTCCAGGCACAAGCACCGCCACCAGCAATGCAATACCTGCCAGCATCACCAGGCTTGCAATTTTCAGCGCCCTGTTCTCGCGGTCATTGAGTGGATGAATCTGCGGGATCTCCTCCGGATCTCCATCAACTTTGGTATCTTTTAATTTCGGCTCAATCACCTTGTCTGTGAGATACCAGCCGATTGCCACGATCAACACACTGGAAACTGAAGTAAACAGCCAGTTGTTCAGGGGATTAACCTGAATAGCCGGATCAAGCAAGCGGGCGGAAGTCTGGGTAAATCCCTGCAGCAGAGGATCAATGGCAGACGGGACGAAGTTTGCGCTGAAACCACCACTCACACCTGCAAAAGCGGCGGCAATACCGGCCAGCGGATGACGCCCTACACCGTAGAAGACAATACCGGCCAGCGGAATCACCAGTACATAACCGGCATCTGTGGCGGTATGGCTCACGATGGCCACCAGGATCACACCAGGGGTGAGCAATTTAGCCGGAGTAATATCCAGCATGCGCTTGATACCCGCATTGATAAAGCCGGAATGCTCCGCAACACCAACACCGAGCATCGCCACCAGAACAACGCCAAGGGGCGCAAATCCAGTAAAAATGGTGACCATCCGGGAAAGGAAGTCAGCAAGAGCCGCACCGGTCAGCAGATTTTCCACACTGATAGCTGTATTGCTGCGCGGATCAAGAGCACCAAACTCCACGCTGGAAAGGAGCGCAGACATAACCCATACCGAAATCAGCGCCAGCAGGAATATGACGGCGGGGTCCGGCAGGCGATTACCAAGCACCTCTACTTTATTCAATATTTTTGTGATCCGTTTTTGATCAGATCCTCTTTCAACCATAGTTATATCCTGTTCATGTTTTTCAGAAACATCTCCTGATTACAGAAAGTTTCTGTTGTTATTCTGCCTCGAACTATTTGACAGGCCCGCCGGATGCGAGCACTTGAAGGGTTCACGTCAGAAATGAAATAACACAGTACAACGTGGGGGTTTCTACAAGAGATTGCACTTTGAATCAATAGGGATTTCGGGGGAGCTGCCGTGTCAGGTCTTTTCTCAACATCGACGGAATTGCGGAGACGTCCGGCAACTTCCTGCTAAGCAACTCCATTAGGCATTGGTTTGACAGGAAAAATTGCTACAACTCATTTTCAACCCGACCTGCCTGCCGCACCAATGCACCTGCCACACACTTGAACTGCCGTAATGGATTAATACGAATAGTATTTTGCGGAAATCATGTGAACAGACTTCGAAATTGGCCAAACGTGATAACCGACCTAGAATAATCATAATTCCAAAATATTGATCATGATAACTACAGCCTTACCCGTAGTTCCATACACCCGCCTGTAATTTTTTTTCGGCTGGGATAGAAATTACAGGGTTCAGCCATGGGCTTCCCCTGGTCTGGCATCACTGTTAGCCTGTTGTTCACTGCGCCACCCCACTTCGCCACCGACAGTTCGAACAGCACCCTGATGTGCTGCCCCCATAAGCGCTTCGGGATTGTGTTGAAAAGTTTCAATAAAATCCTTATCCAACTTCATTTCCTCGTTATAGGTGGAGATCAGATTCTGGTGACTCCAACGATCGATATAGTAAAGAATCATTTCCGGCAAACGGCTATAGATTGTCTCATCCGGGGCCGGATCAGCGAAACTCGAATTCTGCAGGCGGTCAGAGTTCAGGGTCTGGCTGACATAAAACTGTTTCAGAAAAACCAGCTCAGACGGCAGCTGCGCTTTAAGCCCAAACTTTCTCAGCAGCTTCAGCAGCACCCCCACACTCTTCTGGCCGCTTCTGGCCAACACGTATGGTACACAGATTTCTTTAGGTATATTGAGTTGCAGGTAGGACTTGATGGTCATTATCAGATCAACCAGCTCCACCGGGTCCTTATCCACAAAATTATAATCCCCCCCGGCAAACTCCCGGCGGTGATTTAGTGTATGATGGATGAAATAGGGAAGTTTCCGGCAATTTGAATACGAGTGGAGCACCCCTCTTTTGGTAAAAAGAACGGGCATCGATTCATCGGCCACAGAAAACAACATACGATGAATGCCCTGGATCTTGTGATCGTGATTACCATAAACCGCTGCCAGCCTGATGAGTGTATAGTCCAAGCCCTCCTGTCGGAAAAGATACTCAAGGGTCTTCTCCGCCATCAGCTTGGAGCGGGTGTAATTGCTCATCCCCGTTGTGAACTGCTTCTTGCGGTCCTCCCCAATGTCCATACCCAGTTCCAGCGTCGCCGCAGAACTGATATGAATATATGGGATCTGCAGCTTAATCGATGCTCTGGCAAGAGTGAGCGGACCAAGATAATTCACCTCATACGAGAGCTGTTCATCCGAGTTGATATTGGCAATTGCCGCATTAATTATAAAATCGGGTTTTTTCTCCTGCAGATAGTTATGAATATCTGCAGGTTCGCGTATTGAGAGCTTTTTGCTCGACGGCGCCAGCACATCGATGGGCTCCGGACACTTCGACTTGAAATAGTTGACAATGGTACCCCCGACCAGGCCCGAACCACCGATCACAACCCCCTGCCGAGATTCCTTCCCTGCTAACTTCCTGGTACCCATAACAATACCTCTGAATACTGGTACTCTCCTTTTGCGACCTCTATTTAATTATTTAATTAAAATAATTAATACACGGTTTGTCAAATTGTTACTCATACCAGCAGGCCACATCTTTCAGTTCCACCCTTGATTGGATTATACCCTAAAACTCACGCGGCCTGTCTTTTGGGCAAACATTTTCAGATACTCCAGCTTCTCAGCACAGCGTCCTTGACCTGTACCTCTCCCATCAAATAAAGTGAGCGTAGGGTTGAAAGAATTTAAAAATGCGCTGGAGGTGAACCATGATTTCGAAGATATTGGAGAGCATTACCTGGCTTGGACATGATGGCTTCATGATCAGGGATGACACCAGAACCATCGTTATAGATCCCTATCAGATATCAGGCGGGGAACCGGCCGATATCATCCTGATCACCCATGACCATTACGATCACTGCTCACCCGAAGACATCGCCAAAATCCAGGATGATAGCACGATAATTGTCACGGAGGCGGCATCCGCCAAAAAGCTCTCCGGCGACATCAGGGTAATGCAACCTGGAGATTCACTGGAATTGAACGGAGTAACTATAGAAGCTGTCCCCGCCTACAACATCAACAAGAAGTTTCACCCCAAAAAAAACAACTGGCTCGGTTTTGTGATCACGGTCGGGGGCTGCAGAATATATCATGCGGGCGATACCGACCTGATTGATGAGATGGCCGACCTCAAAAAAATCGACATCGCCCTGCTTCCCGTCTCCGGCACATATGTGATGACCGCTGAAGAGGCTGTAGCCGCAGCAATGTTGATAAAGCCTCAGGTGGCTATCCCCATGCACTATGATTCACTTGTGGGTACCAGGGACGACGCAGAACAATTCGCCGACAAACTCACCGGAGTTTGCGAAACGAAAATATTGAGCTGCGGCTGATTCAGACATAGCGACTGGAGGGGGCTGTTTTACGACACCCCTCCTTACCGAATGATGTACTGCCTTGTTTTCACCCGGCCATTGCTCCCGCCATGAACTTTATTGAAGATGGCCAATGGATTCCGGCTATTAACAAACAAAATGAGGTGTGCAAAATAAAGCCTGGTCAAGAGATTCAGGGGCAAACGTGCCTGGTAACCATGGAGCTGGCGCCCCTGGCGGGCGAAATGTGGCGTCACAGAACCTGTGCAGGATCATTGATATTGAAGTGGAACCAACTCTCTCCATCACCGAACTCCATAACAAGGCGCAGGTTCATGCTCTGCTTCAACTCAAAACGAGAGTCAACAACCGACTGCAGGTAGAGGTAATATTGACGACTTCCTTGTTTTTAGCGGCTGCCAATAGCTAAGAGAGCACGTTTGATTCTGTTTCGTATCTCCATCCAGGCACCCTGCCGCATGAGCTCTTCAGAGGCAAGCCAACTCCCGCCGCAGCAGAAAACAGAACTCAACTCCAGATATTCCAGAAGATTATCCATATTCACGCCTCCGGTAGGCATGAAATGCATGTCACCGTAAACCGCTGTCAGTGCCTTCAACATCTGGATCCCACCGGCGACTTCTGCCGGGAAGAATTTCACCGCATTGACTCCCATGCACCTGCACTGCAAAACTTCAGAAGCAGTTGCAGTTCCAGGACAAACTGGTATTTCCTGCTCAAGACAATGAGCCACCAGCTGCCTTTCGAATCCGGGAATAACAATCCCTTCAGCGCCGGCCTGACGTGCAATATCCACCTGCTCGGTGGTCAGCACTGTGCCGGCCATTATCGTCAGCTCACTGCATCGCTCTTTCATGGCCGCGATAGCCTCTGCAGCACAAGGCGTGCGAAAGGTCACCTCCGCCACAGGCAGTCCGCTTTCAACCAGAATTTCCGCCAGAGTGATTCCTGCCTGCACAGATGGCAAGCTGACCACAGGTACAATCCTGTAGTCAGTAAGCCTTGCTATCACTTTACTATTTTTTTCGGCAAAACTGCTCATCGCAAATCCTTCATATCGACAAAATCCATATCATCGAAGACCTGATTTTCACCTGCCATAGCCCAGATGAACGCATATGGCTTGGTGCCAACACCTGAGTGAATGGACCAGCTGGGGGAGATCACTGCCTGACTGTTGCGCATCACGATATGCCGGGTTTCAGATGGCTCACCCATCAGGTGGAAAACGACACTATCTTCATCCATCTCTATATAGAAATAGACCTCCATCCGCCGATCATGGGTGTGGGTCGGCATGGTGTTCCAGTTACTGCCCGGAGCAATGCGGGTAAGCCCCATGCTCAACTGGCAGGTCGGCAGCACATCCGGATGGAAGTATTTGTTGATGGTTCGCACATTACAACGTGCCTGCTCGCCAAGGTTTTCCACAACCGCCTCGGCAGCTTTGATATATTTTGCCGGATAACTGGTGTGGGCCGGAGTACAGGCCATATAAAAGCTGGCGTGCTCTGCAGCCGAGACCGAACTGAACTGAATGTCTTTCGTACCTGCGCCCAGATACAGCGCCTCCTGATTCTCGAGAACAAACTCTACCCCGTCAGCCAGAACAACCCCGGTACCACCGAGATTAATCAGCCCCATCTCACGCCTCTCCAACAGGAAATTTACCCCAATTTGCTTGCCGAGTTTCTGATCAAAGATCAACGGCTCAGCCGTCGGACAAATCCCCCCCACGATTATCCTGTCGATATGGCTGTAGGTGAGGGTAATCTCTCCGGGCACAAACACCTTTTCGATGAGGAAATGATCCCGCAGATCTTCAGTGTCCAGAGCCATAGCATGGTCCGGATGGATAGGATGTCGAACGTCCATTAAATTCTCCCAAAATTGCCGTGCCGGTACATTCCGGCAGGGCTTCGTAGCGTTATGGTTTCAGATTTTATGATGCAACGGCTCAGCATGGCAAAGCCCGTTCAATTCTTTAAAAAGCAATGACAGCCTTACAGAATCCCTCTGGCTGCCTGATAGCCATTTCAAATGCCTCAGCAGCCTCAGTAGCAGTGAAGCGATGGGTGAGGATTGCCTCCAATGGCAACTTTCCTTCGCCAATCAGCTCCAAAACCGTCGGGAACATGTTCGAATTCATGCGACTCCCCACGATGGTCAGCTCTTTTCTGAAAATTGCCAGCTCCGTGACGTTATTCTTCTGACCGTCCATGCCCAGCAAGACCACGCAACCGGTAGGTGCAGCGAGCTCAACGCACATATCAACTATGGTGGGATGACCCACCGCATCACAGGTCACATCCGCACCCGCGGCACCGGTAAAGGCCAGTATCTGTTCTTTCACATCGGGCGCCGCCGCATTGACCCCACCTTTTGCACCGAGCCTGACCGCATTTTTCAGCCGGTCCTCTTTCATATCAACCAGCACGCATTCCGCACCGCGCTCCATGGCCATGAACATGGTCGTGAGGCCGATGGGGCCCGCGCCGAAGATGACCATGGTCTGTCCCGCGCTGACATTTCCTCTCCAGACAGCCTGGGCGCCGATGGCAAAGGGTTCTATCCCCGCCGCCAGCACCAGGTCAGCCAAAGCGTCAGGCACGATATGGACATCCTGTGCCCGCACCTTGAACAGTTCCTGCATGGCACCTTCCACATGCACTCCGCGACACTTCACCTGAGCACAGGCATTGGCACGGCCATTATTGCATGGCGCACACTCACCACAGCCAAGAACCGGATCAATAGCCACCCGATCACCAACCTTGACGTTTTCCACCGCAGTACCAACTGCTGTAACCACACCTGAACACTCGTGGCCGACAATCACCGGCGGCTTTACAAACGGATGGGTATTGGTGTAGGTGTGGATGTCGGTACCGCAAATCGAGACCCCGGCGATCTGCACAATTACATCGTCCGCTCCGGTAATTACCGGCTCAGGTGCCTCTATCAGCGAAATTTCCCGTGTCCCCGAAATCTGAATAGCTTTCATTATAATTCGTTGTCTCTCTTGTTGTTCACTGCCGTAACCGAAATGCTCGCCCGGCACCAGTCTGTTACTTGCCGATATAGGTTTTCAACAATCCATCTATAAGATAGTTGGGCCGGCACGCGGTCTCTGCGTCGCCCCGCCTGTCTCCCGCCGCTATCCTGGTCAGCATCTCTTCGACAAATGGCTGATATATCGGGGTGGGAGTAATAAATTCATACTGCTCTATGGCACCGTTACAGCTCAGTTCCACCGGCTCATCGGTAAAGCATGAGAAGCTGATGGTTCCCTGCTCTCCATTAATCACGATCCGGTCGCACCAGCGATCAGCGTTGAAATTGAACAGGGCAGAGCCGATGATCCCATTTTCAAACATCATCGCCGCCCCGGTCACATCTTCGGCCTTGTAACAGCCACCCAGGTTGGCGGAAAAGCCTTGTATCTCTGTAATCGGTGACACTAGAAAGTCTAGGATATCGAGGACATGGCTGCCCATATCCATCAGGATTCCGCCACCACTGATATCCGGCTCAAAGCGCCAGGGGATCTGCCCTCCGTCCCGTACTTCGCCCGGGATCTGCTGGCATTGGGTCACCTGTACCGAGCTCAACGTGCCGATCCGACCTGAACCCAGCAGTTGCCTGATCTTCAGGAATTTTTCCATGCTCCGTCGGTAATAGGTCACAAAAACCGGTACCCCTGCTGCTTCAGCGGCGGCAATGATCTCATCGCACTCGGCACCGTTCATTGCCATGGGCTTTTCCAGGCAGAGAGGCTTGCCGGCCGCAATTACCTTCAGCGCCAGTTCCTTGTGGGTCACCGGCGGTGTAGCCACATAGACGGCATCAACCTGCTTATCGGCCAAAAGCGCTTCAAGCGTTTCATGAACCACAGGTACGTCATGCCGCGCAGCATAATCCACAGCCTTGCCATGAGTACGGTTATACACCGCATGCAACGTTGATCCTTTCGCCTGGTAAAAGGCAGGACCACTTTTTATTTCGGTCACATCGCCAGTGCCGATCATCCCCCAGGAAACCATCTGAACCTCCAATCAATACCGCAATACATCTCTCTGTTTGTGCCAGGAGTTCGTGACGCGGAGCTTGGCAGTTACTCCGCGTCACGGGACTCTCTTGCACAACAAAGGAGAAATGTGTGTTTACTGCTCGGCCAGGATTACATCGACCAGGCCATTTTTGTACTTAGCCTCGTAGGCTACCAGCAGATCTTTGGTGGCATCGGCAAACGGAGTGATGTCCTTGATTTCGTTGAACTCAACCCAACCTTTCTCGGTCATCTCCTGTACCATGCGGCCTTCGTTCTCCGCCCAGAGCTTACGCTCATAATCGCTTGCATCCCGCGCAACTTCCTTGAGGATAGCCAGGTTCTTCTCACCAAGCTTCTTGGCAGTTGCCTTGGAGAGCGCCACCAGATCAGGGGTCATGAGATGACGGGAGTAGGAGAAATATTTGGACTGCTCATAGAGTTTCAGAGAGTGCATGGTCACCGGGCTGTTCTCCCAACCATCCAGTACGCCCTGCTGCAGCGCGCTGTAAACCTCTGCCTGGCTCATCGGGGTAGCGATGGCACCCATCTGGTTTACCGCCTTGATAACGGTCTTTACGCCGATAACACGAATCTTCAGACCTTTAAGATCTTCCACTGTGTTGATAGGACGCTCATTGTTGATAAAGGAGCGGGAACCACCGTAGAAGTAGGTGAGCGGTACAAAACCTTTCTTCTCAAGTGCTTCACCGAGAATATCGCCGGCCTTGCCGTTGAGGGCCTTGAACAGTCCTTCCTCAGACTTGAACAGGAACGGCTGAACCAGGATTTCGACCTCCGGTACATAAGAGGAAAAGGTGCCGGCAAACTGCTGAGCGATATCGATGGTGCCCAGAGTAACACCTTCAACCATCTCCTTGTTGCCACCCAACTGGCTGTTCGGGTAGACATCCATCTTTACTTCACCGTTGGTACGCTTTTCAATCTCCGCTGACATATAGCGCAACGCCTTGGTCATCGGATGATCTTCACCTACAGTGTTGGTCGCCCTGAGGGTAACCGGTTTGGCATAACAGGTGGAAGCGAGCAGAAAAGCTGCCATTGCCAGCAGTACTATCTTCTTCATATCCAACTCCTTTTAATAATGTTGAATGTACCCCGCCATGGTAGGAAGCCATGTGGAGAAAAATGGAAAAAATATTACCAGAAGCAGTACCGTGACCATGGCCAACAGATACTTCCAGTAACAACCCAAAACATCGTTTAGCGATATTCCCGATATACCCGACGCGACAAAGAGTGCGATGCCCACCGGAGGTGTACACTGACCAATTGCCATATTGACAATCAGACAGATTCCAAAATGAATCGGCTCTATTCCAAGCTTCATAATGATCGGCCAGACAATAGGAACCACAATGATGATGATCGCAGATGGATCGAGAAAAGTGCCCATAACGAGGAAAAGTCCCATCAGCAGCATGATGATGACCCATCTCTGATCAGACAGAGAAATAACGAACTCCGCGATCTTTACAGGGATATTCTCAGCGGTAAGAATCCAGCCGAAACCTGACGCCGCCGCCACAGTAAAGACCACCACCCCGGTGGTGACCGCACTCTTGACGAAAATCCCGGGCAGATCCTTTATTTTAAGTTCTTTATAGTAGAAGAAACCGACGAGAAAGGCGTAGACAGCCGCTACCACCGAGGCCTCGGTCGCGGTAAAGATACCACCCACAATTCCGCCGACGATGATTACCACTGTGATAATAGCCAGGATTGAGTCGAAAAATGAGCGCACCAGCTCCTTGAAGGGGACTCTATCTTCCGGTTCTATCTTTCGGGCCTTGCAGTAGAAGTAATTGACCACCATCAGGGCCCCGCCCATCAGGATCCCCGGCAAAACCCCGCCCATAAACAGGCCGCCGATGGAAACACTCGCCGTAACACCGAGGATGATCATGGGAATTGACGGGGGAATAATGATGCCGATGGAGCCAGCCGTTGCCATCACCGAAGTGGCGATGTCAGAGCCGTAGCCTTTACGCTTCATGGCCGGAATCAGCAGGCTTCCCACCGCCGCCGTATCCGCAGCGGCTGCACCGGAAATCCCTGCAAAAAACATGGCGGCTGTTACACTGGCGTTGGCCAACCCGCCACGAATGTGACCTATGAGATTGGAGGCAAAATTGACCAGGCGTCTGGAAATTCCCCCAGACTCCATAAAGCCACCGGCCAGAATGAAAAACGGTACCGCAATAAGATGATAATTGCCTGTGGACCGGAACAGTTTCAGGACAATTGCAATGGTGTCGATATCACTGGCGATATACATCGCCAGCACCGTCGATACCGCCAGACAGAACGATACCGGCATCTGCAGCAGCAGAAAACTGATGAAGATTATAAATAGAGAAGTTGCCATTAGTTACCACCTGAATCTTTTGGTATTACAGGGAGTCTCCTGCCTGTCTGATCATTTCTGAACCACTGGTAGAAAATCACCGGTCAACAGGCGCTCCACCGAATGGATGAACATGAACGCTGCTGAAACCGGTAAGGCCAGATATGCCCACATCATGGAAAGTGGCAGTACATCCATCGTCTGCCAGATGTTGACATTCGTTAGAATTACGCCTTTGTAAAACAAAAATATGGTAAAGAGCACCATCACTATCCACACCATGTAAAGCAGCGGAAACGATAGCCACGCGGGTAAACGAACCACCAGGCAATCCACGTTGAAGTGAGACAGACTGTTCACCGCAAGACTCGCCCCCAGGAAGCTGGTCCAGACAAAGGAATAGGTCAGCAACTCCTCTGACCAGGGAATGGGCATGTGCAGAATGAACCTCGCCACGATCTGCAATACCCCGCAAAGGATCATGCCTACGAAGAGGATGATCAGCGCCCAACGTTCGATGAGTACGACAAAATTATTAATCTTTCGCCAAATCTGTTTTGCCAGTTGCATTGATAAATACCGAAAATTCACCATTTCCCGCCCCGACACCAGGTACGACCGGTTTATCGAAACAGAGTTTCCACTGCTGGAGAAAAAAAAGGGCCTGAAATTATCAGGCTCCCTTTTGCAGCCATTCGTAGATCGAATCCACCACGGGAACACCGTGCTCTTTATTCTCCCGCTCCCTGATAACCTCAAGTTCACCGGGGACATAGACCTGCTCACAACCCGGTGCCGCTGGTTCTGCATGGAGATCATCCACCATGGCGTCCATCTGGGCCCTGAATCTTTCTGCCGAGGTGAAGGTGCCGGGATCAATGGCGATCATCAGGCTGGCCAACTCACGGGGTTTATCGTAGTCACCGTACATCGCATTGATATGGGGACCATATTTTGCTCCCATGAGCACACCGGTCAACACGTCAATGACCAGCGCCAGACCAAAACCCTTATGGCCACCAAACGGGATCAGCGCTTCCACCGCGTTGGGATCTGTGGTTGGCGCACCGTTGCCGTCTATACCCCAATCAGCGGGGATCTCAGTCCCGGTCTCCTTGGCATGGAGAACCTTACCAAAAGCGGTGTTACTGGTTGCCATGTCGAGTACGACAGGAGGATGTTTATGGGTAGGGAAAGCAAAGGCAATGGGATTGGTCCCGAAAAAGGCACGGCCACCGCCATAGGGTGCCACACATTTATCGGTATGGGTAACCGCCATGCCGATCATGCCCTTTTCCACCGCCTGCATGGTAAAGTAGGAAAGCGCACCGCAATGGCTGCCGTTTTCCACACCGACCATGGCAATACCGCTTTCACTCGCCATATCAATGGCCTTATCCATCGCCTCATAACAGGCGACATGGCCCATACCTGCATCCGCATTGAGCACCGCGGCACCCGACCGCAACTCGCGGAGGGTAAAGCTCGGGTCACAGTTCAGACTGCCGGCCCCTATCCTCTTCACATAATGTTCGGTCCGCATCACCCCGTGGGAACGTACCCCACGCAAATCAGCATGAACCAGAACGTCTGCTACACGTTCGGCATGGTCTTTTTTCAATCCTGCCGAACGTAATCTCTCAACCACAAGGGAGAGTAATTCCAGATAATCTACGCGTACATCAGCCATAACATCCTCTTCTACAATGGGGCAGCAGCCCCTCACCTCATGCCTGCTTCAGATCACTGAAGTCCGGCATTGCACCTGCCGGTGCAATTGCGCCCTTATGTCCAATTACATACGACGCCATTCTATGAGCCAGCCGGGCCGAATCCACGACGTCCCGACCAGCCAGTCTCGCCACCACATAGGTGCCACTGAATGAATCGCCGGCGGCCGTGGTATCAACCACCTGCTCAACCTTTTCCGCCGGCACTTCATAAGAAGTACCGTCCCTCCGAATGGTGCAGACGCCACCGCCACACCGGATGACCGATTCGCCGACCCCGCACTCCGCCAGAAAACGATGGCCCGCTTCCTCTTCGCTCACACCATGGATCTCAGCCAGTTCATCCAGACCTACGAAAACAGTCTCACAACAGGGCAGGATGGTCTCGTAGGCTCTTTTCGCGGCATCAATATTCGTCCAGAGTTTAGGTCGATAGTTGTAGTCAAAAAATATCCTTACGCCTGCGGTCGCCAACTCCTTCAATCGGGTAAAGAGCCGATTTCTGCTGGTCTCGGTGAGGATGGCAACGCTGATGCCGCTCAGGTAGATACTGTCGAAATCGGCCAATGCTGCCAGCACCCTGTCGCTATCCGCCGACTCGAAGCATCTTTTCGCGGCCGCCTCTCCCCGCCAGTAGCTGAAGGTTCTCTCGCCTGTCTCATCCAGCTGGATGTAATACAAGCCCGGCATCTCGCCCTCACGCCGCACGACAAGATCGCTGCCGACCCCTTCGGCTTCCCAGAATTCCATCATTTTGTCGCTGAATCGATCCGTACCGAGCGCGGTGACGTATTCAATACGCAAGGGGGTAAACCGGGCCAGCCTGGCCATATACACCGCGCTATTGAGCGTATCACCGCCAAATGTCTGCTGGGTGCGGCCAGGTTCTATCTCCTGCAACTCAACCATGCATTCGCCAATCAGGGCGATTGAAATTGTCTGCTGTGGCTCCATGTGCATCAATCCCTCATTTTCCCAGGGGTTTCGGTGGGCGGAGCATGTTGATGCTCTCCTTGATCTTTTTCATATGCTCCCAGGCTACCTGACCTTTCTTCATGGCAATGCCTGTGGCCAGGATATCCACAATCGCCAACTGGCAGATACGGGACACCATTGGCGCAAAGAGCTTGGTATCTTCCAGCTTCGGGTTGTTGATCACCGGGTCGCAATAATCGGTAAGAGGGGAGCCGGCACAGGTGACGCCAACCACTGTGGCCCCCTGCTCCCTTGCCAGCTTGGCTGCTTCAATGATATTGAGCGACTCACCCGTATAGGAAAATGCCAGGGCAACGCTGTTCTCATCAAGGCTTGAAGCGGACATCAGCTGCAGATGACTGTCGCGATATGCCACGGTGGGCACTTTGGTCCGGAACAGTTTGTGCTGTGCGTCAAGGGCAACAATACCTGATGCGCCCGAACCGTAAATCTCTATGCGGGAAGCGTTATTCAGAATATCGATTGTCCGGTCAATGGCCGTCATGTCCAACGATTCATAGAGCACTCGCAACGAGTTGGAGGAATACTGGCAGATCTTTTCTGCCATCTGCGAGGTCGAATCTTCGGGCTCTATCGAGGTGTGTACATAGGGGGTGTCACCGGCAAGAGAGACAGCAAGCTCCAGCTTGAAATCCTGGTATCCCTTACAACCCAGTGACCGGCAGAAACGCATAACCGTTGGCTCACTCACTTTTGACTTGGCGGCAAGGTTGGCAATTGAGAGGTGTATCACCTGATCCGGCGCGTTCAGCACATACCTGGCGACCTTTCCCTCAGACGGGTTGAGCTCGTCAAACACTGTTGTAATTTTCTTTAACAAATCATCCATACGTGACCCCTCATTTTTTTGTAGTAATACTACTAACAATATACTAATGTCAACCCAATAAATTGTTTTACTACATGCTTTCCGAGCATTTTTGTTAGATTACAGGTAATTCCTGCATGAATCTTACATTAATTCATGAAATTTTAGTTATGTATACAATACTATACTACTCAATCGCCACCAGGAAAATTGCTGACCACCATATTATGTAGTAAAGCTACTTCATCAATTACAGAGCGACCGCCAACGCCATCGTTTTATGTTTATGCAAACACCACAACCAGTCGTGGCCATATTCAAACATTGAATGTTCAGGGGTATAATTATGAGCTATATCGAAGAAATGTTTTCACTTGCCGGTAAAACGGCCATTATTTCCGGAGGGGCCGGCGCAATCGGTCTCCTGATGTCAGAAACCCTGCTCAGGGCCGGAGCCAACATCGTGGTCTGGAGCCGGTCTGAAGAGTCAATAAACAACGCAGTAGAGCATCTGGCAGAAATCGCCGGAAACAAAGACTCCATATTCGGGCAACAGGTCGACGCAGGTGAGGAGGGACAGGTTGAAGACGCACTTGCCGGAGCGGTTGAACGATTCGGCCAGGTTGATATCCTGATTAACGGGGTGGGTGGTAATATCGGCAAGTCTTCCTTCATCGACACCGACATGGAGACTTTCAAGAAGGTGCTGCACATGAACCTGCTGGCCGGCCTGATGATCCCGACCAAAATTGTTGCAAAGTACTGGATCAATGCCGGGGTACGCGGCTGCATCATCAACCTGACCTCCATGGCTTCTTACAATCCGCTATCCGGTGTCTGGGCCTATGACGCGGCAAAATCCGCTACCCTCAATCTGACTGTAGCTTCCGCCAACGAATTCGCGCCACACGGAATAAGGGTCAACGCTATCGCTCCCGGCTTTTTTCTGGGCAAGCAGAACAAGGCGCTGCTGGTGGATCAGGAGACCGGTGACTATACCGCCCGGGGCAGGTCGGTAATCGATCACACCCCTTATGGACGTTTCGGGGATGTGAAGGAACTCGCCGGCGCCACCATCTTTCTCGCCAGTGAGGCGGCATCCGGATTTGTGACCGGAGTCTCCATTCCTGTCGATGGCGGCTACCTGGCACACAATATTTAATCATAACCGGCCCGACAGCAGCGGAGCATTCTCCATTGTTGCGCTGCTCTTTGCGATAATCATCAGACCAAACCCGATATCCGGGTTGAAGGTGGTGCCCCATGGAACAGACCTGGCGTTGGTACGGACCGCAAGACCCGGTCAGCTTAAAGGATATTCGGCAAGCCGGGGCAACCGGTATCGTCACCGCCCTGCACCATATCCCTAACGGCGCAATCTGGCACATAGACGAGATCCGGCTGCGGCAGAAACAGCTCGCAGGCGAAGGGTTCAAATGGTCGGTAGTGGAAAGCGTTCCGGTTCACGAAGAGATCAAGACCCGCTCCGGCGACTGCGTCCAGTGGATCACCAATTACCGGCAAACCCTTCGCAACCTGGCGCACTGCGGCATCGATACGATCTGCTACAACTTCATGCCGGTGGTCGACTGGACCAGAACCGATCTGGCATATCAGTTGCCCAACGGTGCCAAAACCCTGCGTTTCGATCACATCGCACTGGCCGCCTTCGAGCTTTTCATTCTCCGTCGCAAAGGTGCTGAGGCAAACTACAGTGAAAAAGAGATACACCTCGCTGAAACCTATCACCTCGGCCTGTCAGCAGAAGAGAGAGAAAAGCTGACCGCCACGATAATCGCCGGCCTGCCGGGTGCCGAAGAAGGGTACACTCTCCAGCAATTCAGGGTGCAGTTGCAAAGATACGATACAATCACCAAAGCAACGCTTTGCTATAACCTGCAATGCTTTCTTGAGGAGATTGTCCCTGCCTGTGAAGAGGTGGGGGTCCGCCTCGCCATCCATCCGGACGATCCTCCCAGACCTATCCTGGGCCTGCCGAGAATAGTCTCCACCCTTGAAGATATTGATTGGCTCTTTTCAGCGGTTCCCAGCCCAGCCAACGGCTTGACCATGTGCACAGGATCTTTCGGGGTCAGGGAAGACAATGATCTACCTGAAATAATTAATCGATACGCTTCACGAATTCACTTCGCCCATCTTCGATCGACACAACGAGAAAAGAATTCGAACTCCTTTCACGAAGCCTCCCATCTCGAGGGCAATGTGGATATGTTTGCCATCATCAGACTGCTGGTTGCTGAAGAGCAGCACCGGTCCTCGGCCGGTGACATCAGGCCGATACCGATGCGCCCTGATCACGGTCACCAGATGCTCGATGACCTGAGCAAACAGATCAACCCTGGCTATTCCGCAATTGGCCGCCTGAAAGGTCTGGCGGAAATTCGTGGCATGGAGTTTGCGATCAGGCGGGGAATTCTATAGCTCGAAGCTGAACAAAAAGCTGTTTTCGCACCTGCGCCCAGACCTTCATGCAAGAGAAAATAGCAGGTTTGCCGATTCCGGACAGTACCTTCTGGTTCCACCAAACCGCCCTTACCAATGAATCTGCAGACCGGCCAAAGGCCCCTGCTGCAGTGCATCATAGGCATAGGTGTCCCTTCCCGAGCCGCTGTCAAAATCGTAATCGAGCCAGCGGTAGCCGAAAAAGACGGCTCCCCAGTCATTGAACCGGTAATCCAGTATCAAACTCGCGTTCCAGACGAAATCTGAATCACCGGCTCCGATGTCCAACCGGCTGAGCAGCGTCCACTCCTCATTGAAATACGTCCAAAGCCTTATGCCGCCAAAGACATCCCACCAGTCTTCCTTGGCGCTGATCAGTTCCACTCCGCTGCCGGCCTTGGTTTCAAGTTTCTGATAGGCCCAGCGCGCCCCGACAATCGGCTCTACTTCAGTATTCCCCCAGGTGGCCACCCGGTAACCAGTGCCCAGTTCACCCGCCTGGATAGTAAAATCTATATCTACGGTTCCTCCACCCGGTGTTGACGCGCCCGGCTCCAGCTTCACATACTGGTACTCGGAAAAGAGCACCAGATCGTTTTTATGAGCCTCGAAATGCACGGTAAATACCGCACCCAGATTTTCCAGGACATTGTCTGTGAAATCCAGGTCAAGAGGTGCCTCCACCGGCCCGATCTGGGCGGTACCGTCGACACTTATGCCCCAAAGAAACATCGGCGCCAACATGTAGTGCCATTCGTTCGAGCGCCGGTCGGAGCCTGCCTGTACCGAGGCTGTGGTACCGCACCAGATCAATAGCGGCGCCAAAAGTCCCAAAATAATCCGCTTCATTTCTCTCCTCCAGCCTCATTTGATAGAATATCCTGAAATAGTGACACTATTTCTACAGGCATCTGTTGGAACAAACCAGTTCATCCGCCAATCACCACGTTTTGCCGAACCCACTTTCTCCACCTTAACCTGACAATCAAACACACCATCAGGTTTTGTCATTATTCAAAATATGCCTCTCCTTAAAGCAAGGCATCAGCTATTGCTCCATAGTCGATGCGTCGTATGAATACACCACCCCGCACCCCTCCCCACATTTGCCATTCCTCACTCCCATTGCTAAACTGAAGCATACAGTTTTATCTGTATTTCATGGTCCCTGAGGTCAGACACCGCTGGCTGGCAACTTTCTCACCTTGGTGACATGACCTGGACCAGGAAAATGTTTTTACACTATAAATAGGGAGATAACGGCCATGAAAAAGTTCCTGCTACCAACCATAGCCCTATTTCTCATCTCGATCGGCTATTGGTTCGGCCATTCAGACGGCATCAACGGAACTTCCCCCCGCATGGGACCACAACATGCGCTTGCGGAAGAAAAACAGGGAAATGAGATGGAGGTATCACCGACCAAGGCCCGGAAGCGGGACACGTACTACCCGAATAGCGAAGATCTGGCCCCTGATGAAATGCGGGTCGTAGCCTGCGGTACAGGTATGCCCACCACCCGCGCCGCCCAGGCGGCCGCCTGCTTCCTGGTGGAGTTGGGCAACGGCGACAAGTTCCTGTTTGATATCGGCTCCGGCTCCGCCGAAAGGATCAGCTCCCTGCAGATCCCCTACAACTATCTCGACAAGGTCTTCATAGGTCATCTGCACACCGACCATTTCGGTGCGCTGCATGACCTGTTCATCGGTGGGGCCTTGATGGGTCGCAACGTGCCATTGCAAATATGGGGCCCAAACGGTGCCTCACCCGAACTGGGTACCCAGTATGCCATGGACAGTATGCTGAAAATGCTCACCTGGGATCTGGCCGGCAGAGTCGGATTAATCGATTTTCGTGGTTACAAGCTTGAGGTGAATGAGTTCGATTATAAAGGCGAAAACACTGTGGTCTATGAAGATAACGGGGTGACGATACGTTCTTTCCCTGCCATCCATGCAATAGACGGCTCGGTTAGTTACAGTCTGGAATGGAACGGATTGAAGTTTGTCTTTTCCAGCGATACCTACCCCAACAAGTGGTTTATCGAGTACGCCCAAGATGCCGACCTGGTGGTGCACGAGTGCTTCGTCGCGGTGCCCGACCTGGTAACCAAGATGTTCTTCACGCCTGAATCGGCGCTGCTGGTCGGCACCCAGGTACATACCGCGCCGGAGGCTTTCGGCAAAATCATGAGCGAGTTAAAGCCGCGCATGGCGATCGCCTACCATTTCTTCAAGGACTTCGACACCACCGCCGCCGTCTATGAACGCATCCGCAAAACCTACGATGGTCCGTTAAGCCTGGCCGAAGACTACATGGTGTGGAATGTGACCAAGGATGAGATCCGGGTGCGCATGGCCGAAGTCGACCACCATACCTGGGCACCGCCCCTGACCAGCCCGGCCGAACCACCAAAACCTGAAGACAGGCAAGCGCAGGCCCAAAAGCTGGGTGTGGACAGTCTGGACTTCAGCCCTTTTATCGCCGAAGGGGTGTGGGACGTGGACGATGTACTGCGGCCGATTTACCAGGAGGCAAGCGAGAAACTGGGACGGGAGTTCACCTATCCCGCTGATGTGAAGAAATAGCCTATAATCAACGACAAGTAACTGGCATCAAGCTTCCTTCCTCAAGGCTTGATGCCAGTTTCGTAAGGTGAACCGACAGAAACACGAGTCACTCAGCTGCCACCCCCAATAACCATTCGATATTTGCCACATTGCTGCTCATAACCGAAAGAAAATCCCCCTCTACCGGTCGGGCAAAACAGGGGCAAAATACCAGACTTTCAACCCCCAGCTCCGCCAGCCGCTGCCCCGACTCCGCCAGGGGCGTATCTTCCCAGAGCATCGCTTTCGCCGGATGATGCGCAAGCAGCTGTTCAAGCTTTTGCCATTCTCCAGCCCCAGGCTCCTCGCCCGGCTCCCACATCATCATCTCCAGGTTCAAGTCATAGCGTCGGGCAAGGTACTGGTAGACCGGATGGGAACCGAGTAACGGCACCCCATCACTTTTCGCAAAGGCAGCGGTCATACGCCGGTCCAGCTCCTGCAATTCCTCTTTCAAGCTGCCAAAATTCGCCGCATACTCTGCCTTATTCGCCGGATCTTTGCGGGCAAAAGCCTGGTAAACCGACTCCGCCTGCATCACCGCCTGGGAGAAATCGAGCCAGGTGGTAAACGCCGTGCCGGTGTGGGAATGCTCGCCTCCGGGTCCGTGACTGTGGGTCACGGTGGACTCGGTCTCGACGAGCTTGTCCCGGAATTGCCTGGAACTATCGATGGTGCGCAGCATCGGCAGGCTGACATTATCAAGCCATTTTGCATACCCGGCGCCGTTTAGAATGATGAGATCGGCATTCTGGTAGCTGCTGATTGTCGCCTTATCCGGCAGCCAGAAAGCCGGATCGATTCCGGCAGGTGCCGGAAACACGACCTCGACATTGGCGCCGCCGATACGCTCGGCAAAATAGGCGAGCGGATAGTTGACGACATACACCTGCAGTCGTGCTTCGGCGTGACCTGCAACAGGCAAAAACACGGAAAACAGAAACAGGAGCAGAGTACATGCTTTGGCCATGGCGTTGTTCCTCTTTGAGCTATTATTAAATGAACATATTGGTTACCAGTACCTGGTCATACTGTCTGATCGCCGTCAGGATAACTGCACTGACCAGAGAACTGCCCAGAATCAGCAAAACTATCTCGGCGCCCAGCAATTTCACGGTGGTCATCCTGCTGCAGCCAAGTTTGGATATGACCTCGATCTCTTTTTCGCGCAGCCTCAACGACAGAGAGAAAACGAGGAGCAGAGCCAGCATGGTGGCGATTCCGACCAGCAGGATGACCGCATCGAGCACATTGCGGATCTTGAAGATCGTGGCCAGCAGGGTATCGACCACATCCTTGGGCCGTATCAGTTGCAGTGTTGTCTCCTGCTCCAGATACCGGCCGCGGAGGATGGTGCCCGATTTTTCGTCATTGGCCACCACCAGCACGGCGGTGAGAGGCAGGGAGTCCGGCTTGCCGTGCAGATGAAATGAACCGATGTTTGCTTCGGTAATCTCGGTAAACTCGATGAGCTTGGCGTTGGCGGTGACGTTTTGCTCCTCACGCTTCAGGATTACCGTGCTGTCTTCGGTACGGGTGACGTCCTTATGGCCGTGGGAAAGTCCCTGGATCACCCAGGCGGTCTTGACATCGACGAAGACAGCCCGGTCATCCGGGCTGTGGGCCGGCTCCAGCACACCGGTGATCTGCATCTTCAGGGGATAGACCCCGGCGATATCGAACATGGTCTCCGGGGAGCTGACCAGGCTGTCTCCCACAGCCAGATTCAGGCTTTTGGCCACCTCGGCGCCGATAACGCATTGCCCCAGCATGGTAAACATATCCCCTGCGGCGAGCTCAAGCTTCCTGAAGGAAAAGTAATCGACAGAGGTACCGACAATGGGAAAGTCACGGGCCTCAAACATCACATGCATCGGGATGGGGCCGGCCAGGCCGCTGTCTGCCACCTCCTCCACTGCGGACATGCTCATCGCCTCAGGGGCTTCATCGCTGAAATAGAGGGAATTCATCACCAGATCCAGGGCGCTGCCCTTCATGCCGAGCAGCAGGGGGCTCGCTTCAGCGCGCAGAGCCAGCTGCCGCTCGCTCTCCTGGAGAAGAATTTCGAGCGCCAGAGGCAATACGGCAATGATGGTGATGCAAGCCAGGATAACCAGCGACTTGGAGGCGTTGAACTTCAGATATTGCCAGGCAAGATAGAAGCTGTTCATACCTCCTCCTTAGCGGCAAAAAAGTCCCGAAAATCGACTACCCGGTCAAAGTATTGGAGCAGCTCATGATCATGGGTTACAGCCAGGACCGTGGCACCCTGCTCGTCCACGGCCTGAAACAACAGCTGCAGGATCTGTCTTTTATTTTCTGGATCGAGATTTCCCGTCGCCTCATCGGCCAGAATTACCTCAGGGCCCGGCAACAGTGCCCTGCAGATGGCAACCCGCTGCCGCTCACCATGGGAGAGATCGGCCGGGTGATGATGAAGCCTTGTCGCAATTCCCAACTGCTCCGCATACCAGTGGGCTCTTTGCCGCACCTCGGCATTCAGCTTGAGCGCACTGCTCACTCGAAAGGGGTGAAGGATATTGTCCATCACCCTCAGATAGTCGATAAGTCCAAAATCCTGGAAGATAAAACCGATATTGGTTATACGGAAATTCCTTCTCGTCGAAATCGAAGCACCAACCGTTTCAAAACCGTTTACCGTGACCATTCCCGCCCCGGGAAGCAGGATGCCGGCAACCAGGTTCAGCAGCGTAGTTTTGCCCGAACCGCTTGGCCCAATGATGGCAAGTTTCTCTCCCCGATCAATACACAATTCTGCTACAGAGAGCTGAAAATCTCCGCCGGGATAGGAAAATTCAACATCGTTCAGCCTAATCATCGTTTCAATCCGTTGGTCTTTCATAGCCTGTTGACCCGGGAGCAACCCGCTCCTCCCCCAGCACTTCGATGCCAATGATTTTCCAGGACCCATTCACCGCACCGATGGTGAGGATCGCCTCATAAACGTTCTGCCGCATGTGCACATGTCCCCAGTGCCCCACCTTCCCCAGGGCGGTCCACCTTGTCCTGACATCAAGTTCACCTTCCTGCCTGACTGCCTCAACCACATCCGCCTCAAGCACCTCGACCTGCTGGATTTTCGCCTGGGCACCTCCGGCCTGCTCGATCACCATCGATTTTCTGCTCTCAAGATAGATCTTCGAGAGCATCTCACCGCTGACACTGATTGCCAGCTTGTCGTAAACATCCTCCTCGTCTCTGAAATCAAAGGCCCGATAGATGTTCTTCAAGAGGCTTTGGGTTATCAGCCTGGCATCTTCCGAACCGATCCAGCCCGCCCGCGCCTGGGAGCCGATGTAAATTCGAAAATGGGGCAGCATGATGCCGCCGATGAGTAAAAGTAGAGCTATCACAGCAAGGTGATATTTGATCCTCTTCTCCTGCCGGTATCTGATAACAGCGACAATCAAGAGCACAATGACCAGCAAACCGCAGACCAGGCTTACTACAGGCAGCCTAAAACCTCTGTGTTTGTCGGCCACAGCAACGCTATTCACGGTGGGTATCCGGTATTGCTTCAGGTGGTTTCTCCACCTCAGAATATTGTCATCCGGCGTAAGAGAGTATGGAAAGGGGCCCGCCGGATCGGTCATGCCTGCAGCCACCGTATTGACACGCTCGGAAAACAGATCCCAGCTGGTAACCACTTCCTGGGGAATCCCTTTGGTAAGGTAGGTGATGACCACACCAACCATGGCGGTGTTGAGCGGTAACCGCTCGGGGATCTCTATAAAACGGCTCCAGGTCGGCGAAGATTCCACAAAGGCGGTCCGGTCGAGTATCGGCTTGAGCCTCTTGCCGTCGATCAGCACATTTTCCCGCTCCAGAAAAAACTTTGCGACCTGCTGCCGAACCCGGTCGAACTCCTCTTCTTCGATAAACTCATTCCCCTTGAGGCTGAAGTCGAGCCAGCTCATCATGTCCTTGACGCGCACCAGTATCTCGTGGCGCACTTCATACGGCTCGATATAGAGGTAGGTGCGAACCCCGGCCTGCAGCGCACGCTTGAGCTGACGCTTTTCAAAAGCCGAATACCAGGGATCATCCCAGTCGAGATTGACAGTGTTGCTGGACGTCAGGTTGCGAAAATCGACCACCGGTACCCCCTGGTGATAACAGATGAAACCGATCGAGGCAATTGGCAGCCCACTTGAATCCAGCTCAGGGATGATGGTCAGTGAATCCGGACGCCGGGTGAAGGGATAGGTCAGTTCCACATAGAGCACCCGTTTATCGTCAGGCGGGCCGGGGATCGGCCGCCGGGTATAAGGGTTGAGCTTACCGGCAAAGAGCGAGGTGCGTTTCACCCGCAATCTCGGCTCAACCAGATCGATCCGGGGTATCAGCCTGTCACCGCTGCCGGTTGAAATCTGTAACCGTTTTTCGGAAAATCGCTGTAGCCGTTCGCCAAGGTCGGGCCTGTCATGGGAAGCTTTTCGGAACAGCTCGTCTGGAATAAGCTCTTTAAAGAGCAGTAAATCTTCAACAAATATCTCCAGCTTGATTTTTACGTGATCCCGGTTCACGTAAATTTCCGCAATATTCCTCGCATTTTCCGCACCGGTAAAATTCACCCAGTCCGCATTGGCATAGGGTGCGGAATGCAACAAAGTTACAAGCAGCAAAAAAGTTCGAATGGTGGTTCTCAATTTTCGGTGCTATCTGTACTCTTAGGGGTTAATTGGATGAATTATGATGAGTATATCAGCTTGTCAGGAAAAGCCAAAATAGCCGACAGATATGAGCCTTTTCCCTGTCAGGCATCATGACTTCACAGCTCCTTGCCCTGTCCTGCCATCAAGTGAGATTTTCCGTAACGACCTGCGTGTCGGCAGGGTGCTGGCAATGGCCGTGACCAGGATCGGAAGGAAAATGATCGACTTCAATGCCGTGGACAACCCCTCCTGATCCGCCAGGTTCCCCAGCAGAGGGGCCACCATCCCACCTATGGAAAATGCCACCCCCAGGGTCATGCCTGACGAGAAGCCAATATGGTTGGGGAGGTACTCCTGTCCCAGCACAACAGTTGGCCCATAGGTGAACAGGAGCAGCGCACCGACCGTTGCGATCAGCACATTTGCCGCAAAAACATTTTCTACCAAAAGCAGTGCGGGAAGCAAAGGTATCAGCAGACAGCACCCCCCAACAACGATTTTCTTGTGGCCGAACCGATCTGCAAGACGACCCCCCAACAGGTTGCCGAAAACACCACCCGCAGAAAAAACGGTGAGCGCCGCAGCACCTGCAATCTGCGATTGCTGGAGCACATCGGTCCAATAAAGCGGAATAAAGGTAAACAGACCATAATAGATAACAGACTTGCCGATGATGGTGAGCGACAACGCCGTAAACGCAAGCCAGTTATCGTTTCTGCAGCCCTCACCCTCCTGATCGGTGGTGCCGACTGCTCCCCGCAGCTGCCGCAGCCGATCATGCTGCAGGATAATGAGTACCGCCACCAGGGAAGCGGGCAGCATGGTGATCGCCACTCCCTTCAACCCGAATGCCAGTACCGCTGCGGTTATCGCGAACGGTCCGATCAGAAAGCCCAGAACACCTCCCACCCCGAAAATACTCATGGCAGTGGCCTTTGCCTCACCGCTGGCATAATTGACCATGCCGGCGGCATCCGGGTGAAACAGGGCACTCCCCAGACCGCTCACAATCACTGCGGCAATGAGCAAACCATAATCCGGGGCTACTCCTATCAGGGCAAACCCCAGACTGGTCAGCATCACCCCTGCGGAGATGGTCCATGTCCCGCCAAACCTGTCCGACAGATAACCGAACAACGGCTGCATGATGGTGGCGGTGCCGGTGAAGGCAAAGACAATAACGGCCGCAGCGGAATAGGACATATCATGCCGCAGGATCAAGAACGGTAACAAGGCTGGGATCGCGCCCTGGTGCAGGTCGTTCACCATGTGGCCAGCGAAAAGAAAGCTCAAAATTCTTGTATTCATAGCATTTTTCCAAAAAATTGGATTGAGGATTTCCACAAAGTATGTTGACTGTAGCAAAAAACCACAGATCCTCTTAACGCTATGACGACAAAAAATATCGATTTTCAGACAGATGTTTATGGGGCCGACTTTCCGGATATCCTGATGCGCAGTTCCAGGCAGGTCATGTCGATGTATGCAGATTATCCCGACGGATTGTACTACTCCATGCACCATCACCTCCCCTGCCAGTTTTTCTACGCCTCCAGGGGGGTGCTCACCGTCAAAACCGAAAAGGGCACCTGGATCGTGCCGCAATCGCACGCAGTCTGGATACCTTCCAATACCAGCCATCAGGTATTATCTCCCCACCACCTGACTCTCCGAAATATCTATATCCGGCCCGGGGCTGCACCAAACCTGCTCAACGAATGCGCCGTCGTCACAATGCCGCCCCTGCTCCGCGAACTCACTGTTTATGCAGCTGACTTTGCAACTGAATACAGCACCGACAGTCATGAAGAAAGGGTTATCGGGATTATCCTGGACCTGCTCCAGCAACTGGAAACCGTTCCTTTCCTGCTCCCCTCTCCCCGGGACAGGCGGTTGCAGGTTATCACCTCAGCTTTACTCGATAACCCAGGTGACACTCGAACACTTGAAGAATGGGGCCAGAAAGCGGGTGCGACCAGCAGGACGTTGAGCCGCCTCTTTCGCCAGGAGACCGGTATGAGTTTCAAACAGTGGCGTCAACAGGCGCGACTCATGGAAGCAATCGTCCGCCTGACCTCGGGAGAATCAGTCAATCTCATTGCCTTGAATCTTGGTTATAACAGCGTCAGCGCCTTTGTCGCCATGTTCAGAAAGCACATGGGAATCACTCCCGGCAAGTATATAGATCGCAACGAATTTACTCATCTGGAGAAAACTCCCCGGCCAGAGTAACACCTTTTGTCCGAGGATCCGGCTCTAAGCCTTGAAGTCGACAAAATCCTCAACCATTTACCAGCACAACCAGCGGCAGTGCAGTGCGGGGTTGAGACGGTACCGTTCCAATAG
Organism: Desulfosediminicola sp.; assembly: GCF_048381775.1. Taxonomy (NCBI): domain Bacteria; kingdom Pseudomonadati; phylum Thermodesulfobacteriota; class Desulfobulbia; order Desulfobulbales; family Desulfocapsaceae; genus Desulfosediminicola; species Desulfosediminicola sp. Next base: position 508,953 of record NZ_JBLXGE010000001.1, on the reverse strand, counting down.
AGTCTACCAGCTCGGGTTAAAACGCTTCGTTGATATTGAAGTAGAACCCACTCTCCCCATCACCGAAACCCAGATCGAGGCGCAGATTCATTCTTGGCTTCACTTCAAAGCGATAGCCGACTCCTGCGGTCGGTAATATCTCGTCTGCATGGAATTCATCAAGGCTCGGCGCAATGGCTCCCGCTCCCGCCCAGGCAACCAGTCCATGTCGGCCGGCAGGATTATATCTGTATTCAGCCTGGGCCATAACGAAGTGTTTATCCCTGTAACGTGACTGCTGATATGCTCGAAGATGGTCTGAACCACCTGCAGTAGAAAGCTGGTACCAGGGGACATCACCCATGGTAAAACGGCCAAAGGCCTGCCAGGCAACGACATCATCGCCCTGCCCAACTCGCTGATAATCGCTGTATTCAGCCCTGACGACTTCAAAGTTACTGTCACTTCCGAGATCTTTACGGTAAAGGGAGCCTTCCAGTTGGACCAGTCTGCCGCGATGCGCGTTGGTGACCATGTCTCGACTGTCATGGGATAAGAGCATGGTCAGCCCTGAGCTGGTACCTGAACTCATAAGTTCACTCAAATCCAGATCCGTTCCGCTCTCCTCAACCCCCTTGGCCTTCTGGTAATTGAAGTCATAACCAAAACCCAGATAGGTGTCCCGGGCAACCCGTTGCATGAACATAGGGGTCACATGAAAGAGCTGGATATCGATTGAGGTTTGATTGCCACCGCTACGATTCTGGTGGTAGCCGATTCCATAATAATCCCTGGCTTCATTGGCTATTTCCACATCAAAATAGAGCCGCTGTCTGTCAGAGTTGAGAAAGCTCTTGTTGGATACTTCCAGACCATAGGAGCCGTTGGTTGATGCCAAACTGGTGATAACAAGCGATGAGAGCTGTGTATTGGGGTCATAGGCACCCGGCTGATAGGCGCCTACCGCGACCAGGGCCAGGCCGAACTCTTTATCCGGGCTGTAAAATGGACCCGGCAGAAAACTGAAGTCGATTGTTTTGTCAGGGTCATACTCCCCATCCGCACCCAGCCGCTCAAGCAAGTCGGAAACAAACCCTTCACTCATCTCCTCTTCACCGAATGCAAAGGTGTTACCCGGTAAAAACACCAGAACACTTACCCCGAACGCTGCCGATAACATTGCGTTTTTAAATACTTTCATCTCAATCATTCTGTTGTTTTTGTAGTTCCATCTGGTCAACTCTCCTGTTTTCTTTCGCTATTCGGCCAAACGCCTCCTGGGTAAAACCATTACGCCAGATATCTTTCGGAATATGGGAAAAGGAGAGTTGATACCCGGCCTCGACCCAAAGCCATTGGACCGCCAAAGTATCCAGTTGGTAACCATGCACCTGCCGGGGCAAGCGCAAATGCAGTGGAGCCGCTGGTTCGAGATAAAAATCCGTCAACTCAGACCAGCCATTGTGAATTTCGGCGAGAGATCTCGGTACCAGATAGGGACTTTGACTGTCTCCCATCTGGTAATGACGCTTCAGCAGCATAAACTTTTCCGGCAGCGGCTTACGGGAGTCCCACCAATGACCATCGACAACATCCCAGAGCAAGTCTGTCCTGTCCTGTTCAACCGCTCCGAGCTGCTCAAGGACAGCATACAGCCAACTGGTCATGTGCTGGTTATACTGGTCACGGGTTGTGGTGAGGTTATTGACGATCAGGGCATAGGCGATTTTGGCGCCCAGCATATTTGAATACAGATCCTCGAATGAGTACGCTGATACAGCTTCCGACCAGGGTTTCCAGCTGCGATAACCATGCCACTGGGCCAGTTCATGAGCTTCAGCCATGAAATACGCCTGCCGTGCTGCCAGTTGCGCACTGATCTCCAATCGTTGCTGCGAACTCAACTCACTGCTGTCAAATGCGGTGAGCCGGATCTCTCTGGGGCCAATTTCTTCAGGTAGGGAGATAGTCTGTGATTCACCCAGATCCCGAAATATTCTTTGAAAAAGGGCGATAGTGTTATCCGCTGTATCCCGCACATGGGCAAGGTCAATAAAGCCGCCGCGCAAGGTATAGATCTGCCCGTTGCCCTCAGTGGCGCGGCGCCCCCCGGGCTCTTTTCGCTGGTAACTTAAAACACCTGCCTCATATGCATGAGCGCCAAGGCTGTCTAACTCCAGGGTGTTTGCGTATCGAAACAGCGGTACCTGAAGGCCTGCGACCTGAACCTTCTGTGCATTGCCCACAGCGCAGCAAGGGCGCACAGCCTCGGGTATCCGCGCCAGAGTAAAATTGTGCGGCGCCACCAACTGCAGTTCGGAAGTAACCGGACTGTCTTTCAATGCTTCGCCGATTGACACCTCTGTCGGCTGTACCACTGTCTGCCAACCATTCCTGCCGCAGCTGGCAAGTATAAACAGGATCAGCGCAATGGCCGATGCACGTACTATATATTTCATAATCTCGATCAGAACCGATAACCAAGTCCAAGCATCAGGCTACGGCGATCACCGAAGCCGGCTTCAATGAGGAGATCTATGTTATCCGTCACTCCTACCTGGCCACCGGTGATAGTATTCCACTTATTGGTGAGGCGTTGCTCCACCTCGAAACTGCCATCAAGGTTTATGCCTACATCCCTGATATTACCGCTGAAACTCTGTTGCACATCCTGGTACATCATGCCACCCCACAATTGAACATCATGATTGTTGACCTTGAACCGGTAACCAACACGCGGAGCAGCCACAAAGGTGAGTATCTTTCCATCAAGAATGTCCAGATCCGTATAGGTGTAATTTGCATCCACCAGGGCAAACCAGTTCCCGATACCACCCGCGATGGTGGTGCCAGCCCCATAGGTCATTCCCTTAAATTTCAGGTTGAAGTCTGCAACATGGGTGTTGTTCACTGTTATAGGTGCAACACTGCTTCCCCTGGTATGTCCCAGTACTGCATAAACATTGAGAAAAGGGAGCACCCACATGTCACCTCTCAGGGTAAGCGTCTCTGAATCCTGACGAGCCTTGGATATAGAATCACTGAGATCGAGATCAGGGCAGTTAAAAGGCCCGCAGAAATTTAAACCGGTAACATTGACCCCGGTAACCTCCAGCGGTTGATCCATTGTCATGTAATTAACCGTCAAACCATAAGGTTTCGGTAATTCATGCCCACGATCGTATGCTTCCTGTCCCCAGATCGGGAACAGGCGATCATAAACGAATCGCTCCTGCACATCGTCTATTTCCGAAAGCTCCTCACTGGCTAGAGCAACATTGCCGAAAAACAAACAGCATAGAACCAGCAGTAATTTCTTCATTTTTTCAACTCACACACCAGATGAAATTGCTGGCGCAATCAGGCTGAACCGAACTGCACAGTCATAACGACACAACGGCAGCGGCTGCAAATAATTTATAATAACAAAGTCTTAAGAGGATAAACGTACGGAAACAAACCGAAACTGCATTGACACGGCTCTTTTAGCCGATAAATGAAAGATCCTGCACGACATCTGAGGGCGTGACTCTAGCTGTTTTGCACTTCACTGGCAATCTATTTCGGATCTGAAAAAGCACAAGACAGCGGTACAAGACAGCAAATTGCCTGACCGGCAACATGTAACACTTTGAAAGATAACATAAAGCATCCATATCAAAGGGTTTACTGTAAATCACAGTAAACTGACTTGCGGCAAAGGCCGCTGAGAAAATCGGACTCAAGGTGAGCGAGCAAACCCCGTATTTTTCGATGTGGGGTCGGCTATAAAAGTTCAACTCAGGTTCTCAATCCCGGCAGTTTTTCATAAGCGTCGAACAACAGAATCATTCTGGTTGAATACCCAAAGTCTTCTATAGGCGGATCACAAAACACCGACCCCTGGACGAAATACACGAATTAATACTATTGAATATAGATATTTAAGAGAATCGTCCGTCTCTACAGGTATACTTCATCTACTTTCAGGACAACTGATTACCCATGGCGTTCATTGAAAGGTAGAAACGCTTGTCCCGTGGCCAACCCGAACTGATTTACCCGCAAAACGTGCCATTGTTCTCTCATAATTCCGATCCCTTTTTAGAAAGGGGGAGCACCTCATGACCTACACCGACTTCAGACCAGTGAGCAGGCGACTCCATTCTGCACTCATTTCCCTTCTCCTGGTGCTTGCCTTCAGTCAGCACCTTTATGCGGCCCAGCCAGACAATACACTGATGTTAGCCAAAACCTACCAGGGACAGGTATTGGATGAACAGTGGCTCTGGAGTGAAAAGCTGGATGGAATCCGGGGGGAATGGAACGGCAGCAGGATGTTGACTAAGCAGGGTAACCCAATAGACGTGCCTGCATATTTTACTGAGAACTTTCCACCTTTTCCGCTATCCGGTGAGATATGGGGCGGAAGACAGACTTTCGAGAGTACCGCAGGTATAGTCGCCACCTCCGGCGAGGATAAAGGCTGGAACAGCTTGAAATTTGGAATCTTCGATGCAAAAGACTCCACACAGCCCATCGAAAAGCGTATCAACAGGGCCCGTGAATGGTTTGCCAAACACCCTTCCCGATATGCCTTCGTTATACAACAATCCCCTGTGCATGGAGAAGAGCATCTACAATCACTGCTCAAAGAGATCGAGGCAGGAGGCGGCGAAGGTATTGTACTGATCCGCAAGGGCTCAAAATACCGGCAGGGACGATCGGTCGATATACTCAAGGTCAAGAATTTCACTGATACAGAGGGAGTGGTAATCGGCTACGTTCCCGGCAAGGGGAAACATGAAGGGCGAATGGGCTCACTTGTGGTCGAGCTGTACCAGAATAGAAATATACGGTTTAAAATCGGCACCGGTTTCTCCGATCAACAAAGAAGCATCCCCCCACCAGTTGGCGCGCTGGTCACCTTTAAGCATACGGGCTTCTATAAATCCGGCAAACCGAGGTTTCCTTCATTTATACGCATTCGCAGCATGAGCGGCGAAATGCTGTAGAACTCACTGACAGGCCTATTCAGCACCGCCAAACAGATATATTATTACAAGTGTACTATCTTCTCAGAGGAGGTCCCGCCGGCACTTCCTCTGGGAAGATAACCATCGCTGTCTGCAGCGAGGTGGTTTGTGGCTGAAGAGGTGACCCGCCAAACTCATCACTGAATGAGCTTACCGTCTCCATAACTCTCTGGCCTTGAAACAAATCCAGCTGATTTAGATAGTATTTCCCCTTGGAGAAAAATTCACTTTGACCTGCAACATATAACCTGAACGGACAAAGCCATTGGACTACATGATGCCCGCAGACACAAAAATTGACCTTGTATTGAACGCTATCCGGCTGGCGGAATACGCCCACAGAAACCGGCCACAAGGCCCTCATTTTCGCAAGGCCCCGCCAGGGCAGGATCGCCCCTGTTATTTCGTCCATCCAGCCGAAGTAGCCTGGCTGCTCGCCGATGCCGGCTGCAGCCATGAAGTTGTCGCTGCTGGTTACCTCCATGACGTCATCGAGGACTGTGGTTATACTACCGAACAACTTGCCGATGAAATCGACAACACCTACGTAGCAGAGCTGGTTGAGTGGGTTTCACGGCCGAACGCAACAGCCCCAGACCGCCTTAAACCCGCCTGGGAAATACGCAACAGCAATTATCTGGAACGGATCAAACGGGCTCCGATCGACGCGCTGAACCTGAGCTGTGCAGACAAAACTGCTAATTTGCGCGAAATGTGCCACTGGTCAAAGAAAGGTTACCTTGTCGATGAATTCACCAGCCGGGACCACTCAACCCAGCTGGTGAAATTTATTGCCTTGAATGAGGTTTTCCACGACAAAGTTATCCCTCAAATTTACACCCGCTTTCAAAACACCCTAGCTTCCTTTCAAGGCCTGGGTCAATAACCAGCCCTGCCATTCACCAACCAGCACTCATTCAAAAGGATTATGGAGTGTTTTGTTTTCAGCTAGCAACCGATGATTTTACGGCGAAACTTCATTTAGGGTGTCAGCCCCTTCAACTGTTTCAATGTATCTGGCCTAAGTGATATACTATTAGTACGAAGACCGTCAGAGATACGCAGGGGCTTTGAGAGAATGCAATTCAAAACAGTTCAGCGGTGAGATCTGCCGTTAATAATACTGCTGCCGCCATCTCCGTTGCATCGCCATCGACATGTAATCAATGTATCGGCCAGGCAGCCATTCTCGACCATGGAGGGATTGCCATGAAAATTGAAAACATTCTCCTGCCGTTTGACGGCTCCACCCATTCAGTAAATGCCGCAAGGTATGCACTTGATTTGGCTAAGTTTTACAAAGCGCACATCAACATTCTTCACTGCTATGACGAGTGGGATGCAAATTTAACGGAAATTCCTGAAAACCTGATCCTGGAAATCAAGGCAAACAGGAAAAGAGAGGCGGACAAAATGTTGCAAAAAGCCGAGGAGCTTTTTAAAGACCAAGGTGTTGGCTACTCTCTGGAAACAATCAGCGGTGAACCCGGCCACGTACTGTCAAGCCGATCAAAATCCAAGAAGTATGATCTCATTATCATGGGCTCTCATGGCCATTCCGACATCGCCGGGTTATTCCTGGGAAGTGTCACCCATAAAGTGCTCAACACCATTTACTGCCCGGTATTGGTTGTGCCATAAGCTGCCGAGCCGGATATCAGATCTCCTCAAGGCAAACATCGAGACCGTACTCTCAAGATGAGTTCGGCCTCGATGTGGAATGAACAGAAATACAGGCCGTCTACCTTTCGCAGTCAACCGTAATCGACCTGAGATCTGCCCAAAGGGCCTGTCGGAAAAACTCCTCTGTGCGCAGTCCAGCTTTACCCGCTTTTCCGGATTGAGTTGAGCAGAAATTGCAATTCGCCCAACCCCATCAGTAAAATGGGTTTGGGAAATATTTCTTGCCGTCGAAACTGTTGAAAAAAACGTTTGGCGGTTTCGGCAATCCGGCTATTTTCCAGGCAACCATCGGATTGCAGAACTGCTCCGTTACACAGTCCGCCGTGGAAGCATGAACATTTTTGCACACATATCTCATAATCGGAAAGTTATCGAATTTCCGGTGATACGCCCTCATAAACATGATGATGTCTCGTTGCTCTCTCCCCAAATGGTCTATTCCTTCCTGTGCCGCCAGGGCCTCGGCAACTTCCTCGTTCCAATCCTCGGCGTGGCAGAGAAATCCTTCCACATCTATCTCTATATCAACATTTCCAACATGTAACTGTCCCATAACAAACCTCCGTGGAAAAAACTTTTCCCTTCAATCGGAAGATTAGCCTCCGATCATAGTTAAAAAGTAATAGCTGGCGGCAGGTTGTCAAATTTGGCCGGCGGTGCTGAAACCATGTAAAGTCCCTAAATTACAATCTGTTAATCCTGTTTTCACAAACAGAGCAGTAATAATCCCAAGAGACTCCATCTTGAGATAGTGTTCAAACCGAATTGACACATCACAGCCACGGCTTTACTGCACCTGCTGTATCAATGTTATGGCTTGATGAGTGAGGAATAATTCGAATGAGAAATGCTCGACATGACGGGGCCGGCGACGATTCTAAAGCAGGCATTTTTTCCCGTTGATCGACGACGATCAAGTGTATGTAATAGATTGGATATTCAGCTAACGTGCAAATCTTATCTTCTGTGCCTCATTGATGCCTTGATGGTGTCACCGGGCGACTCACCGTACGCTTTTTTATAAAGCCCGGCAAAGCGACCAAGATGGGCAAATCCAAATTCATAAGCAATCCGTGTAACCGAATCATCCGGAGCTGGACACAACAGACGCCGTCGGACATTCTCCAAGCGTACCTTCCTTAGAAACTCCGAAGGGGTATATCCCCTTTCCCTCTGGAAAGACCTGTATATTGAACGAAGACTGTGCCCGGTTGCCAAGGCGACAGTTTTCATATCCAATGGGTTCCCGGCGTTTGCCTCCAGAAACTCTTCAACTTTCCGCACCTCTTGCAAGCTTGCAAACCTTGTCTGCTTCTCCATTATTTTCGAAATGCTGGAAGGCAATTCCAGTAAAATAAAAGAATAGAGTGCCTGCTGGAAACTCTCCTGGGCAACCGGTGAATCAAGCATGCCGTTTTTTCTGTTCAATTCGTTGATAAAATTAGAGAAAATAGCAACAAATGAGCTGACTTTCGGTGACTGCAGGTTGAGCTCAGGCTTGAAAAGAATCTTTTCTGTAAATTTTTCTCCACTCCAATCGAAAAGAAAATCCCTCAGCTTACTTTCATCCAGAAAACAGACCACGGACAGAGTATCGTCTCCGGAATAATACTCCACTTTTTGATTGGGGGACAATACGCTTACCCTGCTATGGTCAGCTCTTGAGACTCTGGTGCCATTAATGGTACAGAACAGGCTCCCCCTTATGCAGAATTGAAAAGCCAGCTTCCCTAATGCCCCCTCCGGACCGCCAGTTGCAATCTCTTTGGTAAAGCAATTTGAAATGATCGTCATTTTCGACAGCTTTCGTGCGTAGCTGTGCGCTATGAATGGCCGCTCCCCTTTCCCCGGTTCGATGACTACTTTCTGCTCAAACACATCAGTTAAAAAACGCCTGGTACCTTCTACACCAGCTTTTTGCAATACTGGAAATTGTGAAAGCGGTGTTCCGGCAAAACCTAAGGTTTCCATAGCTATCATCAGTGGTTGTAAGGGAAAGGTAGAATGCTGTTCGTATCATTTACCCACAACCCAGCCTAACTGTCAATCACCCTCATCTTTTAAACCTGCCAGCAGGATGACAAGCTAAAGGATCGGCATGGTGTTTTCCTATAGCGCACATTCATGGAGATAAACAGCTTGAGCTACCGCTCCAGTTCGACGAACACCGGGGTCCCCCGAGTCCATTCCCCGCCACTTTCTGGCAGAAATCGGATAGCAAATGAAACGCTGCAACTTGATAATAAAGAGCATGGAGTCGCATTAACCGGTTATTTGGCAGCTTTTCCTACTTGAAGCCACTCCGGGCCAAAGTCATCACCAAAGGAAGCACTCAGATAAAAGTAAACATTACCAGGTAATTACGCCTGCATCAAAGGAGGGGGGGCATGACAAAATGGGAAGTCTTGAATTGGTTAGGAACATCATCGCTTCTGATATTGTCAATCTTAATCACTCACACCAGCTACGCGGAAAGTACTGCCACAAGTATGGATGATCCCAACCTGACCGAAGAATGTCGGCGCCTCCGTTCCGACATTAACGCTGATCTGGGAGAGATTCTCGGGGCCGGCTGTGAACCTACGACCGGCCAGATGTCCAAGCTCATGGACAACCCGCTTGGCAATGTGGCCATGTTCATCAACCAGTTCGACGTCTATTTCATGGAAGACCCAGCCACCGGTATAGACGAAGTAAAAAGTGGCTATACCGGTATCCTGCAGTTTCCCAAAGGAATCGGAAGAGAATGGAACATCATCAACAGGGTTGTTTTTACAGTCCCGAGCATGCCATTGGATCAGGATAAAATCGACGCCGCCGGGGCAGGTAGCGACTATGGTGAGGGCCAGGGCCCGATCCTCCCCCCCGACAGCAACGGCCCCTTGCTTCCGGTTCAGGCCTTTGATGGTCGCACCACAGGTTTTGGAGACATGTATTACGTGGGGCTCCTTTCCCCGAAAGCAGGGATAAAGCATGAAACCGGCGGCACCTCTGTCTGGGGACTCGGCTTCGATCTTGGGCTGCCAACAGCAACGGAGGATGTGCTCGGCACAGGCCGTTGGTCTGCGGGGCCCTCTGCTCTTTACGCCTATCTTGGCCCCAAATGGAAAATCGGAGGGCTGTTGCAGCAATACTGGAGTTTTGATGATGATGACCGTAATGATGTCAATCTGACCAACCTGCAGTATTTCGTCTACTACGCGCTGGACGATACAACATCACTCGGTGCCGGGCCGAATATCATCGCCAACTGGGAGCAGAGCAGCGGGAACGAGTGGACAGTCCCTGTCGGCTTTGGCGTCAACAAAACAATCCAATTCGGCAAGATACCGGTTCGATTCGCGCTTGAAGCACACTATTCGGTCATTACACCCGACGATGTGGTCGGGGCTGAATGGGATGTCCGTTTTATGATTATCCCCGCAGCCCCGTCGGCATTATTCAGCTGGATGCAATAAAACCTGTCCCAAATGCATGGGTATCTGTGGAACTTATGGTGCCTGCCATCGGTTCATTACGAATACTGGCACCCCTGGTCAGGCTGGGCAGGTGGACGACAACACAAGGAGATTTATAATGAGATCCAGAACGTTGCTGTTACCCGCTTTACTGGTTTGGCTGCTCCTGCCGGCTCCCTCCCCGGCAGAACAGGCAGCACCCATCCAGCATGATTCTGAGCATTATGTTCTTCTCCACCAGTACCAGGATCAATGGGCGGCGGAGGATAAGGAAATCGACGACATGCTCGCTGAAATCCGCAGCGCAAACGGTGGCAAACGGCCTAATATCATATACATTCTGCTTGATGACATGGGCTTTGGTGAGTACGGAATTCCGGCATTGACCAAGGTCCGCGGAGGCAGAACACCCAGCATCGACAAACTTGCCAGCGAGGGTGTTACCTTTACGCGGATGTACGCGGAAAACATTTGCACTCCGACCAGAGCAGCATTCATGACCGGCCGACTCGCTGTCCGAACCGGTATGGAAGTCACCAAGGTCACACCACCGGAGGGAGTTGGCCTCAACGGTAAGGAGATCACAATAGCTGAGCTGCTGTCTGCGGCAGGCTACGCCACACATCATATCGGCAAATGGCATCTGGGGGATATCAAGGAAGCCTATCCAATCAATCAGGGTTTCGATTACGCCTCGTTCCCGATGCACAATCAGGTCTCATACAGTTTCACCACACGTGACGCTGAACTTGATGGAAAAACCACGGCCTTCACGCCCGAGGCTATCGACCCTGAATATGGACTCGACAAGACCTTTCGTTTATACGACTGGGTGACCCAGGTCGAGGGCCAAAAAGGTGGAAAACTGCGTGAATGGGGGATCGAGCCCGGTCAACGGCCTGACATGGAATTCTACAAGCGTGTCAACGATCGGCTCCAGGAGCAAGCGCTCGATTCACTGCGAACACTGGCCCAGGGAGACAAACCGTTCTTCCTGAATTACTGGCCACAAATTCCCGTCGCCGTTCTTCGTTCCACCGATGATGAGAACCAGACCCCCAATGGCGGCCGCTGGGTAAACGCCATGGCGGTTGTCGATGGTTACGTTGGCGAGCTCATCGCTGAATTGGAGAATCTCGGTGTCGATAACAATACCCTGGTCATCGTGATGGGCGACAATGGTGTGATGTATCAGGAGCTCGGCACGTCCGGCTATTCTGAATGGATTTTTCGCGGTCATAAGGGCAGTTCGCTGGAGGGGGGCCACCGTGTCGGCGCTTTTGCCAGGTGGCCGGGTGTCATTGAGCCTGGTTCGATGATCGGTGACATGATCTTCGTTGGGGATCTGTACACCACTTTTGCCCGCATCGCAGGTAACACCGACGGCATCCCACGAGACAGGATCGTGGATGGTATCGACCAGACCCCTCTGCTGCTGAAGGGAGACACCCATGGCCGCAGAGACTACATCCATCTCTACGAGATGGATCAATTACGGGCGACGGTGAAGCAGCAGTTGAAAATTCACTGGCCGGGCCCGGGGACCAATCCTGCCCTGGCCGGAATTTATAATCTGTATTGGGATCCGCGCGAGGAAAACCCGCTCAGGACTGGTGGCGTCTGGGCAGGTACGTCATTCGTGCGCATGCGCGTCCAGCACCTGCGAATGAAGGACAAGTTCCCTGACTGGAAACCTGCCCGGGGCATGCCATACGAAGATGTTGAAAATATTCGACCAGAATCTAAAAAAATGGTTGAAACCTGGCTCCAAATATATGGAGATGCCAAAGATGTGGTACTTGGTGTGGAATCAGCTGGCAACTAAGCTGTTGCGATCACTCATCGTTTCATAGAGAATATCCATGAAACGATGAGTGATTCCGTAAACTGCCGTATGGCTACCAGTAAATCTGTAAACCGGCCAGGGGGCCCTGCTGGAGTGCATCACAGGCATAGCTCTCCTCGCCGGAGCCACTCACAGAATCATGCCAACCAACACCTCCCCCATCGCTCCTCTGGTCAAAAACTATTGTAAAAGGTGGTTCTTTACCACCACCGCGCGTTATTGCTGCCGTTCCTGGTATCCAATGCATACTCAGAAAACAGGTAGCCCCCGTTTCAGTTATCTCCAGGCAAAACCATTCGACGTTAGTCACTTAGAGCCAATCTTACTTAAAGTAGGTGAGGGCAGACTGGAGGCTCAACAGTTTCAATAATCTTCTTCTAAATACCAAAGCTAAACTTCACGAAGTAAGCCGTGAGGAGCAAGGAGGGAGGGGGAATCAGATTCAATAATGCCATCGCATGCCTAGCCAAAATACTGAGCCAAAACGCTATGCAACATCTCAGTCTCCTAAGATAATTCATAGAAGCTGAACGACTGCAAATGTTGAAGAGCCATTAGAGATAATTAAGAAATTCATCATGATTCATGGTTCATGTTTCGGCTAGGCCCATTGCCAGGGATGGACTCAAACACGCTGGCCTGACAAGAGCTGTCAGCGGTTTCATACCCGCTTTTGAGATTGGAAAAAATCACTTTCTTCCAATCTGATTTTGTGAAAGAATTAGGCATATTCTTGATTTTTTATCGCTTCGTCCATCGTTCATTACCCAGAAGTTTTTTAGTTACACGCAGAAACACACTGGCCGCCAAGCACGCCATAACCGCGGCCATTCGATCTACATTCAGAATGTAAACTCAGTGCGGTATTGCGCCATACATATCCGGCAATACCGTCGAGCAAGGTTTCGTGGTAAGAACACCGATTACAATCTATATTTCGGCTCTACAATTCTACCCGTGCTAGAGAAAAACAGGAGAAGAGTATGCAGAAATCAACAACGTTCGTGATCAGCTGTTATTTTTGTGGGGCTATTGCCATACAGTTAGCCATACAGTTAGTTTTGGCATCTTTGGCCGGAGCGGCAGGCTTGTACCTCAACGAATTTGGTACACCGACCATGGCCACTGCCGGCGCAGGGGCGCAAGCCCTTGCCGACGACGCCTCCACCTCATTTCATAACGCCGCAGGCATGACTCGTCTTGAAGGCAACCAACTCATGCTTTCCGGCGGTCTTGTCTACACCGATATTCGATTTGATCCGGATCCCAACACCCCGGTGCCTGGCAATGACGGCGGCCAGGCGGGTGGCCCGGGGCCTATTCTCGGCGGCTTTTATGTGCACAGCCTGAGCGATGACCTGAAGCTTGGTCTGAATGTAATATCCATCTCCGCAGCCATTTTGGATTTTCAAGACGACTGGACCGGTCGCTACCTGCTTGAGGAGGTGACAATTTTCACAATCAGCTTAAACCCGTCAATCGCCTACAGGGTCAACAAAAAACTCTCCATCGGTGGCGGTGTTGCCATGATGTACGGCAGCCTGGACGAAACAGTTGCGGTGCCAATACAAGGTCAGGAAGACGGCTCGGTGAACATTGATGGCGATGATACCGAGTTCACCTTCAACCTCAATGCCCTGTATGAGTTTACCGATAGAACCCGTATTGGTTTATCCTATGCCTATGAGATAGAGCCCTCTTTTGGGGGCGACGTCACCTTGGATCCGATTTCGCTCTCCGCCGGAATAGATGCCACCATCACCTTCCCACAATTTATTAAACTCGGCCTCTTTCATGAGATAAATGAAGACTGGGCTTTTCTTGGCACCATCGGCTGGGAGAACTGGAGTGCTTTTGAAAATGTTATCATCTCAACCGCCAGAGGGGATCAGCGCCTGCCACGGAATTTTGATGATACCTGGTATTTCGGCGCAGGCTTCCAGTACACCATGGGCGAAGATTGGATCTTACGATTTGGCGCCGCCTACGACACCAACCCCATTGATGATCCCAAGGACAGAACCGTCGACATGCCGTTTGATGAACAAATTCGCCTGGCTTGCGGGTTCAACTATGCCTGGAGCGAGAATATCAACGTCGGGGGCGCCTTTACCTATGCCTATTACGGGGAGGCAGAGATTGAAAACAATCTGCTCATAGGCGAATTCAAAGATAACGATCTATATTTTCTCTCCATGAATGTGAGCTGGAAATTTTAGATCGAATACTTGGCAGTTAGCTTGCCAGCGTCTGATTCATAGGTAGCTGGCCCCCGCAGCCTCCTGTCCGCTCTTTTTCGAGCCGGGCGGGAGGTTTTTCTACGGCTGGCACCTGAGCCACCAGAGACCAGCCGGCCCTGCCCTCCAACCTTATGACAAATTCATCCCGCTGAGATCTAGATAAATTACTTCTCAATATCCCAGCCTCCTAGCTCCTAATCCCCTAACCCCATTTTAGTGTCGACCCGGAAAATGATATACTATTTGTAAGGGGTTTGTCGGAAATTCGGCACTATCCCCGATAGCAGGCTCTTTATGAATTGCCCAACGGTGGAAACCGTTGTGGAATTTGCAGCCGCCATCCCTGCGACACCGGGCCGGGCGCTTGCTTCGGTTTCGCAAGATGCGCACTCTCATTCTCGCTAGAGGAGGACTCGGCATGAAAATCGAAAAAATTCTCCTTCCCTTCGACGATTCCGTCCATTCCCAAAATGCTGCGAAGTTTGCCCTTGACCTAGCCAAACGCTATTCCGCCCACGTCAGCATCATCCACTGTTATGAAGAATGGAACGCCAGCGTCGCAGAGATTCCGGAAAAACTGATTATGGAAATCAGAGCCAACGCCAGAAGAGAAGCTGAAGCCCTGTTGCAAAGAACGGAAGAATTATTCAAGAATCAGGGCATTGAATATTCCCTGGAATGCGTCGACGGTGAACCAGGTCACGTGCTTGCGAACCGCTCAAAATCGAAGCAGTATGATCTGATCATCATGGGTTCCCATGGCCACTCCGACATTGCCGGGCTGTTTTTGGGAAGCGTCACCCACAAGGTGCTCAATACCATTTACTGCCCGATCATGGTTGTTCCGTAACCCCGGATCCCAGGTGGAGCACTCAATCATATCTGTGAACATCCAGCAGCCATGTGCAGATGACTTTATCCGGTAGTGCCCGATCTCCATGCAAGGGGGATGGAGGTTCGACAAGATGATGGATCAGCGTAAATTGCGCAAGGCGAAATATTGCCCACCAATAGAGGCCTTACTCCAATTTCAAATTTCCGATGATATCTCTAATCATTCGTCTACAAACAAAGAAGTTTTGAGCGAGTTCGATGACTGCGGTCACACCAACCTTGCCTGGAGGGAATTACACCATGATCAGACAGATTCTCTTGGGAATATTGGCGCCACTTCTTGCCCTGGGTGTAGCGAATAGCTCTCAAAACAGCGCTCAGTCGCCGGCCATCCAGCCCGAAGCGTTGGAAATACTGCACCAGATGAGCGATTACCTTAATTCGCTTCAGCAATTCACTTTCCATTCCGACAATACCATCGATACCGTGCTGCAGTCGGGGCAGCAGATCCAAATGAGCGCCCGGGCGGAGGTAACGATCAAGCGGCCAAACCAGTTCCGGGTCTACCGGCAAGGAGACGATTTCGACCAGGAGTTTTATTTCGACGGCCAAGCGATGACCTTATATGGCAAGACAATAAACTACTACGCTTCCATGAAGCTGTCGAAAACCGTCGATATAAACACCGCACTCGAGCTGGCCCAGGAGGAAGTCGGGCTCTCAATACCCGGCTCTGACCTTGTCTATCATGACGCCCACCTGGAACTCCTGGAAGATGTACAGTCCGGAATGGTGGTCGGCTCTAGCGTTGTTGATGGGGTGGAGGTGCACCATCTGGCTTTTCGGGGCAGTGAGGTGGACTGGCAGCTCTGGGTGGAAAAAGGAGAAAAACCGCTGCCGAGAAAGTATCTGATCACCTCGAAGTGGGTAGCCGGCGCGCCCCAGTATACTGCGGTGCTTTCTGACTGGAATACCTCGGCCGAGGTGGATGACTCCCACTTCTCCTTTTCGCCGCCCCCAGAGGCTGAAGAGATCGGCTTTATCCAGCTACGCCGCCGCCCCGGAGCCAATACTGGAGGTGCCCAATGATCAAGCATATGACAACCATTGCCATCGCAGCGTCCTTTTGCCTGTGTGGACCAATGCTGGTTGAACTTCCCTTCAAACCGATCCAGGAACTCTCTTTCCTCGATGTCGCCTACGCCGCTCGTCCGGCAGTGCATCGGCGCGCACACAGGACCGCGCGTCCGGTCAGAGGGCGAACCAGAGTCGATGTGGATGTTGATGGCCGCGGTCGCGCCCGCAATGTCGATGTGGATGTGGATCGTTACGGCCGCCATCGTAATGTGGATATCGACGTTGACCGCCGTCCCGCAGTCGGTGCTGTTGCCGTAGGGGCCGCCTTGGTCGGGACCAGGGTAGCGACCCTGCCAGGAAGCTGCACCAGAGTCGTGGCCAACACTGTGACCTATCACAATTGCAATGGCGTCTATTATCGGCCGTATTACCAAGGGAACGAGGTGGTATACGTTGTGGTGGATAAGCCATAAAAGATGCCTGGATATGCACTGTTAAACAGGCCCTCGGCAAATACTTTTAAGGTGGGATGTATTATACGAATCCTGGAGGCATGTTATACGCTTCCTGATTTGACCAACTCCCTGGCAAACAGGGCTCCCAGAATCCCAAGAGATTCCATATCGATATAGTGTTCAACTGACTCCCGGAACAGGATTGAACATTGGGCAGGAAACTCGTCATCGGCATCGTTGAAACGTAAAAACAGTGGTATTCGCGACAGCAACTGAAACTGGATGGAGAGATCGAAAGCTCCAGCTTCTGTGCTGACACCCCCGTCTATCGCCAGGCACGCCTGCCGCAGTTCCTGTAGCCTTCCAGCAAAGCAACGCTCTATCGGGCCGGTTGTTTCCCTGGCGAAATAGTGCAGGAGAGGCTGTGCATCCCTAAACGAATGGTAGGCCGTCCAGCCACCCTCTTCCGGTATTTCAGCGGGACACATCAGCAGGTATTTAAAGATCGCAATACACACCTCAAACCTGGCCCGCCGACCTTCAGTATCGACAATCCCGGCTTTCGACGCCCGATACTCATCGCCCAGCAGGTTAACCTGCAACTCTTCACCTGAACTCCTCAGATTCAGTGTGGCAGCCACAGCAGCAAAATCAACATTCTCAAGCTGAGTCAGATACTCGGTGTACGTTTTGTCGAATACTTCGTTCTTCATGTTCATGGATGCCTCAGGTGTACTTTCAGCCCACATTTTTTTATTGATTCAGGCACGGGCTCATCATTTTTAAATTCCCACAAAAAATTGGAAGTTGAGTTGATCAGAAAGAATGTATTGCCAACAAGACTCTTTAGCCAATCCTGCATATCACACCAACCCCGGTTCATGCAATTTCTGCAGGCTATCATGGGAGAATATCACCTCAATATCTTAAATTTTGAGATCGATTTAACCGTCAGGTTGAGTAGAATGCAATGGTTTGAAACCTGGTACTGCTGTCTTTTATCCATCATAACGATAAATATTTAGGTTGCTATGCAAAAGTTTCTCTTTACTTCCATACTGTTGTTCACTCTTTTCCTTGTTCCGCATACTCTTTTCGCCGAAGCAGTTCAGCCAACAGCCGAAGCGGAAAATGTCCCGAAAGTTGAGAACGGACCATCTAACATGCTTGCCTCCCTGCTTGATCTGCAAAAAAATCTTAACGAGCAGATTCAACTTTCTAAAAAGAAACTGCAGGAGAGCACTTCCGAGGCAGAAAAAAAATCCCTGGAAGCTGAAATCGCCCAGCTCGACAAGCAGCTATCTGAAACAGCCAACGATTTCGAACGAATTGCCACCGGCGTTGAGCTTGAACTGTTCATTCAAAAGAAGCCCCAGAGCTTCAGCTGGAAAGATGAACTGGCGAGTCTTGTGGAGCCGGCCATCAAGGAAATGAAGCGATTTACCGTCAAGGCCAGGCAGAAGTCCAACCTCAAGGAAAAGATTTCGGAATTGGAACTGCTGACTCAAAAGGCGGAAGACGCTGTATTACACCTTGATGAGACCTTGAAAACTTCAACCGACAAGAGGGTTCAACGGGAGGTGAGTGCATTGCTGCCTGAGTGGCAGAATGTGCATAGCAGGTTACAAAACAAACTCGATCTCTCTATTGCCGAACTCGCCAATCTCCGTGCCCAGGAGGTCTCCCTGGTTGAAGCGTCGAGTAAATCTGTACGAGATTTTTTCCGGGCCAGAGGGCTGTACCTTATTGTTGCCATCACCACCTTTTTCGCTATTCTGCTTGGTTGTCGTTTGTTATACCGCCTCATTGTCAGACTGAATTTCAAGGTCAAAAAACGTGATGGCCAGCCGTACCAGTTCAGGATGCTCTATATCATCTTTCAGGTAATGTCCGTCATCCTGGCAGTAATGGGGCTCTTTTTTGTTCTCTACCTGGCCGAGGACTGGTTTCTGCTCTCCATGGCGATCATCTTTTTCCTTGGCCTTGCCTGGACGATTCGCCAGGGCCTGCCCCGCATGTGGCAGCAGGCCCGCCTGATGCTGAATATCGGTTCTGTTCGCGAAAAGGAACGCCTCATTCTGCACGGCGTTCCCTGGCGGGTTGCCTCCATCAATGTTTTCTGCAAACTGGAAAATCCAGCCCTGGATATGGAACTCCGGGTTCCTATTGAAACAATCATCGGTCTCGTTTCCCGTCCCTATCATCCGGAAGAACCCTGGTTTCCCTGCCGTAAAGGAGACTGGGTTGTGGTTAACGGAGGTTCACGCGCAAGAGTCGTGAGTCTTTCCCATGAACAGGTCGAAGTGGTTGAACGAGGCGGACGCAGGTTGACCTACCCGACAGAAATTTTCCTCGAGGCCTGTCCCGCCAATCTCTCCCGCAATTTCAGACTGCGCGTGCCTTTTGGCGTCAGTTACGGACTGCAGGATAAGGTGACCTCTACAATTCCTGCTGTATTCAATCAATATCTGCAGGAAAGGCTTGAAAAGGACGGCTACGCCGGGAATTGTCTGAATCTTCAGGTGGAGTTTCTCCAGGCCAACGCTTCCTCGCTTGATCTGATCGTGCTGGCGGACTTCGATGGCAAAGTTGCAGATATCTGCAAACGGCTCGAACGAGCCATCCAGAAATATTGTGTCGACTGCTGTACAGAAAACGACTGGGAGATCCCTTTCCCGCAATTGACTGTACACCAGGCAGATGAGGCAAACCTGCCGGACAGTCAAAATGACCCGACACCAACCATTGCCCAGTAGGGTTCGTTTGAAATAGCTGGTTCCTGTCACGAAATCAACAGGAACCAGCAAGGAGTCAGGCCTACGTGGCAGGTGCATGGGCGGTATACGTTAAACTCATATACTTAACGGCACATGCGCCTGATGTTACTACGCCAAAAATCCCCTATCTCCTCAGCCTCACTGGTGCAACACAACCGAGTCTCCCATCCTTTTTCGTCGGAGAGCCTGCTGCTTCAACGCCTGAATCACCCGGTCTGTATTGTAATACTTTAACCATAAAGATAATGGCAGCGCCTGAAGCATATTGTAGCGCTCGCTATTCATGATAAAATTACAATTTAATTACCGGATCCCGACTCGTGATCAACTTTTTATTGGCCCGTTCAGCTCCCCATGGGGTTATAATAAAGTTACCTCTTGGGTATAACCGGATCGTCATTATCCCCGCAAAGTGCAGTAAGGCCAAAAGGAGGGAATCGCATGGACCAGAGAAAAATAGCAGCTGCAATAGACGGCTCTGATTATTCGGATAAAGTACTTGATAAAGCAATTGAATATGCTCGCCTGCTCGACGCCAGGATCCTTCTTATTTACTGCCACAGGAAATTTCCGAAAATTCTGGGTCACCCTTACAGAGATCATATTATCTCCGCGATAATGGACGAGACCAATGAGACGGTAGCGCCATTCGTGAAGAAACTCACCGAAAGCAAAGTACCTTTCGAGGAACGATTCATGGAAGAACCGGCAGGATCGATGATTCCCCAGATTGCCGAATGTGAGCAGTGCGAACTTATAATCATGGGCTCACGCGGACTATCCAATATCGAGGGATTATTGATAGGTAGCGTCACCCACAAAGTTCTGCATATCGCCCACTGCCCGGTGCTGGTGGTGAAATAACGTCTCGCGGGACGTTTGCTCAAGGTGATGCTCAACGACACCGAATTCAACCTGATACTGGATCGCTACAACAGGCCCTGGAAAGGTTATAGAAAAGTCCGCAAAGGGCCTAAGAAACGAATCAGTTTACACATGGAGTCACTCGACTGCAGATCTGTTGATGAGTACCTGGATAAGCTTGCAGGCAATGCGGCTGAAGAAGAGGAACTGCTTTCATTTCTGCGTATAACCATATCCAGGTTTTTCAGGGATAGACAACTTTGGGCCAGTCTCAAAGATATGGTTTTTCCATCCCTGCTCCAACGAACGGATACGCTTGACATCTGGTCCGCAGGCTGCAGTTGCGGTGAAGAGGTCTATAGCCTGTGCATCCTGCACCATCTCCATTTTGCCGATTCAGGTTCAATTAAAATCCTGGCGACCGATGCCAACAACACCTGTTTAGAACGGGGCCGGAAAGGGATATATCAAAAAAGCAGCCTCCGGGAAGTGGATGCAGGTATATTCTCGACATACTTTTCACCTTCGAACAAGCGAAATGAATATGTAATTAAACCGTTGTTCAAAAATCGCATCATCTGGAAACAGCACGATTTCTTCACAGCACCGCCCGACAAAAGGTTTGATCTCATCCTGCTTCGCAACAACCTGCTCACCTATCATTCTCCGCACATACAGGCAGAAGCCCTGGACCGGATCCTGCGCACATTAAAACCGGAAGGGTTTCTGATAACAGGCTCCCATGAAAAACTGCCGGAGCTGTCATCCAACCTTATCCAAACAGATTTTTGCAGCATGGTCTATCAGCTCGTTGCCTGAGCATCTGCCTCCCACAGTTTAGCTATTTCCCCTGCTATGCTTATGGAATTGCACCCTTGGCCAGTTCATCAGAGGCCTTTGCCGAACGCACGACCGCACTTGAGGTTCTATCCCCTCCCCTCATTGGATTATTCAGGTGCAGATACCGACCTTCAGATCTTTCAATTTCAGTTAATTGAAGGAAGGTCAAGACTGCAGCAGGAGTGCACCCCAGAGCTATTAACTGTCTCTGATTCATTCTTCTGGGAAAAATCATGCATATACAGTTTGATTGCCTGACTACACGTTATTATAAGTGAAGAGGTGTGGTTGTGTTTAATTGTTGAGCAAACTTCAATAACCGCAGAAGACATCGAAAAAAATGGAATGGAGGAAATTTGCAACAGAATATCACCACCCGTCAGCCGTTTTGGGATCTTCTACGACAATTACCATCAGAAGAAGAGTCTTATCTTGAAAGATGGTCACTGCGTATGCAGCAGGCAGGTTACCTGAGCCTGACCACCGCTAAACGCGATGACTGTATGAACGCTCTGGATTGTTTTATCAAGCCCATGCAATCACATTACCAACTGGGGGTGACCTCTCCGGATTTTGCCTGGCTCATCCAAAACCATGACCAATGGGCTCAGCCGCAAATTGAGACAGCCCGCAATCATCAGGGAAGGGGTGTAACCTGGGATATGTATCTTGGGTGTTTTAAAACATTCCTCCATAGCCTGTTCGATGTGATCGACCTTCTGAAAGCCGGAGAGGATGAAAAACATGGTGCTCGCAACCATATTCGACTCTATGGTGATGCACTTGAAGTTCTCTTTGTAAAAGACTGGGTTCAACGCCAACCTGAGGCGGCATCACACCAGCTTGACCAAGTAAATCGACTTCTAACCCTGGAAAAATGCCGTTTCGAAAATATCCTCAACACCACTTCGGACCTGATCTTTGTTATCGACAGTCACGGGATCGTCTCCAATATCAATACTGCTGTGCAACAGGTATTACCGAATAATGAAGTTCTCAATGCTCCAATCTGGGAATCACTGCCCATCGAGGGGCGGACTATGGATGAAATTCTCAAATATTATCCTGTCACCACTGCATTTGAGGTAGCTCCCTTTGATGATGGCAACATATATAGAATGCAGCTCAGCCCAATCAGTAATGTAAGCCTCGCAAGTGACGAATATCTCCTGCTTCTATCCAATATCACTCCACAAGCCCTTCAACGGGAAACCCTGGAGCGAATTGTCTCCGAGCGAACAGAGGACCTATTAACCAAGACCTCCCAGCTTGAGGAAATGAACATCACACTGCGCAACATACTCAAAAGTATAGACAAGGAGCAGGAAGGTATAATCGACGACATTTCATCCAAGATCAGCACCTTCGTACTACCTGTACTTGATCGGATCGATGCCGAGCCCGACAGTTCGATACGTAAAGGATATGTCACCATAATCCGTGATCAGCTTGATCGACTCGTACATGGAAGTAAACTGGCGAACCCTGTTCTTTTGAAGCTGACCTTTATGGAAACCCGGATATGTCAGTTTATCCAGGCCGGGCATAGTTCCAAGGATATTGCAGACAACCTCAACCTTTCACTGGAAACAATTCAGACCCATAGAAAAAATATCCGGCGAAAACTAGGGCTCCATGGGAAAAATGTCAGCCTTTACGCTCACCTCAAGACCATTGGCCTGACCTTTTAAGCCATAATCTCACCCGACATCACTGACCGCTTTCCACAAGCATTTCATACAGGTCACGTATATTCGGTGCCGGTTCTGTTCTGCCATCATCAGATCCTTTTTGATAGCACTATTGATAACATAGCATCTTTTTCATCACTGGGTATATAGACATACCCACTCTTTACCCATCTTCTCGTCTATGACTCTTTCACGAACCCGGTATAGTGGATCAAGATTGATGTTGAACTCCGGTCATGTTGTCTCGGAGACATCATGAGATAGCAACACTCGACCAACCACCCTGGAGGTTAGGCTCAATGAACAGAACCATTGCCTGCAAAAAGGCCGCAGCTTTGAGAAATTTCTTCTCCGCCATTCATTCGGAGCATCTCAGATCTGCAACAGATCAGATTTCCGAACTTTTCGAGATTGATTTCGAGGAGCCTACCGACTGGGTAGAAGTTGAATACGATTTCAACCGCCTCTTCGTAGGCCCGGGCACAGTGCCTGCGCCACCGTATGCTTCCGCCTATCTCGACGAGCCCACACTCATGGGAGCCCCCTCACTGGAAGTCAGGCAATTTTACGTGCGGCTTGGAGTTGCTGTCCCCGATCAGGGAAGCACCCCTGATGACTTTCTCGCGTTTGAACTCGATGCAGTCTCGGTTCTCGATGCAGCCAAATTCCACGGTGACCAGGAGCTGGAGCCGCATATCGACGAATTCATCACCACCCACATGTGTGGCTGGATACCCAGGTTCATTGATGCTGTAGAGAGCCAGGAGAACGTCTCTTCTCCTGTATCCACAGCAATTATGGCCTTGTCAAGCTGGCTCAAAAACGACTGCCCTGCTTTTAGAGCACCGAACAAATAACCGCGTTTATCAGACCACAAGAGGTACATTCAATGAAAGACAGGACAAACCTAACACTTAGCAGACGCTCTCTTTTGAAAGGAATGGCAGCTGCCGGAGCCGCATCCATCTTACCCTGCAGGCTGCTGACCCCCAAAGAGGCTATTGCCGCGGGCTTTGATCCAAATGAGTATCAGACCTTCCGCAACGCCTGCCCGAGAAACTGTTATGACACCTGCAGCATCAAGACCTACGTTCAGGACGGGGTCATCAAGTATATCGAGGGAGCCCCCGAGTCCACCTACACCAAGGGCGGACTCTGTGTAAAAGGCTATTCCTATCCCCGCAGGGTCTACAGCCCGGATCGAATTAAATACCCGATGATCCAGGATGGCCGTCGTTCCGGCAAATGGCGTCGGATATCCTGGGATGATGCCCTGGACCGTATTGCCAAAAAGATCCTCGAACTCAAGGAAACCGATGGCAACCTGCTTGGAATGGGGTTAACCAAATATTCCGGCAATTTCGGTATCACCAGTTACGGTGTCGAGGGCATGATGTCTTCGCTCGGTTACACCACCCGCTTTGTGGGCACTCCCTGCTGGCCTGCAGGTATTGACGCCCAGAACTATGATCTTGGCGATATGTGGTGTAACGATCCCGAGGATATGGTGAAATCCAAATACATCATCCTCTGGGGCGTCAACCCGGCCTGGTGCGCAGTACACTCCATGAAATATATTCAGGAGGCCAAGAGACAGGGCGCCAAGGTTCTCGTTATTGACCCGGTTTTCACCCAGACAGCCGCAAAAGGCGATGTATTCTGGCAACCAAAGCCTGCAGGCGACGGTGCTCTTGCTCTCGGTATGGCAAAGCATATCCTCGATAAAGGATTGGTGGATAAGGATTTCGTAAACAGCCATGCAGTCGGCTTCAATGAATTTGCTGACTACCTCAACAACAACATTACAGTTGAATGGGCAGCCGAAGAGAGCGGTATTCCTGCCCAGGAAATCAGACAGATCGCTGAGGAATTCGCTACCGCTGATCCCGCAACCATCTGGATCGGCTACGGTATGCAACGTCATACCAATGGTGGTGCCTCCGTACGCTCCATCGACGCTCTGGTGGCCATGACCGGCAATGTCGGCAAGGAAGGTGGCGGTGCACGCTACGGCCATCTCCAGACCTGGGGATTCAACTACCACGCCATGATTCAGTCTCCACCCGAGGGCTCTGTAGGCTTCACTGGTGCTGCCGCACGGGGCGAGTTTGATTTCACTGAGGGTGACAAGTCGAGCTATTCTGACCGCACCGTCAATATAAACAAAACGGCCCAGGAGATCCTCGATACCAAAGACCCTTCGCTCAAACTGTTCTGGGTAGCCTGTAAGAACCCGTTTGCACAGGATTTTGACCGCCCGAAGATGGAGAGAGCATTCGATACCATCGACCTGGTTGTCTCTGCCGAGCAGTTCTTTACAGAAACCGTTGCCAACTCCGATATCGTGCTGCCTGTAACCACTCTCTTTGAAGAGTGGTCGGTAAACGTCTCATACTGGCATTACTGGATGGGCATCAATGAGCAGGCTATCAAGCCGCTGCATGAGGCGAAATCAAATCTCGAGATTGCTGCAGCTCTCTCCAAAAAACTCAATAGTCTCTCCCCCGGCTCATGTACCTTCCAGGAAGAACTGACCACCGAAGACTGGACAGCAAAAGAGTTCAACCAGGGCATATATGACTATTTCGGCATAAAGGACTGGAAAGATCTTAAAAATGGTCCGGTCAAGGCAAAGCTGAAATCTTCTGCCTCCTGGAGTGATAAGAAATTCGGCACCCCTTCGGGCAAGTATGAATTCAAGTCTGAAATCTGTGCCGAACACGGTCACAAAGCCCTGCCGGAGTTTAAAGAGGGACGCAAAGCGTACGACAAGTTCCAACTGCTTACCCCGCATACTCAGTTCGCCCTTCACTCACAGTTCGCCAATCTCGACTGGATGAAGGAATTCAACAAAGAACCGTTCGTCTACATGCACCCGGCTGCAGCCGCGGCAAAGGGCATAAAAGATCTCGATATGGTCCGGGTCTTCAACAAGGTCGGTGAGCAAAAGGTCAAAGTTAAACTGACCGATAACGTTTCGAAGGATTGTCTCATTATGTACGAGGCATGGTATGGCAAAAATACCGATTTTAACGTCCAGAATCTTGTTGATGATGAGTCTGCCGATATGGGAGCGTACAAAGCCGGTGCCCCGGGTGCTGCTATTCATGGTCAATTTGCCGATATTGAGAAGGCCTAAGGAGCTATATAATGAAGACATCAAATAAATCAAAAAAACAGTACGCATTTCTGGTAGATTCTGAAGACTGCGTAGGTTGCTATTCCTGTGCCATGGCCTGCCGCAACTACTACCACCATGAAAAAGGTGTGGTCTGGAGAAAGCTTTACCCGCTGCAGGAGGAGAGCTATCCGCACCGCGAGCGCGCATTTTTCTCACTGGCCTGTAACCACTGCGAAAACCCTGCCTGTCTGGCCGAATGCCCTGCCGACGCCTACACCAAGCGTGAAAAGGATGGTATTGTGGTCCATCACCAGGAAAAATGCATCGGTTGTCGGAACTGTCTCGACGCCTGCCCTTACGGTGTACCACAGTTCAATGAAATTGAGGATCGGGCCGAAAAATGCAGCCTCTGTCATGAGCGGATTGACGCCGGCCATAAACCGGCCTGCACCCAGTCATGCCCAACCAATGCCCTGCGCCTGGTTGAACTGTCGCAACTGGCGGGAAAAAAAGTGGTTCAGTACCCTGCGGGCCACCCTAAAGAAGAGCAGATCAACCCTTCAACCAGATTCATCCTGCCGAAGGCTCCGAAAATAGTACGTAGATAGCTGTACACGCAGCAATCTGCTGTAAGATATACGGCCCGGGTGCCGGGGATTGACCTTTCTCAATCCCCGGCACCTGCATCTGCACCCATTGGCCCAGCCTTGTCGCGACCCATTCGAATAGAGTTCATGGGAGATCATGAGACATTCGAAACTCAGCGCCATTCCCCCCACCTCTTCGCCCTCATCAACTCGCCGGGATCGTGTCAGTCAGCCCCTATGACCATAGGGTTACCTTTTAAGGGGTCAGCTCCTGTAGACTGCTTTCGGTTGTGGTGGTGCTGCGGCAGCGGCTTTTACCATTGTCCGGTTTTTCAGCTGCACTCTTGAAACATACTTGCGGTTGGCCTTTGTATCAAAAACGATCTCCGGCGGATTTTCTGCGAGGTATTGCTTTTCCTGCTCAGCTGTGACGGTTGCGGCGATGTTCGCTATATCGTCATGAAATTGTGGAAAGTTTTTCTGGATGTGCCCAATCACCTTAGCGGCTTTTACGTATTGCTTCTGCCCGGTATAGAGCGCTGCCAGCTCCGCCCATACCCAACCCTGCTCTTTGGCCTTGAGTGCAGCAAGGTAGTCTCGTTCGGCCAGAGTATGCTGGCTGAGCTTTGTGTAGTGACGGCCACGATACACAAGGTATGTTGATTTTTCAGTAGGCGATGTCGCACTCTCAATAGTTTTGGAGAGCTGTACGATCGTATCCTCAACGGACGCCCCCCAGGCCACCTGAGCAAGCAGGCTCATCATCATTACAAATGCCACTATTTGAAACCGTTTCATAGCATTACCCCAGTAGCAATACTTCCCCGGTGCGTACACTCTCGCCAGTACACACACCTATGTCGCGACGTACTTCTCATAGTATTGAATTCACTAGATATACCAGGATGCAGTAGACCTTGACACCAAAGCTGAGTCAATAGGTACAATCACCTAATTTCCGACAGATATTTTCCTTTTACCTGAAGCCCCGGGAACAACAGGTCAAATCAGAGGATCAAGCAACCAGCTATCTTTTCACACTTTTTCTTCCATGATCAGTAGTGTATTAATTTGATATCACAACACAATGGAGGAAGACAATGACGACAGAAGAATATACGGATATCAGCGTCAAGCATGAAAACGGAGTTACCAGAATTACCATCAGCAGGCCGGATAAGCTAAATGCCATCCGGATTACCACCTACAGGGAAATCATTGCAGCGCTCCGGGCGGCAGATAGATCAGAGGATTGCCGCATAATCGTTTTGCAGGGCGAAGGTGAGCATTTCACTGCAGGCAACGACCTGTCTGATCTGGTCGGCCCGAACCTGCATGAGGTGATGAATTGCGTCCGCGATATTTTCAACACAGTCGCACAACTGAAGAAAGTGCTCATCGCTGCTGTGGAAGGTGTCGCCGTCGGAATCGGCACAACGATTCTTCTTCATTGCGATATGGTCGTCGCTTCTTCAAGCTCCAGATTCAGGGTGCCTTTCGCCAACCTCGGAGTCTGCCCCGAAGGCGCCTCGAGTTCGCTGCTGCCCCTGGTAATAGGACAAAAACGAGCTCGCGAGGTGCTGCTTACCGGCAGGTTCTTCAGCGCTGAGGAGGCACTCTCCTGGGGGCTGATCAACCAGGTTACGGAGCCGGGTGGTACCGGGGAAGCTGCAGAAAAATGCCTTGATACGCTGCTCAAGCAGCCGCTTAGTTCCCTTCTGGCCACCAAAGAACTCATGCACGCATCCCGGCCGGACGTTCAGACCGTTGTTGACGAAGAACTCAAGATATTCGGGGAACTCTTGCAGACAGATGAAACCAGTGACCGGATCAAGGCGCTATTGAGATAATTGCGCGATAGGGTTTGCAAATCAACGTCCAGAGATTTTTGGGTCAAACACAAGAAATAGGGACTGGCTCATGAGCCAGTCCTATTTCCAAATTGCTTTTTCCCCGACAGTGAACGAGATATTTCTGCAAAGCCTGAAATTCTCTTCTCCGCCCTTCTTTAAGGCTCCGGGATCTGTATATACCCCTATATTTCCACACTCCTTTTCTCAGGTGTATATCAATAGATAGCCGACTTTGACATTGCTGTTTCTGCCGCACAGATACAGGTTGCACCTGTAGCAAAGACTACTCCGGAACTCAAAGCCTGCCCCCTTTTGCCGTGACCGCACTTTTCCGCTGAATGGCTTACTTTGACAGGCTATAACCGTGAAGTGGTATAATAGATTTCAAGCAATAGAGTCGAGTTGATCGTTGGAACCATTTCCTTAATTACTACCTATGGATGATGCGCATACCCTAACTACAAATACCAGTGCACTGCAGGAGACAAAGACATCTGAAGATACGGTACCACTTGCTGTTGATTTAGATGGAAGTTTACTCAAAACAGATTCGCTGATTGAATCGTTACTCCAGTTGTTGAAGGTTAATCCTTTGTTTTTCCCGGTATTGTTCTTCTGGTTGTTTCAGGGAAAGGCGTATCTAAAACAACAGGTATGCAGGCGTGTAACGCTGGACGTTAGCAGTTTGCCATACAATTTCAATATATTGTCATATCTTCGAGATCAAAAAGAATCAAATAGAAAAATTATTCTTGTAACGGGTTCAGACCAGCATATCGCTCAACAAATTTTCAACTATCTGCATTTTTTTGATAGCGTCATTGCCAGTGACGGAAAAACCAACATGACCGGCATACAGAAAAAGGAACGCCTTCTGGCAGAATTCGGGCCGCAGGGATTTGACTATCTGGGGAACGAAAAAGAAGATCTTCATGTCTGGCGGATAGCACGACAGAGTCTGGTGGTTGGCTCAAAGAGCTTTACTCAGCAAATCGGCGCCAGCCTGACAAACGTAGAACGAAATTTTGTAATCGAGAGAGCGGGCATATTCGAATGGGCCCAGGCACTCCGACTCTATCAATGGCTAAAAAACGTTTTGGTCTTTATCCCTTTGCTGGCAGCACATCGCTTCCTTGAAGTCCAGCTGTTATTTTCTGTCTTCGTTGCCTTTTTCTCGTTCGGGCTGTGTGCCTCCAGTGTCTATATATTAAATGATCTCATTGACTTGACTGAAGATCGAAGGCACCCCCGAAAACGATTTCGCCCATTTGCCTCGGGTACTTTGCCGCTGGCCAACGGTATCGCAACCTGCATAGTACTGCTTGTGTTGAGCGTTTTAGTCGGCTTGGCTCTTCCTGTTCAATTTTACTACATATTGAGCATTTATTACCTGACGACTCTCGCCTATTCGTTGTGGTTAAAGAAGGTCGTCATCCTTGATGTAATCGTTCTAGCAGGTCTTTTTACAATACGCATGCTGGCAGGATCGGCAGCAGTCAATATCTGGCCGTCTTCCTGGCTCCTGGCCCATTCGATGTTCCTCTTTATCAGTCTTGCACTGGTTAAGCGTTATTCAGAACTTACGACCATGCGACTTGAATATGGTTCATCCGCTACAGCACGTAGCTATGTGGTAAATGACTCTACAGTGCTTGCCATTATGGGGGTAGCCAGTGCATTTGTTTCCGCATTCGTCCTGGTGCTGTACATCATGAGTGCATCTGCTCAGCTCTCGTATGGGCGACATAATGTAATCTGGTTGGTCTGCCCTTTATTGCTCTATTGGCTCTGTTATATCTGGCTGGTCGCACATCGCGGCAAAATGCATGATGACCCGATGATCTTTGCTTTAAGAGATCGAACAAGCAGAATCATACTTCTTTTGATGGCAATAATTATGCTTTTTGCAACTTGACTTCAATGCACAAACACTACCATTCATGGGGGCGTTACCCCTGTTTTCAACAATCAGCAACTCAGTTGAACTGGCGCTGTCAACCACTGCCGATTCCTGCTGGCTCCGAGGTTTCATGGCTGCCATTTGGCAATGGACGCTCCTATGGTGATGTTTGCCTGAACAGTGAAGGTTTGCTGCTTGATACCAAACCGTTGGACCGGTTTATTTCATTTGACCCAAAGAGGGGAATCCTCCGTTGCGAAAGCGGGGTGTTGCTGGATGATATTCTTGCGGTAACCGTCCCTCATGGCTGGTTTCCCCCGGTTGTGCCCGGCACCAGGTTTGTCACGATGGGTGGTGCTATTGCCAATGACATCCATGGCAAAAACCATCACAGCGCCGGCACATTTGGTTGCCACTTGCGATGCTTTGAACTGGCTCGCTCCGACGGACAGAGATTGCGCTGTTCCCGATCTGAGAACCAGGAACTGTTCAATGCCACAATTGGCGGGCTTGGCCTCACAGGCCTCATTGTCTGGGCTGAAATCAGTTTGAAGCGTATCAACAACCAGGTCATGGATGTTGAGGTCATTCGTTTTGCAAATCTTGGCGATTTCTTTGAGATCTCAGAAGATTCTGATCTGGAATATGAGTATACGGTAGCCTGGCTTGACAGTATGGCCAGGGGTAAAAAATTTGGCAGAGGCCACTTTGTCCGTGGAAACCATTCAGCGTGCTGCACCAAACCTATAGCAGCTCCTAAACGCAGGTTGAGTATACCGGTCGAACTGCCCTTTTCCCTGGTGAACCGAACAACGGCGCGGATATTCAACTCATTGTATTACAAAAAACAGGGCCGGGTTCGCAGCACAGCTCTTGTACATTATGAATCATTTTTTTTTCCTCTGGATTCAATTCTTCATTGGAATCGCATTTATGGTTCCCAGGGTTTTTTACAATACCAGTGCCTGCTTCCTCCTGACTCGAGAGGAAAAGATGCTCTTGAAGAACTACTGACTAAAGGAGCACAACAAGGCCTTGTCTCGTTTCTCGGGGTCTTGAAAGTCTTCGGCAATAAGCTGTCACCCGGGCTCCTCTCTTTTCCTCGACCTGGAATTACCCTGGCACTGGATATCTGTATCGATGGAGATAACACTTTTCGACTCCTGGACGATTTTGACAGTATTGTGCAAACTGTTGGCGGTGCAGTTTATCCCTGCAAGGATGCCCGCATGTCCGGAACTGCTTTCAGAAACTATTATCCACAGTTTGCGGAGTTGGAACGCATGCGTGATCCGAAAATCAACTCCAGTTTCTGGAGACGAATCTCAGGGGGAGAGAATGGCCAATAGATTTATATTTGGAGTTACCTCTTCTATTGCCGAAGCTACTGCGCGCCTGTTTGCAGTTGATGGCGATAATCTTTTTCTGGTCGCAAGAGACCAGGTCAAATTGCATATTATCGCGGACGATTTACGGGTACGAGGTGCCGGTAAGGTCTTTACAGCAGTTGTTGATGCACGGGCATTTGATACCCACCGGCAAATATTCGAAGATGCGTTTACCGCCCTGGAATCCATTGATACCATCCTGATTGCCCATGGAACGTTGCCCGACCAGAAATCATGTGAAGCATCTTTTGATGAACTCCGGAAGGAATTTGAAACAAATGGACTGGCAGTCATGTCATTGCTCACACATGCAGCGAATCAGCTGGTACAACAGGGAAGCGGAACCTTATGTGTTATCAGCTCGGTGGCCGGAGACCGAGGCCGGCAGTCCAACTACGTGTATGGGGCGGCCAAAGGTGCGGTTTCGATTTTTCTACAGGGACTTCGCAATCGTCTGAGTTCCAGCGGGGTTCATGTCATGACTGTTAAACCCGGCTTTGTGGATACCCCGATGACCAGAGACTTTGATAAAAACATGTTATGGACAACACCGGAGAAGATCGCATCAGGGATATATAATGCTCTTCAGAAAAAGAAAGACATTGTATATCTCCCCTGGTTCTGGGCATTGATTATGTGGATTATCCGACTTATTCCTGAACCAATATTCAAGCGATTACGTCTTTAACGTTTTGGCATTCGTTTTCACCCTGAAAATCAGCATTCTTTTCAAGGTCGAGGCGCAACCTGGATTTTTACGAGTGGTTTTCTGACGAGAACGAGCTGGAGGGACAATGTTATTGAGACCTCATCACAGGCTGATAACAGAACTGCCCGCTCTGCTGTTGCTACTTTTCACTTCAGTCCTTCTCACAGAAGTGAATGCTGTAGCCGACAGTGGATCACAAAGTGCAGGCAACCAGATCACGTCCGTCGTCAACCTGCAGCCATTTAAAACTGTACAATCAGCTGAGATTCACATGCCAGACGGCAACCTGGCGGAGGTAACACTGATCAATCTGAACTCGAATATTAATCAATGGTATATCCTCCAGCTGAGCGACAACCACAAAAAGGTGGTTGAAGAGTATCATCTCGAAAACCCGTATCCGCATGATCAACGGCTGACGCTTAACGAAAATTCACAACCTCGATTGGCCCTGACCCGGAAGGGGGTCGCGGTGAAAGACTGTTCATCGTTGCAACTGATTGTCAAGGGTGAACTCGAAACAGCCAGAAAATCCAGACAAATCTATGCCCCCCTGTGCAACGGGAACATTTTTCTTCGTAATCCGACCAGAGGGCACCAGACAACCATAGAAACTGTTACCGGTTTTCTTCGCGACAGGCTTCCCGGTGGAGAGAGCGTTGTCGGGTTTGTAAAAGACAATTTTTTCAAAGACGCCTTTCTTGAAAAGGCTCAGACAAAAGAAGCCTCTCACTCTGCATTACCAGAGTCCGAACCAGGTCTCCCCGCACCGGCAGACATCAATCCCGACTTTGCCAATCAGCTGATCTTCCCCGCAGGGCTCGGCCTGCAGCTCAAGAGACGGGCCAAGGGCGTGCTCACCGGTCAATGGTATAGTGTTCAAGATAACCCAGGCATTTTTGTCAGCCTCATTCAACCCAAGGCCATTGCTCCGGCGATCCTCAACAGTCATCGTAATCGTGTTAATCGTCTCGACAACATCGAATCGGGAGCGCTTGCCTACCTGATCGCTTTTGACCTGGACCGGTTTGACCTTGGCTTCACAATCGGGACAGAACACCCACGGGTGGGATGGTCGAACCGAACACGGGATTCTGTGAAAATAAAAGGTATACCCGGGCCTGACGGCATCGAAACAATTGCACCCATTGTGGCCAACGGCATGATCAGCCCTGTTGACTCCGTGAGCACTGTGGCAACATTTACCGGAGGGTTCAAAAGAGCCCACGGCGCCTTTAAGTACGGTGCCTTTGCTGAGCGCAACAGGGGCTCCCATTATGGCTTTATTGAAAGAGGAGTTGTCCTCAGCACCTTACAACCGGAACTTGCAACAGTGCTGGTCTATGATGATGGAACTGTTGCCCTGAAGACCTGGTCGGAAGAGGACAACGTCAATCTTGACCGGATTGTCCATGCGCGACAAAACGGTGTACCGATTCTCGAATGGGATTCAGAATCTCAACAGCCGGTACCCGGCAGTCTTGTCGCCAAGTGGGGGGCAGGTAACTGGTCCGGCTCCCATGACATGAAACTGCGTACCTTGCGGTCCGGTGCGGCATTGCAGGATAGTGGCGGTAAACGGTTCCTCATTTACGGGTATTTTTCAACTGCGACACCTTCTGCAATGGCCAGGGTGTTTCAGGCCTACGGTTGTTCCTATGCTCTTCATCTCGACATGAATGCTCTTGAACATACCTACCTCGCGCTCTATCGGCAAAAAGAGTCACACCTGGCGGTACAGCACCTCATTCAGGGCATGAGCGTTTTAGACAAGACCCGAAAAGGCGCTTATATTCCGCGCTTTATTGGGTATCCGGATAATCGGGATTTTTTTTATCTGATGCGGCGTGATTAGGTATTTCATTTTTATCTGCCAAAATACTCTCCGGGGAAAATACGATGGAATATATTCGGTCAATCCTGCTGGTCATCGCTCTCGTTGCTTCGGGAATGCAGACATCTGGCGCAGCCCAGTCATTGCAAGAGCAGAACGAGAGAATGTTTACCCGTTTAATCGAGGTCCACAACCTGTCTGCTGCACAGGCGGCAATGGTACGTGCGATCTTTGCCGGTTCTCCATATATAGGGCAGGGCAACCCCGCTGTCAGCAGGCACCCCGCTTCAGTTGAGGAATGCAGGGCAAAGCTCGATAGCCTGTCACTCAATTATGAAAATATGCGTTACGAGAAGATCTGCGGTGCCAAGTATATGGCCCCACTTTACGACCCGGAACATGAACGTGCAGAGGATGCTGAAGCCTGCATTGATCAGTTCGAATTTCCCAATATACCCTGCGAATATCCGGTAGTCTGGGTACGCACCCGGGAAGCGGCCGAGATCTGTTCTGCCATGGGAAAACGGTTATGTGATGCCCATGAGTGGGAGGGTGGTTGCGCAGGCGAATTAACACCTCCTGATTATCGGTTTAATCTGGCGAAAGGAGTCACTGCCAATGAAGCTGTCCGTCGCATGCGCATTGCCCACAATAATGCCAATAAAGCAGATAAGACATGGAGCTATGGCCCTCGATACCAAAAAGGCATCTGCGCGGCAAATAGTTCGAAATCTTCCGGCTGTAATGGTGGAGGCTGGAAGCAGTGCGGGTCAAACACCTATCCTGTCGGTTTCTTTCCCGAATGTCGAAGTTCATTGGATGTCTACGACCTTAACGGAAACGCGGCTGAGCATATGAACCTGCCGCTGACAGAAAAGCAGATGGCCAGCAACGGGAGTTCCACCCTGGGCTATACCGAGATGAAAGGCAGTTGGTTTATCTTTGATACATACAGGGCACATGAAGACTGGTGCCGATGGCGGGCACCATACTGGCATGGCAGCAGGGTTATGTCAGAACACAGCCACCATAATTACCATCTTGGCTTCCGTTGCTGCAAAGGGCTTACAGGCGAGAAAGACGCAGAGTGACAGTATACGACCTCAATTTTATCGAAGAGGGCTAGTGGATAACGGTCGCAGAGCTCTTCTTTTTACCCGCCGGCAGCGCAACGTTATCAGGGCTGTAACCGGCAACGATCGGACCTTCATCACTCAACAATGGTGCCAGGTCCGGATCTTTTAAGATGTCGTACACTGAACATAACTCACCATCGACAATAACTGTCTCACTCACCAGGCGAACACCATGGCTGTAATCTGCATATCCGGCGCCATGCACAGTACTGAGTGGCTGGATCGGTTTACCATTGGGCTGGTGCCATCCATAAATAGCTATTCTTCCGGGCTTATTCATTAACTTATTGGTGATGACAACATCCTTTTTATGACCTGAGACAAGCTCCCCCGAAGTAATGCCAAGCGACTCCTGTTGCTGGTCGATCTTCTGATTGTGCCTCTGATAATAGTCAGTTGATCGCATCTGGGCGCCAGGCTGCATGGGTTGAGGTGTAAAGTGATTTTCGGACTGATTGTAAATGGCATCTACCATCTTGCGCGTCGGTAAAATAAAGCCCAACCGGCTGGCCACCAGGCTTGCCGTATGAAAATCCATTGGGGTGCGGATAAAGTCATTCTCAGAGCCAATGGCAAGGTAGTCCGGAGTAACAAATATTGTCGCAGATATCAGGCGTCCGTTGGTATCTCTTGTCTGGAGTTTGACAGGTTTAAGTTCTCTCAAAAAATCCGGGATGTTACCGCTGAGCACTTGTTCGCCAATTACCTTCTCACGCTGCTGCTCGCTCATTTTAGAGGTCAGAGCTACAAACTCCGAACCTGTCAGGGTGTGATCTGGCTTTTGGGGTATGTATTTAGTTAGGCTGCTTGGCAGTTCTTCTGCCACACTGGCTTGTAACCTGGCAGATTGAAGTGATATGGCCACTATCATCATGACAGTGATTGCCAATCGAGCGATTATTGACAGTCTCATTAATAACTTTCTCCTTGAAAAAACAAAACAAGTGCTTCTTGTAAAGTCGGGAAAGATACTTTTACGTGAGTCCTTTTGTCAACATGTTAATTTGCTAAGTGCGTCGTTAATGCGTGCTTTTTTAGATGCGATTCGGATAGTTGGACCACATCACCTAACATGGCTGTTGGGTCGGGGATTGAATTACTACCTGCGCTTTGCCATCACCTCCTTCCATTGCAACCAAGTACATGGTTTTCTTCCTGAAAAGCGCTGCGAGAGAAGGCTCCATCAACGATGCCCTGTTTCCGGTAAATGTTCCCTGGGCACTGTTCTGTGTCCAAAGCCACTCACCTCCTCTCTCGATGTTTCAACTGGAGATATTTGAACTGGATGTTGCTGTTTCAGCCGTATAGATACAGGTCGGGCCTGCGACATAGCCAAAACCAAAATTCTGACCTGATCCCAACGTGTTCCAAGCTCTACCTCAAGCTGGTTATACGCATGCTCTTGCCATTTATCCCATTAATTCGCATGGTGTTACTAGCCGTGTCAGCCATACACTATGATACGAAGTATCCTTTTCTCAATTGCAAGGAGATACCATGCTCATCAACCGAAACCACACTGTAAAGATTATCGCACTGTGTACGATTCTTTTCCTCACCACGCATCTCCCGATAAGCATGGCCGGCGAATCAGAATCACCGCGACCACCTGTGCACTACGACATGCAGGGCACACCACTTTCGGCTGAAGAAGCAGCGAGATTGCAGCCGGGACTGCTCACTGTCTATTTCCATAATTTTTTTGCACGCAACGTGCGGATGCTACCTAAAAGAGGCGGGAAAGAGGGCAAGCCAATATTCGAGCTCAATAACCAGTTCGGAAGGGGTAAGGTATTCGACAGTGGGACCAATCGCGGTATCGGTATTCGCATGAACGGGGCCCTGCATTTCCCGACAACAGGCAAATACATTCTACAGACCCTCTCCAATGACGGTGTTATAATTTACCTGAGCGACAAACTTGTTCTCTCCGATCCTACCCAACATTCGGACCAGTTATCAATCGAATCCGAGCTGAATGTAACCATCGCAGGCTGGTATCCCATACGAATAGACTACTTCCAGAGAAAAGGCACAGCAGCATTGAAATTGTACTGGAAGACACCGGGAAGTGATGAGAAAGTCATTGTGCCTGCCGAGGCGTATGCTCACCTGCCGGCAACTCAATAGTGCGCATTCCGTCCAGACCACTCCTGGCCAGAAATACAATAGCCGCAATCCCGGGAAATTTTAGATTGCGGTTATTGGTGTCTGGCGCGAAGGAAGCGATATACTTAATATGTAAACTTTTTGCTTTTATGCTACAGGCCAACTGTCAAAGGGCTGCTTTTCCAACTTCATAGACCCGTCTTCCCCCCTGTAAATGTTTATCCAGGCTCGCCAGTTCTTCTCATCCACCTCAGGATAATCGAGTCGAAAGTGACTGCATCGGCTCTCTGTTCGCATGATCGAGGCCCTGAGCTTCATCTCTGCGCTGATTATCATGTTTGCGGTCTCATGGGCCAGACGAAGTTCATGGAAGTCAGCAGCACGCAGCATCCCCACATGATGGTCCCTGAGTTCCTCGACGTACGCCAGGGCTGCCTGCAGCAGCTTTTCTTTCTTGATGTAGAGAACAAAGTTCGGAATCATGATCCCCTGCAAGGTCTGGGTCACCCAGGCCGGGTTGTAACCGGCTTCTCTTCCCAGCGGTGCCAACATTTCCTCCTGCACCCTGGCAATCGTCTCTTTCCCGATGACAGGGGCCACCGTACTGGAACAAAAGGCCGCCGCTGCCTCGCCGGCAACAGCTCCCTGAACAGCTGAACCGGCCAGGGAGGAACCGATCTGAGTGTAAATAGCACCCGCCATATATGAACCAAGGGCATCTCCGGCGGCGTAAAGTCCCGGGATAGTCGACTCGCACCTGTCATTAATCGGTACCAGGCCTTCAGACTTATGGATCGCCATGCCAGCTGATGAACCGCCAACGCGCGGCCCTCTCATTCCTGGAGGGGGGCCACCTTTGCCTTGTCTCTGCGGCGTATCATCATGCCGCCCTCCGGCGCCGCCCGGAGGAGCGTTTCGCATAAATTCCAACGGCATATACGGGCCGCCTGCCACTTGGCCTGTCTCTTGCTGGTGCGGGGGTCCCATGCGTACCGGGCCACCTGCGACATACGCCCTGTAGTTCATGTCGACCCCAAGGTCATGTCGTATGTCGACCCCGGTTGTGGTCGGCTTTTGTTCAAACATGTTTCCCCAGCCATCGAAACACGCTGCCGGATTTTCTGCAGAAGCTGGATGCCCGTCGTTCCATTCCTTGCCCGTGACTTTAGCCCCGATATTGTAGGCCATGACAGTCCCGTCGTGCGTGAGGTCGCAAATGGGGAAGCCGTTCGGCTTGAAACCTCCAGCACCTGTACAGAGAATAACGCTTTTTGCTGCGACTAGGTGCACTTTTCCGTCATCTGCACTAAACCCTGCGGCCCCTGCTATCATGCCATTTTCTTTGAGTAAATGGGTCACCATGACACGCTCCAGAAGGGGTATGCTTCGCTCAGCGATTGGCCGTTTAAAACAGTTGTTATAAAGTGGGGATTCAAAAAATCCCCACTCCCGCAGTTCCTTTACCCTGGCGAGGGAGTTTCCCGCCATTTGCCTGGTATATAAAGGGTTATTGCTGCCCAGTGCCGAGCGGGAGACACTGTCAACAAATTCGTCGAGGGTCATTCCAGCGACGCCGGGGTCATAGGCAAATATGCCCTTGGCAAACGGCGTCTGACCTGATGAACCAAGTCTGCCTTTGGACAGGATCATAACGTCGGCACCTGCATCGTGGGCCTTCACTGCAGCAAACAGACCTGCCATACCGCCACCGATGACAAGTACGTCTGTAGTGTCTAGTGCCAGGGAAACATCAGCTGGTGCAACTTTTGGTTTGTTGGCTGCCCAACCTGTAGGAATACCAAACGAGGAGAGCGCTGCAACACCAGCGGCCCCCCCGGCAAGTGTCATAAAAGTTCTACGGGTAAGGCCGCTCATTTCATTCGTACTGTTCATTTTCAGCCCTTTACTCTCAATAGTCTTCTGGCCACGGTTGCTTTTATCGTGAGCAGCATCCCACCTGCCGCCATCAGCACTATCATTATGGTCATGGCCGGGCTTGCATGCCTGCCCAGATTCGCGACGTGCCAGGAGGCAGCCGGGATAAAAGCTATCGACAGGCTTGCATGCAGCCTTCGCCACGAAAGGTACGTCAGGGGTATCCTCTTTTGAAAGAGCGACGTTACCGCCAGCGCAAGCATCAGCCCCCAGCTTGCAAGCCCGGTCAATACTCCCGGAGTAGTCGTGGTGACCATGGTTAAAAACGCCTCTCCAGGGCCTATTCCCGCTTCGAAATATCGCGGTACCACGATCAGCAAAGGATGTACAAGGATCAGCGCAATACCGATGTAGCCAGCAATTTTATGGACTCTTACAAGCTTTGGTGCTCCTGCATCGCGCACAAGGCGTGTATTACATCGCGTGGTATACAACTGCCCCAATAGCTGGAAAAATGCCATCAGGGTCAGGAGAGATATCGTTTCCTTGAGAATTGATCGGCGGGGGAAATCTCCTGTGAGATAGAACAGGAGAGGTATGCCGATAAAGAGCGTGCACCATTGTAGTGCCGGTCGGATTGTGTGCTTTTCCATCTTCAGCCCCATGACACAACCACAGGTATAGACTTCTCTGGTGTTATCCTGATTGCATCCACCGGACAGTACATTCGGCAAAGATGGCATATCTGACAATCTGCCGGATACTGAATAGTCGCCTTGCCTGAGCGCTGGTCCAAACGGATTACATCAGTAGGGCATGTCAGCACGCAGGTACCGCAGCCGATACACCCCTTGATTACGGAAATGGCCATATATTCACCATCAACATACTTCAGTCATAAATGCTTTTCGTACAGATCCGTCGGGAGAAGGCATTCACTTTCTCCCCCCAGACCATCTCGACTAGTGCCCTCTGGCGCCTGATCTCCCTGGCATTGCCAGAACAAGATCACCCGCGATTTCACATGTTGCTTTTATCGACTCACCTCTGGGTCCATCCAGACTGACGCTGTCACCTGCCTGCTTTCCTGCACAGGCCTCGAGATGCTCCTTGGGTACAGCCACAAGCTGAGACTCGATACTCGCGCATACTCCCTCCATCGACTTGCCTCTCCGCCCCTTCAGACTGACCATGTCACCTGCTTCCTTGCCGACGCACGCCTCGTAGGCTTCCGGCGGTGGCCCCTGCATGTTATTGCCTGGGCCACCACCCATTTTGCTGCCTTTTGCATAAACAGGTAGTGCGGAAAATGTTGCCACCATCATCAGGACGGTAAGCCCCTTGATCACCTTGTGTTGTTTCATTACACTGCTCCTTCTGGGTTAAAAGAAAATTGCTCAATTCTTTTCATGGGGGGTCGTTTCATGTTCTTGAATACATGTCGGACATTGAGCGTTATTGAACAGTCTTCGCCATCTTCGTTCTCCATGGCGAAGACTGTTATTCATGAAAGTAACGTGTGAATATGCAGCCAATGTGGAGGAAATGTGAAAGTTGGAAAACCCTGCCTTTTTCCCTCAACCTTCAAAGCCATCCTGGAACCCGGTTGTGTAGTTGCTCTTAATCCAGCCTGTTGACTTATCTGCCAGACGAACCAGGCACCAGGCCGAACTCACCCCTTCAACCTGGACACCAGTACCTTGGGTGAGTTGCTGTACAACGTCATGGTTCAGGCCCGGACCTGAACGAACGTTGAGAAGGTCAACCCTGACCTTGAGTCGTTCACCGATATCGAAAGTAGACCTCATGTGTCTGACAGGTTACGCCACCACCACAGAGCCAGCATCAACCTTCCTGTAGTAAATCCCAGAACAGGCGTAATACTGAATCCCATTGATATGTACCCGTATGGTTGCCGGAGGAAGGGTTCTGACCACCGCACCTATGGGTGCCGGAGCAACAATAAACCCTTTGGGGTCATGCCGGTAAAACAGTCCGTCCAGGCAGTAATAATGAACGACAGCAAATCCGGAAGGCATAGGGTTACCGGGAAAAAAATTTGCTGGCGATG
This sequence comes from Desulfosediminicola sp., assembly GCF_048381775.1. Taxonomy (NCBI): domain Bacteria; kingdom Pseudomonadati; phylum Thermodesulfobacteriota; class Desulfobulbia; order Desulfobulbales; family Desulfocapsaceae; genus Desulfosediminicola; species Desulfosediminicola sp. The sequence continues at coordinate 467,611 of NZ_JBLXGE010000001.1, read as the reverse complement.
CCACCGATGCCGATGAAGATAATGCCAGTACCAGTGTGACCATCGTCAGTGTACGTAAAGGGCAACGCCTTGCTCTATAAAGCCTGAACATCATAGTTTGCTTCTTTTGGGGGATACGGAGAGTTGTATAATCCTCTGAGACAGCAGGTTCCCCGGCACTTTTGCGAGAGATAAAGGGGAGAGAAGGAGATGTGCCGGGGACCTGTTATCCGTTTACTTCCTGTGAAATAATTACCTCAGTTTACTGGCCGATTTTGCATGAAATATGTAAGAAACAAGGAAAATGTATAAGAGTCTATTTTATCTCCGGCTCAGGCAGGGAAAAGATACCCTTCAAGACACCGTTCAAGCTGCACTATTCATTTATGATTTTGTCCGCCTGCGTTCTGGTACTGCCACCAGATGGTCATCAATCACCTGGCAGGTTGCAACCACCAGCTTCCCATTCTCAGGGGAAAAACTCACCTCGTCTCCAGACCGCTTTCCCTTACATGCGGTGAACGCCTCGGCAGGCAGGGTCATATTTGCTGTGGTGGTCGTATTGTTTATTCCGGGAGGTTCTCCCCTGCGGCCCCGTCCCATCTCCTGTTTACCCATTGCACGCACCTGCTGCCTTTCGCCTCTTTGAGAGGACTGGTCCACTGCACAACCAGATAAGACAAGCCACAGGGCCAATACAGAAATTGAGCAAATCATTAAAAACAAACTACTTCCATCCATCTGAATCCTCCTGGAACTGCGAGCATTATGTCTTTGTTGCCGCCCCCGAACAGCGTACTTCCGACCATTCGGAGTCTTGCTGCCAAAAGCCCGAAGGCTTCCGATCACATCCGGGTAAGATGCTCCATGCAACGTACAGAGCAATAAAGGAAGAAAAATGGAAGAAATGTGAATTAAACGTATGTTCTGACAAATCGTATCAATGAACGGTCTTCGAAGGATCCCACCCTTAAACTCCCGCGTTGTTCAATACCCGCCCCAGGATCTGACTCCAGCATCCACCTCACCCAAAGCTGCAAAATGCCCGAATCAGGTAGTTATTTTGGAAAAAAATGTTTTTTCCGTGTTTGTTCATATTTCTTCCTTAATTTCGAACTATACATTGATACAACTCTTCGTGATAATCATGCATTTACAGGTAAGACCTTGAAACTTAGAATCCGCCACAAGCTTTTCCTTTCCACCCTCCTCACCAGCTCGATCATGGCCGGAGGTATTTTTCTCTTTCTGCAGTGGAGTTTTGACCGTGACTTTCTCGGCTATGTGAACAGCCAGGAATTCAAGCACCTCAACACCATGGCTGAAAAACTTCCGAGTTATTACAGCAAGGAAGCAGGCTGGGAAGGGTTGCAGGGCAATCACCGGCTCTGGACCCGGATTCAAAGGAATATCTTCTTTGATGTAATGCGCGAGTCTGTCGACAAGAAATTATTTGCCGATCGACCTCAGCAACCACCCCATCCACCGATGGACCCAATTCGGCTCGGCAAGCGTATCGTGCTCCTGGACCTGGAAAAAAATCGGGTTATTGGCGGCCCCCCCGAACAGTTGACGCACATAACCACGATACCGATTACCTCGGCCGGTAGCACAATCGGGTTTCTTGGGCTCTTTCCAATCTCCGAAATTTCAGATTCCGGCGACCTGCTCTTTGTAAAACAGCAAAAACAATCGTTTGCGCTCATTGCGTTGATGATGCTGGGGGTTTCAATTATCCTGACGTTCCCAATAACCATTCACCTGCTACGACCTGTCAACCACCTGACAGAAGGAACAAGAAAGCTCATAGGTGGCAAATTTGTAACCAGAATTCCAATTACCAGCGGAGACGAACTCGGGCGGTTGAGCGAACACTTCAATATGCTTGCAATGACTCTGGAAAAAAATGAAAAGGCTCGACAGCGCTGGATTGCTGATATCTCCCATGAGTTGCGCACGCCAATTTCCATCCTGCGGGGAGAGCTGGAGGCACTTCTGGACGGAGTTCGCAAAACCGGTATCCAGACATTGACACCACTGCTTGGCGAGGTTCTGCATATGCAACGGCTGGTGAATGATCTTTATGAGCTTTCCATGTCCGATATCGGTGCCCTGACATATAAAAAGGTACTGGTTGATCCTGTGGGAATTCTTGATGGAACCATTGAACTTCTGGAAAAACGATATGCGGATAAAGGTATGGAGCTTCATCTTCAGGTGCCGGCGGGGATGTCACCGCCTTTGCTCGGAGATCCCGACCGACTGCAGCAACTCTTCACCAACCTTCTGGAAAACAGCCTGAGATATACAGATTCTCCCGGTATGCTTGAAATACTGACAGAACGCTCTGAAGAACGTATTGTTCTATTATTTCAAGATACTGAGCCCGGAGTAGCTGCCGACCAGCTTCCCCTGCTCTTTGACAGACTCTACCGAACCGACCTGTCGCGACACCGTGCAAATAATGGCGCTGGGTTAGGTCTTGCCATCTGCACCAACATAGTTGAGGCCCACCAGGGAAAGATCTCTTCCTATGCTTCACCATATGGCGGCCTGGGGATCAGGGTCGAGTTACCCATTACCAGCTGAACAGCAGACAGAAAAACATGAAAAACAAAACTATATTGATCATCGAAGACGAAAAGCGGTTAAGCGACCTGCTCTGCGACTATCTCTGCCAGGCTGGTTATACAATAGACTGTCTCTATGAAGGACAGGAAGCCGTGGCCAGGGTCAGGGCAAACCAGCCGGCGCTGATTTTGCTCGACCTGATGCTTCCTGGGAAAGACGGGCTCGATATCTGTAAAGAAATACGGAGCTTCTCCGAAGTGCCTATCGTTATGATGACCGCCAGAGTTGAAGAAATAGACAGGCTGCTCGGGCTGGAGCTCGGAGCAGACGATTATATCTGTAAACCTTTCAGCCCACGGGAAGTGGTAGCCAGAGTCAAGGCTGTCCTCAGGCGAAGTAGAGGTGCAGTTCATAGCGGACGGAGTCTCACCCTGGATAATAAGAAATATATCGCAAAATTCCACGGTGAGAAGCTGGATCTGACAGCTGTAGAATTTCAGCTACTTCGAATACTTTTCGAACAATCAGGCAGAATCTTTACCCGTGACCAGCTTATGGATAAACTCTATACCGACAGGCGCATAGTCTGTGACAGAACCATTGACAGCCACATTAAAAAGCTACGGAAGAAAATTGCCATCGCCGCACCCGGACTGGAAATTATCAGGTCAGTCTATGGAGTGGGGTATAAATACGAAGGTCTGTGAAAATCTTCCAGCAGCGGCAACGGGTCGACGACAGGTTGTGGCCGATAACCCTCTGATCTTCCAGGCAATGACCCAATCCATTGAGTTCATAGCTCAATTTGAGAGACGAAGGAAAAGACAGGGCGAAACCGCCCTGCCTCTATAATTTATCAAGGTGGGAAGCTGGCCTACATCAAACTGGCCAGACTCTCTTTCACCTCTGCCAGATCTGCTGAATTGGCCAGGGTCAGGCTACGGTATCCATCCCCTGCAAAGGTGCGATTAAGCTCAATAAGCACATGGGTGCAATCAGCCTGGGGAACAAAAGAAATTTCCACCTCCCGAACACCTGAGAAAAATGCCTTCGGTTTGAACTCAATCTCCTGGTAGCAGCCTGATTCTGATGTATAGCTGCCGCCATTGAGGAAACCCTCCTCCACATCAGCTTTGACCATCTTAAAACCTTTATCGATCATTGCTGTAATGAGATGCTGCATGACAGGCGTTGGGTGGACGTTGAGATAATCCCTATCCGTGGGGTCCAGGGCCAATTCTATGTCCAACGCTGTTTCCAGCCAAACTTTACAGTGATTTTTCCCCACATCCAGCACTGTGACTGGCGTTTCCATATGCAGGGGAAACGAAAAAGGTACTTCGCGATTTTCACCGGGCTTCAGCAGAAGAGCATCGGCCACTTTGTGGCTTGCGATGGTATGATTCAACTCCTCGCTTTCGTCATCGCTCTCTCTTTCCGCAATTGTCATCAGCTTGATAGTTATCGCAGCAACCTCCTGCTCAACCTCTCCAGCCTTAATTTCAACACGTCCTTCCACAAGACCGCCTGGCTCAAAATATTCTGTGGTCAGCACGGCATCCACACTGGCACTGCCAACCCCTAGCCGGGCAAACAACTTTTTAAACATCGTATCGCTCCTTATCTTAACTTATCAATGTCGTCTTTCTTCCAATATAGAGACCACAGCACCACTCTCTCGCTATACGGGGTGTGCCTGCACGGCCTGGTAAGAGTTTTTTTCACAGAGACGGGACTGCAACCCTTGATGCTCTTTGAACATTCAACATTATCGCGTCATAATACGCATCCCTATCTTACAAATATCTGTTGAATAACCAGATACAAGCAGCTTACTTACAGTATTCACCGGCTGTTTCACATTGTTCGTCAACACCCGGTGAATACACCTCATTCATGTCGGCTGCCATATTCCGGCCGCAACCCCACAGCCATGCACCACTCACTCGTCAGGCAGATATTACGTTTTCATCTACCGATGGCTTCAGCTCATGCCAGCATTGGCAGGGAAACAGCAATTTTGCAATTTTGAGGGGGAAAGGAACCGGGACGCCGGCATAGTTCCAGAAGAAAAATTCTGAGTTAACCAGGGATAATTGAAACGGTGGTGTCTTTGACCCGATCGGCCACAAACAGGGCGATATAGAGCATCCAGAGAATCAGGCCGATGTGCAACAGGTCATTTTGTGAAAACCAGATGCCTGCGCCCTGCTCCCACAGCTTCTCTGTGATCTCCAGTTCATCATAGAGATAGTAGGCAGCACTGATGAAAAGCAGCAGCAGCCAGGCACCGACCAACACCAGATCCGCAAAATTTCCCTGCATGCAGTACCTCCAGCCACTTACAATCAACATGAGCACAAAGGCCGGCAGCGAAAAACGGACCATGAAACCGAAAGTTATCAGTGGTTTTACAGGCACGAATCCTCCGATAAAGACCACAATAACGTAGAGTAATGAGCTTGCCATTGCATAACATGACAGAAGCGTCCGCATAGTTCCTGCGGTGCAGCAATAGGCCACTGCAACCAGCATCGCGCTCATACTTATCTGCTGAAACATGAGATAGACCAGCTCCCACCAGCTGGTCCAGCTACACGACTCGCGCCCTGCGCACTTGATCTCGTAACCAAATGCCTGGTAGCTGGTACCGGCGAGAAACGCACCAATCCCCCAGGCCGAGAGCGATATACCCCACCATAAACGAGACAATTCATTGCCCCGAAACCACCAGAAGTAGATGGCTACCCCAATGCACACCACAGCCAGCAGGTAGACGTACAAGGTTGAGGCAGGCTGGCTCAGAAGGATTTCACGTGATGCAATTGTAACCTTGATACATGGCTGTTGCCGGCACCAGTTCTCTGGAGTCAGCTCTGGGTCGCTGTGCCGGATCGATTCCAGGCGACTGAAACAGGAGATCAATGATTTTTTCAGGCCCATGGCGTGGAGCAGTCTCTTTTTCTCGGGCTAAGGGTAAAACAACAAGACTGACTACACTTCAATCATACAGAGTCTTACAACCCGGATACAAATAGTTTCATCTGTGCATCACTTAAAGGCGGTGGGATCAAGACGAATTTACCCACATGCTTCTTTTCGGTGAACTCACGTTGCGCGTCCACAATACGTTCGAGAGGAAACTCTTTCGCCAGGAGCGGTTGTATCTCTCCACCTTCTATATATGAAATAAGATTGGGAAAAACCGGTTCATCCCATGCGGTGCAGCCTATCATCGTCAGGTCTTTCAGATAAAAGGTCCGCATATCGAGCGCTACGATCGGCCCGCCAATGGCACCGGAGGAAACATACCGCCCTCCTCTCACCAACACCTCCAGCATTTCTCCAAAGGAGGCGCCACCCACATTGTCAACCACGACATCCACCGTCTTTTCACCGAGAGCGGCAACGATATCAACACCGCGTTCAATGACATGATCGGCCCCTATTGATTGTACCTGCTCAATTTTAGCCTTCCCGGCGATTGCCGTTACCACGGCGCCACGACGCTTTGCCAACTGCACCGCAGCCGAGCCGACACCACCGGACGCTCCGGCGACCAGGACATGTTCCCCACTCGACACCTTCGCCCTGTGAAGCATGTTTTCTGCCGTGCCGTACGCACACGGGATCGTGCCGAGTTGCCCATCGCTCCACTCACAATTCACAGGGAAAACCTCCCCGGCCGGCACTTTCACAAATTGCGCGAACGCCCCATCGAAGTCTGAGGCCATCCAGATGTTTTCAAGAGACTCCCAGCCGATCGCACGCATGCAAGACCGCACCAGAACACGTAACCCAACAGTGCTTTTGTCACCGTCAGGAGCAACGGCGACAATACGCCCGCAACAATCGGTTCCCTGTATAAAAGGAAATGGCGTAGCTTCGTTCCAGCCACCATCCGCCTGTTCTTTCGCCTTTTCTCTCTCCGTATCTGTGAGACCTTCTGTACTTGCGGTAACCTTACTGGAATACCAACCCAGCCGGGTATTGATTTCGGTGTTGTTTACGCCGGCTGCGAGGACCTGTAACAACACTTCTCCCGAAGCAAGGGTCGGAATTGGCACATCCCGGTACTCGAGTACCTCGTATCCGCCATTACCAGTTGTGACCACGGCCTTCATGCTGCCCTTACAATCTTTGAGATCAAAGCGATCCTTTGGTGAATTTTCTTCTTGCTTATTGCTCATGACTTCCCTCTTTTTTCTGATTCTCCCTCACGTTCAAACAGAACCGGCCTGAATTTAAGCGCAAAGGGGCAGGCCTGTAGACGTTGTACGGTGAGCCAACATGCCCAACGAGTTATAACGGGTTACTACAACATGCAATTACTGTAATTGCACATGGGCTAAGGTGCAGTTTTGCCCTTGCCCCGGATGAGTACCTGCCACTGATGAATATGATTCATTCATAAAACACCAACGGAATTTACCAGAACAATGTACACATCCTATTTTGCAAACACATTTGACATTACATCGTGTCCAATGTAGTTTATGCACTGATTGCGGAGTTCTGAATTTTCATATATCCGATTTTGCATAAATAATACAAGGCTCACATTTAACGGCCACAATATTTTTTTTTACAACTGCTCTCAAAGTGTCCTGGCTAAACGATCGACAATGATTCAGAACACTGCTCAATCCACCCTGTACGCCACATTCCTTTAAAATCTGAAAGTAGCGAAAATTGGCGGCGAACCCTGCGCCTGCCAGACAAATAGCTGAGGTGCCGGGAAACGTCTTTACCGAGCAGTGAAGACTTAAGACTAAAGATGGCCTGGCATCCAGGAATACATACTTCTCGGGGTCCTGTTCCACGGTTGGAAGAATTACACGCAAGAATGAAAATCTATTAATTCAAATTGGAGAAATTCTATGATCGGGCTGGAGCTATTACAAAAACTGTTTTCCGAAGGAAAAGTATCACGAAGAGAATTTATCTCTCAGGCTGCGGCACTTGGCGCAACAGCTGCTCTTTCTCAATCGTTTCTTGCAAGCCACGTTTTTGCAGCAAGCTCACAACCCCAGCGCGGCGGTCGTCTGAGAATTGGTATATCCGGCGGCTCCACCACCGATACAATCGATCCTGCTGCCAGCACTGACATGATGAACCAGATTATCATCAATGGTCAGCTCGGCAACTGTCTCGTTGAGGTGGACCATGAAAACAATACCGTGCCGGAACTGGCCGAGAGCTGGGACAGTTCCCCCGATGCCAAAACATGGAATTTCAAACTGCGCAAAGGAGTTGAGTTTCACAATGGCAAAACCATGGACGCCGACGATGTCATCTACTCCCTCAACCACCATAGAGGTGAAGACACAAAATCTGCAGCCAAGGTAATTGTCGACTCCATCGCAGAAATTAAAAAAGAAGACAAGTACAGCATCTCCTTTATCTTAAAAAGCGCCAACGCCGATTTTCCATATTTGCTGAGTGATTACCACCTGATCATATCTCCTAAAACCAGCGACTTTACCGACGGCGTCTTCAGCGGCGGCTATATCCTCAAAAAATATGAGCCGGGTGTCCGCTGCTTAACAGTCCGGAATCCGAACTATTTCAAAAGCGACCGGGCATTTTTCGATGAAGTTGAAACACTTGGAATCAACGATGTAAATGCCAGGACCAATGCCCTGAAAACCGGCCAGATCGACATGATGAACCGGTGTGAACTCAAAACCGTGCATCTGCTGAAGAGAACCAAGGGCATTCAGGTGCTCAGGCAGAATGGATTTAAACATTACACCTTTGCCATGCAGTGCAACCAGGCACCATACAACAACAATGATGTACGCCTGGCCCTGAAATATGGCGTTGACCGTGAGCAGATGCTGAAAACCGTCCTGCGTGGGTATGGCTCTGTGGGTAATGATCATCCAATCAGCTCCGCCAACCGGTACCATGCATCAGAACTCCCTCAACGTCAGTTTGATCCGGATAAAGCCAAATTCCACCTCAAAAAAGCTGGCTTGGAGGGTGAAATGTTCAAATTCCACACCTCTGAAGCAGCCTTCTCCGGCGCAATCGATGCCGCTGTCATGTACAAAGAATCCGCCGGCCGCATAGGTCTGAACATTGATGTCGTACGCGAGCCCAATGACGGGTATTGGTCCAATGTCTGGATGAAAAAGCCCTGGTGTGCTGTGTTCTGGGGCGGAAGACCAACTGAGGACATGATGTTCAGCACGGCATACGCCGCAGATGCAGCCTGGAATGACACCTCCTGGAAGCATGACCGCTTTAACGAACTGTTGATTGGCGCCAGGGCAGAACTCGACCAGACCAAACGCCGGGCAATGTATGTTGAGATGCAAAGCATTGTCAGGGACGAAGGTGGTGTGGTCGTGCCCATGTTTGCAGCAGACCTCGCAGCGACATCGGACAAGGTTGCACACGGCCCTCTGGCTGCGAACTGGGAGCTTGACGGCCTCCGGGCACCGGAGCGCTGGTGGTTCAAGTCCTAACCCGCCCCAACCACAGTCTCATATGAACATTGCAGGGGAATCGGCGGTACGTCATTCCCCTGCAACTTCATGCCCCTGAAAGACAATAGAGTATCCGTATTTATGAATAAACTCACATCAATGATCACCAAGCGTTTGATCTTCGGTGTCTTTACCTTATTGGTGATTTCCCTGCTGATATTCGTTGGGGTAGAAGCTTTGCCCGGCGACCTGGCCGAAGCCATACTCGGCCAGAATGCCACCCCGGAGACCATACAGGCCTTCCGCACAGACCTGAAACTGGATCTGCCGCCCCATGTTCGCTACTTCAGCTGGATCGGCTCCTTCCTCCAGGGTGATCTTGGAACTTCGCTGGCCAATGGACGCCCCATTGCAGAGGTAATCGGCTGGCGATTCGGCAATAGCCTGTTTCTGGCCGGAGTAACGGCCCTATTCGCCATTCCTGTGGCAATTATTCTCGGCCTGCTTGCCGCAATTTATCGCGACTCCTGGTTTGACAGGTTTATCTCAATCACCACCCTGAGTGCCATTTCACTGCCTGAGTTTTTCGTGGCCTACATCCTGATCGCCCTGCTGTCTGTGCAGATATTTCTCTTTCCCAGCATCAGCGCCATCAATGAAGATATGTCGCTCTTCCAGAAACTTCATGCAATCTTCCTCCCCTGCCTGACCCTCAGTCTGGTGGTTATAGGCCACATGATGCGTATGACCAGGGCGGCCATCATCAACGTTCTTTCGAGCCCGTTTATTGAGATGGCAAAATTGAAAGGCATAAACCGGGGGCGGATTATTTTAAAACACGCCTTACCCAATGCCCTGTCCCCAATTATCAACGTTGTTGTACTCAATCTCGCCTATCTGGTGGTGGGGGTAGTAGTGGTGGAGGTTGTCTTTGTTTATCCCGGCCTTGGTCAATTGCTGGTGGATGCAGTCGCCAAAAGAGACCTGCCGGTGGTGCAGGCCAGCGGGCTGATATTTGCCGGTACCTATGTCTGTTTGAATCTTACCGCCGACGTCTTGTCGATGCTCAGCAACCCCAAACTGAGGAACCCAAGGTGAGGAGTTACGCCCTAATATGTTAACGTTATTAAAACAATCACCCTTAAGCGCCCGGATCGGCCTGTTGATTATTGCGATCAATTTGAGCGCAATTCTATTGGCACCTTACATCGCCCCATACGGAGAAACAGAGTTTGCAGGCGACGTGTGGGAATCCATGGGCCAGGAACATCTCCTGGGAACAGATCAGCTCGGACGCGATATGTTTACCCGGGTGCTCTACGGTGCCAGAAATACCATTTCCATTGCCCTTGCCATCGTTATGCTCTCCTTCACAGTTGGCTGCACCCTGGGTTTTGTGGCTGCCACGCTCGGTGGCTGGGTTGATCAGATGCTCGGCCGTCTGGTCGACGTTATCATGGCCTTCCCCACACTGATTTTCGCCCTCATGGTGCTATCTGTCATGGGAACCTCGATTCCCACGCTGATTGCAGTCATAGCCATACTCGATTCCACCAGAGTCTTCCGGGTTTCAAGAGCCGTGGCCATGGATATTGAGGTGATGGACTTTGTTGAAGTGGCAAGGCTACGCGGAGAAGGATTGTGGTGGGTGATACGCTATGAGATTCTGCCGAATGCCATGCCACCGCTGATCGCTGAATTCGGTCTTCGATTTTGTTTTGTTTTCCTGTTTATCAGCTCCCTGAGCTTTCTGGGACTCGGTATCCAGCCACCAACAGCCGACTGGGGATCAATGGTTCGTGAAAACGCAGGAGCAATCTCTTTTGGTATCTATTCGCCGATGTACCCCGCAGCAGCCATCGCTCTTCTCACCATTGGTGTCAATTTAGTCGTGGATTGGATGCTCAACAGAAGCAGTTTACTCCGAACGCAATGATTTCACGTTCAGGCGGGAATGACTTTTTAAAGCAACCGGAACCACAACATACAAAGGATGATAGTCCATGGCACATTTGCTTGATCTAAAACAACACCAACCACTTTTAAGTATTAAGCAACTGAATATAGAGGGATATGACGGGGAACACTGGAAACCTATTGTTCATAACATGGACCTGAAACTGATGCGGGGTGAGGTTCTGGGTCTTATCGGTGAGTCTGGTGCCGGCAAATCCACCCTGGGGCTGTCATGCATGGGATATGCCCAGACCGGCTGTCGTTTAGCTTCGGGTACTATCAATTTTGACGGCCAAAACCTGCTCTCTCTTTCTGACAAAGAAAAAATCAACCTTCGTGGCTCACGTATCTCATACGTGGCTCAAAGTGCTGCCGCCTCTTTTAACCCCGCTCACAAGCTCATTGATCAATTTGCTGAAGGCCCTGTTCAACACGGAATCATGTCCTATAAAGATGCGGTGGAAAAAGCCATCGATCTTTATAAACGGCTGGATCTTCCTGATCCTGAAAATATTGGCTTTCGTTATCCACACCAGGTCTCAGGCGGGCAGTTACAGCGGGCAATGGTGGCAATGGCAATGGCCACAGATCCGGATATTATCATTTTTGATGAACCCACCACGGCTCTCGACGTCACCACCCAGATTGAGGTGCTGGTTGCAATCAAAGATGTTATCAGCGAAATGAACACCGGAGCCATATATATCACCCATGATCTGGCGGTAGTTGCCCAGCTTGCCGATCGCATAATGGTTCTGCGGCATGGCAACCTTGTTGAGGAGGGTCCGGCCCGCCGGATGCTCGAACATCCGGAAAAGGAATATACCAGGCAACTTCTGGCAGTACGATCTTCGGGTGAAGAAAAAATCAAGAACCAAAACGATCCCGATGTCGTTCTCAAAATCAGTAATGTCTCTGCCGGATATCAGAAAAACAACAACATCGTAGAAGACATCAACCTGAAGATAAGACGACGGAAAACCGTGGCTGTGGTCGGCGAGTCAGGTAGCGGAAAAACCACCGTGGCGAGAATTATCACCGGCCTGCTCCCGGCAAACAGCGGTCGTATCACATTTAGTGGTGACACCCTGTCACCGGACCTTGCTTCACGGGACCGGGACTGCCTCAGGCGTCTCCAGATGATCTACCAGATGCCGGATGTTGCACTTAATCCCCGCCAGAAAATACAAAGAATCATCGGCCGCCCCTTGTCCTTTTATTTTGGCATGAAAGGTAAAGAAGCCACGGCGAGGATCAAGGAATTGCTCAGCATGGTAGAGCTGCCTGAAAAGTATATGAACCGTTATCCTGCTGAGCTTTCAGGTGGAGAGAAACAGCGGGTCTGTATCGCGAGAGCACTTGCCGCCAATCCCGATCTTATTATCTGCGATGAGGTTACCTCAGCACTGGATCAATTGGTTGCAGAGGGAATTCTTAACCTTCTCAGACGATTGCAAAACGAACTTGGCATGTCGTATCTTTTTATCACCCATGACCTGGCCACGGTCAAGGCAATTGCCGATGAAATCATAGTCATGTACCGGGGACGAATCGTCGAACAGGGCATAAAGAGCGACATACTTAAGCCTCCTCACCACGATTACACCCGGCTCCTGCTCTCATCGGTACCGGAAATGGACCCGGATTGGCTGGACAACCTCCTCGAGAAAAGAGCTATTGCCTGAGGAGGCCTGGGAAGAACTTTGGCGTTGTAATAATTGCGGATAATTAAAGATCATTGCAGACCAATGAGGGCCGACCATAATGGCGCTGGCTTAGGCACCCAAAATTAAGAGACATCATACCCAAACGTAGAGAATTTATACGTTTCAGGTGCTATTTGTGTCAACTATAATCCCTTAATTTAGCGCCATTCCGGCCTGTCCCAAATTGTTTTTCTCCAACTACTTATCTAATTTGCGGTTTCCGCATCTTCATACAACAAAAGCGATTCTCTGATTAGATCAGTATAGTTATAAATCTCAGACAAACTGTCTATGGGGTGGCGGGTCTCGTTTTTGCCTTCATCAATTATGCCTATATACTTTTGTCTGGCATTGAAATGTAATCTGCAGATTGGTTTGCGGTTGTTATCATCAAGCAATATGCCAAAATAACTTTTCGTATCACGGTGAGTGACTCTGTCAATATCGATCACATTCCGCAATATAGCGCGAACAATATAAAACCCCTCCAATTCCTCGCCTGTTGTAACAATCCCTTTTTCATCTACGTTTTTTTCTTCCTCTGTCGTGGGAAGTGGGTCTTGGGAAACAAATTCTGCATTGGTGTCTAGAGCCGATTTCAGACGATCATTGATCCGGTCTGAAATCAATGAGGAAAATGCTTGTTTTACTATAGGTGTGAATTGTTCAACAACTTGTTGCGTTTTCGGTCCAGGATATGCTTCTGAAATGACAAGTTTCACAAACTCCGAAGATGGTGCCAATCTCTGCACATCTAAATAAGTTTTAATTTCTCTTGAGTATTTAAGGTTATTAGCCGTTGAAAGCATTGTGTCGAGTTCAAATGTGCTTTTAGCGAGTTTCTTCAGTTCTGAAACCAGCTGCTCCTCAAGATCCAGCAGGTCGATTTCCATGAACGGCTTGGAGTCCATTATGTTTGGTTCATCAAGATCTGAAAAAAACATATACTTGGCGCCATTAGTCAAAACACCAATACGAGCCTCTGTGACATGAAAGTATCGACGTAATTGAGCAGCGTGTGACTCCTGCAAATTGGCTGCACATGTCTTGCACTCAAAGAGCATTGTAGGTTGCCCTTCTATACTTATGGCATAGTCTACCTTCTCTCCTTTTTTACTACCAACATCTGCGGTGTATTCCGGAATCACTTCAGATGGGTCGAAAACATCGTACCCCAAAGCTTGAATGAAAGGCATGACGAAAGCATTTTTGGTTGCTTCTTCAGTTGTGGTTATTGAAATTTGTTTTTGTATCCGAGCCGATAGTGCCTGAAGCTGATCAATAAAGTCCACTGATTCTCCCTCCCTTTTTTGTGTGTTTAGACGAATTGTCCTGATTTCATTCAGATTCTTTGGGTCCGGCACTCTAGAATCCATATACGATCCATAGGAAGCTAATTATCAGTGATGAAAGATGCGCTAATAAGAAGAGCTGAGCCTACAATCAATATCCCTATCCCCCATTCAAGTTGAACGGATTCAATTGCAGCATTAGCAATATTATGAAAGGGACTGTCTGCCATTTCTTGGCCGATTTCCTCTATCGCTTTGCTCTTTTCTGAGTAATATGAGTAAAATAAATATACAATGAGCAGGCAGCTTCCCAAGCCTGTATAAAAAAGACATCTCGTCATCTGCAAAAAGAGAAAAACCAGGGAAAATGCTGCCAGAATGAGCAAGGTGATCCCAGCCCAATCATTGAGGTGGAGGATGTTTATTCCTCCCAAGAGGGGAATACTTACTATTGGACAGAATGTACCTACCGTGAGAGCTATGGTACCTATTGCCCCGGCAAGAAGAGCGAAAGGAGACTTATTATTTACTTGAAACATGGATGATTGCTGAAGAATTGCACCACAATGTGGGCAAAAACTAGCACTTAATGAGATGGTGCCATTGCAGGTTGGGCAAGGTGCCAGTAGCTGGCTTAATGATTGTCTAAAATGATTTGAGGAAGGTCTGGCCAACTTAGGTGAAATGGTTTTGTATCCCATTAATATAATCCTCTATACCTGATTACTGAATTCAACCATCTAACAACCACTCCTATTCTATTAAACGCTGTCGCAGATTGTATTGCCATTCGTATCAATCGCTTCCATTAGAAATGCTGGGACCCGGTGTTTGATAATGTGGTGATATTTGCCACCTGGTTTGAGCGGTGTAACTTCGATGTTATTGCAAGCTGCCACCTTTTATTGTCATGGGGGCTATCCATAACAACCCATTACCGTGAAGAAAATGATTGTGTTGCAGGGAACCTGAAAGCCTTTAACCAATATTCCCCACCAATAATAGCAGGAGATTGTCCCATTTTGCTGAAATCTCGTCAATAGGTGTATATACCCAGTTTCATTAGTCTAACGTGTTGTTTTCTGCCTCTCATACCGGATGACTACCAACAGATTAGCCAGTCTGGCAGGGTCAAGTTGAACACCCCCCGCTTTAACGGACACTTTTGCTTAGTCTTATTAGCCCCCCCGGACAGCCAAACAAAATTGAGTCAAGCCTTGAATTGCAATCCTAGCTTTGGTACGAGCTCGATTATCTTCGCAAATTGAAGCCTTCCCGTTCAGGAAGTTATGTGGGAGAATTCAGAGGCAAACCTGAATGGCGCTAGTTTAATCTATTTTTTGTATCTACATCCTATGATGTATCTCTTTCATTGAAAGCATTGAATGCCTTGATTCCGCGAGTAACTGATAAGGTTTTTGTCTTCGCTCCAGGCACCGCGGATCGCTTCGTCTAGTTCTGTCGAAGACTTTGCAACGTATAATCCCGAACCAAACCACGATTTCTGGCCTGGTAAAAACAAAAAAAGCCGTACCCTCAATATATTGAGAATACGGCTTTTTCAACTTATCGTAGAGATAAGGGCCAAACTACTATCAATCCCTCCACGATTACACCCAGCTCCTGCTCTCATCGGTACCCGAAAGGAAGCCCGATTAGCTAGACAGCCTCCTTACATTGAATCATGTTCCAGGCCATCCAGACGCATTTCCTCAAGAATGCGGTCCAGTTCACCCGAGGCGCGAAGGGACATAATCTGCTCCTTCGCCTTTTGGGCCTTCAGCTCATCCAGCATGCCCACAGTAAGTGTTAACGGTTCATCCCTGAGGTACGCCTTGTCTGCTATTGCGAGATTGTTGACGGAGATTATACCTTTCAGCGTATTAACGTACTCCTCACCCTTCTCAGAATAGCTTGTGAGGGTTTCAGCCAACTCAAGGCCGGTTGGTTTTTCGCCGGCTTTTCTGAGCGCTGCCCTTTTGTCGCGAAGCCCCTGATACGCTCTGTGGGAATTCAGGTTATACATGTAGCTTCTCACTGACTCGAGAGGCCACTGGTAGGCCGCCACGCTGTAATTACCTTTTGCTGCACGATGTTCAGCCGGCTTCATACCATCTCCACTATAGGTCCATTGCCCAAACAGGGCATTACCTTCCCGGGCAAAACGTGATGTTCCATAACCGCTCTCGTATGCGGCCTGCCCCAGGGCCAGTGAAGGAGGTATGATATCGACCCTTTGAAGCAGATGATCTATCTGCTCTGCGGGGTCCTCTACAGCTGTTGCACCATATCGTTTTACCAGGGCCTGAATACGTGCCTGTTCAGCCGGTAACAAACTCTTACCGTCTTCCAGGTCTCTCTTGATTGCTTCCAGCCCGCTTCTTTCTTTTTCAATCAGTTCATTGGATAAAAGAATCATTGGCACAATGACCCGGTAAAAGAGCTCCTTTTTCACCTGCACATCAATCTTACCTGACTGTGCCTGCCAGCGGTCACTGGCGATTGCGAGAATTATCCGAGGGACATCAAGTGACTCCGCGTGGCTTTCAGGCCCCCAGAAGTCTCTGCTCTTTAAATATTCAATCACCTCATCCACATCACCGGTATGAACCAGAATCTCATGATCCGGCTGACCAGCTGTGGAGCTCATTACAGCAGCAGGCATGAGCAGAGAACAACCTACGAGTACCAGAGTTGTAAATCGAGCGATGTGCCGGGTAATATTTTGTTGAAAATCCATAAAGCCTCCAACGTAAAAAGGGCGCTGTTTAATGATTTGAAACCCACTGCTGACTAAACCAATAATATCGATTACCTGCTATATTCGGTGCTGTACAATTATACCGTGACCGACCGGCGGGCAGGTCTTTTGTGGCCTGGATGCTGAATTTCTCATTCGGTATGAGCCACTCTATTTTCATCCGGTCTGCTCCGAAATAACAGGCAAGCTGCCCAAGGTTCGCATCTGCAGGGGTGAGAGTTAAGGTGAGTTCAGGTCTTCTTTCACCGGTCAACGGGTTCACAGGCTCCTGCCGAATAACAGGAAGGGGCAGTGATCTGGCTTTTGTTCGAAATGAGCCTAGATCTGCAAAAGCCTCTGCTATGGGAAAACGCGGGAGAGCCAACTGGTTACTTAATATACCCATTCCCCCGGAATGCTGACCAAAGGCTGTGTAACCGAGCTTTTCCACTAAATCCATTACTTCATGAGAATATTCACCATACGGGTATGCAAAGAGCATAGGTGCGTGGCCGAGCTCCTCCTGGAGGCGACGCTGAGCCGTCTCTATGCTTGCGGTAATTCGTTGGGTCCATTCCATTACTGACTCATCCTGCTGTCTCCGGACAAGATATTCATGTTTTTCCGTATGATTAGCGAAAGTTACCCCATTGTTATGCATTTCGCGAATTTGCTGCCAGCTCATGATGGCCGGATTTTTTTCGTCGACACTGCCGGTTGCTACAAAAACGGTAAATGGAAAGTTCATCGCCTGAAGACGGGGATAGGCAACTTCATAAACGGAGCGATACGCATCATCAATGGTGATAGCGACACTGTTCTCCGGCAGTGATTGCCGCTGCTGAATCGCCTCAACAATCTCTTCCAGTGGCAGTACGGTAAAATGGTTTTCCTTCAGATAATTGAGCTGCTGCTCAAACTGTTCAATGGTGACATTGGTGCTTGGGTATTGTGCTTCGCCAAAACGGTGATACATGAAAACCACCGCGTGCGGTTGCTGTTCATCGGCATGGACGGACGGCAATGGGTATATATTGGCGAACAGTATGAAAGCTATAAGAATTATACAGGAGCGGGACATATTGGCATGATCCTCGATGAAGTTGTAGTTGGTTCGTTTGATAAAAGCATGTCCTGTAACAGGAACGCGGACAAGGTGGTCAGGCTGCACCGCACCACTTCCATAATTCATCTCAATCCGCCTGAAACTCTGCTTGATTAAGAGAGAGGAGTACGCTTTGAAGCGCCACCAGCACTATCCTGAGAGTTCATTCAAAAACGAAAAATCCATATTACCACAAATAGTTATCATCTAACAGCTCAAGCCCCTTAAACTCTTCGCCACCCTCCTCACCCTTCGAAAGGCTGAGGAAAAGAGAAACTGACCGCTGTATTTTCACCCAAGCGATCAGGCTCTTTGCAATCGGGGCCCGTTGAAGAGAGGGAAAGGAAAAAGCAGGGTGGTAATGATAATACGTGTAATGACTCCAGAAAGTTGAATTGGCTGAGTGTAATAAAGTCATCACTGGCCCGCTATTTCCCTCCGGAGGAGGCTACAGCACAGTGCTTAAAAGGCAACTTTCAGTTTATTCACAACCTGGACATGGAACCCCGGAACAGACCACGATTTCTGACCTGGCAAAAACAAAAAAAGCGGTATCCTCAGCACATCATGAATGAGGTTTTTAAAATTCATGGTAGAGATCTGAGTCGAACTACTATCAATCTCACTACGGTTACCCCAGCTTCTGCCCGCATCGGTACCTGAAATGGGTCCGGCCTGGCTGGAGAACCTTCTAGAGGAAAGAGCCATTGCCTGGAGGAACCTGGGAAGAGTCCCAGCACTCAAATGAATGGACCACGATTTAGCTTACAAGCATGCTTCAAGTGTTTCCCAAACCCTGTGGTCGAACATACTGACTTCAATAATTTCCCTGATCTTTTATCAATGCGGTACGTAGGATCGCACCTTGCCTGTCAGGTAGTGATTTCCTTGAAAGCCTTTTCAGGAAAAAAGCAGTAGGGGCACTTTTCAGGGGCGGAGTCATTATAATGTACGTAACCGCAAATCCTGCATCGCCAGACCCTTTTACTATGAACAGCAGAGTCAGGATCGAGAGGATCATGATCTCTGTGAAGAGCTAGATCCTCGAGGCGGGGCTGCCTCGATTCATATTTCTTCATGAGATAATCGGCCAGAATCATTCTCTGTATCTCGCTGGTCCCCTCGTATATCCGCAACAACCTGACGTCCCGCAGCAACTTCTCAATAGGGAACATCTCAGTATATCCATAGCCTGCGAAAATCTGCAGGGCTTCATTGACAACCTCCAGGGCTGTTTCAGAGGCATAGAGCTTACTTGTCGAAGCACTTACAGTGCCATCCAGCCCCTGATCTGATTCCCAGGCCGCCTTCCAGGTGAGAAGCCTTGAGGTCTCGACTTTCTGAAACATCTCTGAGAGTTTGAACTGAATCGCCTGGAAGTTGGCAATGGGCATGCCGAAAGCATGGCGTTTTTTCACATAATCGAGAGAATACTCCAGTGCTGCCCTGGCAGCACCCACCCCGAAGGAACCGATAATTGGCCGGGTCCTGGCAAAGGTCTTCATAGCCAGTACAAATCCCTCTCCCGGCAGGGCGATAACGTTTTCGGCAGGGACCCTGACATTTTCAAAATGAACACCAACCGTATTTGAACAACGTTGACCCATCTTGGGAATAGGCCTTCCCCGCGTTACCCCTTCCCATGAAGTTTCTACAAAGAAGGCGCAGATTCCCTTGTGACGCGTTTTCGAGTCTACGGTGGCAAAAACAGAGATGTAATCTGCAATTCCACCATTGGTTATCCAGTATTTCGTCCCGTTAAGGATAAAGTCATTACCATCCTGCCGTGCCTGGCAGCTTATCCCCGCAACATCAGACCCCATGGTGGGCTCGGACGTTGCGAAGGCCGCAAGTTTGAAGTCGCAGGCTATTTTGGGGAGATATTTCCTTTTTGCCTTCTCATTGTTTGACAGGAGCAGAGGCTCCATTCCCAGCGATGAATCGAATATCGATGTTGCCAACCCCGGACAGGCGGCAGCGATTTCCTCAGTGATAATGGCTGAATCAATCAGGCTCAATCCTTTACCACCATACTCCTTTGGAATATCGGCACCTGCAAAACCTTCTTCAAATGCCTTCCTGATAAGGGGCAAAGGAGTTTCGTCCTTTTTGTCGTAATACCATGCCACTGGCAATACTTCTTTCAGAGCAAACTCCTGTGCTTTTTTCTGGAGAGAAAGTTGTTCCGATGTGAGGTGGAAATTGAGCATTGTTTTCCCCTGATAATGTGGAAGAGTTGTGGAACCTTATAAATCTGCCCCAACAGCTGTCAGCAGATCATGCTTGGGGACAGTGGCAACCGCAAAAGGTTGCCTAACAATTATAACGATTCACAAGCAATGTCTCAAATTGAAAAGTGGGAGCTGTAGCCCCACATTTTTCAATATGTGGGAGGAGCAGCCACCGCCACTGACTTGGCGAACAACTCATACTGATGAGCCAGTAAAACCTGTTTTTAAAAGCGATGTCCGACCTTGCCTTGAAGAAAGATTTGTGTGGCATAATATATAGCAAGCGCCCTGAATTGATGTGCCTGACCAGGACCTGCTGAAATTCGTGTTCTGGAGTTGCCGACTCCATTGAACTCCCGGGATCAATTCACACCGAGGGGAAAACCAGAGGAAGCAGAGGAGGTACAGTACCATGAGAAACAAGAAAACAAGGGGAGCAGTCTCATTCTGCCTATTGATCCTGGCAATTTTATTGCCCGAGGTTTGCCTTTCGTCTGAGGCCACTCGACAGTTGTGGAACAGCTTGAAGCAGCCCGACCATTTTGCCTTTATACGGCATGCCATTGCACCAGGCACGGGAGATCCCCCTGAATTTGCTCTTAGTGAATGTCAAACCCAACGCAACCTTTCTGACGAAGGACGGAGACAGGCGAAAAGAATCTCTGAACAATTCCATCAAAACGGTATTTCGCAGGCCAGTGTGTTTTCGAGCCAGTGGTGCAGGTGCATGGAAACAGCCAGGTTGCTTGAACTTGGAAAGGTTGTGGAACTCCCCGCTATTAATTCCTTTTTCCGTGAATATCAAAAAGGGTACGCGCAGACGGCGCAGCTGAAACAATGGCTGGGCAATCAGGATTTGCAAGGGGTCACTGTGCTCGTCACTCATCAAGTCAACATCACGGCACTCTCAGGAGTTTACCCAGCTTCCGGGGAGATCATCATAGTCCGTCGGAAATTACCTGCTCCAGCTGAATTTGAAGTTGTCGGAACAATAAAAATCGACTGAGAAACAGAGGCTTAGAGAGAAACCTTCGTACAGTGTTCTCTTCGCCAAACATTGTCAATTCTGTTGTATTTGACATATACTGTTCGGTAACAAAAGTGTGTCATGACGCACTTTCACTGTCTGGTCACTTCATTAAAGTCCAGCACCCCACGTCGAGATAAGCAAACAAATTGCACCAACAGACGTGAACATAAGAGTTTATGATGTTTCCAGCTTACCAGTTGTAACAGATTTCAACACAACGCTGCAGCCGGGAAACTGGCTGGATGGAGTTTGGGATTATCCTCCGGTGATCGAGGTTTGTTACCGAAATTAGTCCGCTGGGACCTTCAATCAATGGGGCTTCAATAGAAAAATATGTGGTTCAACCAGAATATAATGGCACTGAATGGAATGATGTCCTTCGTGTTCAGATTTCAGACTCTCAACCACCAACAGATGTCAACATAAGAGTCTACTCTGTTGAAACCCGCGAGGTCCCTGAACCCATGAGTGTGGTTCTTTTCGGGGTGGGCTTGGCTATGCTCACCATGTTGTCTGATCTTACTCTCACCCCTTTAACTGTCATTTCCTCCTAGCCATTATACCATGTGATGAAGGGTATACGGGGGGATGTACCGATGAGATGCTTGAGTACCTATGAGGTACTGACCACTGATGTCTATAGCTTGATAGATTAAAATGTTATCAAGAGTAGAGGAAGAATCGGCGCACCTGAAAACCTTGCTGGAGCAAAACCAGGGCCTCTTTCTGACTCGACGTTTCACACCTGGCCTTGAAAGTCCTTTTCAGGCAGAGATAAAACAATAGGGATCTATGTCGATGAAGGGATCTCCCCCGCTTCCCTGAACCACCGCCAGACAGCCTCCGCAAAATCTCCTGACCCTGCAACCGTTACAACCGGATGAGCCATTGCGATACTTCCCGGCCATCTCTGAATGATAGATTTCTTCAAGGCTTGAATCATGGATATTGCCGATAAGGGACGGGAATTTCCTGCAGGCGTGTACCTCACCGTCAGGTAGCAGGGAGACGAAATTGAAGGCGGCACCGCAGCCAAAACCTGTGCAGCCACCTGTGAGGGCGAGATCGTCTTCGTCCCGGATGATGTTGAACAGGTTATCTTTCAAGCCCATAATCGGGTTTTCGCCGGCGGCACGCATATACTCCTCAAGGAAATCGCGGTAATCATGGGTGGGCACAGTCTCCAGTGCCGCCCCCTCCCCCACAGGGGAGAGACGGTTAAAGTTGAAGAGATTGGTCTTATCTCGAAGAAGTTCTGCCAACGGCAGCACCTCTTTCAAATTGTGTCTGGTCAGGGTCAGCATCACCATTGAATACACGCCGACCTCACGAAGCATGGTCAGAAAATCTATCGTTTTCTCGAAATGGCCTTTGCCCCTGATGTAATCGTTATGCTCTTTAAGCCCTTCGAGACTCACCTGGATAAATTCCGGCCGCTTTATCGCCACCAACTTTTCGAGCTGCTCGCGTGGGGAAGGGTTTCCAAGGATTGCTATCATAAAACCCATTTCAGCCGCTTTTTGATACACATGATCAAAATGAGAATAGAGCAGCGGGTTACCGCCGCTGAAGCTTATCTGACCGGCCACCCTCTTGTGCTCACAAAACGATTCAAATTGCTCCAGGACGCTCTCTGCCTGCCCAATGGTCATCTCATCCCTGCCGCTACGATCATAACAGTGGCGGCAGCTTAAATCGCATTTTTGCGTTACATGCCATTGCAGGGTAAATATTTCAGCGTATAGCCCGTTTTGTGATTGAGCCTCATCCTCAGCCTTGAAGATCTCCCCATCCCTTTTAATCAGAGGCCGCGGCAGATGAATCAAGCCCTTATCCCGGGCCTCTGCCAGAATGTTCTCAACCACGGCAACCGATGTGCCACCCTCTTGTGCAACCTCTCTTTTGTCGAGGTCTTCGGCAACAAGCTTGATTGCCAGCAGATCGTGACCCGTTATCTTCAGAGCGCAAGCTCTTTGCTCACCATAGGGTCTGAACACTGCAACATACCCCTCACCAGGCTGAACAGAAGTTCGATTGCCAGCAAGCATTTCAGACAACCCACTCCAGGCTGAGGACAGGATTTCAAGGGTCGGATTCACTTCAGGGCAATGCTGGTGTTCCGGACCAGGGTTATGCTCGCGGTCCACCTTGTGGAGTGTCCACTCCAACCTGGCCAGATCAAAGATGAACGGATGCAACGTAATCTGGCCTGCCTGTTCGATATCCCTGATCGCCTTAAGCAGTGACTCAACCCTGTCATAGTTTTCCGTCCGGGCAAATACCTTTGGAAGGTACGACGCTGTTACGGGTAGCTCGGCAATGTTGGTTTTCACAGTTTCCGGAGGTCCTTTACGTTAAATTCAGGCTTTTATAATGGCGTCTCAGATGACAAAGAGAAATGCCGATACCACTCTCTGAAATATCGGCATTCCCCGTATACAATCCCTTACGATTACCGTACGACCGTACGTTGTATCAGCCGCTTCAACCACTCGATCCGGTTTTCTTGGGCAGAACCTCTTCACTACCCTCTTCTACTTTTTCCTCACCCTCTTTCTCCATGTCTTCCGCTGCCTGCTTACCCTTTTCAACCGTTTCTTCGGTCTTTTCTTCAGCGCTCACGGCGCCTTCAGTCTGACCGCTTCAGCCACTGGTCCCTGCAGGCTTTTCTGCATCGGCACCACCTGTGCCGCTGGAACCGCCTCAACCACTACCGGCAACATGTCCCGGCAGGGTTACCCCGCCTGCGCCGATCAGACCCGCCACCCCAAGACCTGCCAGCAACTTTTTCAAGTCCTTTTTCATGGTTTGCTCCTTCGTTTACCCGTGGTGAGGTTTCTCCCCCAAGAATGCGCCACCTAATAACATACCGATAGCAGAAGAAACACTGGCCTGTCAAACGTGTGCACTGTAACAGCTCTGCTACAGCCAATATCAATTTTTGATTCACATTGTGAGCAAGAGGAATTTTCCCTGAATAGCAGACACATAAACAGCAAGACAGCCGTAATCGATGAGGTAGCGTTCCAGATGTAGCTCCAGGAGTCTGTCGGACTAAGCTCTTTTCAGCCAACTCATCGTTATCGAAAAAAAATTAATGCTCACAGATAAGCGAACGAAGTGAGACTTCGATATTATGTATATGGCTCCGCTTAATTTTCTTTCGATGCCTCGATTTGAGTGAAAATCGCAATAGTCCGACAGTCTCCTGGCTCAGTAAAACTATGATAACCAGAGTGGCAGCGCCGGATCGTGGAGGGGTTAGCGAGTCTGCCGGTAGTCAGGTATTGTATTCAGAGATGACCTGACCATATGCCCGAAACTGGCATTGCCCATAGTGAAAAGCCTGACCGGCAGATCATTTTTATCGCGTAACTGCTGTATAATCTCTTTTTCTTCAAGCCCCTTTTGATAAAAGTCAGTGACTTGCTGCTGAAAGCTTTCGAGATAATCGATTTTTCGCCTTATGAGCTTAAGGCCATTTTTCATTTTCGGGCGATGGCCACAAAAGAGTGTTTCGAAATCCAGGTCTGCTATTTTTCGTAACGATGCAATCTGCTGGTCAATTTTTTCATCAACCCTGAAAAACTGGATTTTTTCACCGACAAAGAGATCGCCAGAAAAGAGCCATCCCTCCTCTTCCACATGAAAAACAGTATGATCCTTACTATGCCCCGGTGTGTGCAGTGCTTTAAGGGTTATTTTTTCACCTTCTACGACCTCCGGGCAAAACTCTGCCTGAAAGCGCTGAGCCTTGCCAAAAAGGATATGCTGGTAGGGCAGAATATTGAAGCCCTTCAACACCTTTGCCGCCCCGTACGGGTGCAGGTAGACAGGAGCCCCGGTCCGGCTTTTCAGGAAGGCGGCGTTGCCGCTGTGATCCTCGTGGTGATGGGTCAACAGGATGGAGGCGACAGCACTGCTGTTAATCATCAATCCTATTTTCTTTCGCAGATGATGGGGACCGGTATCAATGAGGAATGAGTCAATTTGATAAACATATGCGGATTTTATCAGCTTTCCCGCCGGGGCAATGCCCACTTCAAAACCTTGAACAGGTCCGAAATTGTGTTGTCTTGCATAGAGCATGAATATTCTTCTTCTGTTTAATGAGGATAAGAGAAGCGCAGGCCATCCATAATTTATTTCTTACTATCTTCAACTTCGTTGTAGAGCTGTATCCAAACAATATTATATATAAAAAGATCAAGGCAAAGACCACACCTGAAAGAATCGCCAAGCTAACCAGCGGTCGATAAAGGGCCCAATCCAGATAAATCACCATCGGTCCATCGGTGCTGCCAATGATGCCGATAGCGTCATCCTAAACGTTAAAGATATAACCCCCCCGATAAAGAAGAGACAAATACTTACACCAATCGCATTCATGCTCAATCGGCTCAATCTCGTCAGAGTTCCGGTTCCTTGTCCCGACTCCCCCAATAGCCTCTGATTAAGAGCAACCTGCTCAGCGTATTGTTGCGTCAATCTTCGAGCAAAAGAGCTTTGGGAAAATCTCATGTCAAGTGCACCAAACTGGCAAGGTACACTTTCAGCCGCGAAAAAAAAATAGGGCTATAAAATCACCTTCAGCAAAATCGGCAATTATCCTATTTTACATCAGTTATTATAGCACATTCGGCTTACTACCCATGTGCCCTCCTGGACAGATGTAGTAGATCAGCAATCACTGTTTGTTTTTGTTGCGCCATACCGCCTATACTGAGATATCAAGAAATGACAATCGACTGAAGGGCTATAAATAACAGCTGGAATCAGAGAAAATGCAACGAATCACTTTAACCGTATTTCCAAATAGTTGGACAAAACCCTTTTCTGTTGTGCCTGAATTTTTCAGGTGCCCGAAGGGCGAAAATCATACTTCGGCTGAAGGGGACAAAGTGCCACTCTGAAAACAACGACAACCAAGGGCGTATGTGTCAGATATCATACAATATAAACAAACAATTCAGCCGATTCCCATGAAATATTCGGGTTAGATAATTCAAAAGGACAAGGAGGTGATGCTGATGGCAGGAGTCTTTTGAGGCTAAAATGTGATAGAAAATGGAGGGAGTAATATGTGCAAGCTAAAATTTGTGTTTTTGTTTCTTCTCACTATCTTTATCGTGCCATTGTATGTCCTGGTTGGCACGACACCGGCCGGCGCTGGCATCTTTCCCGGCCTGGACCAAGAACTCTGTATGGCGGATGCCTATGTGCTTGCAGGTAATTCGCTGTCTCAAGGTAAGTTGAACTGTACCGCCAACGATGTGGAGATTACCCGGGTAATACCGATTGATGCGGACGGCGACCGGGCAACGTTACCGGACGGTTCTACAAACCCCGACTATGATCCAGTTCAGTGTACACTGGGGGAGACATTTCCATTAAATGCGGATATCACTATTCGCACCAACGCCAACGAGCGCTGGGACACCACCTTCTATTTGCCGCTGACCGAACAAAGCCCGCAGGTGGTGCAAAATAATGATCCTAACTGCAGTATCGTGTTACCTAACGCCTGGGACATTGAAGGTGCTCCTGTAGAGGCCGACCTGGATTCGGACCAATGCAGCGATATCACCAAGGCCTCCGGGACGGATGAATACACACTGGAAGATGAAACCATCACCATGTTCTGCGTGGATGAAGACGGTGACCAACAAGCCGACTTCACCTATTGCGCCGCATGGGACAATCAGGAGCGTGACAACTGTACTGGTGATGTTAATACTCCGGCTCTTTATTACGGCCAGATTCCCAACACCAAGTCAAAGTGTAAGTGCGACACCTTCAACATTCCTGTGTTCATTGCACCGGAACCGCCCATAATCACCAAAACGGTTACTCCGCTTACCGGTACTGAACCTTATCAAGATTTCGTCTATACAATTACCATCAAGCCCGCGGCAACGACAGCCTCCAGTATCTTTATCAAAGGGCTGTACGACATCGTCTCCTCAAGCACCAATAGCGATGGGCCCTACACCTTTGCGCTGAATAACGGCAATGGAGTCGGTCCGGGCAATAGTGACGTTGGCTTGACCCAGTCCTACTGGCAGCTTCTGGATGTCTCGGGAACCACATGTGATGATCAGCTAGACTTGACCGGTCCCGGTCTTGAGATCCCACCTGGACACCTGGGGGTGACCTGTGACTTCGTGATCAGGATTTCAGATGACGACCTGCCGGATATCCCTGATCCCGAACTGTTTCAGGACTTTGTCCAAGTTAAAGTTTTCGATGAGAACGGCGCCCCGGTCGGAAACAATGACTGCTCTTCTGCGGCGACAGGGAACTGCAGCAATGAGAAAGAGGTGAGCCTGACCAATCAATCACCCAGTATCACCGTGACCAAGACTCCGAGTACCACTGAGGTCCTGGAGCCGGGCGGCAATGTCACCTTTGATGTCGTCGTGACCTCCACCTCCGGCAGCTACGATGATCCGCTCGTCATCACCGAGCTGTCCGATACCGACTTTGGTGACCTGACAGCATATCCCGGTAGCACCTGTGCCACCGGCGGAGACCTTTTCCTCGGCAGCCCGTATAGTTGTAGCTTTACGGCCTTTATTGCGGGGAACGCGGGCGATGTACATAACAACACCGTCACTGCCAAAGCAATTGACAATGAAAACGACGAGGCAACGGCTACGGATATGGCCACGGTCAACATTAACGATGTTCCTTCCAACATCACGCTGACCAAAACCGCCGATCCGACCGAGGTGCTGGAGACAGGTGATGATCCGAACCTTTTCCGTGATGTTGACTATACCTTTGAGTTCTGCGTCAATGCAGCAGGGGTGGATGATGTCAC
Source organism: Desulfosediminicola sp. (assembly GCF_048381775.1). Taxonomy (NCBI): domain Bacteria; kingdom Pseudomonadati; phylum Thermodesulfobacteriota; class Desulfobulbia; order Desulfobulbales; family Desulfocapsaceae; genus Desulfosediminicola; species Desulfosediminicola sp. Next base: position 439,744 of record NZ_JBLXGE010000001.1, on the reverse strand, counting down.
TTTCAGCAGCCTGATAGACGAGGCGCCGCCAGAATCCGGCAACTTTATGGATTTGACTGCTGATTGTTCGGTCGACACGCTGAATGGTGGGGCAATCACGCCGACACCGTTGTTAGGTTTTACCCTCTCTCCGGGTGATTGTGCCAGCTGTGAGATCCCTATGCAGTTGCAGGGTAATGCCGGTGATATATATGAAAACCTTGCCACTATCTATGGGCAGGACGAGGATGGCCAGGATGTAATGGCCAGTGACGATGAAACTGTCACCTTCCTGAACGCTCCTCTGGATATCACACCTGAATTTGCGATAAAAGCCAGAGCGTTTCTCCGCCTGACCAACGGTGGTGTGGATGATGCAACCATTACCACGCTGACCATCAAGAACACCAATCTGGTCGACGGAGCTGGCAGTGTAGCAGCAGGATTTGAGATTTTGGATGAGACCTACACATACAGTTACGATACTGGTGATGGTCCCTATGAGTTCTGTGCTGCAAACACCGTTATCGCCGCTGGTGATACCTACGAGTGTGCCTTTACCATCAAGCTGTATCCAGGCTTCCTGCCTGCGGACGCAGATGTCAACTTCTCAGCGCTTGGTCTCGACGGGGTGGCTGTTACCCTGGACGATGGGGATGTTGGTAGCATACCTGTCACTGAGACGATTGGCATTGAGGTCTTTACGGTAGAGTAATGATTTTCAACCTGAATAGTTGATGCCGCTAGAGGAGGTATGAACCGGCATACATACAACAGGGGCAGCCCAGAGAGTTGGGGGCTGCCCCTGTCTTGTTTCAAGGAGGTCGATTCACTACCAGTTTGGTTTATCGTCTGTCTGTGTGGTCATTTATTTGTTCGTCTTGCCTTTGCCGCCTCCCGAATCCGTCAGGGTTACCTCCACTATCGCGGTGGCGCTGCTGTAACCGTCGCTTGCAGTATAGCTGAAGCTGTCGCTGCCCTTGAAGTTCTTCGCCGGGGTGTATAGAAGGCTGCCGTCGGCATTTATCTGTACGCTGCCCTTACTCCCCTGGGTTACCTGGACAACGGAAAGGGTATCCCCATCCGGGTCGGAGTCATTGGCCAGCACATTGATGATGATGGCATTTTTCGACGACAGGCTTACACTATCATCCACCACCCGGGGCGCAGTGTTAACCGGGCCGGCAACAACATAGCTCGCCGTTGTGCTGGCAGCATGAGAAGTATCGGTTGTATTTTCCGCTTTGATAGAGATGGAATACACACCCTCTTGGGCCCCAGGAGCCGAGGTGACACTCACAGCTATCGGTGCGCTGGCACCCGGTGCCAGGGTGAGACTCTGGCTGCTTGCGCTCCAGCTGTTTGGTACTGTGGCGGATACTTCAAAGTCAGAATCCACGCAATCACTGCTGTTCTGATTGGTCAAGGTCCCGCTGTACTGGACTGTGGTTCCCGCCTCAACTTCCTCGCTACTGTTTATCGACAGTATAAGCAGCGGATTGGCGGGTTCACATACCGCAACGGGCCCTTTCACGGTGTAACTGGCCGTGCCTTCAGCGTAATAATTATTATCTGCGATATTTGCAGCTCTGATGGCGATGGGGTAGGCACCGTCGGTTGCATCGGCAGCTGAAGTCACGACGACATCGACTTCACCACTTTTGCCAGGGGCCAGGCTGACACTTCCGCCAGTGTTGCTCCAGTTCGCCGGCACAGCGGCCGCAACCTGAAAGATAGCGGGATCGCAGTCATTGCTATTCTGATTGGTTATGGTGACCCGGTAGCTGACGCCGGTACCGGCCTCAACCGGTTCCCCGTCGGGGATGGATACTGACAGTTGCGGGTTAGCGGCCTCACAAACCGGGGCCGGTGAATCCACCACATAGGTCACTGTACCAGTTTGTTGGTATGCGCTGTTGGTGTTGTTGGTAGCACCGAGAGTGATATCGTAAAATCCATTGTCGGTACCAGGGGGGGAGGTCACGTTGATGGTGACCGTGCCGCTCGCGCCCGGCTCAAGGTTCAGGCTGGCGCTGTCGGCAGACCAGCCGGCGGGCAGATCAGCCGTCACGGTGAAGTCTGATGCAACACAGCCAATGCTGTCGTGATTGGTGACAGTGGCAGTATAGGCGACAGTGCTGCCCGCTTCAACCCAGGCGCTTTCAGCAGGGGTTATTGTCAATGCAGGGCTGGTTGGAATACAAATCTGTTCAGCAAAGCTGATATTTACTGAGGTGCCAGTGGCATCCGCCCACTCCGTGGTGATGGTCACACCGGCATCCAGATCAGTGTAACTGCTGCCGACTGCCAACGAAGCGTCATCTAAATCATATCTGGAGCTAGCTGGTGTCATATCCAGCAGTTGGCTACTTGCGGTTTCCGCCTCGGTGGCCAGTCGAAGCACCACGCCATTGGTAATTCCTGGCTTGTCACTGAGAAAACTGTCAAAACCCAGGGCCTGACGATATTCAAGGTAATACCAGAGTTGCTTTCCTGTTACGGAATCTATACCTCGCGGCACTCTCAGCCCTTTGGCGATTCCCGATTGGGTGCTTTCATAGGGGGCCAGCAGAAAACTTCCCTCACTCTCTGCAGTGATGAGTTCTCCCGATGCCGAAGCCAACCAGCCGAGCAACTCCTTATTGAATGTGTTGAAGTGACCAGTTACGTTCGAGTCACCCATGATGTCAAGGTTGTCCCCATAGGTAATTGATATGCAATTGTCGCCGATGATTTCTGAGCCGCATTCAAGCTGCTCGGCGTGCTGTAACCCGAAATTATGGCCTAATTCGTGACCGATGGTACGTAAACTGAGGGATCCGTTGGCCCAGGCGAGGGAAACTGTGCCACCGAGAGTTCCCTTTCCGCTCCAGCCACAACTGCTGTTTTCCGGAAAGATATAGACCATACGGTTATACAGACTCAGATCAATGCCCTGGGCCTCAGCGGCTTCCTGGGCATTGACATGGATTTCCCAGCTGTCGCATGTTTCATTGATGGGCAGGGTAAAATAGCCATGGACATCACCGGCCAACCAGGTCTGGCTGTTGGAGTTTTCCTGATAAAACTCGTTGACCGTGCCGAAGACGATTTGTTCGGCTTCCGCGGTCGTCCAGGGCTGTGCCTGGTTGTCCTGAAAATTGACCATCAGAGCCAGCACATTTTGTTCACCCATGGTGTTGGGCAGCACCGTCGAGCTTGCTGAAGAGTTGGTTACTGCAGCGGTTGTGGTGGTCACGCCATCGGCGAGCAGTTCCAGGCCATCCGATGCATCGTTTACTACCAAAGAGCCTTTGGTTTCACCGGCATGGGCAAACAACCAGCCTCGAGCACGTACCTGCGTACCATTTTGTATAGAATTGGAGTGCATGACCTGATCGGGCAACTTCAACTCGAAGCGACCACTTTGGGTCATTAGCACATGACGCAATTCGTGCTTGCCATCGGCATAATCCTCATATGTAACTTCCAGCTCCCCTTGCAGATCCTTTTTTTGTTCAAGCATTGACTGGACTTCGGTCGGCATGGCGGAACGGATCGTCTCCGGAAGAACCGCCCGCATTGCACCGGCAGGATCGGTTTGCACCAGTTCAGCCAATAGCTCCTGGCGGTTACGTGCCTGGCCTATCAGCTCTTTTTGCAACTTGATCTGTTCGGCCTTGCCGGCTCGATGATAGTTGCTGGTCAACTTTGCCAGTTTTATGGTTAGCTCTTCAGCGTACTGCCGGTCAGCCTGGCGTGCTGTTTGCTGCGCTACTCCGGCAGCTTCTACAAAACTGGCAGCAAAAAATACGGTAAACAGCATTGAGAGCAGCAGGGTCAAGAGACCTGGTACGAAACTACTCGACAATAATGACTTTATTTCGGAAGTATTTTCCGAAATCGTCTCCTGGGGTTGGGGGTTAGGGCTGCTAGTGGGAGGTGATGACGTTTTGATATCATCACTTCGGGCAGAACAGTACAACATAGAATCGACTCCTTCGTTTTGTTTTGCTAGGCGGTTGCCAATTGTGGAATCAACCTGATAAACAGAGGAGCGACAAGAATCAGTAAAATGGAGGTAATCCAGGAAATGACTGATCCGCCAAAACTCTCTGCTATCGAGAGAATCCAGCTGATCAGGAGTACAGGTATACGGGATCACATGACAATCCTCCTTCGCAGCTTTAACTTCGGAGGACCCCTGAATCCCAACTAGAGGTAACGTGATCTCCTTTCCTTCGGTAGCCCGGCCATCCAAAGATGTGCTGTTGGTAGAAGCGATGATGCCTTTTCATCGAAATAGCATCTGCGATACCTTACCAACTGCAGTCTTGAACCAGATATGGACCCGTGAGCTTTGCGTCACTGTCTCGCGACAGTTTTGCCGGTTCGGGAAAGAGTCCTCATACTTTTTGGATGATTAATCCTTGAATGGTATCCAAGCGATTTAGTCACCAATCATCAAGATTGGAGCAATTAATATGCCACAATACATACCTTCCTCATCGACTATAGTATCTCACTAAATTTATTGCTGATTGAAGTTAGCACGGAATTTCAGGCAGGTAGGGTTTGGTTTCGGCCGCTCCTTACCGCGAATGCATGTGCGCAAATTTTGTAACTGGTGTGCAATTATCGTAACTGGGTCGTTGCAGTGATGGGGAAACCTGTTCCGGTAACTTCAACTCGAAGCAGCCGCTTTCAGTCATCAGCAGATGGTGCAATTGGTACAAGTTCAGCCAGCAGCTTGAACCTCCCCCGTTTTAACGGACACTTTTAATACGTATCGATGAGTTATCGAGAAGTGTTCCTGTGACCAGCAAGAGAAAGACCTACCAAACCTACCCTGAAGAACTTAAATCAGAAGCCTTACGACTGATGGAGGAGTCAGACCGTCCAGCCCGGATATTTCCTTCGTTCCTGGCATTAAGTACCTCGAATGAAAAACCCTACCCGATCATTAATTCTTTGATTGGGTGCTGTTTATATCCTACAAGTGATAATATGTATGAAGACGAAGGATATTCTCAAACACGTCTCTCATTCCGGTTGTCATCTTCTACTTCACGGAACTCAGATTGACTGAGCCGAAACAGGCCCGAAGCAGAGAGAGCGGCTTCAGTAAGCTGAAATTGTGACCATATGGCTGAGCATAAAGTTCGGAAAACCCTATCCATCCGTACCACCGTGTTTGGTGTCTTCCTCTTTATGTCGTGCCTGATAGCGGGGCTGACTCTTGGGTTACAGCACTATTTCAGTAAAGACCTCGCCCAGACAGCTGCTGAGTCATCCTTTCACATCATGGCCGAGATGATTAACGAACGGGTAAAAGCCCTCGACAGCCAAAGTGTCAATCTGGTTGGAGTCCTCAGTCATTTTTACGAGCTCGAGAATTTTCCCGGGCCGGAACAGGAGCTCCGTGCAATCAAGCTTTTTGCCGGCGCAATGGAAAACGCACCGAGTATCTACGCGGTGTATATAGGATACGATACCGGGGAATTATTCGAGATTATCAACCTTGAGAGCAGCGACAATGTCCGGGGTGTGTTCGGCGCCGCCCAGCACGACAGATGGCTTGCTCTCAGGTTCTCGTCAGTTAATGGAGTTCGTAAAAAAACAACGGTCTATCTTGATTCAGCATTTTCAGTCCGCTTCGAGAAAACTGAAAACACCGATTATGATCCCAGGGTACGACCATGGTTTAAAGATGCCCTCACAACGCCTGGCATTATCAAGACAGCGCCCTATCTCTTCTCAAGCCTCAAATCGCCAGGGCTCACCTATGCAACCAGTATTGACGGAGGTCAGCGGGTCGCGGCTGTGGATATTTCCCTCGCAGGCCTGTCCGACTTTCTTCAGAAGCAGCAACTGCTACCTGACAGCCAGGCCTTCATGTTTGACAAACATGGGGAGATTATCGCCCAGGCATCATACTCGACAGATCGTGCCAAAAGCGTCGACTGGTCTTCCATTGCCCTCGATGACGAAGAGCAGGCGTTTCTCTCTTCGTATCCTGTAATAAAAGCTTCCAACGAGATGAACTGGCCCCCCTTTGACTTTGCCCTCAGCGGCAAGCCCAAGGGCTACTCCGTCGATTTGCTGAACCTGCTGGCCGACAAAGCCGGTTTCCGGGTCGAATATGTGAACGGCTATTCCTGGGAAGAACTGGTCGCCCTGTTTAAGGATGGTAAGCTCGACCTTCTGCACTCCCTGGTAAAAAATCCAGAACGCGAAAAGATGGGTGTATTCACCAGCCAATACATGCCCATGCCCCAGGCCTTTGTGGTAAGGAAAGATACCCCGATTCCCTCTTCCCTGGCAGAGCTGGCCGGCAAAACCGTCGCCATTCCCAAAGGGTGGGCCACTGACACCTATCTGGCAGAAAATCATCCGGAGGTGAAGCGTCTCCATGTTGCAAACAGTATTGAGGCCATGCGGGCAGTCTCCTCGAAAGAGGCCTATGCAACCCTGGACAGCGAACCGGTGGTTCGATACCTGGCCAATTCCTATTTCCTGAAAAACCTGGAAATAGGAGGTCGCCCCGAAGAACTCCAAACTCTCGGAGAATCTGCCGGGCAGGGACTCCATTTTCTTGTTCGGCCCGAGAAAGAACTTCTGGCGGGGATTCTTGAAAAGGCCATGGCTTCACTGGCCAACAGCGATCTCGAAAAGCTGGATGCTAAATGGTTCGGAACCGGCAAGGACCAGGATGAAAAGGTAGAGGTCCGCAAGACCGTACCACATCCTGTGCTGCTCGAACTCGCCTCAGAGTTTGGGACTGCAGGGGGACTGCGGGTTATTGAAATCAAGGGCCATGAATATTTTTGTTACGTTGCACAGATCGAATCGGTCTACGGATCAAGTGAGTTTTTGGGATTGCTGGTACCGGTGCAGAAAGCCATGGCACCGTATCTGGAGAAGATCCGGTTTTCACTCATTATGACCCTGATTCTGCTCCTGCTGTTGGCCCCCTTAGTCTGGTACTGTTCCACCATCATCGTACGGCCGATAAATGCCCTGGTAGTTGAGAGTGACAAGGTAAAACAGCGCCGCTACATGGAAGTGGCCATGGTGGAAAGCAATATCAAAGAGATTCGTGGGTTGTCGCGCTCCATGGTCACCATGGCCTCCGCCATACAGGCGTATGAAGTATCGCTGCGGGAACTTATGGATTCCTTCATCAGGCTGATCGCTGTCGCCATCGATCAGAAATCACCCTATACCGGCGGACACTGTGCCCGTGTGCCGGAACTGTCTCTCATGCTGGCAAAAGCAGCCAGTGAGTCAACAACAGGGCGCTTTGCCGGATTTTCCCTGGAAACAGACGACGAGTGGCGAGAGTTCCGGACCGCCGCCTGGCTGCACGACTGCGGCAAAGTCATCACTCCTGAACACATTGTCGACAAAGCCACTAAGCTGGAAACTATTTATAACCGAATCCATGAAGTTCGAATGCGCTTTGAGGTCCTGCTGCGGGATGCCGAAATCGGGTATTGGAGGGAGTTGGCACAAGGAGAAGACATTGACGAAGCAGCACTTCGAGAAAAGCTCGCCGCAAGGCAGCAAGAACTTAAAAACGATTTTCGCTTTATAGCCGAATGCAACCTTGGCGGAGAGTTCATGGCTCAGGAAAAGGTTGAAAGGGTCCATCAAATTGCCAAACAGACCTGGATACGGCATTTCAGCGACCGGCTCGGCCTTGGTCGGCTCGAACTTGACCGTTTCCCAACCAAGGAGCCAACACTGCCATGCGAGGAACCTCTTCTGGCCGACCGGCCTGAGCATATTGTCGAGCATCCTAAGCAAAAAGGAATAGGCGGCTCATCATCGGATTTTGCCATGCAACCGCTCAAGCATCTGTATAATCTCGGCGAAATTTACAACCTCTGCGTCTCAAAAGGTACCCTCACCGCAGAAGACCGGTATAAGATCAACGAACATATCATCACCACCATCAACATGCTTGAGACCCTTCCCTTCCCCGAAAATATGAAAAGAATCCCCGAATATGCCGGAACGCACCACGAGACCCTCAATGGCACCGGCTACCCCCGCAAACTCAGTGCAGACCAGATCTCAATTCCTGGTAGAATCGTTGCCATAGCAGATGTCTTCGAGGCTTTAACCGCCTCCGATCGTCCCTATAAAAAAGCAAAATCCCTGAGGGAGGCGATAGAAATCATGACCACAATGGCGAAAAACAACCATCTGGATGGCAACTTGTTCAGGCTATTTCTTGAAAGCGGCATCTACCTCAAATATGCACGAACATTTTTGGACCCGGAACAGATTGATGAAGTTGATATTGAAGCGTATCTGGGAACTAAAAAGTTTTGAAATATTCTTTTTTTAGCCTTTTCAGCAAAGAGGAATCAGGGAGTTTGTGAAAGTAAATCCTGGCCAGGCCACGTTTTCCAACTTGCCACAAACAAAAAGCGCCATCCTCAACAGAACTTTAGCAAACAAATGAGAGCGGATTGAAATTTTAAGCTACTGCGAAGCAATCAACGCCTCGCTTCTATAGGAGCGAAGACGTCAGCTTTGGCCTCTAGGTAAGCTAGCTCAGCTATAACCACATATTTTAAACCACCAAAAGCCGCGATCCAAAAAATATTAGGATCGCGGCTTTTTGTACGGTAATTCCCGGGTCAGGTCTTGAGTGGCAACATACGTTTTGCCGCATCCAGATTTTCTTTAAAGAGGTATATGTTTCTCTTCCATTACTCACTGAACCGACTCAAGTGACTGCTGGGGGCCTGTCGGACTAAGCCCTTTTCAACCAACTCATCGTTATCGAAGGAAAATCAATATTGGTAATATCAGACACATGGCTCAGCTTATTTTTCCTTCGATGCCTCGATTTGAGTGAAAACCGCCATAGTCCGACAGGCTCCCGGTATCTGAGAATTATTACTGCATGTCTCGAACGGCCCGGACATAGCCGGATTTCTCTCGATAAAAGCTGCGTGAAGGGCCGCACTGGTCGCCGATTTGCCAGGAGCCCACATAATCTTTGCCATCATCTTGCAGCCAGTATCTTCCCTCAAGCTGTATTTTGACTTCTCCGTTTAACTTCAAATCGAAGCTGGAGAACAGATCAGACAGTTCTTGTTTTGTCGGCAGGCGCCACTGCTTGCCCTCCTCCTTATTTAAGCCTTGCAGATAATGCTCCACATCCTCTGCTGTTTTGAAGTAGCCGGACCGCTCCAGACGCCACTCCACGCCATGCTTCTGGTCAAGGAAGGTATCATCACCCTGCTGAAGCACAAGAGTATCACCCCCTGCGGCATGCATTGAGCAACCGGAGACAAGCAGGACGATCAGTAGCAACCATACGACCAACACTCTATTCCTGCTGCTGGTTCCGTTGAATATACCGTAATATTTCATAATTCCTTCCCTCACTGAATCGGTACCAGCGCATAACCTTTATTCTGGTAACCGGTCAGGGAAACGAACGTGTTCCCTACAACCTTGACCCCATCCAGCAGAGTATCCGCATCCACCTTGAACAGGTTGATAGCGATGGCACACGCTTCAATCTTTACTCCCCTCTTTTGCAATTCAGCCAGGAGCTTAGCCGATTTTTTCAACAGCTCCTGATCCTGATCCGAAAACGACCAGTTTTCAGTGGTAACCAAACGGACAGAGGCCCCCCGAAATGCTATAACAAAATCAGCGGTCCTGCCCTGCCTGAGCAGATCATCGTAGGTCATATTTATGACATCAAGGTATAACGCGAGCTTGGAAGCTTCGCTGACATTGATATCAAAGAGAGTTTTAGTTTCCGTCAGGCCGCTCAAGGCATCCTGATCGTTCACGTCACCTGCCACCGCAACTCCGTTCACTAAAAACATCAACACGCAAGATGCTATAAATACGTTGAAAGCTCTAATACATTTCATTGCCAGCTCCTTTAGAACGAATGTTCGTTCTAATACTTATGAAAAAAAAATTGCTACTTTGCCACACCCCTCCAGGCACACTCCCAACATTCTTCCAGATAGTCGGGAAGCGGTCTTTCGAGGACACCATCCAAACGCAAGAAGATCAGACGAATGGCCCCACCAAAAAGGGTCACTGCAGCCACGTTCGGGTCGACCGGTCTGATATGTCCCGCGTCAATTCCTTCAATCACCATCTGTTTCATCAGGGTAAAGGGACGGGACGAACAGACTGGTTTTTCCCCAGGCATAAACTCCTGGTGTTTTGCGTACAACATGTAATGCATTTCAGCCCTGTTCGTTTCTGTCTCGTCAAAGAGATACTGCACCACACTCCTGCAACGGTCGTGAGCGGTTTCATGAATCTCCATAATCTCAGTAAGAACCCTCGTCATGCTTGTTTCAATTTCCTGAAACAACTCTTTGGCGATTGACTCTTTATTTCCAAAATGATGGTAGATAGAACCGATACTGACTCCGGCCTCTTTTTGGATATCATGAACGGAAGTATTGAAATATCCCCGCTCAAAAAATAGCCTCAAAGCGGTTGACAGTATCAATCCCCGCCGCTCCTGTGTTTTGCCTGACATAGCTGCTCCCTCTCCTTTAAAACGAACGTTCGTTCTAATAAATCTGAAATGGGCCTTCGTGTCAATTAATTTATCTCTTAAATAGTGCAGGACCGCAGAAGGTGGACATGATTCGTCATCACGATATATGCGTGTATGGCACAGCCTGATTTACGGGAATATTGCTGTAACCAATCGAGATTGGTTTAATAGGCTTCACCATCAAAAAAACAGGCTTGACGATTATTGCCACCCTGGATGATGTGTAAAGGGACTTCAGTGAATATGATTCGTGGTCGTCTAAGCACTCCTCCAGCCCTTTGATCTTATCTACTTTTCCCGGACATGGTAACTCGTTGAAATTGCTTTGACATCTATCACTCCCAATGATAATTTATATTTTTGCATGTCAATTCAGATAGATAGCCTTCACAACTCAACAGGGAGGAAGTCGTGAAAACCAACAGGATAACTCACCCATTCAGCAGATTACTACCAGTAGCCATCCTCATGCTTGGACTCTCAGTCACAGCACAAGCAGAGACCTTTACTGAAGATGGCTACCAAGTGGATGTTCAGTGGAAGTACAAGAAGAAAAAAGAAAAGTTCAAGGCCTGGGCGACCATTAAAGGTGGTCAATCATGCGCCACCCTCAACACCACCTTGATGTTTACAAACGGCAAAGAAATATTGAGTTTTGAATCGTCAATTCAAGACTACCAACCTTCTGCAGAAGGTCTGGAACTTGAACCTCAGGCGCAGAAAGTGAGTAAGGCCAGAAAAGCCGACTGGCGGGCATACAATGTTAAAATCAAGTGCTCATAGGCAACAGGGAATGGGGAAATGGTATGGCATCATCGAGGGACGATTGACCATCCAATTCCCCTCATTCAGTTCGACAACCTCATTCCTGGTAGTCAGTGCACTTTACCCATTGTGCGTTTCTCTCCAACGACAGTGGCGAGATTGATTAAATTGCCATTGCGATACACCTTGGCTGTCAATTCGTCTCCAGCATTGAGAGTGTCAAACAGATCATGAATAAAGCCTTGATCTGCATCTTCCTTACCCTGCCATGAGGCAATGAAATCACCTTCTTTCAGACCAAGCCTGTCAGCCAGAGAACCGGGTTCCACATAATGTACCAGACAAGATCTTGACCCATTACTATGATATGATACGCCAAACCGCAACGTGCCTTTAGCAGGGCGCGGAGGTGCTTTAAAGATTTTTTCCAAATACGTATCGTTACGCCGTACACGCGTGTAAATATCCAGTCCCGGCCGAACTCTCTCCATCCGCCGACCCACCTCATACTGATGAGGATATGTTATACTTTCCCATTGCTGAATCACATCGCCCACTTTGAAGCCCTGCTTAGCCATAAAGCTATCTTCTCCATGAAATTCAGTGATTTTAGTACCCTCGATTACATGATTGGCTTCCATCCCATAATCCCGATAATACGGAACGCCCTGATGTTCAAATTGTTCGCCACTTGGTCTGAGGAAATTGAGGTGTCTAAAACCAAAATTGTAATTCTTTATTCCTGACATCTCATAGCGCCGGTAATCAAGGTACCAGATATTGCCGTAGCTGTGCCCCAGTGCTGTGCCCAAAGTTTTTAGATCCAGGCGCCACTTCCCATCGTCTCCCTTTTCAAACAAGAACGGATCGCAGCCTCTATTACTTAGAGAGTAAACCATCACAGCGCGAGTATTTGCCTTATTATAGGTGACATGTTCAATGGTGCAGCGACTGTAGGTTTGAAACGCGTTATCCATTTGTGCAGCACTGCCGATCTTGTCACCCATATGTTGCTTAGTTTCATCGGTGAAGATATCGAGATCCCTGCGCCCGTTGCGGTTCGCAAAAGATTCAATAAAACGACGGTGCGTTTCTTCTGGCGTATCGGCCGCGAGAATATCGGGTTTATTTTTGGTAAACGTGGTGTCTCGGCCTGCGTTGATGCCAGCTTCAGCTGAGGCACCACCGCCCAGGCTTATTTGAACCGATGAGGGGTCGAATCCGATCCCTTCCTCTGCCTGAATTGCCCTGATACGAATCAGTTCACTGGTTGCAAAAATGCCTTCATCAACCCGTCCAAGGTTGAAAAATGGTACCATCTGCCGGTTTTCAAGATATGCGATGAATGCATCGGTATAGGTCGACTCCAGGTTACCCGAAACCTCAATGCGCAGCGTATCTTTGCCAGGGTCAATCACCAGCAGCATGCCTCGCCCATGCTGGCTTTGATTACCGACCTCTTCAGAATTGAACGTTTGCCAGGCATACTGATTAATATCCGGCAGGTTGTTTTTGGTAATAATGCGGTAATCAATGTCAAACCTTCTCAGCAACATTTGCTGATACTCACTGATGTAATTTTCTTCTTCAGCCGTTAACAGGTCTGCCTGATCGTCAATCAGGCGAGGCGCCAGGCCTATCTGACTCTTAAGTTGTGCCACATCAATATAACCCTGATCTATATATGTATAGCCGGCATACGACACAACAACAGCCAAGAGTGACAACAAAAAGAGCATCCGCATTATTCTACCCTGAATGGTAAAGGTTAACGCCCTGACGTCGGGATATCATATTATTTGAAATGTACCTGCACAGCCCCCTGGGCTTCATTGTTGGAATGAAAATAAGCCTTACGCTGAAAGCTGCACATTGATGCCAGGAAACGACCCGGGAATTCTCGTATTGAAAGGTTATACTCCTGTACTTTCATGTTAAAACTGATACGCGCCACATTGATCCGATTCTCAGTGCCTTCGAGCTGGGCGAGTAAAACGATTATCTGATCAGATGAGCGAAGGTCTGGATATGCTTCTACCGATACCACCAAATGGCCTAGCGCCTGTCCCAGGTTGCCCTGGGCCTGTTCAAAAGTCTGCAAGAAATCTTCTGAGTTCTTCTTAAAGACAAAAATGAGTCATTCTGTCGGCAGCATTTTACAGAATTCTTCCAGTCGTATAACGGCTCAAAATATGACGATGCCACTTCAGTTCAGTATGTTCCGGTTCTGACTCCTGTAGCATGCCGCCGATTTGCACCAAGTTCTGCCCCGGCTTTGCCGGGGCGCCGGGGCAGAGTAAAATAAAATGATAATTTATCCAATTCTGCCCTGCCTTTATCTAACCTTCTCTATGATCTTCCAAAGGTCATAGAATGATGTGTGGCAGGTAGCGGCTTAAGTCCTGAGTGATCATGTTGCTATCTTCACGTACGGAGATCCCGGCAGCCTGATCATCCACCAGCCAGGAGCCGATCAGCGTGTGATTGTTCCCAAATTTGGGCAAGGGCTCAAATGCCTGGTAAATAAAACCCTCTTCTCCATAGGCTCCATCGGAAGTGGCCAGGGGCCTGTCGTTCCTGGTAATGCTGATATTGGCCCCCTCGCGGGAGAATATGGGTTTTTTGACCACTCCCACCCCAGGTTCCAGTTTGTGCCGCTCGTCCTCAAAATAGGCCGGCAGCAGGTTGGGATGGTTGGGAAACATCTTCCATAGCATCGGCAGCAGAGCCTTGTTTGAGAGAATCGCCTTCCAGGGCGGTTCAATCCAACGCAAATTCTGGCGGCCCAGATACTGGCCATATTCCTCTTCGAACATAAACTCCCAAGGGTAAAGCTTGAAGGCCCAGTCAATAATTTCATTCTGGTTGTCGGCAAACCTGCAATCGGCGTCCATGCCGATGTCTTCCACGTAGACAAAACGTGTTTCAATACCAGCTTCATCTGCACAGTCCTGAAGATACTGCACCGTGCCGCGATCCTCTTCGGTATCCTTACAGCAGGCAAAGTGCAGGCAACGGTCCGGGGTCAGAATGGCAAGCTCGCGAAATCGATTCACCAGTTTTTCCTGAAGCGAATTAAACTGGTCCGATGCCAGTGGCAATACCAGCTGGTTCACATTTTCACTCAGCCACAGCCACTGCCAGAATCCGGTTTCATACAGGGAGGTCGGGGTGTCGGCGTTGTTTTCCAGCAGTTTGGCCGCGCCTTTGCCCCCGTAGGCAAAATCCAGTCTGGAATAGAGGGAGGGGTCTCCATTCTCCCAGGAGGTGCGAATGAAATCCCATTGGGATTCCGGCAGACAGAAGCGTTGCATCAGCTCATCATCAGCCAGGACCTCTCGCACCACCTCCATGCACATCAAATGGATCTCTTCGGTCGGGCCTTCAAGATCCTTTTCAATCTGCTCTAAAGTAAACTGGTAATAGGCGGTTTCATCCCAGTATGGCTCACCGTACAGGGTGTGAAATTTAAAACCCAGGTTATGGGCGGTCCGTTCCCAGTCGGGTCGAGGTGCAATGGGAATTCGAAACATCACCCACCCCAGGAAGATCGACTGCTGCTGCTTCCCCAGGAGGATTTGGCAGAGGCTTTGGAACCGAAACCACCGCGACTGACCGTACGGGTAACCTTCGGTTTGGCCTTATAGGTGGATTTACTGACCCTGAAACTTCCTTGCTTGGCCGACCCCAGCACCATACCATCCGCGGTCATGAACTTGTCGTGGTTGGCCGAGAATGGACGATTATAACGATAGACCGTTGCAGGATGGCTTCTGTCCATAGCCCGGCCAAACAGATAGCCTGCCATGGCCGGCATGAAATAATTACCGATCGGACGGCAGCCGCCGATTCCAAATTCAGCCTGGCATGAATCACTGCTGGAATAGCGTGGTGCCGTACGCAGGGCCTCTTCTTCGGCCTGGCGGTAAGCGGCAGTACATTGTTCCTCGTTCATGTCGGTTTTGGTCAGACAATCGTCGATGCTTTTAATTACAATGGCTTCTTCGCTGGAATCGGAGCAGCCGGCAATAAATGCACCGGAGATGGCAATAGCTGAGCCATTGATCAGAACCTTTTTCAAGGTATTGCCCAGAGGCAGTCCGCGCAGACGGGAAAGCAAAATGGAGCGGGAACGTTTCATGGCTGGTTCTCCTTAATAAGACATACAGGCCGCGTTTAAAATGCCTGCAGCAATACTGATTGCACACAGCATTACGGCAGCGGAAATCTCATCGTTTTTGATACGGGAGATGATTTTGGGCATGAAAACGAAGCGTACCAGGCCGAAGGCCAGAATCTGGGCTCCCAGCGCCACTATGGCCCACAGAATGAAGTCGGCGATGGACACCGAGTTCGTAGCGGCCCCGCCCAATGCGATGGCAAAACCGATGATGGCGCCGCCAAATGCAATGGCCGCAGCCGTATTTTTTTCTTCTTTGATCAGGGCCCATTCATCATGGGGAGTAATCCAGGTATAAATGAATTTAAAAACAACAAGCAACACCAGTGCGATGCCGTAATAGAGAGTGAAGTTCAAAAGGCCGGTCAAAAAGCTCCAATCCATAGCAATATCCTTTTTAAGTTATCCGTGAATGGTTAGCTGTGAGGGGGTAAGTTTGACACCAGTACTCAGGACCAGGCAGCGCTCCAGAGTACCCTCATTCTCAGTTTCCTCAGCTGAAACAAAAAGTAATTCCACATCATCTTGATCATTGATGTGTCGTTCAAAAAGCATGGCAAACTGGTCAGTCTGGGAGGGCCCGGACGTAGGGGCATTCCAGGTCTGCTCCCGCATATGCACCGGATTGTGATAATCGCCGTCACAGGTCCATACCCGCTGATAGCGCTTACCGTTCAGTTCATAGGTGGGTGCTCCGATGCGTTCATCCAGCAGGGATGCCCATTGGGCGTCATTTCCGACATCCAGCGTATCGTAATAGTGAAAGAGGCTGACATCCTCCACATCGGTATCCGCCTTACCACTGGCAACCACCTGCAGCCAGGCGTCGTCATCGGTGTAAAAGCGAAACAGCAAGGTATCGTCCCAGTCCACCAGACCGGCGGCTTCAATGATCTGAGTGACGGCCATCTCATCTACCTGCAGGTTCGGAAGCATTAACTTCACCCACAACGCATCCAGCTCAAAGCTGCCGCCTAGACCTAATCCCATGATCCGCGGCGTCTGGTCGCCTCGGGGCAAAGATATCTTTTTTTTGAATGGATTAAACATCTTAATAAAATTTCATTTAAGGTTTCCAGGAAAAACACTGGCGATAAGAGAGTCTGGCTCGCGATTAAACCGGTGAAAAACGCATTGGTATTATGCTATGGAGGCCGCTGTTTCCAAAACGAAAAAGGGAAACAGCGGTATTGGGAAAATCAGGCTTTGCGTTTGGCCAGAAGTTCGGCAAGCTTGTCACTACCGCTTTTGGTGCCCGGACCGGAAATTCCTGCCGCTTTAAGCTTGGCATCCAGAGACGCTCCGGATTCATCGCTGGCCAATTCCTGGGCCGCTTCAAGTTCAGCTGCGCGCTGGGCCTGTTTCTGTTTGATTCGTTCCAGACTATTGACAGCGGTTTTTACTTTACTGTCGGCACCGAGGTGCCTGCTGGAAATTGAGGCCTGCGCCTTTTGCACGGACTCAGTTGCCCTGACCTGGTCAACCTGCTGTTCCATACGTCGCACATTGGTCTTGGCCTTGGCAATGTTGGCTTTCAAGGTCTGCTCAGACGTATTGAACCCGTTGAGGATTTCCTGCTCTGTGGCCAGCTCTTCTTCCAGCTGACCCACGCGCTCCGCACACTCAACGGCCAGTTCATCGTTGCCAGATTCGCTGGCCTGAATGGCGTGGGTTGTATAGGTTTCAATATCTTTAGCAAGGGACGCACATTTGTTCTCAGCCATTTTCCTTTTGGCCATAATTGTGGTCAGGCTTTGATCACACTTTTGCAGTTCTTCCTTGGCTTCACGCATTTCCTGCTCCAGAATCCGAATCGCCTGGCTGTCCGCTGCCGTTTCAAGCCCCTCATTCACGCCACCCTTAAGGGCGGTCCATAACCGTTTTAAACTCATTCGGTAACTCCATTAGTCAGCTGTTGGCTGTATAATTCCAGAAATTCACCTACATTATCAAATAGGGTTTCGATCTCCTCAAGAACGACGGCGTCCTTGCTGTCCACAGACAGGGCACCAAAGGCAACGTAATAAGACTCACCTGCAATGTCCTGAAGACAGACGGCAGTCAACGGAAGCATGTGATGGCTGCGCAAGATCATTTCATTCAAGGCAGCGATATCTTTCACCTGTTCCTGGGCAAATAGCACTATTTCAGCAATCAGCTGCCGATTTCCGGCATAAACAAAGGCATCAATGCCTTCAC
Organism: Desulfosediminicola sp.; assembly: GCF_048381775.1. Lineage (NCBI taxonomy): Bacteria > Pseudomonadati > Thermodesulfobacteriota > Desulfobulbia > Desulfobulbales > Desulfocapsaceae > Desulfosediminicola > Desulfosediminicola sp. The sequence goes on along the minus strand of NZ_JBLXGE010000001.1, from coordinate 422,084 downwards.
TATTTTTAATGCAGATGCATTTCTCTTCTCTGGTCACCGTCCAGTTGGCCTGTTTCTCGGCCAGTACTGCGAGTGCTTCGTTACTCCAGCTCATATGTTATAGGTTCCTTATCTTATGTAGTCGATTCTGAAAAAGGCTGTTTCCTGATAATCGACAATTTTCAAGTTGACCGTCAAAATAGCCCTTCATCACTTTCTTTTTTTGGGACCGATCCTGCTTCCATGAAAGGCACAGGCGGATGGGAGACTTCACCTCTCAACATTCAGGCTAAAATTGTTCCTTTTTAGTGCCTGGATGCAGAACAAAGAATAAAGCAAAAATGAACAGAATTTGCTTTATGAAATTCAGCAACTTCATCTAATTCATTCCAGCTACGTTCAAAATAGCGTTTACAGGGGGTGATCGTCAATAGCGAACAGCACAATTTCAATATGTATTCAATCTGTTACACATCTCTTCTCATATGTTGCAAGTGGTGAACATCAAATTGGGGAAGCCTCAGACCCCGTTTTCTAGTTCTTCACATTTTTTTTCTCGGCCGGCCAGCCTTCCCGGGAATAACCCGACGATCAAGCATGGTTCCCACTTCCTCCTGAAAACGGCTTGTGCCTAAAACAAAATTCCCGTTGGTCGCTTTCCGTATTCTATCGATCTCACCGGGCTCCAACTCATGCTTGAACAGTTCTCTGTACGTAGATAGACGTTCTTTAGAATTTTGTCCCAGGTCATTATAGATCCGATGCTGTGTGAGCAGTTTCGACGGGTCACCTTGCCCGTTAACTCCATAGCTCGACCACCTGTAGTCCCCAGGATGTTTTACCATTCCGGCACGGACTGGGTTCATCTCGATATAACGCTGACAAGTGAGAAGATACGTATCCTGCTGAATAACGCTTGAGCGGAACCGCCCTTCCCAGAGCGTTCCACTACGTTTATAGGTACGATTGATGTACTGTACGTAACGCTGACCAAGCAGCTTCATGAGATTACCCGCACTCTCTTTTCGCTTTGGTGTCAACAGAAGGTGAACATGATTCGTCATCAAAACATAAGCGTGTATGGCACAGCCTGATTTACGGGAATATTCCTGTAACCAATCGAGATAAAAACAATAGTCTTCATCAGCAAAAAAGCAGGCTTGACGATTATTGCCACGCTGGATGATGTGTAAAGGGACTTCAGGGAGTATAATTCGTGGTCGTCTAGGCATAGGCTATCTAAACATATTTAATAGGAAAGTCACAACCAATATCGTGGTCTGTCCCCAATTTAAAGAGAAACGCAGATGGAGGCGGGCCGATGTGGTGATCAGCGCCGGTAGGCGCTGATCAGGTCAACCTCGAGCCTGAATGGTCCAACCTGTTTTTCAGAAATGAGAAAGCCGATCTGCTGGATCTTCTCTGGTGAGACCGGGTCCACGCCGCTCAGCTTGCGTCCTCGGAAGACAGGAACACACTCGCTGAAAGGAACCTCGACCGTCGTCCACTTGTCGGCTTCAGTCTGGAACTTGTAGCGATAGGCGACGCCGTCGAAACTGCCGTCGAGCCGCAGCCTAAACTGATAGGTGTTGCCGTCGCCCCGGACACGCAGGACGATGCCGTCGAAGCCATCCAGTCTGTAGGGAAGATGCAGCGTGCGGGTCGAGGAGAACCCACCGTTGTTCTCGAGCAAGAGGATTCCCTGGAACACTGCGGTGCCCGAGTCGGTTCTGATAATTTCCCCCCGCGATAATCCGCCCATCACGCCATCATTCACCACCAGCCAATCCTGCAGGTCAACCGGATTTTCAAAGTCGAATAGAACCATTTCTGTGTCACTGGGTAGAGAACTCTTTTGTGCCGCGAGGACAGGCTGCACCATGCAAAGAAGCATGGCCCATTGTAGTGCGAGAATAATAATAAGGGGTTGCATCTAATCTCATCCGCTCATGTCATCTTTGATTGGAAAAACTATAATCATGTTGCATGAAGATGATGAAACTATATACCTGGTAAAGGAATTATCCTTTTAAACAATCATGGCTGTCCCCTGTTTACTCTTCACAGCCTGAACCAAAAAGGGCCGCCCCCGATTTGGAGGCAGCCCCTTGAAGCAGTCACTTCTTGCCGGTATTAACGCAAAGATTCCGCGCATTCGTGAATGACGGACTCCAGCTTCATTTTGGCCATAGCCAGGTTGCCGCTTTCAGACAGCACCAGGACCAAATGCAGATGAGCTTTACCTGCTTCGGTAACACTGAAGTCTGTGTTCTCGTTGTAACATCTCGCCAAAATCTGGGCTTTCGGGGCGTTGATATGAACAAGCTGGCCACGGCCTACTCCCATCATCTCCGTTGATTTCTGCGCCTTCAGCAGTACGTCATTGGCCATGGAGCCAAGTTCAGCTATTTTCAGTCCTGAGTTGTTTAACTCGGCAGCCATTTCGCCATTAGGGGTAAAGATTCCCACGGCCATGAAGCCTTCAACATCTGCAAGTCTTGACAAGGCGTTTTTAATATCAGTCATTTGGTTGTCTCCTTCTTTGGTTAGTGTAACATTTATTGATGTCGGTGTATTTTCCAGTCGATCCTCTTCGTTGTCGCTAAAACCGGCTACCGGGGGAGAGTCGCTTTTTTCATAGTCGCCTGAAGCCTCATCCTTTCTCCGTAGTCCTTCCATTAAAAAAGCCATCAACGGACCTTCAACAGTTTTTTTGAATTTCCGTTTCACGTTTCTCTTTATCCGGATTTCAACCTCATCAAACAGGAGCATCGCATATATCGCCTCGTCTCCTTTCAGTTCGTTGTAAACTGCGGAGAAAAGTACACCCTGGTTGAAATAGATATATCCACTCGTACCATTTGAAGTGACTTCGATGATGCAGGTCTTTTTTTCTGTTTCAATGAGCTGGAGGAAACTCGGTAATGATATGCCGGTAAGCGCTCCTTCCTCTTTTGACTGTTTGAGTCCTTCGAAGATGGAATTGGCAAGCTCATCAATATCAAGAGGTTTTTCGAGCAGCTTCAGTCTGCTTGATTCCAGAAGTTTTTGCTCAATTTCCGGAGTGTTGAAAGCAGTCATCACTATTACGGGGATACTGGGGTATTTGCCTGAAATATGGGCTAAAAGTTCAAAACCATCCAGCTCGGGCATTTTAATGTCGGTTACAACGAGGTGAACCTGGATTGATTTCAGGATCTCGACCGCCTCTCTGCCGTTTTGCGCGGTAATGACTTCAAGGCGATCTTCATGTTCTTTGAGCCCTGCATGTACCGACTCAAGCAGTCTTGCTTCATCATCAACAATCAAAATGGTTTTTGTAGAGCCCATAGCCGCAAAAAGAGATAAAAGAATTAATCTGGATAAAAATGAGTTGCATGTTGCTGGAATCATTATGCATAAATTGTTCCAGACAACTCGCAATAGCTATAAGGGCAGAACTACAGGTGGATATAATGCCCTGGGTGGCAGGGGCGCGGACAGGTGTAGCAAATAGGGTGACCTGTTTTGGGGCAGTGTGTCATTATGATACAGCAAAATCTATATTATATTTTTTCATTTTTCTCAGGAGGGTAGAGCGAGAGATGCCCAGAGCTTTTGCAGTTTGGGTGTGGTTATGATCCAGTGTCATCAACGAACTTGTGATATGCTCTTTTTCCATTTCCTCCAAAGTGACGAGGGGGAACTTGGCCGGTTCTTCTGGTGGAAGGTTGCGAACGTGATTGCTGAGTAGCTCAGACGGAAAGATTTGACCGGCTCTTTGAAAAATCAGAGCGCGTTCTATTACATTTTTTAACTCCCTTATGTTGCCTGGCCATGGGTAGCCCTTGAGCTGCTCTATCTCGTTCTCACCCAGAGTTACATTTGGATTGACGGCAGAATGTTTAATGAAATGATGACAGAGCGCTTCAATATCATCTCTTCTTTTTCGCAGTGGGGGCATATGGATAGGGAGAACGGAAAGGCGATAATAAAGATCCTGCCTGAAACTGTTCTGCCGGGCAGCTTCTTCCAGATTTCTGTTAGTGGCGGCGATTACTTGCACTGAGACAGTCTTGGATAATTCCCCACCCAGCCTTTTGACTCTGTGATCATCCAGCACCCCCAGCATTTTAGACTGCAAGTGCAATGGCAGTTCGCCAATTTCATCAAGGAAAAGGGTACCGCCGTCGGCAAGTTCGAAAACACCTTTTTTGGCGGATTCTGCGCTGGTAAAAGCGCCTTTTTCATAGCCGAACAACTCGGCTTCTATCAGGTTTTCCGGCAAAGCGGCGCAGTTGACCCCTACAAAGCTGCTTTTTCTGTTTTTTTTGCTGTAATGGATGGCTCTGGCAACGATGCCTTTGCCTGTTCCTGTTTCTCCGCTGATCAATACCGGAACTTTATTGAGTGCTGCGAGTTGGATGATGTAACGAATTTCACTTAAGCTGCTGTCTTCCCCTATGAGTTCGTTCTCACTATCAAGGTTCTCCTTGTCGTTCTGGATCTGCCCGACCGTCTCCAATTCAAGGGATCTGAAGGCCCTGTTAATGCTCGAAACCACTTCATCAAGTTCCATGGGCTTGGTGAGATAATCACAAGCACCATTTCGCAAGGCGTTTACGGCACCATCAAGATTAGGAAAGGCGGTGATAAAAATGATTTTTATACAATCGTTTTTACTTAAAAGTGTTCTGCAAAGATCACTACCTTTTCCATCTGGCAGTTTCTGGTCCAGCAACACGACATCGACTTTCCTGCTGAGACAGATTCGTTCACCATCTTTTACGCTGTGGGCTGTGAAAATTTCGTAATTGCCGCTGGCGAGATATTGCTTGAGACTATCAACGAAGAGCTGGTTGTCATCAATGATAAGTAACGATTTTTTTTTAAAAGCACCCATCAGGTTCCCTCGGGTAAGGTTACGGTAACGGTGGTGCCGAAATCGCGAATTGAATCGATCTCTATCTGCCCCTTCATGCTCTTCAGCATCTTCTCGACAATGGCCAGGCCAAGACCTGTTCCCTGCGGTTTGGAGGTGAAAAACGGAGTAAAAATATTGGCGAAATCCTCTTTGGCAATGCCGCAACCGTTGTCATCAACCTTGATAACAATTTTGCCCGATTTCTCTTTAGCCGAGAGAGTTATGTAAGGTGCCTCTTTGCCTGTGACTGCATCGGCAGCGTTGGTTATGAGATTTAAAAGAACGTGGTGAAGGGCACGGCTGTCGGTCATGGCTGTCAGGTCGTCTTTCTGTATATCGGTCCAGACCCTGATACCTTTATTTTCCAGGTCTTCTTTAACCAGAGGGAGAATGCTCCGGAAAAACTGTCCAATTGAGGTTTGCTGGATCACCGGTTTTTCAAAAAGACTGTAGTTCTTCAAAGCCCGAAGCAGGTATTCAAGCCGGGTAACCTCCTCAAGGGAACGATTGATGAATTCAGCAGTCTTGTGCCGATCATAGATGGCGAGATTTTTTTGCAAAACGGTGAGGGCCATTTTAATTGAGTTCACCGGATTGCCGATTTCATGCCTGATCCCGGAGAAGATATACCCCAGGTTTTGGGTGAGGTTTGTTGCCTCGACAATGGCCTCCATCCGCTTTCTTTCTGTAATGTCAGTGAGTAAAACTATTCTTTTCTCTGAGAAAAGATCGAGACCGTTCACCAGGAGCTGCTTATCGAAGATATTGGCGATGAAACTGTTTGCTTTCTCGCGCCCTGATTGGGCGCATGATACTTTAGGGGGGGTGAGAATATCGCGCGCTTGAGTATCCGGAAGTTCATCGATAGAGGAGCCTACCAGGGAGTCTCTTGTGGTGCGCAGGAACGCTATGGCCGATTTATTCGCATAAAGAATACGTCCTCGTTCAATCTCAATTATACCTTCTGATATGCACTCAAGAAGTGATTCAAGGTGCCTGTTCTGGCTCAACAATTCCTGGGTGATCTGTGTTGGGTCCAAACCACCATACCCCTCGAGGGTAGGGACGGTGGAAGTGGGGGATCCCGCCTCGCGCAGGGTTTTAGCAATGTCTTCTGACATAGCGCTGAATGGTCCTTTGACAATAGCGCAATCGGCACCAATGGCTTCCAGGTTCAGCCTCTTTTCAGCAGATGGAACTGACAGAATGACGATATAGCATGACTTTAACCGCGGGATTTCCCGTATCATCAGCGCCAGCCTCTCACCGCCTAATTCGGGAATTGTTTGGTCAATATAGATAATTTGCGGCTGGTAATCCTTCAACAGGCCGAGCGCCGCAAAGGCGTCCTGCGCATTACGGACCTGATGGCCCTCCTGGACAAGATAGTTATCCAGGAGCGCTGTTATCTTGGGGTCGCTACTAATGATGAAAATTTCCTTTTTCTTGCCCATGGCTTATCTCACGCAGGAAGAGTTATTGTAATCCGACCCGGAGTGGGGGGAACCTGCTTTACCTAAGCGGGTAAATAATGCAGAGCTCCTTACCGTACATTTGGTAGCAGGCGGTAAAATCGCTGGATTGGTGAAACAGAGAAAAACCATTGCCGGCAATGTTAAAGAACTGCCGGCCATTGCTGTACGTCTGCTGAACTTCCGCAATATCAAAGCCGCTTCCCATGTCCACGATAGAGAAGCCCAAACCTTTCTTTGACACTGTGGCCCATACCCGGATTGGCATGTATCGGTCTTTTTGATGACCGTGGACGAAAGCGTTCGATATCGCCTCAGAGACAACTCCCCCAGGTCCGAAGAGAATTCTTTCCCGCCTGGGTACTAACTTTCGTCCGAGTAACCTCTGAATCCGGTATTTAAGTTTTTTTTCAAAAGAATACATCCAGGCGTAATCAGTGGTGTACCGATTATTGGGCAGCAGTTTGACCTGTTGCGGGATCACCTCTTCTTCAAAAGTTGAAATGACTGGATGGAGTTGTCGCGTTATGGCGTCTCTGGTCAGGTTATCCTGAAACATATGGGAACCTCAGTTGAAACATCGCTTCGGCATCACCGGATTGCCTAAACCTTGTCTGATCATCTGGCACAGGTGGCTGGTGTCGCGTGGGGAACAGGGGAACTGGGTATAGGACCAGCCAATTCTGGTCAGGGCATGGGCATCACTGCATCCGATTGCTTGTTTGCCCAGAAACTGCGCCAGGTGACAAGAGAGGTCGGTCTCTTTTCTTGATAGCGAAGTAGAGGCAATCTCTACGGCATCAACCATCTCAATGGTATGCAGCGGGGGCAGGCCATTTCGGTAGGGATGCGCAAGTATGGCAACCCCACCCTGCTCATGGGCCGTGGAGATGGCATCACTGCAGCTTATACCCTTTGGTAAAGGGGTGTTTTCATCCACCCCCAGAATCACTAGGTGGTGCCCACCATTCGTGGTAACTTCAATACCGTTAAAGAGAAGAATCGAACTCATCTGCGCTTGGAGTTCCTTGATTTCATTATTTCCCCACATGGTGTTGTGTTCGGTGATGACCACAGCGTGAAGACCGGCTCTCATCGCATAGCTGTCAATCTGACGAGGGTCAAGTGACTCGGCACACTCTGAATAGCGTGAGGTGTGGACATGCATATCAATTGAGAAGCAGTGGTTGTCCTTGTTTGCTGTCATAATCGGATCATCAGAAAAAGGGTTGGAGGATGAATGAGCATGTCGTATTCAAGTATAAAAAAGTAATGGTTCTGATAACGACGAATTGTAATCCGAGGGGCTTGGACTCCGTATTCTGTAAAGGACGAATTCGTTCGTATGCAAACGTTTGCAGAGCGCTTGCTGACTTATTAATGACCATGGGATTTTAGCGGGGTAAGCTATTTTTACAGCGTCTGATAGCGTGATAGGGCTGTGATGATATCTTTCTCATCTATACCCATCGACCTCGTTTCACCTAAGGCACGTGCACAAAACTGATGAAAACGATCTATGTCGCCAAATGATTAAATAGGGCAATACGTATCTTTTTGACAGAAGTTCTAATGTTATCTGTTAGATATCCTGCGGTGTGGTATGTAATTAATTTGCCAGGGAATGAAAATCAAGTGCAATGATTGAATACGTCGTGAACCTTTTTTGCACCGGGCTGCTCCGATTATTTGTCTATCATCTCCGCCTGTAATGGCTGGTTAGAGCATACCCATTCTATTTTGATTTACCGTTGGTGATCAAGGGCTGACTCTTGGAAATGAATGAACTGCAGCGACAGTGATCACATCTGTGTGTATTTGTCCTGAAGTCGTTCCGGTAAAGTAAATGACTATTAATTTCTTTACTAAAAAGTAAGCCTCAGAAAGCGAAAGTTGAGGCCGCTAATTATCTGTTTTGTAATGGAAAATATTTAAATTTATTCGTTGCGTATTTCCCGTGATCATAGTAGATATTCGCCGCACCTAACATGCAGAGAGATTTAATAATATAAGTGCGATTAATATATTAGAAATCATACCTATAAAATAGGTCAGACCGTTTGGATTAGCTCCCAGCAGCATCATGTAATTTCATATTCCGATACATTTCAGATAAGTGAAGGTCAACGAAACGAGAGCAAAAGGTGTATATTCGTTGCACCCTTGTGTTTCTCCGCCCGATGTGAATCTGCTTATTATTTCCCGCAGGCAATCCATGATAAAAATTCATCAACTTATTCACGCAAACGCCCTTATTGAGCATGGTTCTTTCAGGAAGGCCGCCCTGACTCAAAACATATCTAGACCGGCATTTTCCAGAAGCATTGCCAACCTGGAACATTCTCTTGGAGTGCAGCTTTTCCACAGGCATCCAAGCGGGGTCTCGATAACTGTTTATGGTGAGGTTTTGAAAAAATATATAAATAGCATTTCCATAGAACTTTCAGAGCTTGAGCGGGAAATTCAACTCATCAAAGGACTTGGCACCGGGGCGCTAACGATAGCATTGGGGTGCTATTTTTCACAAATTTCTGCATATCAGGCTTTAGGTATACTGATATCTGAGTACCCGGAGCTGAAAGGTAAAGCCCTGGTTCATGACTATATCGAGATTGAAAGGTTGATTCTGACGAAGGGTATTGATCTCGGGCTTACAGAAATAAGCAGAGCAAAAGAGAATGAATACCTGGAAGTTCAATCCCTGGGAAAACATCAGGGGGTGTTCTTCTGTCGTTCAAACCACCCATTACTGAAAAAAGAGGATTTAATCGAGGCAGATTTTACGCCTTATCCGCTCGTGTTTACGAAAGTACCGAAGCAAATTGCTTCTTTTATGCCCGGCAAACTGTACCAGGTTGAGAATCAGGATTATGTGCTTCCGTCACTGGAAGTGGAAAATTTCTCCAGTGCCAAGCAGATTGTGCTTGAAAGCGATGCATTCGGGGTGGCAGTACCGTTGCAGATCGAAAGTGAACTCGAAAACGGTCAACTCTCCGTATTGCCGTATCTGGCACCGTGGCTGGTAACAGAATATGGATTTATGTACCTTCGGGACCGGGCACTGTCACCGGTTGCGGAAAAGTATATTGGGATCGTAAGAGATCTGGAGCGGAAAGCTAATATACGCAATCAGGTGCTACTCGATAAATATGTAAATAATGCTTCCCTAAAGGGCTCTTTGGACGTGCCATGATGTTGGCCATACCGATATTGTTTTACGCTTCATGTAAGCACACCTATACCGACAAATAACCAAATATCTTATATCGGTTATTGCCCTGACTTGTAGGAAATTACAGTTTAGGGCTGCGCTGGTATACGCCGTTTTTATCCTGGCAGACACTAGCGCCAATATAGCTGAACAGAAGCAAACTATTGGTGACATGGTTGTAACAGTCTGTCTTTAGTCCGCAGAACTTTGAAAGTGCGTAATGGGCGCTGGTCCGGTCGTGCAAATTTTGCCCCGTAGTAATGAATACCTATATTTGGAAAGAGGTGATAATGGAGCATCTGTGTTGGCTGTTTTGCTACACCTCGAGAAGGTTTCACCCTGGTTTATGTCACAATTGCAGTTGGTCGCTTTCCGTATTTTATCGATCTCACCAAGCTCCATCTCATGCTTGAACAGTTCTCTGTACGCCGATAAACGTTCTTTGGACTTTTGGCCCAGGTCATTATGGTTCGGATGCTGTGTGAGCAGTTATGACGGATCACCTTGCCCATTAACCCTATAGCTCGACCACCTGCACTCCCCAGGATGTTTCACCATTCCGGCACCGACTGGATTCATCTCGATATGGCGCTGACAAGTGAGAAGGTACGTATCCTGCTGAATGGTAACCTGTAAAGATTAGATACCCTTTAACAGCCGCTTGAAATTTGAAATATATTGGCCAAAAGTGCTATTCTTTCAGGATAACTCGTTAGAACTTATTCGGGGTTTTGTCTGTATTTTAACAGATCTGGGAACGATTAATAGACCTACGCCAATCAACAACTATAACAGGGGGATGGATTATGGCCATGTTTTGTCACCAATGCCAAGAGACAATGAAGAATGTTGGATGCTCGGCGAAGCAGGGGATGTGTGGGAAAACAGCAGAAGTCGCCAACCTGCAGGATCTATTCATCTGGTGCTTGAAAGGGATTTCGTTCTGGGGACACAAGGCAAAAGAGTTTGATATATACAGCGAAAAAGCAGGTTTTTTTATCGACAAGGGTCTTTTTGCAACAATTACCAACGCCAATTTTGACCGTGATTTCTTCATACGTTCCATAAAAGAAAGTCTCAAAATCAGAGAAGAGCTGAAAGCTTCCTACCTCAAGGCATTCAGCCAGAAACATGGTCAGGATTTTGCCAAGCCCGTACCGGAATGTGCCACTTGGGTTCCCGCCGATGAAAACGAAATTACATCCAAAGCAGAAAGTGGGACCGGTGGCTGGCTGGAGATTGAGAATGAGGATGAGCGTTCTCTGAAGGCAACAATCTTATACGGATTGAAAGGGATGTCTGCCTATGCAGAGCATGCTTACCAAATTAACAAGTCATGTAGAGAAATCTTTGAATTCCTTATGGAGGCTCTTGCCGCATTAGTGGACAAAAACATGTCACAGGAGGATTTGTTTGATCTTGTTGTAAAAACTGGCCAAGTCGGTGTGAAGACAATGGCCTTACTCGATGAGGCGAATACACAAGCTTACGGGGCCCCTGAAATAACTCAAGTTAATATTGGGGTCGGCAGTAACCCGGGAATTCTGGTCACTGGACACGATTTGGTGGATTTAGAGGAGTTGCTGGAACAGACGCAAGAACAGGGGGTCGATATCTATACCCATAGTGAGATGCTGCCTGCCAACTATTATCCGAAGTTAAAGAAATACCCGCATCTGCATGGTAATTACGGCAATGCCTGGTGGCTGCAGAAAGAAGATATTGCCAACTTTAATGGTCCCACTTTATTCACCTCAAACTGCCTGGTACCACCCAAGGGGGTAGATTACAAAGACAAGATGTTTACCACCGGGGCTGTCGGTTATGAGGGAGTTTCCCATATTCCAGATCGGCCAGAGGGAGGCCAGAAAGATTTCTCAGCCATTATTGAAATGGCAAAAGCATGCCCTCCGCCAAAGGAAACTGAAACAGGCCAGATAACCGGAGGATTTGCTCACAGTCAAGTACTTGCCCTGGCAGATAAAGTGATTGAAGCGGTAAAATCCGGTGCAATAAAACGCTTTATCGTCATGGGAGGATGTGATGGTCGTCATAAAAGTCGCAGCTATTATACTGATGTGGCCAAGGCTTTACCGGCAGATACAGTCATTTTGACCGCAGGTTGTGCCAAATTCAAATACAATAAACTGGATTTGGGAGATATAGGAGACATCCCGAGGGTTCTCGATGCTGGTCAATGCAACGACTCCTACTCTCTCGCTGTCATTGCCATGGAACTGCAAAAAGCATTTGAACTCGATGACATTAATGACCTACCTCTATCTTTTGATATCGCCTGGTATGAACAAAAAGCGGTTCTGGTGCTACTGGCACTGCTGTCATTAGGAGTAAAAGGGATTCGAGTTGGTCCAACATTGCCTGGCTTCTTGTCTCCAGGCATTGCTAAAGTTCTGATTGAAAAATTTGACCTCAAAGCTATAACGACCCCCCGTGAGGATGTTGCAGCCATGATGGCAGGTAATTAATGCGGGTTCATTTCCATCACGTTTATTTGCAGTAAAAACATCTTAACCGAAGGCCTTCTTTCTGAAAGGGCCTTCGGTTCATGCTGCAGAAAATACATTGGATGATAGGAAACAATTCGCGGGACACGGGGCAGACCACGTTTCCTGTTTCTTCACATTCTTTTTCTCGGCCGGCAAGCTTCCCCGGGAGTAACACGGCGATCAAGTATAGTTCCCACTTCCTCCTGAAAACGGTTTGTGCCTGAAATAAAATTCCCGTTGGTCGCTTTCCGAATTTTATCGATCTCACCGGGCTCCAACTCATGCCTGAACAGTTCTCTGTACGCCGATAGACGTTCTTTAAATTTTGCCCAGGTCATTATAGCTCGGATGCTGTGTGAGCAGTTTCGACGGATCACCTTGCCCGTTAACCCTATAGCTCGACCACCTGTAGTCCCCAGGATGTTTCACCATTCCGGCACGGACTGGATTCATCTCGATATAACGCTGACAAGGGAGAAGATACGTATCCTGCTGAATAACGCTTGAGCGGAACCGCCCCCATGTGATGGACGACTTTGTAACCAATATATTGAACGTCGGGTAACTCTTCTTGTTTCGCTGTTGCCAGCAACACAACTTTTCGTTTCATTAAACACCTCTGGGGGGATTTGGTTCACTCATCAGGGAAGAATTTCAACTGTCCTCGACAGAGAACAATGTGTGATAATATTGTAAGCCAGGCACCCTCCGGGGCAACAGTCAAGTGAGGTAACCAGGTAGGAACCGCAGGCATCAAAATCGCCCTGGAGGCGATGGGACGCTTTTGCACAATGGCAGTGCCTGCATGGGCGACGCTCTTTTTCCTGCCAACAAGGATAATCAGACATGATCGAGACCACCTCCACCTCTGGAATCACCCTGCTCGACGGCGGCATGGGCCGGCAGCTCAAGGCAATGGGCGCACCGTTTCAGCAACCCGAATGGTCGGCACTGGCACTGATGGAGGCACCGGAGATGGTACGCGAAGCCCATGAGCAGTTTGCCGCAGCCGGTAGTGAGATCCTGACCACCAACAGTTACGCCGTGGTGCCGTTCCATATCGGTGAGGAACGGTTTGCCCAAGATGGCGCCAGGCTGGCCGCACTCTCGGGACAGCTGGCCGCTGAAGCCGCCGCCAAGTTCGGCTGCCGCGTGGCCGGCTCCTTGCCGCCACTGTTCGGCTCGTACCGGCCCGACCTCTTTGTCGCGGAACGGGCGCAATCGCTATTGGCTGTGCTTGTTGAGGCGCTCAGCCCCTATGTCGATCTCTGGCTGGCCGAGACCCTGAGTTCAATCGCAGAGTTCGAGGTGGTTGCCAGCGTACTTCGCCACGATAATCGGCCACTCTGGGCGGCCTATACCCTTCTCGAGAGCGATCAAGCAGAAGATGCCACGCCCCGATTGCGCTCGGGGGAGACGGTGGTGGAGGCGGTACGAGTAGCGGCAGAGCGTGGCGCCGGGGCCATCCTCTTTAACTGCAGCCAACCTGAAGTCATGCCCCCGGCAATTACGGCTACCTCCCGTGAATTGCAGCGCCTCGGCCTGACCAGGCCGATCGGCGCTTACGCTAACGCCTTCCCGCCGCAACTACAAGATGCTCAGGCAAATACCGCTATCCTGGAGATCCGCCAGGAGCTTGACCCGGCCGGCTATCTCGCATTCGCTGAGGAGTGGTGCCGGTTGGGCGCGACGATCATAGGGGGCTGCTGCGGCATCGGCCCGGAACACATCGAGGCCCTCCATGGGAAGTTGAAAAAAAAGGCCTGACCGGCGTAGCGCTTTTCATGCTCCCAGCAGTGTGACTCTGCGACAACAAAACTGGCGCCCAGCTCAAGCCACTTTGCTCCGATCCCAGCCGGCACTCGGGACAGTTGCCACCTGAATCGGAGCAGAGACAAAAGTGCAAGCTGACAGAGGGAACCTGATTGTCGGCTATTTGGAGAAGATCTCCCGCAATTTATTGGCCAATTCATTTATGGAAAAGGGTTTTTGGATAAAATTGATCTCCTGGTCCAGAATCCCCCGATGGGCGACGACATCGGAGTCGTAGCCGGACATAAACAGACACTTGCTGCCGGGGTGTAGGGAGAGAAATCGCTTGGAGAGCTCACGGCCGTTCATCTCCGGCATAACCACATCGGTAAGCAGCAGATCAATCGGCCCGGCATGCGTTTCCGCTATATACAGGGCCTCCGAGGGCTTATTGGCCGGCAAACACTCATAGCCCAGTCCGGTAAGCACGTTGCACGCTAACTCAAGGATGAGCGGATCATCCTCCACCACCATGATCACCTCCTGCCCCTTATATGATTCATCCTTTTCGGGAACCATTATCTCAGCCGAGTCGCATCCCAGGTATCGCGGGAGGTAAACGAGAAAGGTGGTGCCGGCCCCGGGTTCGCTTTCCACCTCGATAAAGCCATCATTCTGCATTACAATCCCGTAGACCGTGGCCAACCCAAGGCCTGTCCCCTCGCCCACCGGCTTGGTGGTATAGAACGGATCAAAAACGTGGGGCAACGTTTCCACGTCAATGCCGGCGCCATTATCTTTTACGGAGATACAGACATATTGGCCGGGCTTGACGGCTGGCCGGTTCCGGCAATCACCCTTTTGCAGGTCAACGCCCTCGGTGGAGATGATGATCTTGCCGATGCCGTTGATTGCATCTCTGCCATTGATTAAAAGATTGGCCATAATCTGGTCGATCTGGCCCGGATCAGCCCTGACCTGCCAATTATCGGACCCGGGTGCCCAGATCAGCTCGATCTCCTCACCGATGAGGCGGGTGAGAATCTTAAGCCCCCCCTGGATGGTATCGTTTACCTTGAGCGGTTTGGGAGAAAAGGTCTGTTTACGGGCAAAACCGAGCAGCTGCCGTGTTAAATCGATCGAACGTTCCGACGCCTTGTGAATCTGCAACAAGTGTTGGTGCAGTTTGGTACCAGGCTTGACCTCGCTGAGCGCCAGTTCTGAATAGCCGAGAATGGCTCCCAGCATATTGTTAAAGTCGTGCGCGACTCCCCCGGCCAGTCGACCGATAGATTCCAGCTTTTCAGCCTGCAAAAGCTTATCCTGCAGTTTCCTTTGCTCCTCTTCGGCTTCTTTCTGGGCCGTAATATCCCGGCCGACCCCGATTATTGACTGCACCTCACCACCTTCATCCAAAACCGCAGTGTCAACCCACGCCAGCCACCGCCAGCCATCCTTGGTCATAGCCCGCTGTTCCATATAGGCTGTATGGGGCGGAACCCAAAGTGCCTCCATCGCTTTCGCAGTCTGCTCTCGGTCGCCTTCATGTACCATAGGCATGAACTGCTGCCCCAGTAGCTCGCCCTCTTCCTTGCCGAACATCTCACAATACGAATGGCTGACGAAATGAAACCTGCCCTCCAAGTCAACCTTGACCACGAGATCCGTCTGGTTTTCCACCAGCAACCGATATTTCTCCTCGCTCTCCTTTAAGTGACGAAGGACAAGAAGAGTATTCAAGGCATCGGCCAGCCTCCGGCCTACCTCTTGAAAAAGCTGTTTATCTTTTGGGGTCCAGATCCGTTCGTGGGAACACTGATGCATTCCCAACAGCCAGGGTTTGCCAATTTTGGGGATAATGGCAGTGGTTATCTGTGACTTGACATCATACTGTTTCGCCACATAATTCGGCACTTGGCGTTTCGACGCGCTGTCATACGACACCGGATCCTCAGAATTTAATGCAGCTTCGAATACATTTCTCACATCTGGCTGGGTGGGAATCTCTTTCCCTCTCTGCAATGCTCCGGGATAGCCTTCCCGCGTCCTTTCCATCGGCACACTCCAGGTGGGAGTTGCCGGATCACAGGGGTAAAGCAGCCAGGCTCGATCACTTTCAAAAATGGAGAGTAAGGTATCCAGTACTTCGCCGATTGTGTCCTCAAAATCCTCGGACTTCCGCAGTGCCCTCTCTACTTTATCCAAATTTTCCAGGAGGTAGAAATATTCATCACGAGCTGAATAAGAAGTGATTGTAGTACTCAATGTTTACACTTGGTTGAATTTGAATCGTTCATCCGATTTCACCCTGGACTGCTCTTGGCAATATCAACTCTGTCAATTGAGCCACCAAGCGGATTCGGCACGGCACGAACTTTATATCACCAGATGATTCTGACAATGTGATGAGAAAAATAAGCAGCTTTCAAACCATTGTTGCTGTGTTGCGACATGGTATTGTCTCCAAACGCCGGGATTCGACAAACAATATCCATACATTCCTATTAAGCATCAATTGTTACTGAATTATTGATGGAGAATATTCTGCAGGTGCATCTCAAAATACCATTGCTGGAAGTTAAACATTTTTCACCGGACTGCAATTTACGACTATCCCCGAAAAGGCCACCCGCCGGCGCCAGAAGCAGAAGCATGGTACAGACTTTGCCCAGCGTTTTTTCCACTTCATTTTGCCGCCCAGGTTACGGCACGCACCAACCCGGAAAGGTTTGAGGTCTGCTGTTGAGACAATATCCGGCTGGATTTGAACACCAATGGAATTTATTATACTTTAATGGATATGAATCCGTCTTCAGGCTGTCTCCATTATGTTGTAATTGAGTGATTATCCATGCCCTAATCTTGTTAGACGGAACCAAGGAGTGATTGTGGGACCTCAACACCGAATTGTTGCCATATACCTGGTCATTGGTTTGCTCTGGATATTCCTGTCGGACGCTGTGGTCGATCTCATCTTTTTTAAAAAGGAACTCATCACCTCCGCCCAGTCGATCAAGGGCTCGCTGTTCATCGCGGTAACCGGCATCCTGTTGTTTTTACTGATCCGAAGGGATATCAACCACATCACCAAGTTGAACTCTAAATTGGTGGAGAGTTACGAGCAGACCATCGCCGGCTGGGTGCGGGTGATGGACTTACGTCATAAGGAGGCCAAGGATCATACCGAACGGGTAACCAGTATGACACTGGCGATGGCCAAACTTGCCGGAAATTTCAACGATGCAGAGCTCAAGCACATCGAGCGGGGCGCCTTTTTACACGATATCGGCAAGATCGGTATCCCCGATGAAATCCTGATCAAGTCGGGCAAGCTCACTGAGCAGGAATGGGCGGAAATGATTACCCATCCCCAGATAGCACACGATATTCTCTCAGAAATTGACTTTCTTGCTCCCAGCCTGAACATTCCCTATTGCCACCATGAAAAATGGGATGGCAGCGGTTACCCGCAGGGTTTGAAAGGTGACGAGATTCCCTTTGAGGCACGGATTTTTGCGGTGATCGATGTGTGGGATGCGCTGATTCATCCGAGGGTGTACAAAAAGGCCTGGCCGGAAGAACGGGTGCTGGACCAGATCAGACAGGGAAGCGGTCAACATTTCGACCCACGGATGGTCAAGATCTTCCTGGATAATTATTCCCACCTTAAAGGCTATGCCGAAATAAGCAGAGGATTGGCTTGAGCTGGATGGTCGACAGGTCTTGCCCGTTTATATCGTATGGTCTGACCCTTTGTATCAGGAGGGGGCACCAGGGAAGCAATGTCTGCGACCCTGGTGCCAGGAGACGGGAAAACAACGACTTCAGCAGGTAATTTCCCTTCTCTTTTCTTGGTAGCGACGGATTTCCTTATCCATCTTTTCGTCAAATTTCCGGTAGGCTTTATCGACCTTCCTCTGAAGCTTGCGCAGTTTTTCAGCGATCTTTTCCGGTTTGTGTTCTCGTTCGGCCTCTCTTCTCAACTTCTTGCGCTCTTTTTCCAGTTCTCTTTCCAGTTCTTCTTCCAGCTTTATGAGTTTGGGTAGATTCATATTCAAAGTCACAACCAATATCGTGGTCTGCCCCCTATTTCTACGCAATCTGCTTGAGGGATGCGGCCAATCGCTCGGCCAGCTTCCAAGGCGTAGTACGCCGTGCTTTGTTCGGAGTATATTATGTGTTAGGGTTAAGGTATACTGTCCGGATGAACGTATAGACAGATCATCAGCTTTTTGCAGCGAGGGGGAGGGGTTGACATTTCTCAAGTGTGTGGTGTGCCTGGGAACGCTCTGGCTGATGTCTGCGTCTGATCAACCACATAGGGAGGAGGGGCTATGGGAAAGGTGGTGAGAGTGTCGATTGTGGTATTGATGGTATTTACTGTCTTGACTTGGGCCTTGGGGGCGCAAGCTGCGATTCCGTCTGAGATCGGGGTAAAAGAAGATCCGCTGGTGCGAATGCCGGGAACCCAGCCGGCGCCTGAAAATACTACTGACATCGAGGCCCCGACTCGTTGCCTCAATTGTCATAGCGGTTTCAATCAGGCGGTGGAGCCGGGCCATAACTGGCAGGGCTCGATGATGGCCCAGGCGTCAAGAGACTTCTTATTCTGGGCCTGTCTTACCGTCAGCGCTCAAGACTCCATATTCGCAATCGAAAGGCCCAACGCCACGGATATCTGTCTGCGCTGTCATTTTCCCCAGGGCTGGCTGGGGGGCAGGTCCGGTCCGACCAACGGCTCTGCCATGGCCAGCAGCGATTTTGATGGCGTTCACTGTGATGTTTGCCACTCAATGTATGATCCGTTTTTTGAGGATACCTTCAATGGTTCCCGTGAAGGGGCCGACTGGCTCGGCTACTGGGATGAAACCAATCTCAGCACTACTCCCTCGGAAACTGCGGCACAGGTCACCCTGGAGGAAGACAGGCTGCTGTCCGGCACCATCCTGCAAGCTGACGGTTTGCCGTTTTTTGACCCGCTAAACAGTCCTCCGGCAAATTGGCAGGAGAATGGTTCAGGGCAGTATTTTCTCAGTGACAACAGGGCGAAGCGCGCCCCATTTGCCGATGCCAACGGTCGCCATCCAATGCTGTATAGTAGGTATCATAAATCGAAATACATGTGCAGTACCTGCCATGACGTCTCCAATCCGATACTGGCAAATCTGGATGGCGGTGTCCTGCCCGGGGATACCATCGCCGACCTGGGTGGTCCGCTGGTTTCCGAGACAGATTCCGCCTTTTCCTTCTACCATGTCGAGCGCACCTTCTCCGAGTTCATGCTCTCGGACTACGGACTGCAGGGTGGGGCCCCGGGCATCGGTCCATACGCCCCGGAAAACTATGACACTTCCCACCCGGATAACAACATCACCAGATGCCAAGACTGTCATATGCGCGATGGGGTTGGCAAAGCTGCCTCCCAGAGAAGTGCGGTGAACAGGCCGGACGGCAGCGTGGAGCATCCTCTAAGCGGCCAGCCGATCCACGATCTGACTGGCGGTAATGCCTGGGTGACGGCGGTACTTGCCTCCACTGACCCCAACTGCCAGGATGGAGGGGTAACGTGCTATGATCCGGTCAACGAAAACCTGCTGAACCAGGGGGCGGATATCCTGACCCTTGATCTCACCCAGGGCCAGGGGATCGACCCCGTTCGCCTGATTGATGGTTCAAACAGAGCCTTGCAGCAGCTGCAGTTGGCGGCATCCATCAATGATGCGGCCATAAGCGGCAATACTCTGAGTTTCAAGGTGCAAAACCAGACCGGCCACAAGCTTATTTCGGGTTTTCCGGAAGGCCGGCGCATGTACCTCAACATCCGCTTCTACGATGAGGCCGGTGGGCTGGTCCAGGAGATTAATCCCTATGATACAGTCGCCGGTACCTTCAAGGGTTTTGTCTACCCTTACGCTCCCGAGGTAGAAAGTGGGGTGCCGTGGCCTGCTCCGCTGGATGAGGCCACGGAGATCCACGACGACAGTTTGGTGTATGAGATGAAGCCGACCTCGAGCTTGACCGAGGAGGAGAAATCCTTCCACTTTGCACTGGCCACGGGCAGATACAAAGATAATCGTATCCCGCCCAAAGGGTTCAGGATACATGAGGCAGCCGCCAGGTTGTCGACCCCGGTGGACCAGGGAGCGGATGCTCCGAATTATTACAGTAGTGCCGAGTATGCCGGCGGCTATGATGATGTATCTGTCGCTGTGCCGACCGGAGCGGTCAAGGCGGATATTACACTGTATTACCAGACGACGAGCCGTGAATATATCGAGTTTTTAAGAGACGAGATCACCGGTACGGGCAATCTGACCCTGCCGCCAGGTGACTATGTCGTGCAGATAGATCCATGGTTTGCAAACCTTGCCGGTTGGGGTAATACCATTTGGCAGCTCTGGAAACAGAATATGAATCTTAAGTCCGCTGCACCCTATCAGATGACTGCAGCTTCCGTAGGTGTGCCGCCCCTGCCCTGTGATGCTCCGATACCGGTGCTTGACCAGGCGGTTGCGGCCAGCAACCAGGTGGAGTTGGGCTGGTCATCCGCACTCGACCCCAATGATCCCGATAGTGGGTACAATCTGTATTACGACCAGGTGGGCAAGGAGCTGTTTATCGCTGATACCGGCAAGGCGACCACGTTCACGGATATGAACCTGATCAACGGACAGACCTATTGTTACAAGGTCACTTCGTATACCGTGGGTTGCGAGTCCCAATTCAGCAACGTCCTCTGTGCAACCCCGCTTTCGCCGGGACAGAGTTTTGACAGCAGTGCTGTCCTTGGACCGATCGGTCGCTTGGAGGTGACGGGCAAAGGCAAAAATACCCAGATCACTTTTGTTGAAACCACGACTTTTCTCCAGGGCGATGAGATCATGATTTATGTAACGGTCAGCGACGCCGATGGCGTTCCCATAGAGGGGGCAACGGTGGATATTTCGGTGGTGGGGCCGGTAACCGTTTCCCTGACCAGTGGCCCCACCGATGTGGATGGTATCAGCTCTGTGTCATGGGCCACTGAGGCTCCCAACAAGAAAGGTGTAGGAGGTACTCCGACAGGCAGTTATAACGTTTCTGTATCCGGGGTAACGGCAACCGATTACACCTGGGACGGCATGGCAAATGCAGTGTCTTTCACGATTAATTAGAAAAAGAATGGTCCCTGACTGAGAGCAAAGGATCGGTACCAATCGACAATAACGATGACAGTAGATCAACCGCTTCTATAGAAAGAAGCGGTTGATCTACTGTTTATGTATTCCCAGTTCAAAAGAGATGTACCCAATGATTCTTTATGACCAGAGTATACCGGCGAGTCTTCAGGAGTTTGGTATTCAGATTACGGTCCGGGACAGTCGGCTCACCAAAACCTTTCAAGCGCTTCTGGACGAACCAGAGCTTCAGGCCAGGCAGGCCGAGTGCATCAGCCCAGGATTGTGGAGCGGCTTGAGCGAGAGGATCTGTTGCGTAGAAATCAATTCGGGACAGGCCACGTTTTCTAGTTCTTCACAAATTCTACTGTGGCAGAATGAATATGTTCAATCTCACATTGTAACAAATAATACTTCAAATATACTTATCAATAAGGACCTTGGAACGAGTGTGAATCGTAAGAGGTTTGTTTTGTCTGCTATCAAATATGCCGTTTATTCTGAGATGATCTGCGAGTCATCATCTGCTGCTTTGGCTGGGGAAATACGATTTTTTGTTGCTTGAATAATTCATCCCAGTTTGATGGCGAATGGGTGTATACCGCAACTGAGTTGAACTCCCGCTTGATCCTTGAACCATCTGCCATTTGGATGATTACACCACCCACTTTTGTGATCTCGTGAACGATACCGTAAGATCGAACAAACTGCCTTGACCTGCTATCGGGGTGGTCAGTGATAACATTGTCTCCTTTTTGCATAATTTACTCCTTTGTCAGTTGTAAAGTTTAAAATATAAGCACGATTCAAAATTATTCAGAATTATTATCTTTTATATCTCATCAACAGGTGACGCTCAGATGTCTTTCGTGGGCCGTTCTACGGCCGGTCAGGCAGTCTGACAGGAGATTGTAGAGGGGTAGCGTAGTAGTGTGTTCATAAATGCAGAAAGAGGCAGCTTTCTGCTAGGAGGCTGTCCGAGAATGCCCTTTCCCCCCATATCTTCGTTAAATTCGAAAAATTATCCTCCGGAAAGCGAGGGACGAGACTCCGAGATATTAACTATACAACTATCGGGGATGTCCCCTATTTTATGATTCGTCATCAAAACATAAGCGTGTATGGCACAGCCTGATTTACGGGAATATTCCTGTAACCAATCGAGATAAAAACAATAGTCTTCATCAGCAAAAAAACAGGCTTGACGATTATTGCCACGCTGGATGATGTGTAGAGGGACTTCAGGAAGTATGATTCGTGGTCGTCTAGGCATAGGCTACCTTAAACATATTAAACAGGAAAGGCACAACCAATATCGTGGTCTGTCCCCTTTTTTATATAAAAATTTCACAGCCTGCTTTCGAGCATAATTGATCAAACTCAAGAGCAGGATCTGTGTTTGCCTCAAGATCAGCAATTGATGTTGGCTCAAGTGGAATAAATATATTGGTATCAATAAGGAACTTCACAAGATATATTTAACCTGCATACTCAATTAATCTAACAAGCTTCTGACTGCTAGCCTAGACTTAGGGTCTGTACCCAATTTAAAAATCAGTTCCAATTTCCATATTAAACAACAGGTTACCTTTTCTGTAGGAGTCCTTTTATCACATCTGTGACTTTGCTTTTTGAAACTCCTTCTAGTGTATTTTTCCTGTAACTTAGACCAATGCCAACAAAGTTATTTTCAATGGTTGCTGGATCTCGAGAAATTGAGCGAACAAAGATTGCACCACCACTCATACCCCTAAATGAATAGGCTTGCTTTTTGAAGCCTTCATTGCGATATGTTACATTCTTGTTTTCTATACCGACTGATACTATAGTCTTTGAGGTTAATTTTAATTCACCGTTAGCTATTAAAAAATTTGCAATGCTTGAAAAAGGAATGCCATCCTCCTTTGAAGACAACGATTGCTCGATTTCCTGCTTTAAATCTTTTGAACGATGATACTGAGTAACAGCCTTTTTTTGTGGAAAGCCAGCCCAGCTTACAGATTCTTGCTTTACACTCTCAACATCTAATTGAAAAAAATTTTTGTCAGTATATTTTTCTTTCAATAAGCAGGTGACCATATCGTGTTCCTGACAAATATCATACGAAGTAACATCATTTTCAAGTTCTATAAAATCCCCTTCAGTAACAAAATAACCAAGACCATCAATGTTCTTTTGACCTTTGGGAAGAGAGTGATAAGCTAAGAGGCAGAAATATTGATTTTCGTATGTAACAAATGTCATTGTTGAGGAAAAATGAATGTTCCCAAGAGAATCCTTATAATAAATTGGGAATATGAATCTTTGTACTTCTTTCGCATAATCATCTGATTTATATCTTTGAGGTTCATCCACAAGAGCACCTTATAGCTGAGTATAATTCACTGGTTTCGCGTTGTTTACGAAAACCAGTGGAATGGTAGGTTCCATCAAATATTTCCTTCAACAACGTTAAGCATAAATTTTTTTATCAATTTAGTACATTCTCTTTTTGTTAAATTTCTCCCAGCCATTCTTGCAACTTTTGTTTCTCTATTCGTCGCCAATCTTTTTCTATAAGGTAAGAAACAAAATCCTCTATAATCTTTTGTAATTTCATATCGAAACACTTGATTATTAAAATGCCCCACGAAATTCCCTTTCGAATCAGTTGTCCAATAACCGTGAATTGCTATTGCTTCTAGAGCTCTTCGCATTTCCAATGCGGACTGGTATCTTTCTTTTGTATTTGCATTTGTTGCAGTTTTAATTATTTTTTTAATATTGTTCGGAATAAATAGAAGATAGTCTTTCTCATTTGGAATTTTATTTTGGCTTTTAAGTAGCTCAAATTGTGTATTACCAACAGATTGTTGAATATCTCTTATCAGTCCAATGCCATTCATCAATCTGAACAAGGTTAGACCAACTTGATATACATCTGTTTGGATTGAAATTGTGTTACTTGTTGTTGTCTCTGGGGCTCTATGTAAAATATAGGCGTTAGGTGCTTGGGTTGGTTGCGAATCGACTGAAATTCCTGTTATCCCATAATCAGTGAGTATTCCTTCCCCACGTGGTCCTATAAGAATGTTTGATGGCTTGATATCATTATGATATAAACTTTGCTCGTGCAAGTACTCTAACCCTCTTAGAATATCAATTGCCAGACTAACACTTGATATTATAGATAAAAAATTTGATGAGTTGAGCTGACCAACAACAGAACCACTGGGGTGGTAATCCATAGCTATTATTACAATATTGTGGCCATTTACATCCACCACATCAGCATAGTGTACATGAACAACATTACTATGGTTTAATCGATTTCCAAGTTGAGCCTCTTTTAAATTTTCAGCAACTGGTGCCATACTCTCATCAAGAATTTTTACAGCTATTTTTCTTGAAATTGTTACATCATTGGCAAGCCATACTTCACCAAAATTTCCTCCTCCTATTTTTCGAATAAGTTGATATTTATATAGGCTATCACCCGCCTTTAGCGTAATGTTAAGGCTCACAGTTCACCTCTTGCTGACCACGCTGCGATTACTCCATCAGCTATTTGCTCATTCCAGTATTTTGTTGTCCTTCCAACCCGTGATTCTGCATGCCCTTTGACCTTTGATCTCGTTGTTCCTAGTTGGCTGTACAATTTACTTTCAATTGGAATGTTAGCGGACTTTGTCGCTAAAATTACAGCTGCATCAAAATATGATCCCAACCGATTAGATTTAGTGTCTGTTCTTCCGTATTCAGCTATTTTTAGAACAACTTTTACAATATCGCTATTTTGACGAATTATTCGATCTACTTCTTCTTTTTGCCAAGCAATCATGTCGCTATACTCTTCAATCGAAACAGGAACTTTTATCAAACTTTCAGAGTCGGCGTTTAAAAGAATTAGATCATCATTTTCCTTCGTAATTAAAGCGTACCGTAATTGTGTGGGTGCAGTTCTAATTCCTAGTATTTTCATTTGATTACCTTTTTAAAGACCTAACAAGCGATTATACATTTTGCAAAACATTCAACTTGTGGACTATACAGAATGATGGCTTGGATATTGTTCCCATTCACTGCCCATCCTCACGCAGCATAGCCTCCGTCCGATATGAGAGATGGCGCATCTCGTCGATCTCGCTTTTGAGGTGCTTGTTTTGAACGTATTGGACTGCGGTGAGTAGAGTGAGGATTCCGAGCAGGGTTATCTGCACTGCTTGCAGTCGGATGATGTCTTTGGTGCTGACCTGGTCGGATAGGGGTGGTGCTTTGGGGTGGGATACGCTGATGTTGCCGCCCGCTGTAAAATTTCTGCTGCCGTGTATGTGCTGCATGAGTTGTACTCCTGATTTTGGTGATACAGTGTACATCCGTGTTGCAATACATCTCTTACAATGCTGAAAATGCTACATAAAGACCCTGACAATAAACAGCAACTTTACCGATTATTCAATAGGTATAAGTAGTTTTTTTTGTTGGATTTGTGTCTTTCAGTTAAGAAAATTAATCCTTTCCTGCCTAAATTTTCTCTCTGAGCTTTCCCAACTCCTCGGCTATTTCCAGCCGCCTCATTTCTGCGGCCAGCCCTTCCATAAAAACTATTGGGGACAGACCACGGTTTTAGGCACCTAAAATAGTAAGAAAAAAATTAAACAATTTCCCCTCCCCTTTTCTGTCTCCAATAGAGGTAGTTATTACAAGTTCCTTTAGGTTATTAAGATGTTAACAAAGGAAAAAGCTTGGGATCTGCAATAACCAGACTGACAGCAATTACAACAACACCCCTAAAAACAAAAAAGCCGCAATCTCAAACAATTGAGATTGCGGCTTTTCTAATTTGGTGCGGAGGTCGGAATCGAACCGACACGGGGTCGCCCCCGCTGGATTTTGAGTCCAGTGCGTCTACCAGTTTCACCACTCCGGCGTAGCAGCATTTTATACCGCATTACCCCTGAAGTACGGGTATTTAAAGCTGTGGACACAAGGCTCATCAACTACCATAGTTGACCACTGTTTCGCCCTCAAAAGCTACTGTAGGCCTACTAGGAGCCTACTAAAATGAGACGCAATATCACCCTCAACCTGCTGAAAAAACTCGAACCTAAGTCAAAAGCATTCTTCATCCGGTCTACTACCCTTCGAGGATTTGGCATCAAGGTCAATCCATCGGGCAGCATCAAGTTCATCGCAGAGACAAAACGCCAAGGTGTCAACTACAGGAAAACCCTCGGTTCATTTCCTGCGCTCTCAGTACCCGAAGCGGAAAAGGAAGCTATACACTTCTTAAACCAAGTCCATACAGGGCAGCTCCAAGCTTTAACCAAGCAGCAATACACCCTTGCCAAGCTCTTCAAAACCTACACCTCCAAAGTTCAACTCAAACCTAGTACCTTGAAGAACCACACTCATGTCGTCAGCTTCTACCTCAAAGATTGGCTGGATAAGCCTGTAGTCGCTATCACAAAGGACATGGTCGAAAAGCGCTTCTACCAAATCAGAGACAAGGGGGTACACGGTGGGAAGCCAACGTATTCCCAAGCTACAAAGACCATGAGGATACTGTCAGCCTTGATGAACTACGCCAAAGCCGATGAACTCATCGATAACAATCCCGTTGATGTCCTGAAGCTGAAACGGGTTAACCGCAGTATGGTGAAACGAGATGTTTACCTTAACGCCTGTCAAGCCAAGCAACTCATCGAGTTGACCAGCCATGAGCATCATCCGATGGTTCTGGCCGTTCAACTCATCCTGCACACAGGACTCAGGAAGAACGAAGCATTGAAGCTGACATGGGCCGATATACAAGAAGTCAACGGCATCCCATGCCTCTTCATCAAGGACACCAAGAATAGCCGACCACATCTCATCCCCGTCACAAAGCCCATCAGTGATATCCTGAGAAGGGCAGAAAATGACACAGAGTTTATCTTCCCATCTCCCCAAAAGCAGGACA
Organism: Desulfosediminicola sp.; assembly: GCF_048381775.1. Classification (NCBI taxonomy): domain Bacteria; kingdom Pseudomonadati; phylum Thermodesulfobacteriota; class Desulfobulbia; order Desulfobulbales; family Desulfocapsaceae; genus Desulfosediminicola; species Desulfosediminicola sp. Next base: position 395,162 of record NZ_JBLXGE010000001.1, on the reverse strand, counting down.
CTCATATAGGCGATGAGAGGCCCACAGTAAGGCGATTGTCGAAAACCTTAGGCATTGACTTCAGATGCCATGATTTGCGCAGGACGTTCGCTACAAGGGCTTCTGAGGTCGGCTTAGACTTCTTGATGGTTAAACGCCTCCTGAACCACAAGAGCAACGATATCACAGCTCAGTACATTCAGAGGGATTCACGGGAGAACCTGGCGGTCATGAAACAGGCATTGGAGCGAGTGGTCTATTAATTCTCCGCGGAGCCCGGAGTAAATAGGTGTATCGGATAATCTACTATGAATAAGCACGCTGCAAAAGGTACAAACTGATAAATGGGGAGTAGCTAACCAACGCTGCTCCCTCAAGCTCTTTTCCCCAGCAAAAAAATCTGTGAATCCATATCAACAGTGCTCCACGCTGATTATCCCCCGAAGGGCGGGTTCCATACTCTCTGAAATTGATATGGCGGAGGTGGTTGGAGCGAACCACGTATCGTTGACTCACCTCCTCACACGGTCTTCTTGCAACTCAACCATATTCTATTCAAGATACTGCAAAAAGCTAAGGGGCAAGAGCTATTGGCACCGTCAAAATACGCAAACTTATGCCTGGGAAATCCCTTATTACTTTGAAATCCCATAGCGGTATATGGACAGCTGTTTATGCGTGGCTTACAATCGATTAGATCTGCTACTCTACCAATCCAGTCTGAACTGGGACCAATCATCTGTACTAGATACCACAACACAGCTATATGAGCATAAATCCTCTCACGTGCATCCGATGAAAGGTTAAGCCTCTGAAAATATGGAATGCCCTCTGTGCCTTTAGTCGAGATAGCATTGGCCATTTTCAGGTTCCAAACCCTAGAATGATGCGCACAGCTATTCCTTAAGTTGTTAAGCTCTGTCAACCAACTCCGAAACGTTTTCGGATTGTCTAGGCCAAAATGCTTACATACAAGTTCTTGATAGGTCCTCTTTAGATTCTGAAAATACTTGGACATCAGTCCAAAATCCCAGCACTCAATAACTACCCAGAAGGGAATTTCCTTTCCTCTTTTCTTATGCCATTTAATACAGTCTACAGTACTGCTCTGTATCATCCCATTTTGCTTTTCAACCCAGTCTCCCCAAATTGTATATTTACTCCCATCTGGCCTTTTCTTCTCTTTCATTACATTGGGATTGATATAGCACTCACTCTTATACGCAAGTGGGTCCAGCCTTCCAAGTTCATGGGCAATCACAGACCTGATGTGTATTTCTACCCTCTCAATTGCATTGAGGAGCAATTGCCTTAATTTCTTATCAAACAAATAAAGGTCTGTAATATCATCAAACCGGACATTCTCCTGAAAAAGGTCGGACCGAATAGGCATTTTCGTGACAGGGTCTTTCGAATAGGTAACCCCATCTGCCTCGGTCAAAGGCTTTCGACACGGATACCAGAATCCACTTAGTCGATAGTAACCAATCTGGGATAACTTCCTTATAGCTCTATCTTTATCACAGATTTCCATTCCCCGCTTTTGGAGCAAATGGACGAGCTCTACATGTTCTTTGTGGGGTTTTGTCAGACAGGTGCAGGTTGTCATCGAAGGGGGTAAAAACAAGAAGGCCCAGCCGTGAAATTAATCAGGGGACTGGGCACAGTTGAGTTAACTATATCAATTGAGACATCATTGTCAACACAAAAGTGCATAACAGGTATATAAAAGTTACATACAAATAGCAACAGGAAACACTGATCTGACCAGTACTACCATTCTCTATAAATTGCCATATGAATTCCTCTTCTCATAAATATAATAGTTTGAGATTACATCACAACTTCTGCTAAAAACAATCTGAGAAGGTATATCGATAAGGGCACTTTCCGCTATTGTCCCCGTGTACCCGCCATTCGTTCTATCCAGAGTTAACACCCTGCCAAATCAGAAGGGAACACATCAAGCGCCTCCCTCAATTCACTACCGCTAATCCCGGCCTCAAGACTCAGTGCGGTATACAAAGTCTACCTTAACACTCCGTACCCTACTGCATGTGCCTTCTTCTGCTCACCCTGAACGAGCCTCTCCTTGATTTCAGCCACCTGTTCATCCGGCAGCATGGCCTTGGCGCCGAACCTAAAGTCCTTCTTATGGGTAGCCCTGATGCCTTCACAAACTAGCACCTGCCTATAGACACAATTTCAGATATGCCTCCTCAATTTCACTTGGCTGGATGCACAGATAATCTAATGTCTGCTTCTGGGTCGAGTGATTGAACATAACCATCAACTCAGCGATAGAAGTGTTGAGTTGAACACGCTGGTGATAACCGAAAGTTTTGCGGAGAGTATGACTGCCATAATTGCCCTTGAGGTTTATCTCCCGACACCATGACTTAACCAAGCGGTGGATAGACTGCACCGTGAGTGTCCCACGCTGACTTGTGAACAGGTCATCTTCTGATTGCAAATCTGAAGCAGCCAGCAACGTGTGTATTGCCTCACATGCCGCCCTGTTCAGGGTTATCCTTCTCTCCTTCTTCGTTTTCTGCTCATTCAGTACCAGCTCAGTTCCTTCAGTTGCACTTTCAACTTGCCCGACTTTGATTCTTCTCAGATCCGATGCTCTCAGATTCGTGTTGATGCCGAGAACGAACAGGCAGTAGTCACGAGGTTTGTCCTTCAGCAGTTTCTTGATGGTCTGGATATCTTTCAGGTCTGTAATTGGTTCGACCTTCGCTGCTTTCTTACGGGTCTTGTTATTCTCGCTGTCTTGCATTCTCCCTCCTCGAAAATCTTGTTAAGTTTTGAAGCATATAGCGGCTTTTCTTAACATGTCGCAACAAGTATTTTCTGCCCAACATTCGCATTCTCCAACTATCCACCTAATATATTGTGCTTATTTGCAATAACAAACTTGTTAACATTTGTTCATTTGTTAACGAGATTTATGACTACGCACCCTAGAAAGAGCGGATTCTGACTCCCCACTTATAGAAGGTAAAAAAGCAAAACACCCAATGAAGCCCTGAAGGGTGCTACACCGAGTTCCTCACGCTCGGTACACCACGTACAACCTTCAGGGTTTCTCTTTGCGTTCATCGCATTCGTGAGGATTCCACCAACCCAGACGCATAGAACGCTGTCGCATGTACGTCTCAGCGCTGTTGTCGAAGCTCGCAGTGAGCTGAACAGAATATGTGCGTTTTCTTATCAACCTCAAAACGTGAGGAAAGTAACAATGCAGAAACAAGAAGTTTGGAAACATTTAGCTGACGACATGGAACTGACCATGATGAAACTACCGCCCAGAAGCAAGAAGCCAGCAGGGAAATGGGGTCACCTCCAGTACAGGCCCTATGCTGACATCGGATTCCAGCCAGACGACAATGCAGCAGTCATCACTAGCGATATCATCGTGCTTGATGTCGACGATATTGAGCTTTTCGAGCAAGCAGCTATTGGCGAAGTACCAGAAACGCTCACCGTAAAGACAAGCAAGGGGTTCCACTACTATTACGGGCGGCCTGATGGAGATAGCTACAGGCTACGCTCACGGAAGCCATTTGGTTTTGATATACGAGCAGACGTCGGCTATGTCGTGGCCCCAGGTTCAGTACACCCTGACGGCTCATTGTATGAAATCGTGAAGAATGTACCGATGGTGACTGCGCCAGATTGGCTGGCTGACCTGTCCAGAGGGGGGAACAACACGCCTTGCTGTAAGGTATACACAATCAAGGAATTACCTGATGTTGACCTTAGTAGGCTCGATTTAACAACCAAGCGGACAATCCTGACCAGCGTGCCTGAAGGCGGACGTTCTGAAGCAATCCATTGGGTCATGCACAGGATGGTTGACAACCGGTATAACTACGCAGAAATCGTCAGCGTGTTCCTGTCTAACCCTATTGGTGAAAAGGCATTAGAGAAGGACAATCCTGAAAGCTGGCTGCTTGGCGAACTGGAGCGTGCTCTGGACAGCAAAGAGGAACGGACTATCAGAGTACCAGACGCAGATGAGTTGAGTAGCCAATACAAAGAACTCGCCGATGAAGGATGCACTGAACTCGTCCACATGCTCCACGATTATGGTAACCAGATATCAGAGGGCCAGAAAAGGGTACTGGCAAGCCTGATGTTACTCTATGCAGGTTTAGCACAAGGATTACTTGCTGGAAGGATTGCAGCACCACTCCCCACCGGATTTGGTAAAACAACATCCATAGTGGCTTTGCTGAAGACAGCGGAGAAAAAGAAGATGCTCGGTAACAATGGGTTCACTGTTGCAGTAGCAGCAGCTCGGGTCCAGCAAACTATTGATATCTATGAGGAACTGCTGAAAGCGGGTGTAGCAAAAGAGCTGATATCCATGATTCATCACGATGAAAATGCTACCCACCCAGCTACTATTGGTCAAGACGGTGCGTTCATTACGGATAGACCAATACTGCTTGCGACGCACAACAAAGTGATTGGTCAGAAGATAAACGAGCAACTCACAGAGCGTACGTTCATCATCTGGGACGAATCTCTGATATCCACAAACGCAAAGTATTTCAACATGAAGGACTTGAACCTTGGGGTGGCTGCTTTCAGGGATGCCAGTAAACAGCATGGAGTTCGACCGGAGACTGTTCGTTTTGTCGAAGACTGTGTTGCTTCAATTGAGAAGAACATCGCTGAGCAAAAGGAGACCGGAGAAAAGTCAGTACTGCGTCTTCCAATCTGGGAAGCAGACATTGCACTTGAAGACATTAAGCGAGTCATCCAGAAGGAGCGCCACCTTGCCTATAAAACGGCGATGGAAACTCTTGTTGCGATGGTCGAGGTAACTGACCACGACATGTCTGTTCACATCGCAAACAACACTGAGCTGGTCATCAGCTATGAAGTGGTTGTACCAGATGAGCTACAGAATGTGGTTGTGCTTGATGCATCTGCTGAGATAAACGAATTGATGAAGCTCGATGAGTCAATATACAAGCCTGAGAACTTCCCTGAGATACCAGTTACCTATCTTGACACGGTTGTTCATCGGATTGACCACAAGGCTGGGCGAGCTGCCACAGAGAAGGCCCTCAACGGGGAAAAACTCAAATCAGCAATCCTTGAGATAATCAGGAAACATCCATCAGAATCAATCCTGTTGTTTACCTACAAGCACAGGAACGGTGAGTTGAACCATCGGCAGGCCATCGAAGAGTATCTGACGGAGAATGGTATAGACATTCAGGAGCAACTCGATGGTAGGAACAGATTCAACTGGCTGACCCACGGCAACGAGACAGCATCAAACAAGTACGCCCATTGTACTGTAGCGCTTTTCGTTGGGGTTCTCTTCCAGAATGATGGTGCGTATATCAGCAAAACCATAGGACAATTAAGAGACCACAGCTCAACGCTGAACGCTGGGGAAGTGACCAAGGTTTTGCGAGGGTTGCAGGCACAGGCTGTACATCAGGGCATGAACCGATGTGCTTCTCGAAGGATTAAGAACGACAAGGCTGGTGCTGTGAACGTCTATTACACCTACCCAAATGAATCGCTGAGTGGCCACCTGAACCATGTCCTACCGGATGCCGACTTCAGGCTGTACAACTCGGATGTCCTTCAACCTCGGACAATGAAAGGTAAGGTTCAGAAGAGAATTGTCGATAAGCTTGCTACACTACCTGACAACATCAGCAAGATATCTAGCAAGGCACTGAGTAGTCTGGTTCCAGAGCTAGCCACCATGTCTAAATCGCATAGGAGGCGTGTTATGTCAGAACTCATAGCTGACCCCAGCATACCTTGGATGTCATCGGGCAGAAGCTTGATTAAGGCTGGAGCGCAATAGCCTGTTGGGAGGAACACTTAGGGTTCTTTATTTCCTTTAAGAGAAAAGGCACTTATCTGAGCTGGTAGCAGGAGCATTAAGTTTTCTACTATCAGTTCAGGACTCAGATGTCGAGGCTCAGCGTAACCACTTTGGTAATGTAATACCTAATCAACTGTGCTCGGGGTCATTGCGACGATGAACCTTATGTGGAAAGCAACGGGTGTACATTTGTGGTGTCTGTCTCTGCATCTGTTTTACTCCTTCTCCAAACTTCCTTTCAGATAGTTCATGGTAATCCCGCCACATTGACAGGAAACAACAGGGGTGTTAATGAAGAATCTGAGTCAGGAGTTGACTTAAAGCATGTTCACAAGGAAGCCTACTGTGAACCTACTACTTAAACCTGCCTACAGCAGCATGAAGGGAAACAAAAAAGGCGAAACTCCAAGTAGTACCTGAAGTTCCGCCCATTATGTCTTGGTGCCGGAGGTCGGAATCGAACCGACACGGGGTCGCCCCCGCTGGATTTTGAGTCCAGTGCGTCTACCAGTTTCACCACTCCGGCGTAGCAGCATTTTATACCGCATTACCCCGATACGAGTCAAGCATAAACCTCGCTACCATTGAATGCCCGATACATTCAGAACTGCTGACTCTCTATCTCACATATCTTAGGGTCTGTCGAAGAGGGTTGGGTCTGCCACTACATGGTAGCGTGGGTCATCAACCTCTTCCACAATTATTCTCTCATATTTCGGGTCGATTTTCCTAAGCAGTTTTTTACTATCGTCGCTGAGGTGCTTCAAGGCCACACTCTTACCCTCTTTCTGGTATCTGCTGACGATGTTGGAGATCGCCTCAACACCTGAATGATCTGAAACTCTTGATTCTATGAAATCAATCTCGATTTTCTCAGGGTCCCCTTTGAAATCAAACTTGGAGGCAAACATTGCAGTCGAACCAAAAAAGAGCGGCCCCCAGATCTCGTAGACCTTGGTACCATCGGCCTTGGCTCCCTTTCTGGCACGAATGCGAATTGCACTCTCCCATGAAAACACCAGTGCAGACATTATTACACCGACCAGAACCGCCACAGCCAGATCAAAAACCACCGTTAACGCAGATACGGTGACCAGCACCAGGGCATCCGATTTAGGGATCTTGTGCATAATTCTAAGGCTACTCCAGGCAAAGGTACCAATCACCACCATGAACATGATACCCGTCAATGCCGCAATGGGTACGATTTCGATATATGCTGAGCCAAAGAGCACGAAAAAGAGCAAACCGAGCGCCGCCACGATACCGGATAACCTTGCCCGTGCGCCAGAGTTCACATTGATCATCGACTGGCCGATCATTGCGCAGCCGCCCATTCCGCCGAACAGGCCGGTGACGATGTTTGCTGTACCCTGAGCCAGACATTCCTTGTTGCTGTTGCCCCGGGTCTCTGTAATCTCATCGATAAGGTTTAAGGTCAAAAGGGACTCTATCAGACCGATCATTGCCAGGATAAAGGCATAGGGCAGGATGAAGGAGAGCGTCTCCCAGTTCCAGGGCAGCTGGGTGAATATCTCGGTTTGAAAGGTAGGTAAACCGCCCTTCAGCCCCTCGCCGCCACCATCACGGATGAAGGAACCAACAGTGGCAACATCGAGCTTTAAGACCAGGGTGATGGCCGTAACCACGAGGATCGCAGTAAGCCCGGCCGGCACCTTTTTCGTTATTTTCGGCAGAAAGAACATGATAGACATTGTCAGCAGCACCAACGCGGCCATGACAGCTAAATTCGTTCCCTGCAACCAGCTGAGGCCATCGACCCCTGTCGATTTGAACATGCTGAGCTGGGAAAGAAAAATAACAATTGCCAGGCCATTTACAAAGCCCAGCATCACCGGATGCGGTACCAGCCTGATAAACTTACCAAGCTGAAAGTAGCCGGCCAGCGCCTGAATCAGGCCCATGACAATTACAGTAGCGAAAAGGTATTGCAGCCCCATATTCGCGATAGGCTCCGCCATGGCAAGCCCCCTCTCATTACCCTCTTTCACCAGCGATACCATCACCACCGCCAGTGCTCCGGTAGCGCCCGAAATCATGCCGGGACGACCACCCATAATCGAGGTTACAAGACCTACCATAAATGCCGCATACAGGCCAACCAAGGGGTCGACACCCGCCACAAAGGCAAAGGCCACCGCTTCTGGAACCAGCGCCAGTGCCACCGTGATTCCTGAGGTTATTTCATTCTTTACGTCCAACGAACCAGCTTTTAATCCAAACATCATACTTTCTTCCTGTGCATTACAACCAAAAGCGGGCATGCACCTAAACCAGGTGCATGCCCGCTTGCGATTTTTTTACTTCGGTTTTTCTTATATAACTTTTAAGGGAGCGGCATCGTAAAGAGTGTGGCGGTAAATAGCAAGGGAAATATCCGTCTCTTCACCATCTGCTCCCGCCCAAAAATATCAGAAGATCAAGCTTTTGTTTTATTCAGTCAAAAACATGTCTCTTTTTGAACGTATTGCAATAGGAAAAGATGTTTAAGCCAAAGCGGCTACTTAAAGCTTATCTTGTTCCTTGTGGCACCCAGGGCAAACGATCTCTTGATGTTCCGGAGAGTGCCGGTCAGTTCTTTGCCCTCTGGCAGCAAACCTGACAAAATAACATCGCGCCACCCCCTTATCCCAACCGAGTTCAGGTTTTATTGAAATAGATCGATTTTCCGGATAACCAGTCATCGGTTGCCGGCTGCACAATCAAAAAGGTCCACCCCGGCCCTTTACAGATGGAACATATCCTCCCTTAATTCTGACTTTTTTAATCTGTTTATTCCTCTCAGCGAAGCGCTATGGCAGTTGTTCACACCCTTGCTTTTACGTATTTGTAATAACTTGTGATAATTCATTCTTTTTCACTTTTTTTCCTCCCATGAATCTGCGCAATGCCTTACCCACCCGCGCCATTCGACGCTTTTTCAACCAGTTACAAATTTGTAGCAGGACATTTTCCCTTGACAGTTCAACCTTATAGCCGCTAACTTAACTATTATAGCAATTCATTTACTATTTTAGTAATTACGAGGAATTCATGACCAAAGCCCAATCATATTTTTCAAAATCTCTGGAGAAAGGACTCAAAATCCTCTCGTTGTTCAATCGTGAACGGCCGGCCCTTTCCCAGACTGAAATTGCCAATATCACCGGTCTTAACATGACTTCGACCTACAGGTACATCAACACTCTTGTAGAGATGGGATATCTGGAAAAGGATCATTCAACAAAGGTCATCAGGCCAACTATCTTCTGCCTGGCCTTCTGTAACAACCTGATGAAAGCAACCGACCACAAACGTCTGATCCAGACACTTGTTGATGCGGTTCATAAAAAATATAACGTAACGATAGATGTGGCACTCTCGGTGGATAATGACATGATGCGAATTTACCACCGGGAGGCTGCTGACACCCTTACATACAGTCTTCCCGATTTTACTAAAAATTCCCTGCACAACACTGCCCTGGGCAAAGCATATCTCTCAACCATCCCCCAGCAGGAGCTGGATGAAAGACTGGCCCAGCTTGACTTAACGGCCAAAACGAAAAAGACCATAACGGACCGTGATACTCTCAAGCGCCAGCTCTTACTCGCCAAAGTCCGCAGATACGCTGTAACCAACGAAGAATATCTGCCGGGACTTATCGCCATAGGTGCGCCTCTTTACAACCCGCACTCCGGCAAGGGAATTGGTGCCGTCTCCTTTGATTTTTCGATACTTCAGCGCAGTCCGGAAGATCTTGAAATGCAATACGCCCCGATGGTGGTTGAGCTGGCAGAGCAGATATCCGCCACTATCCCGCTCGAATGAGCTGAATATAATATTGCTGCATCCCCCGCAAGAAACAGAAGCCACAAACGACCTCAACACAGAGCGGCAGCACATGACGAACACAACAGACAACCCACTCTTTTACCAGACCAACTCCGTAACCCCGATGGTTTCACGGGCCAGGGGGATTTATATCTGGGATGACTCCGACAAGGAATACATAGATGCCGCCTCCGGTGCTATTATCTGCAATATCGGCCACGGAGACGAAAAGATACTCGAAGCCGTCAACGAACAGGCAAAATCGACGTTCTTCACCTACCGGACCCAGTTCGAAAACCGTCCGGCTGTCGACCTGGCCAGTAAGATCGTTGCTCATTCCCCGCCTCTGCTTGATAAAGTTTTTTATGTCTCTGGCGGTTCTGAAGCTGTTGAATCTGCAATCAAACTTGCTCGAAGCTATTTCTACAGCCGGGGCGAGGGAAGCCGCCATCTGCTCATCAGCCGCGCCCCCTCCTATCACGGCTCCACCCTTGGAGCGCTCTCCTGTACCAGTTACGCCCCGCTTGAGATGCCCTACCGGCCCCTGCTCAAATCACCGCCCAAAATCCCCGCTCCATATTGCTACCGCTGTCAATACGGCCTGACATACCCCGAGTGTGAAGTGGCCTGTGCCATGGCCCTGGAGACCACTATCCGCGAGCAGGGTGAGGAAAACGTGGCAGGCTTTATCGCTGAACCCATTGGCGGTGCCAGCACCGGTGCCTTGGTGCCTCCCGAGGAATATTTTGGGATTATCAGAGAAATCTGCGACAAATACGGAATTCTGCTCATTCTCGACGAAGTGATGACCGGCTTTGGTCGGACCGGCAAACTCTTCGCCTCCGAACACTGGAACCTAGAGCCGGATATCGTCGCTCTCTCCAAAGGGATGGCATCCGGATACTATCCGCTGGGAGCAATAATCAGCCGTAACTCCATTGTTGAATCAGTACTCGATGGTGGCGGATTTCCACATGGTCACACCTACGCGGGCAACCCCATGGCCTGCGCCGTGGGACTGGCTGTACTGAACCGTATTCTGGACGATCAGTTGGTGGCAAACTCTGCCGCCATGGGTACGAGACTGCTCGACGGGCTCCACCGCCTCGCCAAGGACTATCCGGTAATCGGCCAGGTCAGGGGCAGAGGTTTGCTCACTGCGCTTGAGTTTGTTGAGGACAGGGCAACAGCCGCCCCTTTCGCCAACGAAAAGGATGTGGGCAATTTAATGACTCGAGAAGCTTTTCAAAGGGGCCTGATCATCTACCCGCGGCGTTCCATCAATGGAATCGCCGGAGACCATACCCTCATCGCGCCACCCCTGATAACCACCGCACCCCAGATCGACGAAATACTCAACAGGCTCGACGACACCCTCAAAAGTGTCTCAAGAACGCTGGCTTCACCGGCGAATAACGGGAGATAATCCCCCAAAACCATGACCGGGAAATACCTCCCGGTCATCCCCACCAGGAACCGCATGATAAAAAGGAGGAGAGTAACAATGAAACTGAGACAGACTATAGGACTCGGCCTGTTTGCCCTGTTTTTGTGTACCGGCACCGCCGTTGCCAGCGACGACCTGAAGGTTGTTCAGGAGAAAGGCGAAATCACCATGGCCATGAGCGGCCAGTATCCACCCTTCAACTTCGTTGACGACCAGAACCATCTGACCGGTTTCGATGTGGAGATCGGCAATGAGATAGCCAAGAGAATCGATGTTAAAGGAACACCGGTAAGCACCGCCTGGGACGGCATCATCGCCGGTCTCCTCGCCAACAAATATGAACTGATTTGTGGCAGCATGGCTATTACCGAAGAGCGCCTGAAGTCCATCGATTTTTCTGATCCTTACTACCGTTCCGGTGCCCAGCTTTTCGTAAAAAAAGGATCCGCGCTGACATCCGTAGCTGATCTGGATGGAAAAAAAGTCGGTGTGACCCTCGGAACGACATATGAGAAATGGGTTCGTGAGAACATCCCGAACGTGGATATCCGTACCTACAAAGGTGTACCGGACATGATTCTTGAGGTCTCCACAGGCCGCATTGACGGCTTCATCACCGACAGAATTGTCGGCGCGCTGGCAATCAAGAAAAACGACATGCCGATCGATCTGGCCGGAGACCTGCTTTACGAAGAGAAAATGGGAATCGCCATGCGTAAGGGAAATACCGACTTGAAAAAAGCTGTCGATACTGCCCTTGCCGCAATGAAAGAAGACGGCTCATATCATGACATCTCCATGAAGTGGCTTGGTATCGACGTTCGCTGATTCCATTTTTTAATTCAGGCTTTCCGGAAATCCGGGCAATGCCATCGGTATTGCACAGATTTCCGCGCAAAGCCACAGGGGCAGATCTTTTTCCGTTTCATGCTGTCCGGCATAACCGTGTACCACACCTCTTCCGAGCCACATTGCGGTTTGGAGAGCAGTGTCTGATTCCATGTGCGGAACCCTAAAGTTCTGCCTCTCATTCGTTAGCGATAGCTCCAGAGGACGTCTATATGCTTGATTGGACAATTATCATCCATTACTTTCCTTTTCTGGCCAAAGGGGCCATCCTTACCCTGAAGATCTCCATACTGTCACTGGTTTTGGGCCTGATTTTCGGACTTGTGGCGGCACTCTGTAAACTTGCCGCCAACCCGTTCCTGCGATGGCCTGCGATGTTTTACATCTGGCTGATCCGATCCACCCCGCTGCTGGTTCAGCTCTTTATCATCTATTTCGGGTTTCCCCAGATGGGTATTGATCTAGGCCCGTTCGCTTCAGGAGTACTGGGACTTGCACTCAATGTGGGGGCTTATAATGCCGAAACAATTCGAGGCGGCATTATCTCGGTTCCCAAAGGGCAAACCGAGGCCGCCCGTTCCCTCGGCATGAGCGGTGCACTCTCCATGCGCAAGATCATCCTGCCGCAGGCGCTGCGTATCATTATTCCCCCCCTCGGCAACAACTTCGTCATCCTCATCAAAGATACCTCACTGGTTTCCACCATTACCCTTGTCGAGCTGACACTGACCGCCCAACGGCTTATCGGCTCTACATACAAACCGTTTGAAATGTACGTGATGGCCGCAGCTCTCTATGCCGTCCTGACCACCGCCGCAAGCCTGTTATTGACTTGGGTTGAAAGACGTACCAGAAAGGAGGCCAGAGCATGACCAATACCCCTTCAAATACAAGCGACGCCCCCATACTGCAAATCACCAACCTCAAGAAAAGTTTTGGTGACCTCAATGTATTAAACGACATAAATCTCGAGGTTTCTCCCCGCGAGGTGCTCGTAATCATAGGCCCAAGCGGTTCAGGCAAATCCACCCTGCTGCGCTGCATCAACCACCTTGAAGAACCGACGGGGGGTGGAATTTACCTCGAAGGTGAGCTCATCAACGATACCGGAAAAAAACGGCATGCATTCGAGAAGCACCTGAACGCCATTCGCTGTGATGTGGGCATGGTTTTCCAGCAGTTCAACCTGTTTCCCCACATGACAGTGCTGGAAAATGTCATGGAGGCTCCGCTACAGGTTCTGAAACAGAACAAGGATGAAGTCAGGGAAAAGGCGCTCTCGTTACTTGAAAGGGTTGGATTGAGCGACAAGACCGAGGCCTACCCGAGCATGCTCTCCGGCGGGCAACAGCAGCGCGTGGCCATAGCCCGTGCTCTGGCCATGGAACCGAAGGTGATGCTTTTTGACGAGGTGACCTCCGCCCTCGATCCGGAGCTGGTGGGGGACGTACTGCGTGTTATGGAAGATCTGGCCAAAGAAGGTATGACCATGCTGGTGGTAACCCACGAGATGGGCTTTGCCGAGAAAGTCGGCGACAGGGTCATTTTCATGGCAGACGGGTACGTGGTTGAAGACTCCTCACCACAGGAAATGTTCAGTAACCCCAAAGAACAACGAACCAAACAGTTTCTGGCTGAGGTTTTAAAATGATCGACAAGACGACAACGGCTGAAAATGCGCTGGCGAAACTGAAAGACGGTGCCACGATAATGGTCGGCGGCTTCGGTGTACCCGGCACACCCTTCCATCTCATCCAAACTGTGCTCAGCACCGGTGTTCGAACGCTGACCCTGATCAAAAACGAGGCCAATGAAGCGGGTCTGGGGGTTTCTCTCTTGCTCGAAGCCGAAAGGGTAGAACGTCTTGTCACTTCTCATCTCGGCCTCAACCAGGTTGCGATCAGGATGATGAACGAAAAGGCGCTCAAGGTCGACTTCTTTCCACAAGGCATCCTGGCCGATAAAATCAGGGCCGGAGGTGCCGGGCTGCTGGCCATTGTCACCGATATCGGTATCAATACCTTTTTACGACGTGAAGAAGATGTGGTCACCGTCAACGGCTGCGAGGGAATGATCGAACCCGCCCTGCGCGCCGACTTTGCCTTGATCCATGCAGCAAAGGCCGACCGGGCAGGCAATCTGGTTTTTGAAAAAAGCGCCAGAAACTTCAACCCGCTGATGGCCACTGCCGCAGATATCGTCATTGTCGAGGCTGAACAAATTGTAGAAACCGGATCAATCCCGCCGGATCAGGTTCACACCCCGGCCTCTTTTGTCGACCATGTCGTGCCCATTGGCGAACTTTCACAGGAATATGGAGTGTTGCAACATCATGTACGGTAACCCAAAAGAGAAAATTGCCAGCAGAGCCGCCAGAGAGATCACCCAGGGGATGGTCGTCAACCTCGGCATCGGAATCCCGACCCTGATTCCCAACTATCTGTCCGACGGCCTGCCACTCACCATGCATTCTGAAAACGGCATCATCGGGGCCGGTGAAATTGCCGAACGAGGTCACGAGGACCGGAACCTGATAGATGCCGGCGGTTCCTATATCACCACCGTACCCGGTGCCGCGTTCTGTGATTCGGCGCTCAGTTTTGCCCTTGTCCGCGGTGGCCGGCTCGATCTGACCTTTCTCGGGGCACTTGAAATTTCTGAAGCAGGCGATCTGGCCAACTGGATCATACCCGGCAAATTCGCTCCCGGCATCGGTGGTGCAATGGAATTGGCCCAGAAAGCCCGAAGACTGGTCATTACGACCACCCACACCACACGAAACGGCAGCCCGAAGTTGCTCAAGAACTGCACCTTGCCGCTCACAGCCCCGGCATGTGTTGATTTGATTATCACCGAACTGGCAGTCATCTCAATCAGGGCCGGGCAAGGTATGGTTTTGGAGGAAATTGCCGCAGAGACCACTCTCGAAGCCGTTCAGGCCGCCACCGAAGCTGAACTGATCATCCCCGACGAGGTGAAAACTTTTTAGCGCAGTTCACAGATCTAAGCCTGCACTGGGAGTACAAACACACTTACTTTAAAAATTTACCGAAAAGATACCATGGACATAAAGGAACGGAAAATCATCGAGACAGTCAATCACCTGAGCGATGATATCTTCGATTTCACCGCGAGACTCGTTTCGGAGCCAAGCACACTCGGCAACGAAGAGGGGGCAACACGCGTCATGGCCGAAGAACTTGCTGCGCTCGGTTTTGACGTCTCCCATGTTGCCATGAGCAGCAGCGCCTTGCAGCGCCATGAAGGATACGCTCCTGTCCCATGGTCGCCCGGTGAGCGAACAAATGTTATCGGCTCGCTGGTGAGCGCCGGTGATGATGGTAAAAGCGCTCTCTTCAACGGTCATCTTGATGTAGTGAACCCTGGAAATGACAAATTCTGGAGCAGAGACCCCTTTGAGCCCGCTATTTTCGATGGCTGGCTCCATGGGCGCGGCGCCGGTGACATGAAGTCCGGGGTTGCCGCCATGACCTATGCTGCCCATGCCATCCACAAGGCTGGATTTCGCTTACGCGCTCCCTTTACCCTGGCGGCGGTACTCGAGGAGGAATGCTGCGGCAACGGGGCCATTGCCTGTCTGGCTGAGGGCTATGATGCGCAGGCAGTACTCATTCCTGAGCCGTTTGGTCCGACAATTCTCACCAGCCAGCTTGGGGTACTCTGGTTTAAGGTGAGCCTCTCAGGCAAATCGACCCATGTCCTGGATGCCCGGGGCGGGATCAATGCCATAGAGAAATGCTATCCCATATTCAGGGCACTCAGGCAGCTTGAGGCAGAGCTGAACGCCGAGACAAGACCTGAGGAGTATGTTGAGACAGACCACCCGGTCAATCTGAATATCGGTACTATTGCAGGCGGCGACTGGCCATCCACCGTTCCCGCCGATGCCAGCTTTGAGGCCCGCCTCTCCTTCTTTCCCAATACCAGCTTCGAAGAGGTTCGCCAGCGCATAGAGACCACGGTCAATGCAGTTGTTGATGCTGACCAGTGGTTACGCCTGAATCCCCCTGTGCTGGAATTTTACGGGTTTCGTTCTGCCGGCCATACCCTGCAGCGTAATCTTGCCACGCTGAGTACGCTCGATTCATGTCATCAAGCCCTGCATGGTGCTCCGGCGAAAAGCTATATCGCCACCTGTACAACCGACCTGCGCGCCTATGTCCACTATGGGCAGGGCGAAGCCACCTGCTACGGGCCCGTGGCCGAGAACATCCACGGCGCCGATGAACGCGTCAACCTTGAAAGCATAATCAATGTCGCCCGCACCTACGCCCTGTTTCTCTCCCGTTGGTGCCTGATTGCCGAAAATTAATCTGATTCAAACTCTTCAGACAGGAGCTTCTGTATGAACGAAGTAGTCATTGCCGATTACCTGCGGACCGCTCAGACCCGATCCCGCCCCGCTGTCCCGGAGCGGGACTGGTTTTACAGACATCGTGCCGATGAATTGCTGGCACGGCTGATTCCCGAGGTGCTTTCCAGATGCCGGGTCGATTCAGCAGAGATCGATGACCTTATTGTCGGCTCTGCCCTAGGTGTCTCGGAACAGTGGACCTTTGGCGGCAGAACCCCTGTTTTTCTGGCCGGAATGGACACCAGGGTCGCCGCAAAATATATCGATCAGCAGTGCGGGTCCGGGCTCGCCGCCATTCAGAATGGTTTTCTGGAAATCGCCGCCGGATTCGCGGATATGGTCCTCGCCTGTGGCATGGAACACATGACCAGGGTGCCCATGGGGCCAACCCTCTTTGAAAACGGGGCTATGTCCGTGAATCCTGCGCTCTACGATGATGATCGCTATGAATATCTCGACATGGCAACAACCATGAACATGGGCCTGACCGCAGAAAAGCTCGCCGACCTGCAGGGTATTGAGAGGGAGGAGATGGACTTGTGGGCCGTACGATCTCACCAGCGGGCCGCAGCGGCAACGGAGTCAGGCTTTTTCGCAGGCGAGATTATGCCGATTGCGACAATGGACGAACATGGTGATCCACTCATGGTGGTGCGTGACCAGGCGATTCGCCCGGAGACAGACCTCGCCGGCACCGCATCGCTCAGACCGGTTTTTAAAACTGACGGCCGTGTCACCGCCGGCAACGCCTCTCCGCTCAGTGCAGGGGCGGCAACCATGCTGCTTACGACTAAAGATATTGCCGCAGAGAAGAACCTTACCCCGTTGGCGACCATTCGCTCTATCGGCTTCGCAGGCGTTGACCCGACACTTATGGGAGTGGGTCCGGTCCCTGCCACACAGATGGCTCTGGATAAAGCCGGTTTAAAAGCTGAAGACATCGACGTCTGGGAAATCAACGAGGCCTTCAGCGTTGTCGTGCTGAACTGTATCCGCGAGTTGAATATCGACCCGGATAAAGTCAATATTCATGGCGGCGGCATCGCCCTCGGCCATCCACTTGGGGCCACCGGTATCCGCATCACCGGCACCCTTGCCA
The DNA here is from genome assembly GCF_048381775.1 of Desulfosediminicola sp. NCBI lineage: Bacteria > Pseudomonadati > Thermodesulfobacteriota > Desulfobulbia > Desulfobulbales > Desulfocapsaceae > Desulfosediminicola > Desulfosediminicola sp. Next base: position 377,713 of record NZ_JBLXGE010000001.1, on the reverse strand, counting down.
GGATAATGCAACGCGAGAATTACAGATTCGGTTGTGCCAACGCCTGTATAGGCGGAGGCCAGGGAATATCCATCATTTTAGAACGAACACCAAATTCCTAACATGTAAAAGGTAACAATATGAACCTGACGACCAACGCCGCACTCCATGACCTTCGAAGCCAGGTAATCGCCAAAGGCAACGCCAGCGCCACTTCCAACTATATCGCCCACGCCAGGGGTGCCATGCTGGTCGATGTCGAGGGACGGGAGTTCATAGACTTTGCCGGTGGTATAGCTGTAATGAATGTCGGTCACTCTCACCCGAAAGTCGTTGAAGCGATCAAGAAACAGGCAGAAAGATTCACCCACACCTGCTTCATGGTTTCACCCTACGATTCCGCAGTGCGACTGGCGGCAAAACTGTGCAAAGCCGTACCCGGTGATTCCCCCAAAGCGGCAATGTTTGCCAACAGCGGCGCAGAAGCGGTTGAGAATGCAGTTAAAATTGCCCGATACTACACTGGGAAAACTGCTATTATCGCCTTTGAGAGCGGCTTTCACGGCAGAACTCTCATGGGCATGTCTCTTACCTCAAAGGTCAAGCCATATAAATTCGGCATGGGCCCTTTCGCCCCTGAGGTGTATCGTATCCCCTTTGCAAACTGCTACCGCTGTCCCTTCGGTACAGAATATCCGTCATGCGACCTGAAGTGTGCAGACTACCTGAACGATTTTTTTGTCAATAATGTTGCCCCAGAACAGACAGCGGCAATTATCGTCGAACCGATCCAGGGCGAAGGTGGTTTTATCGCCCCGCCAAAGGAGTATTTCCGTAGATTACATGAGATCTGTAAACAGAATAATATTCTTCTGATAGCTGATGAGATTCAGACCGGCATGGGTCGCACCGGCCATATGTTTGCAATGGAATATTATGGAATTGAGGCCGACATTACCACTGTTGCCAAGAGTCTCGCCGCCGGTATGCCGCTAAGCGCCGTAGTCGGTAAAAAAGAGATAATGGATTCGGTCCATCCCTCCGGTATCGGCGGGACCTATGGCGGTAATCCACTGGCCTGCGAGGCGGCCCTGGCTGTTTTTGAGATATTTGAGCAAGAAAACCTCCTGGACCAGGCCCAACAGCTTGGCGAAAGCCTCCGTCAAACATTTCTCGGCTGGCGGGAAAAATTTGACATTATCGGTGATGTGCGAGGAATAGGACCGATGATCGCGATGGAGCTTGTCATGGACCGCAACACCAAAGAGCCCGCTTCTGAAGAGACCAGAGCCCTGGTCAAATATTGCTTTGATCGGGGTGTAATAATGCTGGCCTGCGGCTCCCATGGGAATATTCTGCGCTTCCTGATGCCTCTCGTTATCACCGAGGAGCAACTCAACCAGGGGCTGGCGATCCTTCATGACGGTCTTACTACCCTTGGCCGCTAAGGGCCGGAACATAGCTGGTGCCGCCATGCAACCACCAGGGCGGCACTATGTTGTAATAATGAGCATTGGCACTACATCCATCCTCCGGAGGCAACATGCACGGATATTACCATCGCATTCTTACCGTAGATCTAACCAGCCAGACATTTGCCATTGAGCCGCTAGCCGATGATGTCCTCTCCGAATGCCTGGGAGGAAAGGGGCTGGCCACCCGCCTTCTGCTGGACCGTAACCCTGCCGGTGTCGATCCGCTCGCTCCGGAGAACAACCTGATTGTCGCGACCGGTCCTTTTTGCGGTGGCAGGCTCTGGGGAGGCAGTCGCTATGGTGTCTATACCAAGTCACCGCTTACCGGTTTGTATGCTGAATCCTATTCCGGCGGCAAGGTTCCTGAGGCTATAGATTCAACCGGATTTGACGCTATCATCCTTACTGGACAGGCCGAAAGGCCGACAGTTCTAACAATAACCCCGGATGGTGTTGTGTTTCATGACGGCGAAGGGCTGTGGGGTATGGAGACCTTCGAGGCAGAGGAAGAGGCCCTACAACGCTTTGCCCCGAATACTGAAGGCTACCGGAACCCCGGAGCCTTCACCATCGGGCCCGCCGGGGAGAACCTGGTGCGCTTTGCCATCATCGCCAACGATAAATGGCGCTGTGCCGGCAGAGCTGGCGTTGGAGCGGTACTTGGTTCCAAAAAAGTGAAAGCCATCGTATTTCAAGGTGACCAGAAGCGCCAATACGCAGACCGGGAAGGCATCGCCCAGTATGCCGTTCAGTTCTCGAAAAATAACATGGACCATCCCGGGGTCAAGGCATATCGCACGATGGGCACGACCATGATGGTGACACTGATGAACAGTGTCGGCGCATTTCCTGCACGCTACTGGAACCAGGGATCGGTCGAACACGTTGAACAGATCAGTGGGGAGACCTACCATGCCGAACATGAAGTCAAGCCGCACGCCTGCGCCAAATGTTTCATGGCCTGCGGCAGATTGACCAGATTGCGTAAGGGCCGCCATAAAGACCTCAAACTTGAAGGCCCTGAGTATGAAACCATCTACTCCTTCGGTGGCCTTTGCATGATTAAGGAAATGGAAGAAGTGGCCTATCTCAATGATCTCTGCGACAGGCTTGGCATTGACACCATCACGGCCGGAAACCTCTGCGGACTCGCTATGGAGGCCAGGGAGCTGGGCCGGCTCGATTATGACATTGAATATGGAAATGCCGACCAGGTCGCCAAACTGCTCATTGATATCAGCAATCGCCACAATGTTGGTGATATCCTTGCTGATGGCATACGGCCAACCGCACAACACTGGGATGTTGAGGATCTTGCCATTCATGTCAAAGGTATGGAGCCGGCCGGATACGACCCAAGAAAGCTGAAGGGTATGGGCCTCACTTTCGCCACCTCCCCCCGTGGTGCATGTCACCTGCGCACCACCTTCTACAAACCGGAACTGTCAGGGCTTATCCCCCCGGAAGAAACACACGGTAAAGCGGCAATGCTGGTCGACTATGAAGACCGCCTCAATATTTTTGACACCATGATCCTCTGCCGATTCTACAGGGATCTCTACAGTTGGGAAGAACTGCAGAAAACCATCAGCATGATCACAGGTCAGCCGACTGACAAGGAGAGCCTGAAAAAACGTGCTGCCGATATAGCCACGATGACACGCGAGTTCAATATTCGGGAAGGATTGTCACCAGCAGACGACCGGCTGCCGGCTCGTCTCCATAAAAAAGCCCTGCCGGAATCCGGCGACCGACTCTCTGCCGAAGAAATGGAATTTATGCTTGGGGAATATTACCAACTCAGAGGGTGGGACAGCGAGGGGACACCCCGCTCCTAGCAGTTGCCCAAATATGGCCATTGATACCTCGTGGATGTTGGGCCCTGGTTTCCGCCATTACTTAGCCGCCTGAACCCGAACTAGCCCTTGCCGCGGGTCTTGTATCCCTTGTAGTGTTTCATGACCCTCGACACATAATTGATGGTCTCAGGGAATTTCGGTATGCCCCCAGCCCTTTTCACTGCACCGGGCCCGGCATTGTATGCCGCAATTGAAAGCCTGAGATCACCATGAAAGGTATCGAGAAGCTGTTTGAGGTAGCGGGTGCCGCCATCGATATTCTGCCGGGGATTGAACGGGTCTGGTACGCCGAGTTGGCGCGCGGTCTCCGGCATAAGCTGCATCAACCCCTGCGCCCCTTTCTTCGAGACGGCCCGGTGATTAAAAGCTGACTCAGTTCGAATGACTGCTTTTATGAGATAGGGATCGACATTATACCGGACGCCAGTGGCCCAGATATCGTCATCATAGACTACAGTATCGTAGGATTTCTTTTGATTACGTTTTTTGGATTTTACTTCCTGGTAGAAGGGGTTGCACCCCTCTTCGGGAATGATGTTGGTGAAGTAGACGGACCCGTTGCTATCCCGGCAGGCGTACACTTCGGCCTGACAGTCGGCAGAATGCAACAGTAACAGAAAAACAACCGCTACTGCGATCATGGGGCTCCTATTGCCTGAGTCCTGTTCTGCCCGGATTGCTCATCTCTTCTCTTGAGAAAACCGGGGTTAGTCCCGCTGCCATCAGCTTGACCTGGTACTTTTTCTGCACCTCAAGAATGGCGGACTAACGGTTCGGGTAGAAAAAAACAGGCGGCATGGAGTACCATGCCGCCCGGGTATCAGTAAAGCTTACTTGGCACGCTTCTCCCAATCGGCCAGGAACTGCTCCATACCCTTATCGGTCAGCGGATGCTTTGCCAGCTGCTCGATAACCTTCAGGGGAATGGTGGCGATGTCAGCACCGATCAGCGCTGAATCTACAACGTGCTGAGGGCTGCGTACGGATGCCACGATGATCTCACTGGTGTAACCGTAGTTGTCGTACATGGTGGCGATGTCGCCAATCAACTCCATGCCCGGTGCACCAATGTCGTCGAGACGGCCCACAAACGGGCTCACAAAGCTCGCTCCGGCCTTAGCGGCAAGCAGGGCCTGCGCACAGGAGAAAACGAGGGTGACGTTGGTTTTAATGCCTTCTGCGGTAAGCTGCTTGACAGCCTTGATGCCTTCGATGATCATCGGCACCTTGATGACGATGTTGTCACCGATCTTGGCGAGCTCTTTTGCCTCAGCGACCATACCGGGAGCATCGAGGCTTACAACCTCGGCGCTTACCGGACCGTCTACCACTGAGCAGATCTCTTTGATGATCTCCTCGAAAGGCTTGGACTCTTTGGCGATCAGGGAAGGGTTGGTGGTAACACCATCAACCATACCCATCTCAACGCCTTTCTTGATTTCATCTATGTTGGCTGTATCGATGAAAAATTTCATCAGTCTTCTCCTTGTTGAGCAATAAATGTGTTACAGCACTTTTCACTACAGAAATAGACAGTCGATCCACGATGTTGTAGACGTATTGCCTGCTGTTTCGGAACAAGGCTGTGGCATACCGGATCCTCCATCAGCACATCCTCAACCGGCGTGCCTGATTCAGTCTCCGAATCCTTTGTTGTAGTCTTTTTGTCACGGTCTCCAGTCAGGGTGCTCCGCACCAATCGATACCCGATGTACAGCAGCACGGCCAGCACCAAAATTCGTAGAGGACTCAATCTACCTCTCCTTCGCTGCGCAACCGGGCTTAGCCCCGATGAAAACTTGATCTGCTATGTACCAGATTCAAAAAAATACGCAACAGTCTTAAGTTAAATTCGTTCATTACCTTAATTACTGCCTATCCACTTTACAACTCAACCAGGTATTCCATAAAAACCGAAAACACTTCTTTTTTTCAATATATTACGAAATCTTAAACCTATATTGTCATTTTGCACATGGTGATAACTGATACCCTGAGTATGGAATCAACAATCCCCCAAAACAGAAGCGCTTCCGTTATATATGTCCCAATTACCCATAAAGCTCAAGCTGTTAGAACACATATAATCTGAACATTCACATTTACTGCTCCGGCCAGGTCGAGGGGCTGATCTCCTGCTTATCCTCATTGCCCTCTGCGATCCGTTCCATCAGTCGTGCTGTAAGCTCCGCAACCGTCCTGTTCTGCTTGCAGTCCAGAAACTCCCTGGCTATCTCCGCCATCGGCTCAAGCACAAAACGCCTGTTCTGCAGATGGGGGTGGGGAAGCACCAGCTCCGGTTCATCCATCCGGGTATCACCGTAGTAGAGCAGATCGAGATCTATCTCCCTGTCCTGATAACCAAAAACACCTTCCCGTCGCACGCGGCCCAGGCTATTTTCCACCTCCAGCAACCGTCGCAACAACTGTCTGGGTCCGAGGGTGGTGCGCAGTTCGCCAACCGCGTTGGTGAACCAGTGCTGACTCTTCATATCCACAGGTGCCGATACATAGGGCCTGGAGAGCCGTACGCATTCGATATCCGGGTAACTACAAAGCTCCTGCCAGGCTGCCAGCAGGGTCTCCTTGCTGTTGCCCAGGTTTGAACCCATACCGATAAAAACGCGAATTTCTTCCACCGCACTCTTTTTAGCACTCATGGTGCTACTCCACTACTCTGGTTTGCTCATCGTTCTGCAGCAACTCATATCAACCTCTGGGATATCTGAATAATATGCCTTTACAGTCAATTATCAGAATATCATGGGTATCCCGGAATAAAGGCCGACTCCTTCTTGCTTAGAGGTCCTGCAGGCCAAGCACATCGAACATATTGTACATACCGTTCTCTTTACCGACAACCCAGGCCGCCGCTCTTGCAGCGCCTTTGGCAAAATGGTCACGGCTGTGCGCCCTGTGGGTGAGCTCAATACGCTCGCCAGGACCAGCAAAATAGACGGTATGCTCACCGACGATATCCGCAGCCCTGATGGTGGAGATACCAATCTCTTCGGGCTTGCGCTCGCCAATAATGCCATTTCGCTCAAACACTCCTACCTCGGAGAGCTTCCGCTCAACGCCCTCGGCAGCCATCTCACCAAGCTTTAAGGCTGTGCCGCTGGGGGCATCCTTTTTCTTGTTGTGATGGGCCTCGATTATTTCAATATCGTAATCATCGCCCAACAGGGCCGCGGTCTTTTTTACCAGCTTGAATAGCACGTTGACACAGACCGACATGTTCGGCGCCTGCACACATGGAAAGTTCCCGGCAAGTTCAGCCAGTTCTGCCAGGTTTTCTTCGGTGAGACCGGTGGTCCCGATGACCATGGCGCGGTTATGTTTGGCGGCGATACGGGCAAAACTCATGGTGGCGGCATGAAAGGTGAAGTCTATGATGACATCTCCCTGATCGATTACGGACTCAAGCCCTTCACCGATAATCACCCCGTTGGCTTCTCCGAAAACGAGCTGGCCTGCATCTTTTCCAATATTCGGGCTGCCTTCTGCCTCGAAAGCTCCGGCGTAATTGAGTTGTGGATGCGCCTGCACCATATGGGCGATACGCTGGCCCATTCTGCCTGCCGCGCCGGCTATAATCACATTTATCATTTTCTCTCTCCATGGTGCGGGCTCAGGGAAAGAGCCCGCGCTCGTGGTTTAAATCATTTCAAGTTGCTGCAAAACTGCTGTTAACCTGGTCTGGGTCGGCTCATCCACGGGTGTGATCGGTAACCGCACTTCAGCGCTCGGAATCTTGCCGATCATCTCCAGCCCTTTCTTGGCGGGAGCCGGACTCGGGCAGGAAAACATACACTTCATCAGATCATACAGTTTGTAATGCAGCTCCCGGGAACGCTTGACATCGCCTGCCAAAGCAGCTTCCATCAACTCTGCCATGCCCTTCGGGTAAATATTGGAAGCCACCGAAATAACGCCCTTGCCGCCGACATAAACTGTCGGCATGGAGGTGAAGTCATCACCGGAGAGCAGGATAAAGTCTTCAGGACATTTTCTGATAACGTCGCTGATCTGCTCCAGGGAACCACAGGCTTCCTTGATACCGATAATGTTATCGATCTCCGCCAGGCGCGCTACAGTGTCCGGCTCAATATTGACCACGGTGCGGCCTGGGACATTGTAAAGAAACGTCGGGATATCAACAGCCTCACAGACCGTCTTGAAATGCTGGTAGATACCTTCCTGACTTGGCTTGTTATAATAAGGAGCCACGGAAAGGACCGCATCTGCACCACTTTCCTTGGCACTCTCGGTGAACTCGATCGCCTCAAGGGTATTGTTGGCACCGGTACCGGCGATAACCGGAACGCGACCGGCTACAGTTTTCACCGCAATTTCAATAACCCGTTTATGCTCGTCGAACCCGAGAGTTGCCGATTCACCGGTGGTGCCGCAAGGCACGATACCGTGAATACCGTTGGCAATCTGATATTCAATCAGGTCCACAAATGCCTGCTCATCAACTTTACCGTCAGTGAACGGGGTTATTATTGCGGTAATTGCTCCGTGAAATCTTTCCATGACTCCTCCTGGTATTTCGATAAGACTGCAGAGTTGTACAGCCTGGTTAACCGGGTTGCACGCTCCTGCTTGCCTGAACTACTGTTCAATTCAGTCGTATGTTTTTAAACTACTTTTCTACAGCAAAGACTCTGCAGTAAGGTTACCGGTGTATATTCTTCGCGCCGGGCCCTGCAGATACACATTTTTCACCTCTGTGCCCTCTTTGTCAAAGGAGATCAACAGAGTATCACCTCCGGAAGTAAGGACCTCCACTGGCGAAGACATATTTTTTTCGATTGCGGCCATGATAGCAGCGGCGGTGGCACCCGTACCACAGGCCCGGGTTTCATCCTCCACACCACGCTCATATGTGCGGCACTCTATTCTGTTTTGGCCGAGCACCCGAACGAAGTTTGCGTTTGTTCCTGCCGGTGCGAAAAGATCGTGAAAACGAACGTCCCTGCCCCATTTTTTCACAGGTGCCTGCTCATCTTCGACAAAAAGAACCGCATGGGGCACACCGGTATTCACAAAACTGGCAGAATGATCGGTGCCATCAATGGCGATTTTGAGGTCAAAGCGGTAATCGTAAGGCTCAGTAAGCAATACCCGAACATCTTCAGCTTCGCCAATAATTTCAGCTTCGATGATGCCGGCCAGGGTCTCAAAGCGCATCTTCCGCTCTGCGATACCGTGACTGTAGGCAAAACGGGCAACACAACGCGCGCCGTTGCCGCACATCTCGGCGACTGAGCCATCTGCATTGTAAAACTGCCAGCGAAAATCTGCCTTTGACGAATGTTCTATCAAAAACATTCCATCAGCACCCACCGAGAACATGCGGCGGCAGACCTTTCTGGCAAATTCCGGCTGCTCTTCATGTGCTACGCGACCATCCCTGTTGTCGATGACCACAAAATCATTGCCCGTCCCACTTAATTTTTCAAAGGCTACCGGAAACTGCACCGCCATCGCCATACTCCTTAACTGATTATACTTTACATAAAACAAGCCCTTCAGCCATTACGGGTGGACTGAAGGGCCATTAAATTACATCGGGCACAGACCTGTTGGTACAACACGCCTTTAATGCCTCAGGGTTGCCTCCTCCGACCTTTCACTTTCGTTCGGTGGCTGCTGGCTGTCCAAGGCCGTGACGCTATAATAATACAGTCGTTCTTCTTCCGCTGAAGAATCGATAAACGTCGTGCTCGGCACAGTGGCGTCTCCCACCGCAGTCAGGCTGTCACGGCTATCATCCCGGCGATAAATTTTATAGCTCGCGGTATCGTCCTCATCAGGTGGATCCCAGATTATCCTGTTGCCTTCTCCGGTTGCCACAACCATCACCCCGGTAGGAACGGGCGGCGGGGTGATATCAATCGGGGTGGCGGAAATATGGGCACTGCGCTTGCCCGGAGTGAGGTCTTCGTCAAAGACCATCAGGGCCTGTACGGCATAGTCATAGGTCTGGCCATTGACCACAGCTTTGTCGGTATAGCTGGTGTCACTCGTTATGCCGCCAACCCTGGCAAACTCAACCTCACCGGTTCGACGGAAAACCTGATATTTAATTGTATTTTCAATAACCTCGCCTTCCACGGTGGTACTCACAGGTTGCCAACTCAGCTTGACGCTGGAGTCAACCGCCGCGGCCTGAAGCCCCTCGGGGGGAGCAGCAGGTATGTGGTATACGAAGGTAATGGTATTGGAATCATCACTGGCAGCAAGCCAACTGGTACGGGATTGAACTTTGAAGAAATACTTATACGCATTTTTCAGGGGCCCATACTGGTAGCTGGCAACCCTTGGAACGTTGTTCAGCATCGACTGGCCGCCGTCAATCTCTATGATACGCCCGTAAGGAACGGGGCAGCCTGCACAATAATCGTCGAGGGGGATCTCCGCCGTGAACAGTTCGAAGGTGGAGATCGCCTCTATATTTTCTCTTGCGATGGTTTCTACAGGATATGTCCAGGACAGTTGAGCACCATTGTCTTCAATGGTATAGCGCAGATCCCGAATTGCTTCAGGCACTACTGTATCCGGTGGCACCGGCTGGTTTTTAAAACCGCATCCCCCGGCAACCAGTAAAGCAGTCCCCAGGACCAAAGTCCCTGCAACTTTTGCTCCGCGCCCTGATCTCATCCTTATATCCCCATTTGTTTTTCAGCATTAACAACGGCCTCTTCCACGCGGGAGAGCCCCGTTCCTCCTGTTGAAACACGGCTATTCACCGAGCCCTCAACACTCAATACCGCAAAAACATCCTCTTCAATCGTCTCGGAAAACTGCTTCATCTCTTCGATGGAGAGGTCATACAGCTCACAACCCTTGTCAAGACAGTAGGCTACCGCTCCACCAACAATACCATGAGCCTCGCGGAAAGGTACATTTTTCATGACCAGGTAATCCGCAAGATCGGTGGCGGTGATAAAACCTGTTCTGGTGGCCTCCACCATATTATCGGTGCGGAATTTAAGATTTTCAAGCAATTCCGCCATAATCGCCACAGAGGCTGTGACAGTATCTACGGTATCGAACACCGGCTCCTTGTCTTCCTGCAGGTCACGGTTGTAGGTGAGCGGCAACCCTTTCACCAGGGTTATCAGGCTCATCAGGCTACCGGTTACCCTGCCGGATTTACCACGGATCAGCTCAGGGATATCCGGGTTTTTCTTCTGTGGCATAATCGACGAGCCGGTACAGAACTTATCGGAAATTTCCACAAAGCTGAACTCGGAAGAAGACCAGAGTACCAGCTCCTCGGAAAGTCTTGAGAGGTGCAGCTGGATCATGGTACAGGTGCTCACGAACTCGATGGCGTAGTCACGATCACCTGAGGTATCCATGGAGTTCGCGGTCACCCCGTCAAAACCGAGTGCCTCTGCCACCTGCTCCCGATTGATAGGCAAGCCGGTGCCGGCCATGGCCGCACAGCCGAGCGGCGAGAGGTTGATACGCTTTCGGCAGTCGAGAATACGCTCACGATCTCGACCGAACATCTCGTAGTAGGCCAGCATGTGATGGGCGATCTGCACCGGTTGCGCTCGTTGCAGATGGGTATAACCCGGCATCACCTGACCGAGATACTTCCTGGCCAGCAGCACAAACGCACGGCGGATGCTCTGCAGCAGATCGGCGAGGATATCGCACTGATCCCGCAGGTACATCTTGAAGTCCAGCGCAATCTGATCGTTACGGGAACGGGCACTATGCAGCTTGGCACCGGCAGGGCCGATGCGATCCACCAGCGCCTTTTCGATATTCATGTGAATATCTTCCAGTTCACGGCGGAACTCGAAATTGCCCTCTTCGATATCCTTTTCGATGGAGGAGAGCCCCTCGACAATCAGCTTCAGCTCGTCGGCAGCAATGATACCGCTATCAGCCAACATGGCGGCGTGGGCTTTGGAGCCGGCGATATCGTATTTATACAGCCTTGAGTCATAGTGGATGGAGGCGGTAAACGCCTCCACCGAAGCGGCTGTGCCCTCGGCGAACCTGCCGCCCCAGAGCTTATCCGAACCTTCTTTTTTTTGTTGTGTCATAACGTTACTTATTCTGCAAGGCCTGAATTCTGAGTCGCAGACCGTTCAGACGGATGAAACCGGTGGCGTCACCCTGGTCGTAGACAGTATCTTCCTCGAAAGTGGCAAAGCTCTCCTGGTAGAGAGACTGCTCGGACTTACGGCCAACCGGCATACAATTTCCCTTATACAGCTTCATGCGTACGGTACCGTTTACGGTTTTCTGGGCCTCATCCATGGTTAGCTGCAACAACTCACGCTCGGGTGAGAACCAGAAACCATTGTAGATCAGCTCGGCGTAACGCGGCATGAGGGAGTCGCGAACTTTCATAACCTCACGGTCGAGAGTTATTGCCTCCAGCGCACGATGCGCCTCACGCATCAGGGTGCCGCCCGGGGTCTCATACACACCGTGAGACTTCATGCCGACGAAACGGTTCTCGACCAGATCGAGACGACCGATACCGTTGGCACCGGCAACCTTGTTCAGCATGGTAAAGAGCGCCAGGGGCTCCATAGCCTGACCGTCAATGGCCACCGGATCACCCTTTTTGAACTCGATCTCGATGTAGGTTGCTTTGTCCGGTGCATTCTCCGGAGAAACAGTCATCTTGAACATGTCCTCATCAGGCTCGTTCCACGGATCTTCAAGGATACCGCCCTCATAAGAGATATGCAGCAGGTTCTCGTCGCAGCTGTACGGGTTCTTCTTGGTGGTCGGAATCGGGATGTTATGCTTCTTGGCGAACTCAACCAGCTTGGTGCGGGAGGTGAGATCCCAGGTACGCCATGGGGCGATGATCTTGATACTCGGATCGAGACCGATGTAACCCAGCTCGAAACGAACCTGATCGTTGCCTTTACCGGTGGCACCGTGGCTCACCGCATCGGCACCCTCTTCCCGGGCAATGCGGATCTGCTCCTTGGCGATCAGCGGACGGGCAATGGAGGTACCAAGCAGGTAGGAACCCTCGTAGATGGCGTTGGCACGGAAAGCCGGGAAGATGTAGTCCTCCACGAACTCTTTCTTCAGATCGGAGATGATCACCTTCTCCGCACCGGTTGCCATACCTTTTTCGCGAACCGCATCCCAGTCCTCTTCCTGGCCGATATCGGCGGAGTAGGCAATAACGGGAGCATCATATTCCTCAGCCAGCCACTTCAGAATTACTGAAGTATCAAGCCCACCGGAGTAGGCAAGCACAATCTTTTTCACATCCATCACATAACCTCAATCAATAGGTATATAATAAAATTACTAAATCTCTTTCAATTCACAAATAAGGGAAGGTCGCAAAATCACGGTTTTTTCTACCGTAGCCTTCCCCTCAGCCGGCTTTTCTGAGGTGGTTCAAATAGCTGCAAGCGTGCTGTTCCGCCATAGTAAAGCTATGCGGAACAGTGCGATCGCAGGCAGTTGAGCAGCATCAGGAAAGTCCCCTATTTCGAGAGCATTATCTCTAATATAGCCTTGTGAATATGCATCTTATTCTCAGCCTGATCCCAGACCACACTCTGCTCACCCTCAAGTACCTCTTCGGTAATTTCTTCCTCGCGGTGTGCGGGCAGGCAGTGCAGAACGATCGCATCGGCCGGTGCTTTCTGCAGGAGTTCACTGTTGAGCTGGTACGCCTCAAAAAGCTTCAGACGCTCATCCTGCTCTTCTTCCTGGCCCATGGACGCCCAGACATCAACGTTAATCACGTCGGCACCTTTTACAGCCTCTGCCGGGTCGCGGACCACCTTGATCTCTTTGGCCGCTTCCTTTCTCGCTTCTGCAAGAATTTCCTGGTCCGGCTCAAAACCTTCCGGGCAGGCGAGAGTCAGGGAAAATCCAAGTTTACCGGCTGCCTGAATCCAGGAGTTGGCCATGTTGTTGCCGTCACCCACCCAGGCGATGTGCAATTTATCGATATCACCCTTCTTTTCAATCACTGTCATGCAGTCACTGAGAATCTGGCAGGGGTGGTGTAAATCTGTCAGGGCATTGATCACCGGTACATCGGAATATTCGGCAAGCTCTTCGACCACTTCCTGGCCGAAGGTTCGTACCACCATGCCGTCTACATAGCGTGCCATAACACGGGCAGTATCCTTGAGCGGCTCTGAGCGGGAGAGCTGGGTGTCGCGACCTGAAAGAAACAGAACCTGGCCGCCGAGGCCGTACATGGCCGATTCAAAGGAGACACGGGTTCTTGTGGAGGGTTTCTCAAATATAAGCGCAACGGTCTTTCCCACCATGTGCTGATGGATGACACCTTCCGCCTTCTCTTTTTTCAGAACAATTGCCCGGTTAATGAAAGCGAGTAACTCTTCCTTGGTAAAATACTGTAATGCTCGTAAATGTTTTGGCATGATATCACCTGTGGATCATCTGGAATACATGGACAGGAGATCTGGGAACAGCTCCGATTGTGTAGTCCGGCTCCTGCTGTGCGGGAAATCCTCTCCCCACTCTACACAGTCTCCTTAGCGGGAAGAAAAAGAGTATCATTACATAAAAATGATACTCTTTGCAAAGCATTTTCCCCGTTAAATCAAACTCCTCATAGCCTGACAGCATTAGCTGCAGCGAGCGGCCCGTTCGGGAATGAAGCGATTGGCCCTCAGTTGCCTGCTGTCATAAAAGCCATAGGAACTCCATTCTACAGGCTATTAAAGCTCGGCGAGAGTCACATCGAGAGCTGCAAGGAGCTGGTCGATCTCCTCCCTGGTCACGGTCAGCGGCGGCACAAAACGCAGCGCCGTACCACCAGCGAAGTTTATAATAAAACCCTTTTCAAGCAAGGCGTTAACAATTGGCGTACCATGCTCTTTCCCTGTTTCGGTCAGCACCAGGCCAAGCATCATACCGCTGCCACGTACCTGGGTGACCAGCGCAGGATATTTCCCGACCATTTTGGCCAGCCCAGCCTGGAAATGCGTGCTGTTGGCATTCACCGCCGAAAAGAATGACTCCTCCAACATCACCGTCAGGGTTGCAACCGCCGCCGCGCAGGCGACAGGATTACCGCCGAAGGTTGAAGCGTGGGTTCCCGGCACCATTTTGGCCGCAAGTTTCTCAGTGGTCAACATAGCGCCAATGGGCATGCCGTTGCCAAGCCCCTTGGCGGAAGTCATGATATCCGGCACCACACCGAGCTGTTGGTACGCATAGAGAGAACCGGTACGCCCCACGCCTGTCTGCACTTCATCGAAGATCAGCAGCAAGCCACGTGCATCACAGAGGGCACGGATCGCTTTCAGGTACTCAACCTCAAGGGGGCGAACGCCGCTCTCGCCCTGGATCGGCTCACACATGATGGCACAGGTGGTGTCGTCGATCATCGCCTCAAGCGCTGCGAGATCACCAAAAGGCGCATGGCGAAAACCTTCCGGCATCGGCTCGAATCCCTGGTGGAACTTCGACTGGCCGGTTGCCGCAACCGCAGCAAGGGTACGCCCATGAAATGAACCTTCCAGGGTTATGATCCCGTACTTGCCTTCCGGACTGGCGATTCGTGCCAGTTTCATGGCAGCCTCGTTCGCCTCTGCACCGCTGTTGGCCATAAAGACCCTGTCGGCGAAAGTGTTGGCTACCAGCAACTCGGCAAGCTCAGTCTGCGGGCGGGTATAATAGAGATTGGAAACGTGGACCAGCTCTCCGGCCTGGCGGCAGATTGCCTCGGTAACACGGGGGTGGCAGTGTCCAAGCGCTGCCACGGCGATACCGCCGAGAAAATCAAGATACTCGCGACCGTCGGCATCGTAAAGCCGTGTCCCCTCACCCTTGACCATCGCCACAGGGTAGCGCGCATAGGTACCTACAAATACCTGATCGCCTTTTGCTTTCAACAGTTCATTTTGCGTTTCCATCAGTAAATCTCCGATCCTACACCCTCCCGGGTAAACATTTCGAGCAGGATGGAGTGTTCCAGCCTGCCGTCTACAATATACGTTTTCGACACCCCGCGTTTTAACGCGTCTTCACAACAGCGGACTTTAGGAATCATGCCGCCGGCTATGGTGCCGTCATCAATCAACCCTTCCAGCCTGCCCCGTTCGAGGGTCTGGATGAGGTTGCCTTCCTTGTCTTTTACGCCTGGAACATCGGTGAGCAAAATCAGCTTCTCGGCAGAGAGTTCACCGGCAATAGCACCAGCCACCAGATCAGCGTTGATGTTATATGCCTGCCCATCTTCACCAACTCCAACCGGAGCAATGACCGGGATAAAATCCCCCTGGTAGAGACTTTCGAGAACGCCGGCATTTATTTTCGTCACCTGGCCAACCCGCCCGAGATCAATCAGCTCCGGCGGCTTGTTCTCAAGCTCTTCCTTGTCACTTTTCGCGCACATTTTCAGCTTTTGGGCACAGACCAGGTCACCGTCGCGACCGGAGAGTCCCACCGCTTTACCGCCACAGTGGTTAATCAGGCCTACTATTTCCTTGTTGACCTTGCCCACCAGAACCATCTCGACCACATCCATAGTTTCGCCGTCAGTCACACGCATGCCCTGCACATAGCTCGGCTTGATATCGAGCTTGTCGAGAAAACGGTTGATCTGTGGCCCACCGCCGTGGACAATGACAGGGTTGATCCCTATCTGCTTGAGCAGAATGACATCGAGGGCGAACTGTTTTTTGAGATGCTCGTCCACCATGGCGTGTCCGCCATATTTGATTACCACCGTTTTGTGCCTGAACTCCTGCATATACGGCAACGACTCTATAAGGACCTTGGCCCTTTCAATACTTTCCTTCATTGGCTTATCCGCGGCTGCTGCTGGCAAAGCACATCAGCCTGTTGTTGAAATTCAGTGAAATAAACGGGTTGACGAGAGAAGATTCTTTAAAACAGGCAACCATTGTACAAATTCGCTCAGACCAAGTAAAGAATCTTCTCATGGGACCGTCCCCATGACCTTACAGCGTGTTATGTGCCACGCTCCCTGTAGAGAGCGAAGCCCCAATTTCACAGGATCGTTGAGGGGAGGCCCTTCAAAAGATAATCTTTAAAAGAACGAGACTCAACGGGAGGCAGTGAGGCGTAAGGAGCAAGGTGACAGGGGGAGCAGCTTGAAGCTGAAAAACTCCTCTCTACAAGCACATATGCATTATAATTGGGGGGCTAGGTCGCTGGCCAGTCTGTCACACCTCACCCAGCATCTCTATCTCATACCCCCTACAAGCTGAAGATCAGCAGTAACCAGAAAAAACGCTCTGTAACAACCACCCTTGAAAACCATATCTTTCACCCATGGTATCTGCCTGGAACTGATGGATGGATTATCCGGGCCAATTGAAAATTAAGGATTGGAGCCGGAGCGAATTTGCTTTAATACCAGATTGAGACAATTGTATTAAGATGTGTGAGTGAATCACTTCGACTGCCACCAGACAGCTTGTAACTTGTCGCAACAGAGGGTATACATTCTAGTTTTTCCCAACCATTATGTGAGAAATCTATTGATCGCGACCCGGGATATTGCAGCTAAAACACTATTGACGAACCAGCACATGCCCGGCTACACCAGCTAAAAAAATTATAATATTTCAATATCCGCCGTGCAATACGCATAGCTGTGCTTTACTTTTTTTATGCTATGCGCTAACATGGGCCTGGTAATTGCATAGGACACGTTCCGTAAAGGAGATTTTTGGAGAAATTCTATGATTAAGCGTTCCAGCATTATACGCATTCTAGCGGTATCACTGCTCATAACCTTGAGCCTCAGCGTGACAAGTTATGCTGAAAAGAAAGATCCCCCTATCCGGATCGAGGCTGACCGCATGTCCTCGCTTGAAAAGGAAAGCTCCGTGATTTTTATCGGAAATGTTGATGCGAGACAGGAAGATGTACGCATCCGTTCCGACAAGATGACCGTCTATTACACCCAGCAGGCCAAGAACAACAGTGGCGCACGGCTTGGTCAGAAGGTGGAAAAAATCCAGTCTGACGGCAATGTGGAAATTACCCGCGGCGATTGGCTGGGCACCTCCCAGAAGATGATCTACCAGGCTGCAGAGCGCAAGTTTCGCCTCATCGGCAGCGCCAAGGCCTGGCAGGGCGAAAACATGGTAAGCGGCGATGAAATCATCTATTACATCGATGAAGGCCGTTCTGAGGTTGTCGCCAAGCGTACTAAAGCCGTTGTGGGTGAAAACGGTGAAGGTAAAGACAAGAAGCCCGGCAGGGTCAATATGACCATTCTCGAACAGTAACAGCGACTACAACCCAAGGGCCGCGAAGCAGTATACGCAGCAATGCGGGTAGAAACTCAATTTCTTCCCAGCAAAAGGATACACCGGATAAACATGGCACTCCTTGAAACGCGAAACATCGTCAAAAAATATGGCAGCCGCACCGTAGTCAACGGGGTCAGTCTGCAGGTGAACACCGGAGTTGTGGTCGGCCTGCTCGGGCCGAACGGTGCCGGCAAGACCACCTCGTTTTACTCGATGGCCGGCTTCATCCGCCCCAACAGCGGCAATATCGTCTTAAACGGTGAAGTGATCACCCATCTGCCCATTCATAAACGGGCCCTCAAAGGTATCTCCTATCTGGCCCAGGAGCCTTCGGTGTTTAAAAAACTCACTGTCGAGGAAAATGTGCGCATTGTCCTCGAACCGTTGGGTTTAAGTAAAAACGAAATTAAAAATCGTATTGAAGAGTTGCTGGAAACCCTGAAGATAGGGTATCTTCGTAATAATCTTGGTCATGCACTCTCGGGTGGTGAGCGTCGCAGGGTTGAAATCATGCGGGCCCTTGCTACACGCCCCCAGTTCATCCTGCTCGATGAACCATTCGCCGGGATCGACCCATTGGCCGTAAATGATCTGCAAAAGCTCATCTACAGCCTCAAAGATCTGGGCCTCGGGGTACTGATCTCAGATCACAACGTCAGGGAAACGCTGCAGGTATGCGATTTTGCCTATATCATGAATGCCGGCCAGATCCTCACCAGCGGTGTCGCCAACGACATCATTGAAAGCGAAGTTGCAAGGAAAATGTACCTTGGCGAAAATTTCAGCATGTAGCACAGGCGGTTATTATGGCATTGGAACTCAGGCAACAGCTCAAGCTCGCCCAGAAACTGGTCATGACGCCACAACTGCGTCAAGCCATCAAACTTCTGCAGCTCAATAGGTTAGAGCTGGCCGGTGCCCTGCAGGCTGAACTCGAACAAAACCCAGCCCTTGAAGAAGATTTTTCCCAGAACGATACCATCGAGCTTCCCCCCGAACTGAAGGCATCCATAGAAGTCACCGAGCCAGGCAAGGAAAGTGACTTCACCGAAAAGCTTGGCGCAACAACCGAGAGCCTCGGCGAGGTAAACTGGGAGGACTACTCCAACAATTTCGACAGCAACTTTTCTTTTGCCAAAGAGACTCCACCTGCCGACGCGCCATCACAGTTTGACTTTATCAGCGAAAAGCCTGGTCTTTCTGCCTATCTCCAGTGGCAACTCGCTCACAGCGAGCTTGATGAGGCGGAAATGGACGTTGCCATCTTCATTATCGGCAATCTCAACCGCTACGGTTTTCTCGAAGTTGAAATCGAGGACATTATCGAAGCAGTGGGCAGCTACACCGACGAGGTCGAATATGTGCTTGAGCTTATTCAGGATCTTGACCCGCCAGGTATCGCAGCCCGCGACGTGAGCGAGTCACTGTACCTTCAGCTTGAACGAATGGGCAAAGGTGACAGCCTGGCCGCAATCATAGTCCGAGACTATCTGCACCTGCTTGAGGTTCGCAATTACAAAGAGTTGATGAAGGCCACCGGCAAAAAGCGTAACGACATCATACGTGCCATCGATTTTATCACCTCCGAGCTTACGCCGTACCCCGGTCTTCCATATACCAAGGAAGACACCAACTATATCGTTCCGGACGTCTATGTGGTGAAGGTGGATGGTGAATATGAGATCCGCCTGAATGACGATGACATGCCCAACCTCAAGCTTTCTGAAGAATACCTGGCGATGCTGGAAAACGGTGCCAAAAAGCTTGGAAAGGGGCAACGCAGCTACATCGTCGACAAGGTAAAGAATGCCGAATGGTTTATCAAGTCGCTCTACCAGCGACAACGCACCATTTACCGGGTTATGGAGTCGATCCTGAAGTTTCAGCATGATTTCTTTGAGCGTGGCCCGCAATATCTGAAGCCGCTTATCCTCCGTGATGTTGCCGAAGATATTGAGATGCACGAATCAACCATCAGCCGCGTTACCTCCAACAAGTACACCCACACCCCCCAGGGTATTTACGAGCTGAAATACTTCTTCTCCACCGCCATTCCCCGTGAAGGCCGGGAAGCACTGGCTGCCGAATCGATCAAGACCCGGATTCGCAAGATGATCCAGGAGGAAGATAAGGCCAAGCCCCTCAGCGATAATGCTATCGCAGAAAAGCTGGCCGACAATAATATCCAGCTCGCCCGCCGTACTGTCGCCAAATACCGCGAGCAGATGAAAATTTTGCCGGTGAAGCACCGTCGGCAGTCCAGGTAAAGTCTTATGAGCCTTCTCGAACGTGTCTACTCTTTTCATCAGGATATTCTTCGAGGGGCGTATCCCAACACCACCACCCTCGTCGAACAGTTTGAAATCTCCCGGGCAACCGCAAAAAGAGACATCAATTACCTGAGAGACAGACTGCTCGCACCGCTCGCCTTCGACCAGGCCAGAAACGGCTTTTACTACACAGAAGAGGGTTTCGCCCTGCCCTTCGGCCAGAGCCCCAAGATCACCCTGATGCTTGGCATACTCAACAAGTTTGCTGAAGAAGCGGGCCTGAGCGAACTTGAAGAAGTGCAGCAGTTGCAGAGTAAACTGTCATCCATGCTTTCCACCGATCACGCGACTCTGCTGCAGTCTCTTTACTGCGAGTGGATAGAGGTGGAGTCAATTGATACCAAGGTGTTCTCTGCCATTATCGAGGCAGTTGTGAACCGTAAAGCCATACACGTCAGCTATGCCGGTGCCGGAGCATCCGGAGCAGTCTCGAAGCGATGTGTCGAACCACAGCGTCTCTGCAATTACCAGGGGCGATGGTACCTGCTGGCCTTCTGTCGCATGCGCCAGGAACTTCGCATGTTTCATGTTGCACGTATCACCACTGCTGCACTGACCAGCGAGGCGATCTCCGTAATTGAAGATCTTGATAAAAACTATCTGTTGCCGTCATTTGGCATATTCAAAGGCGAAGCAACAGAAAACGCCGTTATCCACTTTACCGGCACGGCCGCAGACCTTATCAGACACCAGCACTGGCATGACAGTCAGCAAATAGAAAATATCGAAGGTGGAATTTCACTCCAGCTTCCCATAAGCGATTATCGTGAAATTACAATGAAAATACTGCAATACGGACCAATGGCCCGGGTCATCTCGCCAACCATGCTCAAAGAAAAGGTTGCTGGTGAAATCGCTGCCATGAGCAAGCTCTACCTCGACCCCGACACTCAATCCCTCCCGATATAGCCCTGCACTCACTCTCCATCCAAGACGCTTTCTTCAGCAAAAACGCACGCAATAGCTCGATACCATTAATATTCTGTTTGTTCTCACAGAAAGTTTGACAGCCGTTATTGCTGGTTGTTAGACTTACTGTATCAATGTGCCGGCCTGCCCTGCTCCAGGGCTACCGCAGCCATTGGATGCCCCGGAGACTTTTATGAAAAAAGCTCTCATACTGACCACACTGCTTTTCGCTGCCATAATTTCCGGAAGTCTCTGGAGAAGTCTGCGACACGAATGGGGCCAGAGTAAGCATACGCTTTCCCCGGAGACGATAGAGGCTCAGCTTATCGAAGGGTTTACAGTCACCGCTACCAGTATTAATGAGATCGCGCCTCTCACTGTAGATGAATACACCCGACTGGACGGCGCCACAGTAGGCCCAGGGGCCCGAATTACGTACCGCTATACGCTTACTGAGTTTGCATCAAAAGAGGTAGACCCCAACATAATCGCCTCAGAACTGATACCCGCTGTGAAAGAAAATGCCTGCAATAACGAGCAAATTAAAGCAACTCTGCTCTATGGCGGCGTATATATCTACGAATATTTTGGAAAAGATGATATACAGATTGGATCTTTTCAGATAGATAAACAAGTCTGCAAATGAGACAAAAACCCCACTTCCATATGGAAATCCACATTTATTTATCAAACCATCTTTCTGGCCTTCTGCAGTTCAATGGTCCACACTCACAAACCACCATCCCAAAACAATAATGAAAACTCCGCTCAATCCAAGCCGCGCGTTCACCAGGACTATAATGCTGGGATTACTCATCACCTTTCCCATGCTCAGTTCCTGCGCCAAGCTTGTAACCAACACCTTGATTGAACCAACAGTGGACAACATGCAGTATCAAACCGATCTCGACCTGGTCTGTGAAGGTTCGGCGGCATACCTGTTGATGATCGATTCAATGATCACCTCCAAGCCCGCAAACAAAGACCTGCTGCGGGTCGGCTCCCAGGCATACATCGGTTATCTCTCCGCTATTCCCGAATGCGCAATCTCCGGGGAACGGCTTGACACTGTTGCCGAAAAGGCTCGACAGTACGGCACTCGCCTGCTCGCAGAGCTGCTCCCAATGGAACCGGGTACTGATCCTGACACCTTCGACCAAAAGCTCGACCGGCTCGGAGAGTCAAGAGTACCTGACCTGTTCTGGGGAACGATGGCCTGGTTGAGCTGGATTCAGACCCAGCAGGGATCTCCAGCCTCGATGGCCGATCTGGTCACTGTTGAGAAGCTGATGGAACGTTTGCTGGAACTGGACGACGAGTACCAGTCAGGCGCGGTTCATGTTTTTTTTGGTGCATATGATGCGACCAAACCCGAAATGTTTGGAGGAGACCCCAAAAAGAGCAGAAGACACTTCGAGCGGGCTCTGCAAATTGGTGACCGCAGGTTCCTGCTGACCCAGACCACCTACGCTGAGACATACGCCCGCCAGAGTTTCAACCAGATCCTGCATGACCGGCTGCTCCAGGAGGTACTGGATTTCCCCCTGGACGAAGCGCCGGAATATGCGCTCAGCAACCAGATTGCCAAGAAAAAGGCAAGAAGACTCCTTGACGAGGATTTCTTTGCTGAATAGAACCAAAACATCGTAGTTTTAAATAGTTATTTGACCGGAGAATTACATGAGACTGCTCACAGTTGTATGTTTCACTATATTGATAGGGTTTGGCCTTACAGTTGACCATGCCCAGGCAAAAGCCAAACACCTCTTTAAAATTGCCAGCCTCGCCCCGGATGGATCAATCTGGGTAACCAAGTTTGAGGATTTTACCAAAGAAGTGAGCGAGAAGACCGGCGGTGAGGTGGGATTTCGGGTCTATCCCGGTGGTGTCATGGGCGACGATATGGCCATGTACCGCAAAATGCGCGTCGGCCAGCTGCAAGGCGGCGGCTTCACCATGACCGGCATGGCATCGGTGGTGCCTGACTTTACCGTTATGTCGGTACCGTTCCTGTTCAACTCCTATGCAGAGACGGACGCCGTCCGCACCAGCCTGATGCCGGACTTCAGGGAGGAGTTTGAAAAGAAAGGGCTTGAGCTCATCGCCATGACCGAAGTGGGCTTTATCTATACCATGTCCACCAAACCTATTACCACGGTCAGCGAACTCCAGCAGTCGACCAGCTGGATTCCTTCAGGTGACCCGCTTGCTTCTGCTTTTCTGAACAGCCTTGATATTACCCCGGTCCAACTGACTATTCCAGACGTGCTTTCCTCGCTGCAGACAGGCCTTATCGACACCGTCTACAACTCCCTGTACGGCTCAATCGTGTTGCAGTGGTTTACCAAGGCCAGATATGTGACTGATGCACCGTTCGCCTACGCCTATGGCTGTTTTCTGCTTGATAAGAAAAAATTCGATAAATTACCCAAAGAGTATCAGGACATAATCCAGGAATCCGCCGACAGGCATTTTTCCGACCTGATTGATGCGACCAGGAAATCCAACTCAGATTCACGCTCAGTGATGAGCTCCAGGGGTGTGAAATTTGTCGAGGTCGAGCCTGAAACCTTGCAAAGCCTCAAGAACCAGCACAACCTGATCATCGACCAGCTGAAAGATAACTCCTTTTCAGACAGAATTTACCAGAAGACCCTGAAAGTGCTGTCTGACTACAGGGCGAACCAATAAGAAATCAATCGTGACCCCCACTGAACCCGATCCACAGGCATCCCAGCCCGAAAGGCAGAGTCGATTTCTCAAATATACGCATCACTTCGAGGAACTTGTACTCTGCCTTTTACTCTCTTCAATGATTCTGCTGGCCTGCCTGCAGATACTCCTGCGCTCTGTGTTTTCCAGCGGTCTTGTCTGGGCCGACCCGCTATTGCGTTACCTGGTCCTCTGGAGCGGCCTGCTGGGTGCTGTCCTGGCGACCTCCCGGGGAGAACATATTGCTATTGACCTGGCAGAGCATATCGTGCCACTCAAGCTGCAACCGTTGGTCAAGGTGCTCTGCAATCTCTTTTGTGCTGTCACATCCGGTTTTCTTACCTGGGCAGCCTTTCTTTTCATCCAAAGCGAGATCGAATACGGCAGTCCTTCACTTTTCGGACTGCCAAGCTGGTACTTGAACGTAATCTTCCCTCTGGCATTCGGCTTAATCTGCCTTCGATATACCCTGCTCTTCTGCTCATCCGTGGTTGCCTTGTTTCGACCTGGGAAGGTATCGAACCTGAGTAAAGCAGATCAACCACGACTATAGGGAGCAGCCCACTCAATGAACGTACTCAAGATCATCTCGTTTTCGCTCGCCATTCTCGGTGCACCACTGTTCCTCGTTATCTCGGCTCTGGCCCTTATCGCCTTTCACAGTGTCGATATCAACCTTTCAGTAGTGGTGATCGAAATGTCACGGCTGGCGGAGACACCGCTGCTGCTCTCCCTGCCCCTGTTCATTTTCGCCGGTACCCTGCTCTCCGAGAGCCGTGCCCCTGAGCGCATCCTGATGCTTTCCCGCGTATTTCTGGGCTGGCTACCCGGCGGTCTTGCGGTTGTCTCGCTCGCTGTCTGTGCCGTTTTTACCGCTTTTACAGGTGCATCCGGTGTAACGATCTTCGCTCTTGGCGGCTTACTGCTGCCTGCACTGGTAAAGGATGGCTATAACGAACGCTTCTCCATGGGCCTCATCACGTCGTCAGGCAGTCTTGGCCTGCTCTTTCCACCGAGTCTGCCTATTATCATCTATGGCGTGGTGTCAGAGACCCGGATTGACCATCTCTTCCTGGCCGGCATCCTCCCCGGCCTGCTCATGCTGGTTCTGCTCATGACCTACTCGGTCTACAAGGGACCAAAGCACAACAAGAGCCAGAGTTTTTCCCGTAAAGAGGCGCTGCATGTGCTGCGTACTGCCGCCTGGGAACTGCCCCTGCCCTTTATAATTCTTGGCGGAATTTACGGCGGATTCTTTGTAGCCAGTGAAGCTGCAGCAGTCACCTGCCTTTACGTGCTGATTGTGGAGGTGCTCATTTACCGCGATATCACCGTCAAAGAGTTGCCGCGCATCATGGCAAAGTCGATGGTGCTGTTCGGCGGCATCCTGGTTATTCTCGCCGCCTCCATGGCCTCCACCAACTACCTGATAGACCAGGAGGTCCCGAATAGAATTTTCGAATTCATAAGCGGTTACATCGACAGTAAATATACCTTCCTGCTGCTGCTCAATGTGTTCCTGCTGGTTGTGGGGGCAATGCTCGATATCTTCTCGGCACTGGTACTGGTGGTGCCGCTGATTCTGCCCATCGCCGAAGCATATGGTATAGACCCGATCCATCTGGGCATTATCTTTCTCACCAACCTGCAGATCGGCTACTGCACTCCACCTGTCGGCCTGAATCTTTTTCTCGCCTCGTACCGCTTCGACAAACCCATCGTCGAACTGTACCGCTCGACCATGCCTTTCCTGGGGCTGTTGCTGATAACCCTGGTGATCATCACTTATTTCCCGTGGCTCAGTAGTGTGCTGATCGAGATATTCGGCTGACCCGGATTTTTCATGAACATTGGGTCAAAATAGAAAACAAAAAAGCCCGGTGCATTATAAAATGCACCGGGCTTTTTACTTTTTTTCGAGACCGTCCGTCCGGGTTGTTATTCACCCATGATGCCGACATAGGGAAGGTTTCGGTATTTCTGGGCATAATCGAGCCCATAACCAACAACGAACTCATTGGGGATATCCATGCCGCAGAAGTCGATATCTACCTCCACCTTTCTGCACTCTGGCTTGCTCAGGAAGGTGCAGATTGAGAGAGAGCGCGGCTTGCGGTTCTCCAGCATGCGAATGACCTTGCTGAAAGTGTTGCCAGTATCGACAATATCTTCCACCAACAGCACATCACGATTCTCAATGGACGTATCAAGATCCATTATGATCTTCACATCACCACTGGACACCGTTCCATCGCCATAACTGGACACCGTCAGGAAGTCCACCACCAGCGGCAACTTGACATGACGAACCAGGTCCGCCATGAAAATAAACGAGCCACGAAGCAGGCCCACTACAACCAGCTCACGCTCTGAATCTTTATAACGCTCAGTAACTTCAGCGCCAAGACGCTGCACGATTTCCTGAATCTGCTCTTCTGAGACAAGTACATCTTTAATTCCAGTTTCCGGCATACGTCCTCCATGGATATCATGCCACGATTTTATCGAGGTTATTTCAGGCTATTTCAAAATATATACTGTGAATTCACAAGCGCCCTGTCTACCACGATCAGCTGTTTTTTCAAGGACAGAATAGACAACTGTAATATATTCGGACAATTAGGGGGGCTGCAGAAACCGGTGACCCGATTAGAAAATAACAGGTTTGCTTTTTTTCAATTCATCCAGGGGGTAATAACTGTTTCGCCAATAAATCCCGGAGTCCCTGGTTACCAGCACCATGGCTCTGAGGACAATATAGATACTCAGAAACGGTGAAATCAGACCACCAAGGGCGACTCCCGGCCCCATGTTATACATTCCCGCTGTAACAAGCAGCCCGATAATACGGGTGAGGACGGCAGCCGTGAAAACCAGTTGCACCACTCCGGAAGTAAAGAAAATGGCCGCAACAGGCAACAGGGTGCCAACGAAGATCATGACCGCAACAACTACAGCCAGCCAGGCCCGATAGTGAAGTACAGAAAAGACATTCTTCATTAAACCATCGACCATAGCCTTTACCGAAGGGTACCAGCAAACCATGACCTGTTGGCGGCCAAGCATACAAAGTTGCCTGAAACCATGCGCTTTCAACTCCTTGCCGAGCATGAGATCATCAATCGGCTGCATGCGAATCCGGCTATGCCCGCCCACAGCGCGATAGGCGGTGGAGCGTACCATATTGAACGCACCCACTCCAAAGCCAAAGCTGCTTGACCTATCACCTGCTTTCCACGGCTTGAACATCGCCAGCAGGCCGCAGGCCGAATCGAGAATTAAGGCGTTGAGCAGCCAATTGCCGCCAATATGCTGGAAAATTAAACTCAGATGATCAATCTTACGGGACTCCAACACCTGCACGGCCCTGGCGATGGTTGTCGGCTCCATTTCAACATCGGCATCAGTGAACAGCAGTATTTCCCCACTGGCCTTTTCTGCACCAACCTGCAACGCATTGGCCTTACCCAGCCAGCCATCCGGAAGGTCGGTTATCTCCAACAACTCGAAGTCACGCCTGCACTCCTTTTGAATTTCCCTTACAATTTCAGCGGTCCTGTCGGTTGAGCGATCATTAACCACGATAATCTCGAGGTTTTGATATTGCTGGGCCAGCAAGCGTTTCAAGGCCGGCCTGATCGTTTCAGCCTCATTACATGCCGGCACAATAACCGAAACCTTTGGAGCCGATAAAGAGTTGTAATTTTTCAACAGAACCATCCGGTGCAGCTGTTCCATTGTCCTCAGCCCCAGTGTGATGTGGACGAAGGTGAACAGCTGCACCAGAAATATGGCACAAGCGAGTATTAAAAGCAGGGACATGCTGAGTCTCCCGGTTAGAGTAAGGAGTTAGGTGACAGGAGGGTTGCGCAGAGCCATAAAGCGACGATTACAATTAAAGGTCTTTATCTATCACCTGTCTCAAAATTTACCTGTCGCTCTATCACTCCTACCTTGAAAGCGAAGAGTGATTGTTCGAGTTATTGACTCAAACATATCAGCTACTCTCTTTTTCTCATATACCTTCTGGCCCGGATCAAGGTTTGTTTCATTTTTCCCCGCACTATGCCAAATGAAACGCCGCCGCCTTCATTGCCGGGTACGCATCGGGCTGCATTGCTGTTTTTGCAGGTAATTCAGCAGGTTCACTCTTTATCAGCCGGGCGAAAACCACATAACGCTGGTTGGTTCCCGGCTCAATGGCATCGAACGGGTAGCAGGTAATCATGGTCAGCCACGGCTCCTCCGGTCTCTCCAGATACAAACCAACCGCCTCTTCAACCCTTGCCGACAGAACCTCGAAGCGGTACTGCTCAGCCCTCATTGAGTCCATTACCACCACATCGCCTTCTTTCAGCTCCTGCAGGAACGCGAAGCTGGTATCCCGGTGACCTGATAAAATACAATTGCCCCCACTCCCCGGCAAACTGCTGGCAGTGAGCCGGCCGGGGCCAAAAGCCAGCACTTCGCCACTGTCTCCCTCCAGAACGATGTGATCGACTCCCAGCCGCTCGACCTTGAGCCGCGCCACTGGCCAGCTGTCCGCCCAGGGCCACGGTTTCACGGCAACCCCGGTACGTACTGTTTCCTCCCAGGCATGCTGTAACATCTTCTGGGCAAGCAGTGCCTTGGCTCTCAGCCACATCCCATCGCATATCAATAAACCTCCGCCCACCAGGAGCAGATAGGTTGTAACCTGCAGAATCATTTTACCCATATCCTCCTCCGAATGATGTGCACTCCCGCGGCAATCAGCATCAACAGGAAACCGACCAGCAGGTGCAGGTTTGAAGCAGTACCTGTTTTTGCACTTCCCGCAAAAACAGCGTCACCATTCTGGTTACCGGCGAATTGAAAGGTTCTCGGTGCCGGAGTTGGTACAGCTTCTTTTTTCAGCACCTCATGCCGGGGACGTGAGATCTCTTTATCCACTGCCACCAGGCTGGTGTACTTTGAGACCAGATGGTGCTCGAGAGCTGTTTCGAGAATTGCCTGCCTGACCTCATTTTCATCTTTTCCCAGCGCAAGCGATTCCATCTCGTCGGCGATCTTCTTTCTGGCCCAGAGGGTAGCAATTCCTGCCCTGCCTGCCCCCCTGCTCACATCGATCACATACTGCCACCGTTCTCCAAGCCGGGTTCCGGAAACCCGTATCTTTTTCCAGTCACTATCCATACGCATCGCCACCTGCAGCGGTTCACCAAGGTAGAGATCAGGCACTGGATGCGGGTAACTCAGAAACTCAACGGCTTCAACGGAATTACCTTTTTCATCCAGCGGTTCTATGGTGATATTGGTTAATACCGGGTTTTCAAGCCTTATGAACAACTCGTCGATGCGCTGGCCGACCTCACCGAGATTGCCGATATAGGTGTAGCTCCCGCGCCCGATTTTAGCCGCCCGGGTCATGAAGTGGCTGTTCGGTGCTGAACCGATGCCCACAGTGAAAAGACGCGACCTACCCAGCTCTGAATTGATCAGCGCAAACAGTTCAGACTCATTGCCGATGGCTCCATCTGTCATAAAGATCACCTGGCGAACCCGATCTCCCCTGCCAGCCGAATCGCCAACGTTCAATGCCATTTCCAGGGCAGGTTTCATCTCGGTGCCGCCATCGGCCCGCAGAGTGTTCAGGTACTCTTTGGCAATGGTGATATTACCGGAGTTTGCTGCCACTGAATCAGTGAAAAGCTTTCTGGCCGTATTGTTAAAGCTGATGATGTTAAAGCGGTCTTTGGGCTGCAGCTTATCCAGGGCCCTGGCGAGTGCCACTTTAGCCTGGCGGATTGGAGGCCCGGACATCGACCCCGAAACATCAAGGATATAGACCGCTTCACGTGGAACATGTCTGGTCTCACCGGCTGATTTCAGGTTTTCGGGCGGCATCAGCATCAACAGCATAAAGCTGTTCTCGTCACCCTCCGGCCTTTCTGTCAACAGCGCAGCAGTCGCATCCGCGGCTTTTGCCGGTTGCCACTCGAGCACAAAGTCATGATCAGCAAAAACGATTCCGGTAAATGAGAGCATATGACGATTTTCGGCCAACTCGACATCGTACATCTCATGGTAAAGACTCTCCACCCGGGAGAGAGGGAAGCCGCTTGCAAGATCTACCTCCAGCTCAACAGTCGGGATAAACTCCTGTTGCCGTTCCACACCTGCCACAACCATTGGCGGGGTGATCTCAAGAGCGTCCGGCACCTGATCTGTATTGACCGCCCAGCCTTCTTCTGAAAAACCGATTTCTGAAGCCTCTTCCCGGTTCACAGGTTTGCCGGGGATGTAACGGGGAGTCATGGCCATTGGAAACCTGATGGAGAAAGTCTGGTCACGATACTGCACTGTCTGCTGGTATTCTATTTCAATCACAATCTTCTCACCCGGGCCGATATTGGCCAGCCGGGTGGTGAAGATATTCGGTCTGTTCTGAGCCAAAAGCGAGGTTTTTCGTCCCTCACCTTTCGCTTTTTCATAGATTTTGCGGGCCTGCTCCTTCTCCTTTATTTCGCCAACGACCTCTCGTTCTCCGATTACCATTTTCAAATGGTCAACAGCACTCTCCGCCGGCAATGGAAAGACATAAACACCCTCCACCCAGTCAGGGCTGTTGTTGACGAACTCCTGAATCACCGTCACCCTTGAGGCAACACCGCTGATACTGATTATCACCTTTTGGCTCAGTTTCAGTGCCGAGACTACATTGCCATCCTGCCCCGGCACCAGGAGCTTTCCCTCGCTGATTTCCTCCAGATTGAACTCGCTCCCCTGCCCCTCATGTGATTCGGCAGACCGCGCCTCCCCGGCGTAGAGAAAGCCACTGCCAAGCAGGATCAGCCCAATCAATACGGTATACACCAGCAACATCAGATTGCCCGGGTCTGTTACCGCGTTTTCAATCTCTTTTTGTGTCAGTGTCGGTCCTTTTCTTTTCATTTCATTGCTCCTTGCTCGCGCTTTTTTCCCGGTCTGGGTGGCTGCCTATGTCGGCCGCTTCAATTTTTCATGCTGACACTGAACACAGAAAAAGTGATAGAGAGCTGAAGCAATCGTGACATATGGAGAAGGAAAAATGACAGATTATGACAAATGGATCTTAATCTGGCTAAAAAGTAGAAAACTCGTTAGTTTCCATCATAAAACAAAGCATTTGACCAATCTCAGCGTTGCATATCAATTTTTTATCCAGAAAAGAGGGAAGTCCATGGCGTTAACCATCGCACTCGTAGAAGACGACAATATGCTCAGGGCCAACTATACCCAGGCACTGGAACGTGAAGGCTACCAGGTGGTTAGTTACGCGAGCAGACCAGAGGCGGAAGCCGCCTTCAACAGTCAGCTCCCGGACATGGCCATCCTGGATGTAATGCTGCATGACGAGAAGGAAGGGGGCTTCGAACTCTGCAGGCAGCTCCGCCAGCTCTCCCCCACAATTCCCATCATCTTCCTCACCGCCCGAGATTCAGATCTGGACCGGGTTTCCGGACTTAGGCTCGGGGCCTGGGATTATCTGACCAAAAACACCACCACCCTCGATTTTCTGCCGGTACGGATTTCATCACTTTTCAAAATGGTTGACTCACTGCAATCAACTATGAACGTGCAGGAGTCGGTGGTGCAGACCGGTGAACTGCGCATCGTTGAAGAGCGCAAACAGGTATTCTGGAGAGATCAGCAACTGAACCTCACCCTCACCGAATACTGGTTGCTGCTGTCGCTCGCCAGACGCCCCGGGCACGTGAAGTCCCACGACCAGCTGATGGAAGCCGCCAATGTGGTTGTCACC
The DNA here is from genome assembly GCF_048381775.1 of Desulfosediminicola sp. Lineage (NCBI taxonomy): Bacteria > Pseudomonadati > Thermodesulfobacteriota > Desulfobulbia > Desulfobulbales > Desulfocapsaceae > Desulfosediminicola > Desulfosediminicola sp. Next base: position 346,387 of record NZ_JBLXGE010000001.1, on the reverse strand, counting down.
AACAACGCAATTACCGCCCATATTCGCCGCATCCGCGATAAATTCCAGGAGGTCGATGGCGATTTCGATGCCATTCGCACGGAGTATGGCATGGGGTATCGCTGGCAGGTATAGCTGATTTTCCCTGAGCGTTGTTCCAAACCGGGAGAGTGCTCATCTGACGCTCTGGCTGGTCCCTGCAGAACCATTTTCACACCATTATCGAGATCATCATGCGCTTTTCGTTGCGGATCAAACTGACTTTAGTGGCTTTATTGCTGCTCATCATTCCCCTGATCGGTTTTCGCTTTTCCGAGATCATTACCCGTGATCTGGTGGAAAGCCGGGAGGAGACATTGCTCTTTTCCGCGCGTTCGGTGGCCTCCGCTCTCGCCGGTCGTACCGGCCTGCTGGATCAAGAGCTGTTTCACTCGCTGAACCAGAGCCGCGATCTCTATCTCTTCCAGCTCACCAACCCCATCCGCCTCAATGGCAAGAGCGATGACTGGATGCCTCAACTGCTTGAGGCTGAAGCATTTGCCGAAGAGCATCTGCTTCGCTCTACGGTCCCCTATCGCTATGATTCACTGCACTTCAAACATATGCTCGGCGTTCGCGGCGAATACGTCTATGCCATCTTTATTGTCACCGATGACAAGGTCATCTACAGGCCTCCGCACTCTCTGGGTATCGCCAGGGCCGACCATTTGCAGATAGGCATTGAAGATCAAAACGGAAAACTTCACCGCTATGTGGTTTCCACCACCAAACCAGGCTGGGTGAACGGCTACCTGATGCCGGAAAACCCCGCCGACTCCCTGCCGATAAAACTCGAACGCCGAATCCAGGGTGTGTGGGCCGAAACGCTTGATGGCTACGTGATAGAGTTGCGTATCCCCCGCGACCTTATCGGTGACCGGTTCGCCTTCGCAATCGCCGACGTGGATGATCCGGTAAGCCGCGAAGTAACCACCCTGATCGGTACCGCAAACCCGGAGAGCCCTGAAAAGCTCGGTTGGCTTCTCTCTCCCTCGAAAACCATTGAATCAATCCTGAGCTCCCTCGACCGCCCTCAATCGCGCATCCTTATCGTGGATAGCAACCAGCGGGTACGTGCCAGTCACGGCAACCTCAACCCTGAAGCTGAACAACCCGACATTAAAAACAGCAACCTGATAGGCAGGGTGAGTGATGGTATCTTCGCCGTACTCGAGCCACTCTATAAACTCTTCACCACCCCATTCACCGACGAATTCAAGACGCCGGTGGCAATGCCTACCACTCTCGATATCAGCGGGGTAAAAGAGGCGCTGCAGGGAAAAGAGAGCATCAGCAGATACCGGATCGCCGAAGGTCAGGTTGAAATAATGGCTGCCATTGCACCACTCACCGAAGACCGGAAAATAGTCGGTGCGGTCGTGGTGGAACAAACCACAAACTCCATCCTGGCGCTCCAGAACAAAGTCATCGAAGAGTCGCTCAGCTTTTCCATTCTGGCATTTTGTATCGGCGGATTCGGCCTGCTCTTTTTCGCCTCGCGGCTCTCTTCCAGAATCAGGCTTCTTAGAAACCAGGCGGCCGATGCCATTACCGATACCGGGCAGATCAACAACACTCTCCAGCCAAGCCGTGCCCGTGATGAAATAGGTGATCTCTCCCGTACCCTCAACTCAATGCTCCACCAGCTCAAAGAGCAGAGCGACTACCGGGAAACCATGGCCGATAACCTTGAGCACGAGATGCGTACGCCACTTGCCGGTATCTCGGCTTCTTTGAAAAACATCAGTGGTGAAATCGAAAACCCGCCGGAGAGGATACGCAATTACCTGGAATGGGCCCTAAGTGACGTAATGCGGCTGGAGCAGCTGCTCGGTGCCATTCGTGATGCCACCAGCCTGCAGGAGGCCCTCAATCGTGATACCCACGAGGTATTCAACCTCCATCAGGGGATGCAGGTCTGGCTTGAGCACAGCTGGCGACCGGCTTTTCCTGAGACTGAATTTGTCTACCAGCATCATGGCCAGGATATTATGGTTCTCGGTGACCCGGGGCATATCAGGCAGCTCCTCGACAAACTCATCGAAAACGGGGTGAGCTTTCACGCCGAGGGAACGGCAATTGAGATCGGGTTGGGCCTGAGTATCAGCGAAAAAGAGGTCATTCTCACCGTTGCCAATCAAGGACCCACCATAGCCGAAGAGATGCGGGGTCAGATCTTTAACACCATGGTATCACGCCGGGCCAAGAGCGATACCAAGCCACATCTGGGACTTGGCCTCTATGTAGCCCGCACAATTACGGTGCATCACGGAGGAACGATCAGTGTGAATAACCTGACGGATGGTCGTACGGGCGTAGTGTTCACCATCCAACTGCCACTGGTACAATAACGGTGCGCGAAGCCCTGCAGCTGCAGAGCTTCGTGCCCACAGGTAACGCATATCAACTTCTGCCGGCCGGGAGGCTATCGAGCTCCATCATCTTTTTCCTTCAGGAACATTCAGGATCTTTCATGAAATATTCTTGTCATGGTGGCGAAAAGTGTCTGCTGGAGCACTTCAGCTTTTCTGCTTTGAAGACAAACGATTGAAAGTGGCAGATACATCTCCTGCTCTGCCCAGACGGTCAAGCCCGACGCCTCGTCTTCGGCCGACGCCCTTTGAAGAAGATCACGCTCCAGCATCATGGACAGTCCAGCCCCCGCCTGTATCATGGTGCGGATAACGGTCTCCTTATCCACCAGGGCGACTTGCTGTGGTTGTATATTATTTGTTTTGAAGAAGTTTTCAGCCAGCTGGTGAAACGGACAATCATCCGGAGTCATTATCCAGGGCAGTTCACCAAGCCCGGCCGCCCCACTCTTCGACATCTTCTCCCGCCACCGACCCGGGCCCGCCACCACCACCCGAAACCTCGCCAGCTCAACCGCAAACAACCTGTCTGAAACAACCGGCCCATAGACAAAGGCGCAATCCAGAACACCTTTTTCCAGCCGCTCAGGAACCTCGGCGGACATCGCCTGCAGGATATGCATAGTAACCTGTGAGTGGTTCCTGGCCATTTCATCAAATAATTCAGGAATATAAAGAGATTCGGGCTCAGTGTTTATACCGATTCTGAGATCTCCCCGGACACTGCCGCGCATCAGTTCGGCTGCTCTGGCCATACCGGTAGCCGCCTCGAGCACCTGCTCGGCATGAGCCTGCAACGCCCGGCCATCCTGGGTGAGGATCATCCCTTTCGGAGTTCTGAGAAACAGATTCACCCCGAGTTCATCCTCAAGCGCTTTTATATGCCCGCTCACTGTTGGCTGACTTGCATGAAGACGCCGCGCAGCCCTGGTCAAATGCTCCTCCCCGGCCACCATTACGAATGTTTTCAGCTGATAGAGTTCCATAAAATATGAGGGTTGATTTTGAACATAAGGTAGCACAGCTCAAGCGACCGCATCTGCCACTTCTGCCTTTCAATTTCACACAAATATAATCGATTTTCTCTTTTTGATCTGATCAAGTTATCCGAAGCTCCCCATTCAAAACTCCAATGAGCTACTTCAACTCATCTCAAGTATCATTTGCATGTCCAAAGGGGAAAATTTTTTTTAGAGAAATTATCACATTTAATACGAACAATATTAAGGGTATGTGCCAATGCAACAGGATGAACTGATCAAAACACGCGTTAGACAGTATTACCATACCGAGGCCCTCAACTGTGCCGCCACGAACCTGAAAATCTTGTCTGAGATTTACCGTGTCGAGCTTTCAGCACAGGTCATTGACTCTGCCGTGGGCATGCATGGCGCCGGTAACTATGGTGCCCAGTGCGGGCTGGTGGAAGGAGCCTTGCTGTTCATCGGCATTTATGGCCGCCGCCATAACCTGCCCGATCCACTGATTGCCGAACAGTGCTACGACTTTGCCAGGGAGTTTGAAGAAAAGTTCACTAGTTTGCGATGCGAGATCCTTCGCCCCGGCGGCTTTCAGGCGGATGACCCGCCTCACCTCTGCGAACAACTGACAGTTGATGCAATCACTACCAGTGTCGAGTTTGTGGCCAGAATGAAAAACGGGTGAACGGTGAAAGAATAATAGATCAAAAACTTCAGGGTAAAAGAAATGATCACCTGCTATTTGAAATACGTTATCGATCCGTACCAGGTTGAAGCATTTGAGCAATATGCCAGGATGTGGATTCCGCTGGTCAATAAATTCGGTGGAAATCACCACGGTTACTTCCTGCCCCATGAAGGTGCCAATAATATAGCCTACGCTCTTTTCAGCTTCCCAAGTCTGGCGGCTTATGAAGAGTACAGACTACAGATCACAACAGATAAAGACTGTTTGAAAGCATTCGAACATGCAGAGAAAACACGATGTATTATCAGCTTTGAGCGCAGCTTTATGAAACCTGTTTTTGACTAGAAACCATATTGGCTCAGCTAGGGAGGGCACAATGCAAAGTCAGATTGATATAAACGAAGACAGGTTGAAATATCTTGCTCAACTCAACCGGGCCCTTCCGGAGGTTATGGAACATGAGAAGGCCAAGTGGGATACTGTCTACAAGGATGGGGCACTCAGCAGCAAAGTAAAGAGGTTGATGGCTTTGGCCGTGGCCCTCAGAGCTGGCTGCACTCACTGTATCGTTGGTCAAACCATGCGATCTCTTGAGGCTGGTGCCACCCGGCAAGAGATACTTGAGGCAATCTCAGTAAATATGTCTATGAGTGGCACTACCGGGATCGCTGAATCGCTGCGGGTTCTCAGGCTTCTTGATGAGTTGGGAAAATAAGTAGATTCCCTGTAGCCACCAAATTTTTCACTCTTTAAGCCGTGACCTCTGTTTGCCTGGAGATGGTGTTTATTGTATGCTTTCGGTTTGCTCATTTTTCTCATTCCGCTGGCGCCACATGCTGCCAGTCTCAGGAGTCACCACAATGAAAGTTTACGACTACTATCTCTTCGATGCCGACGGCACCCTCTTTGACACCACAGAGCTTATTTGTGAGTGCTTTCAGTATGTAGCTGAAAAACATGCCAATAAACAGATTGACCGCCAGGTAATTATCCAGGCCATAGGCTCACCGCTCCGCCCCCAGATCATCGAGCATCTGGGAGCAGATCTCGACATCGAGACTATCCTCGATGATTATCTGCAATATCAACTGAAGGCCATGGAGCACAGCCTTACGCTCTTCCCAAAGGTGCAGGAAACCCTCAAGACCCTGAAAGAAGGTAACAAGAAACTGGCGATAGTCACTTCACGAAAGCGTTACAGCCTGGACGTTTTTCTCAAGACAACAGGTATACATGACTACTTTGACGCACTTGTCACCCCTGAAGACACCGAATTGCATAAACCAAATCCGGAACCCGCGCTGAAAGCGATTGAACTGCTCGGTGCCTCCAAACCTGCCACAGTTTTTATAGGCGATGCCAAGTGGGATGTCTGCAGCGGCAACAGTGCCGGTGTCGACACGGTTTTTGTCAACTGGAGCCACACCACAGCCGGGGAGTTGCCGGAAGCACCAACCTGGACCATTGACACTATGAGCCAACTCACGGCACCTCTCACCGACAGGTAAAATCCCGACCACCATCCCTTATCAGGGGCGCAGGAAAGGCTCCATGAAATAGACATGCTCGCGCCCCACAGGTAATTTTTGCAATCCCTTCTAAGTGTTAAACCTTTCGCAAAATCTCACCTGCCACCCCCCTTTCCTCTAACCTTTCAACTGCTTACATTACAGCAATGTAATGGAACCGAAAGGCCATGGTAATGTACATTGTTTACACTATTGCTGAACATCTCTTCTTCTCCATAAGATAGAACAGCTTTTCAGAATACCCCGACCCGGGTCAGTCCCCAGCTGCCCGGGTCCAATTTGACAGAGGCAACCATGTTTGGACAGAACCAGCAGCCAGCTACTACATCAACAAATCCGGACAGCATGAACTTCTCTCCATCACATTCAGCATCTCCACCCTCCCAACTGTCCGGGGATGACATTTATCGATCTATTCAGAAGGTGAATGAAACAGTAGCCGCCCAATCAGCCTGGCTCCCTCCCCTCCGCCGGGAGATTGGCAAGATGATCGTAGGACAAGAGCATCTTGTGGAAAGGCTGCTGGTTGGTGTCCTTACTGGTGGGCATATCCTTCTCGAAGGATTGCCCGGCCTCGCCAAAACCCTGGCAGTGAAAACTCTGGCAAAAGCAATCCAGACTGATTTCAAACGTATCCAGTTTACTCCGGATATGCTGCCTGCCGATATTATCGGCACTGAAATATACAACCCGCAACAAACCTCTTTCGAGGTCAAGCAAGGCCCCATATTTTCTTCTCTGGTTCTCGCAGACGAGATTAACCGTGCTCCGGCCAAGGTGCAGTCTGCCCTCCTTGAAGCTATGCAGGAAAAGCAGGTAACAATAGGCGATCAGAGCTTTCCGCTGCCCGAACTTTTTCTGGTACTGGCCACCCAGAACCCGATCGAGCAGGAGGGTACGTACCCTCTGCCTGAAGCCCAGGTTGACCGCTTCATGCTCAAAGTCGTCGTTGACTACCCCACCATCGAGCAGGAACGACAGATCCTCGACGCCATGGATAATACCGAGGCAGACGTTAATGTTATGCCAGTCGCAACAGTCGAGGACATCATCGCCTCCCGCGAGGTTATAAATACAATCTACATGGACGAAAAGATCAGGGATTACATTGTTTCCCTGGTTTACTCGACCCGTGACCCCCAAAGTTTCAGCCTGGATCTTCAGGAATACATAGATACAGGCGCTTCCCCGCGGGCAACTATCAACCTTAAACTGGTTGCCCGCAGCCTCGCCTTTCTTGCAGGCCGAGGCTATGTAACACCGGATGATGTGAAAGACGCCGCCATGGACGTCATGCGCCATCGCATCCGCATCAGCTACGAAGCTGAAGCAGAGGGTGTCGCCAGTGAAGACATAATCCGCAAGATTCTTGATACTGTACCGGTCCCCTAATCCACAGTTGTGCGACTTGCCTAGGTGCCATTATGGAAACACAACTTACCAGGGACATATTAAAAAAGGTGAGGCAGATTGAAGTCCGCACCAACAGGCTGGTTAATGACAGCCTGGCGGGCAGCTATAATTCTGTCTTTAAGGGGCGCGGCATGAACTTCGACGAGGTGCGGGAATACGTACCAGGCGACGATGTGCGTGCCATTGACTGGAATGTCACCGCCAGAACCGGTATACCACATATAAAAAAGTTCACCGAAGAGCGTGAGCTGACGATTATGCTGATGATCGACATCAGCGGCTCCGGAGAGTTTGGTTCTTCCGACTCATCGAAGCGTGAGATCATGGCCGAGATTGGCTCTGTGCTCGCCTTTTCAGCTGTTCGCAACAACGACAAGGTTGGCTTGATACTCTACACCGACTTCGTTGAACTTTACATACCGCCCAAGAAAGGGCGTTCACATATACTGAGAGTTATTCGCGAGATACTCTTTTTTACACCCAGAGGGACCTTGACTGATATCAAGGTCCCTCTGGATTTCGTAAACCGTGTGGCTAAACGCAAATGCGTGGCCTTCCTTATATCTGATTTCTGCCTGCCTGGCTCATTTAATGATTCCCTGCAGGAGGTACTTCCGGCGCTGAGGGTAACTAACCGGCGCCACGACCTTATCTCACTCATCATTTCTGACCCAAGAGAGTCAGAACTTCCCGACGTCGGCTGGATCACTCTGGAAGATGCAGAAAGCGGTCAGCAGGTTGACCTTAACACCTCTGATGCCCAGGTTCGTAACGAATATGCCCAGCTTGCTCAAGAGCGAAAAGATTTGACCAACCGGGCCATTCGATCATGTGGCGTCGATCTGCTCGAACTCAGCACCGACAGTCCATATATGCCCCCGCTACTTGGTTTTTTTCAAACCAGAATGAGGAGAGCTGTACGATGAGACCACGAGGAAAGAAAACACATTTTTCCTTTCTTTTGGCAGCCCTCCTCTCCCCGCTCTGTGCCCCAACCCTTCTGCCGGCACAAGCAGAGCAACCCCTAAGGCTTCTTGAGCCTGGTGGATCTGGCGGGAGCGCCCCCTCCTCTGGCGCTCCCGCCTCAACCACTTCTGCCAACGTTCCAGCCAGCTTCCATGACATTCATGGACCGCTCCAGACTGCAGAGCCTGTACCCTGGTTGTTTTACGGGCTTATCGCTTTACTGGCGATCGGCATTCTGGCCGGGATCTGGTGGTGGTTCACCAGGAGAGCGAAGCCCACCCCTGCCGCAATCCCCCCCAGTGTCAAGGCACGGGACGAGCTCATGCGCGCCAGGGAGATGATGACCCCTGAACTGCAGCTCCGTTATATGGAGGTGATTTCCAGCATATTGAGAAATTACCTTGAACAACGTTTTCAGCTGCCCACCACCCGCCAGACAACCCGTGAATTTTTTTCAACCATTGCCCGGGGCAGCAGCAAACATTCAGACCTGAAGCGCTATGGTGACGATCTGAAAAGTTGCCTTGAACAATGCGATATGGCGAAGTTCGCCCACTGCTCTCGAACAATTGAGGGGTTGCAGGAGATGGAGGACAGTGTCTTACGTTTCATCAACCGAACCGAAAGACCGGCCGATGAAGCATGGCAGACTGAAGTTCGGGGGGATCGAAGATAATGCGTTTTCTTTATCCTCACCTGCTCTGGCTGTTGTTGCTTTTGCCCCTTCTCGCGGTCCTGAAAGGGCGGGCCGGTGCTGCGCCTGCGCTTATATTTTCCTCGACCAGCGTGGCCGCCTCTCTTGCCAAGGCTAAACGAACCCGACCGGCCGCCCTGATACCAGCCCTCAAACTTGGGGCACTGGCTGTACTGATTCTGGCTGCAGCGAGACCTCAGCTTGGCAATACCACCACCGAAATTCAGGCAAGCGGCATTGACATAATGCTGGCAGTAGACGTTTCAGGATCCATGGAAGCCATGGACTTCACCCTGGATGACCAGCCTGCCAACAGACTGGCTGTGGTAAAGCGGGTGGTGGATCAGTTTATCGACCAACGCCCCAACGACCGTATCGGCCTGATTGCTTTCGCCGGTCGCCCCTATCTGGTCTGCCCGCTTACCCTTGATCACCAGTGGCTCCGCAAGCGCCTTGACTCATTGGAGATCGGCATGGTTGAGGATGGCACCGCCATCGGCAGCGCCATCGGCAGCGGCACCAATCGGCTGAGAGAACAGGATTCTAAATCGCGGATCATGATTCTCCTGACTGACGGCATCAACAACGCCGGCAGGATACCGCCTCTGGTGGCCGCTGAAGCAGCCGAGACCCTTGATATCAAGGTTTATACAATCGGCGCAGGAAGCCGCGGTGAAGCACCTATTCCTGTTGTTGACAGCTTCGGCCGGCAGCGCATTCGCATGGCGAGGGTCGATATAGACGATAAAATGCTCTCCGAAGTTGCAGAATTGACCGGCGCACGATATTTTCGTGCCACGAATAGTTCATCACTTGCCAGGATCTATGGTGAGATCGATGCTATGGAGACAACAACCCGGACCATCAAAAAATTTGAAAACTACAGGGAGCTCTTTCCATATCTGGTTTTCTGCGCGCTCATGCTGCTTGTGATAGAGCTGGGAATTTCACGTAAAAAGCTCCCCTGAACCTGTATACGCCTATGCAGTTTGCCCAAACACCCTGGATATTCGCCGGACTTGTTATCTGCACATTTCTTGCGATTGCTCTACACAAGATGCAGAAGCGCAGGCTTGAAAGCTTAGAGCAATTCGCCAGTGCGCAGCTGCTTGGCAGACTCACCCGTCACATCTCGCCCGGGAGACGAAAGCTCAAAAACAGTCTGCTTGTGCTCGCCGTTTTCCTGCTCTTTGTAGCCCTTGCCCGTCCTCAATACGGTTTTAAGTGGGTCGAGGTCAAGAGAAAGGGCATCGATATCCTGTTCGCGCTCGACACTTCAAAATCCATGCTGGCAGAAGATACCAGACCCAACCGCCTGCAACGCGCCAAGTTCGGTATCCTCGATTTCATCGACAAGCTGGAGGGTGACCGGATCGGCCTGATGCCCTTTGCAGGCTCGAGCTATCTGATGTGCCCACTCACTCTGGATTACGATTCTTTTTCTGCCTCACTCGGTACTGTCTCCACCGATATTATCCCTCTTGGCGGCACCAATCTCAGCGAGGTCATCCGTTCTGCCGAACAGGTCTTGAGTAACGACTCCAATCATAAAGTGCTGGTGCTCATTACCGACGGCGAAGACCTGGAAGGCAAGGTTATAGAGGCTGCCCAAAAGGCCGGAGAAAAAGGCATGACAATCTATACCGTCGGGGTGGGAACCGCCGATGGTGAGCTGATCCCACTGCCCGGCCCCCAGGGAGGTTTTGTCAAAGATGCTGACAGCAAATTTGTAACCTCCCGCCTTGATGAAAGTACGCTTAGGGAAATCGCGGGTGCAACCGGCGGCATCTATGCCCCCCTTGGCAGAGGTGGTGAAGGACTTGAAACTATTTATCAGCAGAAACTCCAGCTTATTCCCAAAGAAGAGCTGGCCGAACGCAGACACAAAGTTCCTGTCGAGCGGTTCAGCTGGCCGCTTGTTGCCGCGATCATGCTGCTCATAATCGATTATCTTATTCCTGAGAGAAAAGGAAATGGCTCCCTGAAACCGGCCGTCATTACAACGGCCGGCAGAAGGTTCAGGAAAGATACCCTGGTGACCATATTTCTCGCTGTCTGTTTCGCCACTCTTGGCTTTGCCCCACCGCAGGTTACCGCCGGCGAAGGTGAAGAGGCGTACGCCCGTGAGGACTACCTGAAAGCTTCCGAGCATTACCGGGAGGCTCTCAAAGACAACCCCCGCGACCCGGTACTGAATTATAATTTCGGCACAACTGCGTATAAAAACAACCTCTTCGATCAGGCTACAGCCTCTTTTACAGAAGCCCTCAACTCAGCCAACCTCCAGCTGCAACAAAAAGCGTATTTCAATCTCGGCAACTCCCTGTACAGGCAAGGTGAAGAGCAGCAGCAGGCGAACCCCCGGGCTGCGATGAAAAAATGGCAGCAAGCCCTGGACGCCTATGACGCAGCCCTGCAGCTCAACAGTGAAGACCGGGCTGCGTTTGAAAACCATGCCTATGTTGAAAAGAAGATAGAAGAGCTCCAAGACCAGCTGAAGCAACAGCAGGATCAACAGCAGCAAAACCAGGATCAACCGGAACAACAGGACGGTGACTCCAGCAACGAACAGCAGCCGGAAAGTCAACAAGGCCCACAGGAACAGGAACAGACTGACGGGAACAAGCAAGCCCCGCAGGAGCAGAACCCGCAGCAGGCTGACTCGGGTGAACAGCAACAACCTGAAGGGGACCACAAAGAGGACACCCCCGGGGACGATTCAGCCAACGCATCCACACCTGAACCAACTGATGAGCAGGCAACTGAAGAGACCGGTACAAATGACCAGCAGGCTGACGCACAACGCGATCTTGAGCGCAGAGAGCTTGGGAAAATGACTCGGGAAGAGGCCGAAAACCTGTTAAACGAGTTAAAAAGCGAGGAAGGTGATTTGAACTTCGTTCCCGGCTATCAGGGCACGACCGATAACAGCTCAGGGAGGGACTGGTAATGGCAGCTGTCATAGACATGGTGGCAATCAGGCGAACACTGCAATCCATAGTGGTGTGCAAAAACGCCTTTGCTCTGACTCTCTGCCTGTTCGTTCTGAGCGCTGCGAATGGCATGGCCCAGGATTCAATCACGGCCAGTGCCACCTTAAACACCAGCTCCTTCAGCGTTGATAACGCAGCCCTTCTCACTATTACCGTAAACGGCACCCGCTCCGCCGAAATAACACTTCCGGAAACGGATGGTTTTGAGCTGATCCAACGTGGCAGCTCAAAACAGTTTAACCTGATAAACGGACAATACTCGTCCTCGATCACTTTCACCTGTCTGGTACGAGCCCTCAGGCCCGGCAACTACAACATATCACCCATCACCATCGAAGCTGAGGGACGGACCATAGCCACAACGTCCATTCCTTTCACTGTGACGGGTGAAGCATCAACTGGTGGTTCAGGCGCATCTCCCGCCACCAGATCTGTAGCCGACGACACCAGCAGGCCTGCTTTTATGGTTGTAACACTACCAAAGGATACAGCATACATCGGCGAACTGTTTCCGATTGAAATAAAAGCGTTCTTTAAGCGAGGTATTCGAGCCAACCTTACCTCCCTGCCAGAGCTTGCCGGTGACGGCCTGGTGATGACCCAGCTCACCGACAAACCCGCCCAGACCCAGGAGACTGTTGACGGAATAGTATATAATGTGCTCACCTGGAAGACCAATCTCTCCACCATAAAAGTTGGCGATCACCCTTTCCGCCTTGAATTGCAAGCTGTCGAACACGTTCCACAGAAAAGGATGTCCACCTCGTTCTTTGGCCGTCAATCCCCTTTCGACGACGACTTTTTCGACTCCATGCTCGGTGGCTACACTCAGCGTCCAATGAAGCTGGCCTCTAAAAAACGCTCGCTTACAGTGCTGCCCCTGCCTGAAGAAGGCCTCCCTGAAGATTTCAGCGGCGCCATCGGGAAATTCCATGTTCATGCCTACGCCGAGCCTGACACCGTAGAACTTGGGGAGCCGATAACGCTCACAATCTCGGTTCGTGGCCAGGGTAACTTCGACAGGGTTGGTCCGCCTTCTTTTCCAGATAATTCACGCGGAACCTGGCGGATCTATTCTCCAGGATCAACGTTTCATCCGGCAGATGACAGCGGTCTTACGGGTGAAAAAATATTTGAACAGGCCGTGGTGGCCAGAAATTCTGATATCACAGAGATTCCGGCCTTGTCTTTCACATATTTCGATCCGGACCGGGGTGTTTACGTGAGCACCGAGACAAGACCAGTACCAATCCAGATAAGCAAGAGCCCCACGGACATCACTCAGTCGTCTGCTCCCACAGTGCAGCCGAGTGTATCACAACAGGGAAATGTCCCCGCCCGGCAAACAACTCCGGCAATAGATACAGAGGCCGATACCACCGTACCCGCTGTCAGCGGTCTTGCACCGCTGCATCTTGAGACCGGCGCTATTTCCCGGACAATACGACCAGTTTATGACAAACTCCCCTTTCAACTCTATGCTTTGGCTTGCGTTCTGCTCACCGTCATCGCGGCGATATTGAAAGTTCGGCAACTTCAGGCCCGGGGAACCCCTGAAGAACAGCGCCGCAGAAAACGAAAAAGCCTGCTCAACAGCAGCATCGCCAACCTGAAGCAAGCGGAATCAGGTGACTGCAGCACATATCTCAACCAATGCAGAGCCGTTATTCAACAACACCTTGGTTATCTCTGGCAATGCGAACCCGCGGCGATTACCAGCGCCAGCGCAACCTCCAGATTGCCTCAGGGCTCACCTCTTGCCGAAGTTCTTAAACGTGCCGAGCATGCAGTCTACAGCGGCGCTGTTTTGAGTTGTGAAGAGATGGCGGAGACTACTCAAACCGTTAAAAGGGAACTGGAGAATCTCCTATGATCACACGTACTCTCTTTCTCCTCCTCACCCTGATCCTGCTTCCCCAATTTGCCACCGCAAGTTCTCAGAACCAGAAGTTTCAGGAAGCGAACAGCTTTTACAGCAAAGGTGATTTTACCACTGCAATCACTCTCTACGAATCACTTATTGCTGAACATGGCTACTCTCCAGGGGTACTGTACAACCTTGGAAACAGCTACGCCCAGGTTGGCTACCCTGGCCGGGCTATACTCAGCTATGAGCGGGCACTCAGGTTGAGCCCCAGCAATTCCGATATACTTGGCAATCTCGAAAAAGTTCAGAGCGAAAACGGATTGTTCACCAGGGACAAATCTTTAGGCAGCAGGATTGCCAACAGTCTCGGCATCAACCAGTGGGGCATGCTGATTCTGGTCGCTCTCACCGCTGTCTCCGCAACTGTTGTCGGCTCGCTCTATCTACGAATTTCCAGAAGGGTTATGACCTCAGTCTGCATCGGTTCTGCGCTGTTGATATTGCTCTCCTGTATATCTATGATCAGCGTGCGCAAGAACTGGTTCTGCTCGATCATGATAACATCCTCTCCATTACTGATCTCCCCCTTCGAAGGAGCCGCAAAAGTCGGTACAGCCAGGGAAGGCCGTCGCGTATTTCCACAAAATTTTCATGGAAGCTATGTATATGTCGTGAGTGAGACAGGACGCACCGGCTGGCTTCTGACATCAGATGTTCAGCCTGTTGTTCCGAAACTTTGAGTCAATCGCGATCATTTCATTTTTTGTACCGATCTGCAGACCCCGCCACCATACAACTGCTGCAACCATCATAATTACCCACCTTTTGCAGAACACTGGGTAAAATTTCCTCAGATAACCACCCGGCCTTGTGGCTGTTTGGTTTTGTCACAAAGCTAAAAAGTGCTTAGTTCATAGACATACGTTTATTTACCAGTTCATGGCACGCCCCTTGCTCTAAAAACTGCAAGAAGCCGAATTGGCAAATAGACCGCTTCCACAATCGCTCTTTATCAAGGGCAGGAAGCCCACTTTTACATAGGAGCAGTTATAATGAAGAAAGCAATCATCGCCGCAACACTCATCTCAGGACTTACTATCTCAACCGCAGCATTCGCCTACCAGGGTATGGGGGGAGCAAATCAACAGGCCGGTTGCAGATATTCTCAATATCAACAACTCGACCAGGAAACTTTGGCAAAGATCGATCAGTTTCGTAAGGATACTCAGGATCTGCGGAAACAAATGGTGGTAAAGCAGGCAGAGAAAAGAGCCATGATGAAAGGGACCAACCCCGATCCTGCCGCTGTGGGCCAGCTTAGCGGTGAGATTTTCGATCTGCATACCAGCATGACCAATAAAGCCAAAGAGGCCGGCGTTGAGCAATATGTCGGGCATGGCAAACGCCATGGTTCAGGGATGAAAGGTCACGGTAAAGGCCATGGCAAAGGACACGGTGGCCACGGCAAAGGTAACCCGAACCTTCAGCAAAACATGCCTGTGATGCAGCAGAATTCAGCCGATCAAATCTGATAAACCCCTGATTTTAAATTTTACCCTCTCCTTTCTATACCTCCAGCCAATAATCGGCTGGAGGTATTTTCTTTTTGACCTCTTGAGCAAACTCCTTGTCATTGAAGTATCGACATTCCCCTGTCCCGCCCCTTAACATCATCAGGAAACAACACCAAGGTTAAGGCAGACTTTTCACATTTGTCATACAGGCAGGTCCTCTCAGCCCTTCCTCCACGGGTCATGTGATGGGCATTACAATGTTGAGGCTGACAGTTTTCCAAGGAGTCAATTTGACCTTCAACACAGAGGCCAGGATGAATATCCGGAGGACAACTCCATGGCTGAACCTTATTGGGGAGAAATTCGTTTGCTGGGGTTTGATCTCCCACCGGAGGGTTGGCCCCTTTGCGATAGCACCCTGCCGAAAAAGTCCAGCAAAGGTAGTCATAGCCACCAACCAAGGGACACCACAAACTCAACGTACTCGCCTCGGAAAGCCCTGGGACCCGTCGGAATCTGTCCCCGGATCATTGTTTAGATTCAAGTGCTTGCGCCGGAAGGCTCCAGGCGTTGAGAGCAGGCGGCTCTCAACGCTTGATTCAGCACCTTTTTCCGGAAAGGGAGATCAGATGTTGCCAACCAGATATTGACCGATAGAAACAGCCGCGATGGTTGCTGTCTCAGCTCGAAGTATCCTTTTACCCAAGCTTACTGAGTGCCAGCCCGCATCCCTTGCAGCCTGCACTTCCTGCTCAGTCAAACCGCCTTCCGGACCGAGCAAAACCATGAGTTCACTGACTTCATCTTCATTGAAGGAAATATCCCGCAGAGAGGTTGTACGCTCCTCCTCCCAGAAGAGGAGTTTCAATCTTCCCGGCTTATTTTCATACAGGTCGAGCAGCTGATAAAAATCGACGGCTTCCCTCAACCCCATAAGGTCCGGTCTATAACATTGTTTACACGCCGACTCGACAATCCGCTGGTATCTCTCCAGTTTTTTGCCACCACGAATATCGTCCAGTTTTCCCTGACATCGGCTCGACCAGAACAGGTCCATTGATGACACGCCAAGCTCTGTACATTTCTGGATTACCAGCTCCAGCTTTTTGCCTTTGAGGTGCCCCTGGACGACCGTAACCGGTACCCGATCAGTGCTGTCGTCAGGTAATACCTCAACAATATTTACCTTTACCCGTTTCGTCACAGTCTCAATACAGGCGCGGTACAGCCCCCCTTCACCATCCAGCAACTCAACTTCAGCTCCAGGTTCAAGACGGAGCACTCTCGTGATGTGTCTTGACTCACCCTCATCAAGAATTATCGAATCGCCTTCTCTATCTGCTTTATCAAAAAAGAATCTTCTCATACCGCCTCAATCAGCCTTAAATTAATTTTTTTCATCAACCAAGCGCAATTATGAATCAATTTGAGTTTGACTTCCTCTGAGCATTTCCGTAATACTGAGTTGCAACAACCCTTTCAGCTATTTTTCAACAGCTCCGGTACAAACCCAGGTCCAAGCGTATGAGCTACGAACGTCGCATCCAGGAAAGAATTTCTCCCGATATCAAGGCCAGGCTCTCTGTCAGCGAATCGGTCTCCCGTCATACCGTTGGAGGCACAGAAACGGTTATTGCCAACCTGAGCGGGGGTGGTGCGTTTCTGCAAACGGAACAGCAGTTACCGCTTGCCACCAAGGTAGGGCTTGCATTTTCACTCTCCCTGGCCGATGTCAGGAAACTGAAGATCCTTCTTTCCGTCGATGCGCTTCGCAACCTCAAAGAGCAGCATGTGCTCGTCGAAGCAACCGGAGTGGTAATCCGGCATGAGGAACATGGTGTCGGTATTATATTTGACTCCAACTACCAGTTCACTCCAATAAAAGCCCCCTGACGAACTACAGGGGGCCTGATCGCAGCACCAGTCTTACGGCGTCCCGGCCTTTATCAATCGGAGAGCAGCCCACTCCCCCTGCTCTTTGCGATCTGAACACCTGAATCCCACTTGTTGAAAACACTTGCTGATGTTATCTGCCTGCTCCCCCGCAAGTATCCCTGATAAAATCAGCGACCCGCCAGCTGCAGTGCACCTTGCAAGGTCCTCCCGCATCGATATTAGGACGTCGTGGATAATATTCGCCACAACTACCTCATATTCACTTTCGATCTCCTCCAGAGGGGTGATGTCTATTGCCACCTTATCGCTCAGATTGTTATGGGCGACATTGTCCGCAGCCGCCGCTACCGCATCCGGGTCGTTGTCGATACCGACAACTTTATTCGAACCAAAGAGTGCCGCCGCCATGGCAAGAATGCCTGTTCCGGTACCAACATCCAGAACTGTATCAGAAGACGAATCCGCCAGCGCTGCCTGCATCAACTGCATACAGAGGCTGGTTGTTTCATGGTGACCAGTACCAAAAGCCATACCCGGGTCCATTTCGATTACAACCTCTCCAGGCCCTGGCTGATAGTCCTGCCAGGTCGGTTTTATAATCAAACCCGGTGTGATTTCGAACGCTGCAAAGTGTTTTTTCCAATTGCTCGCCCAGTCCTCATCTTCCAGCAGCGCTGCCTCGACTTTTGGCTTGTCCACACCAAATATAGTTGCCATCTCAGACCCATACGAGAGCAGCTGCATCACAGTCTCAGCCAATTCTCCCTCTGTTGCGCTCTCTTTTTCAAGAAAGGCATGGAGTGTCTGCTCCAGCAATTTATCTTCAACTCCTGTCTCCACAGCAGCCTCCAGCACACCCACCAGGTAATCCTCCATCACCTCAACCAGTTGCGGTGCACAGGTAAGAGTGATTTTCACAATATTTTTTGAGTCTTTCATTTCAAAGCTCCGGGTAATGTTACCTTCTGTTTATCTCATAACGTACTCTGCACGCTTTGCACTTCTTACCAGTGTTTTCATTCACTGAACAGACCTGTTTTACCAGACATATCGATCCCGGTCCGTAATAGTGCTCAATTGCACCTGCCGGTATCAACTTCACTTGAACACTTGAGTAAAAACCATGGACCCACCCTAAAGAGACCTCCCCAACTACCTCTCACTCTTGTGTTTTTCTCCTCCGGGTATTACTTGTTTTTAACAGTCCGCAAACACCCTGAAAAGAAAAAGAGGTTCAACATTCATGTCAGAAAAAATCTCACACCACCTGGTTTACGGCACCCTCGAAGACTATCTCAATGGCGAGGAGCTGACCGACACTGATGACGAACGCATCAGACAACGGCTCAGTCGTATGATGGTGGAAGAGAAAGGATATGGCAAGAATGAACTGCAGCCCAGACGATTTATTGAAACTCTTTTTTCCCGATGTTACGTCCGCTCCACAATTGAACTGACACTCCACCTTGCCGGCAGGGATTTCCTGATATTACGCTATGGTCCCGGATCGCTTGTGAGCAGAGAGCGTGCTGCTGTTGCGGCGGCCAGAGTACTCAACCCGGATTACGAAATCCCTCTTGCCGTTGTCACAAATGGCAGAGATGCCGAACTTATTGATACTTCAACTGGCAAGATTCTCGGATATGGGTTACACTCTATTCCTGACCGAAAATCCGCGGAACTCATGCTGGACAATCTTGTCTTCCCCCCTCCCCGTAAAGATAAACGCAGGGAGAGGGAGTTGCGAATTCTCAATGCTTTTGACGTTGAGCGATGCTGCATGTAAAAGCCTCCGTCATCGGCCCCTCCGCACCGACCTGGAACAAATCACTATAAAAGGGAACAGAATGACGACTAATTCAGACACCTGGACGAAATCCAGCTGGAAGAACTACACCGCTCTCCAGCAACCAAACTGGCCAGATCAGCAGGAAGTTGATCGTGTCCTTCAGCATCTTTCAATTTTACCGCCACTGGTTTTTGCCGGCGAAATTCGCACCCTGAAGCAACAACTCGCCAAAGCTGTTACGGGAGACGCATTTGTACTCCAGGGCGGCGACTGCTCTGAGAATTTTTCCAAAGTCACCGCGCCCACCATCAGGGAAACCCTGAAGGTCTTGTTGCAGATGGCTGTAGTTCTCACCTATGCCGGCGGCAAGCCTGTTGTCAAGATCGGCCGTATTGCCGGCCAGTTTGCCAAGCCCCGTTCTGCAGACCTCGAAGCCATTGATGGCGTTGAGCTGCCATCTTACCGCGGTGACATGGTCAACCGTCCCGATTTCACCTCTGAAGCCAGGATACCTGATCCCAACAATATGATGATGGGATACAATATGGCTGCCAGCACCCTCAACCTGCTCCGTGCCTTCACCCGCGGCGGTTTCGGTTCCCTGCAGCGCGTACATGCCTGGAACCAGGAGTTTGTAGCCCAATCCCCGATGGGACGTTCCTACAGCCGCATCGCAAAACAGATCGACCAGGCCATAAAGTTCATGGAAACGATCGGTATCGCCACCGACAACCCACAAATCAACCAGACTCAGCTCTTCACCTCCCACGAGGCGTTGTTGCTCGGTTATGAAGAAGCGTTGACCAGGGTGGATTCAACCACGGGTGACTGGTACAACTGTTCTGCTCACATGCTCTGGATTGGTGAACGAACCCGCCAGCTTGACGGTGCTCATGTGGAGTTCCTGCGGGGAGTTCTGAACCCGATTGGCATCAAACTCGGACCCACCCATGACATAGACAACGTCAAGAGGATGTTTGAGGCCCTCAACCCTGATAATGAGGCTGGCCGTATCACCTTCATCACTCGTTTTGGTGTCAAGAACGTGGAAAAATCTCTGCCGCCACTCCTGAGAGAGATGAAGCGTGAAGGCTACAATATCGTCTGGAGTTGTGACCCGATGCACGCCAACACCTACACCGCAGAGAGCGGTCACAAGACAAGAAATTTCAATGACATACTGTCTGAGATCACCTGCTTCTTCGAGACCCACTGGGCAGAGGGAACTGTTCCAGGCGGTGTACACCTTGAGATGACCGGCGAGAACGTCACCGAATGTACCGGTGGTGCCAGAAACATTGTCGACGAGGAACTGCACCAGAATTACCTCACCACCTGCGACCCTCGCCTGAATGCCGAGCAAAGTCTTGAAGTTGCCTTCCAGATCGCGGATATGATTCGCTCCTAAATGCTTTTCGGGATTCCGTTCCCGGTTTCAGCCGTTTTACCAAGGGCTGTAGCTGTTCGATAGCTACAGCCCCCCTTCCCCACCACACCCCATCCCCTTTATATTTCAAAAGATTACATTTCAGTAATCTTTCTTGACCCATTTTTCACATGGCTTAATGTGTCCTCTATAATGAGGTTAGGTAAACCTGGCGGTCATCGCCTTCTGTTTCAGGAGTCTCGTATAACGACCACTTGTAACTATTGGGTTTATCCTTCTGAAAATATTTTAAATTCACAGGAGATACGCAATGTCAATACGGGTACGAAGTCTCTCATATCCTATTTTGCTGCTCAGTATGCTGTTTACGATAGGCCTGCTTATGGGGCATGTGACCACCGCAACCAGCGCACCAATAAAAGACAATGGCTTTGTGGAAGTAGTAAAAAGTGCCAAACTGTCCGTTGTTCACATAAAAGTTGAAAAGAGTGTGCAGGCCATGACGGATCCCCGGCTCGAAGAAATGTTCAACAACCCGTTTTTTGAACGATTTTTCGGCCCTCAGTTCCGCCAGGGGCCAAATCAGCCTCGCAAACAGAAACAACAGGGACTTGGTTCCGGATTCATTATCAGTAAGGACGGGTATATCCTCACCAATAACCATGTTGTTGCCGATGCGGACAAAATCACAGTTACCATGTCTGATGGTCGCGAGTTTAAGGCAGAGTTGGTCGGTGCAGATCCCCAGTCGGATGTCGCCCTGATACAGATCAAGGATAGCGGCAGTCTCCCCACCCTGCCCCTTGGTGACTCCAGCAAACTCGAGGTCGGTGAGTGGGTCATCGCCATCGGTAACCCTTTCGGTCTTGACCAGACCGTCACCGTCGGCGTAGTCAGTGCCACCGGCCGCTCCAGTGTAGGCATTAACGAATACGAAAACTTTATCCAAACCGATGCCGCTATCAACCCCGGCAACTCCGGTGGCCCGCTCTTGAATATCAATGGCGAGGTGGTTGGCATTAACTCCGCACTCTTTTCCAGAACCGGCGGCTACATGGGTATCGGCTTTGCCATCCCTATTGATATGGTAAAGAATATTCAGGCACAGCTGAAAACCAGCGGTAAGGTCACCAGGGGCTGGCTCGGTGTAGTTATTCAGGATGTGAATGAGAATCTTGCCAAATCATTCGGCCTGGAAAAAGCCGGTGGTATCCTGGTCAGCGAAGTCCAGAAAGACTCTCCGGCTGAGAAAGCGGGAATCAGGCGCGGCGATGTAATTCTCAAACTGAACGGTAACAGGCTTTCAGATACAGCCGATCTGAGAAATAAAGTTGCCCTGCTCAGCCCGAATACCACAGCAAAGCTCAATGTGGTTCGCAACGGAAAGAATCAGCAAATTAACGTCCTCATCGGGGAGCGTCCGACTGACCCCAGGGTTGCCTCATCCAACCAGATCAATAAATCCAACCTTGAAAAGTTTGGACTGGCCTTTCAGGACCTTACTCCCGAACTTGCCGAACGGCTCGGCTACCAGAACGTACAAGGTGTAGTTGTCTCCCAGGTTGAACCCGGCAGCCCTGCTGCTATGGCCGGTCTGCGCCCTGGTATGCTGATTGAAGAGGTCAACAGAAACCTGGTGAGTAACGTTACAGAGCTGAACAAGGAAATAGCCGACTCCGAAGACCCCGAGCGGGTACTGTTGAGGGTTCGCAGTGGTGAAATCAGCCAATACGTCGTTCTCATCGCAGAATAAAAGAAAAGCCCCCAGATCCCGGATACCGTACCCTCTCCTTGAAACTCCTCAAACGGTATCCGGGATGATCACTTCCACCCACGCGGCGCTAACGTTCAGCGCCGCGCCATGGCTATTCTCTCAAAGATCTTCACAATCACTGGTATCTTCTCAAAGTCTTCGCTGGAGATCCTTCTGATAACCACATCCGTAGTGGCACGAACTGTTGCCGTTCTTCTCTTTTCCTTATTGAAATAGGCCATCTCACCAAAAATTGTTCCAGCCGTGAGAGTGGTTATCTCCTCATCATGTTCATTGAGAGTCACCACTTCACCGCTGTCTATAAAATAGACGCCATCGGGGCTGTCATTAATGGTGATGATGTTTTCCCCCATCTTTCGCCACTCCAGCTTAAAATATTTTTCCCAAGCCGTGTCCACCACCAGCGCATGATAAAATTCCTGATTCATCGCCTTCAACAGCTCTTCAGAGAGGTGAAACAACCTGGCGCCAAGTGATTCCCTGCCTTTTTTACTCAGCCTCATGCCGCTTGTTAAAAAATCGCTATCCGGTGCTGGTGTTTCCCGGATGTATTCAAGAATTCGTTCTGTCGACCTGTCGGTTGATCCACTCATCTGCATGTAGAGGTTCTGAGCCTCAGTCAATAATTCCACTGCTCTGGGAAAATCCGGCGCCAGCCCGGCTGTCGCCTCGCCACAGAAATATCTCATGGCCTCCCCTTTTAGGGCTGTGAAATTTCTGAAGAGTCCTCTATCCACTCCTTTCGGGATATTGTGCAGGCCAGGTTTATAGACGGTATATATCTGCAACGGTTCTGCGAAGCTATCCAGCATCACCCTGCCGACACTCACAAATTCTTCCTCACAGCCCTTATAACCTTGATACCTGAGAGCAACATTCTGATCCATCAACAACGGAGAGCCAAAATAATCACACAACTCCTCAAGTCGTGCAGCAATAGCAAAGCTTGCCCCGAATTTCACCGACCTGCCATTGAGTTTCGCCTCTATTATCTCCCCAAAGTGAAGACCAACTCTGGTTGGCGGTAACAAACCACTGTCTACAGCATCGGCCAGACGCAGCGCGGTAACGGTTGCCCGTGTGCAGAGGGCCGACTCAAGTTCATCCGCACGTTTTTCATAAATGATCAGTGCCCCATCCCCTGCCAGTGGCTCCACCCTGACCATTTCATCTTCCGCAGCCACAATCTCCTGGATCGTGCGATGGTAATCCACAATAAAATCGCGAATGCCGTTTGGCCGCATATGGGCAGTAAGGTGTGAATAGCCCACCATATCAGTCATAAGAATGACAACTTCCTTTTCTATTCCAGAGCTTTCTTCACTACGGTCGCTTTCAAAAGAACTCAAATCACCCCTCCCCCCGATATGGGTATTTCCGGAAAACGTCTGACTACCTCTTCGGGCAGAACAACAGCTCCATCCGATAGTGATATGATCATATATATATTTTAATTCAGGGAATTACGCGACGTATATTATCTGAAGAATTGTTTTATGCGGGGGATGATGAAATAAAGGATACGGCAGACGGGTACGGGGTGAAGGGCGTGGCTTCTGGCAGGATGAAGCCCCTGCTAAAAGCCACTGTGGTTCTCTGAACAGTTCAGCAATTAGTTGAATATTGCAAGAACAGTGATTGCGGCGATCACTGCAACGAATACTAAGGCGACACGGTAGCAGACACTGGGATCTTCCGGGTGGTGATCATGGTGATTGTCAGACATGTCTCTCTCCTCAAGTAGGTATTTTGTCATCCTGGTTTTGTAATCGAATCGGTCAGTAACAGTGAATATACGCAGCTGTTGCTATTTTTGCAATTACTTCAGGTTCAGGACAAGGTGAGCAGCGCAGCGTACTGCCTGCAGCAGCATAAATTCATGGCTGGTTAAATATGACCTCGAGCAATTCAGACATTGTCGCGACCCCGATAATTTCCAATCCTTCGGGCCGAACGCACCGCTCAGCGTTGCTTTTGGGGATAATGCAGCGCGTAAATCCAAGGCGCTCAGCCTCCTTGACCCTGATATCCACCTGCCCTACGGCCCGCACTTCGCCGGCAAGTCCAACTTCTCCGAACACTACCGTGGATGACGGAATAGAACGCTCCAGCAGACTTGAGGCAAGGGCACAGACCACACCAAGATCCAGCGCCGGTTCATCGATACGGATGCCGCCGGCAATGTTCAAAAAGATGTCATGGCCATACAGATCCATGCCACCCTTCTTTTCCAGCACGGCGCAGAGCAGAGACAACCGTTGCTGATCCGTTCCTATGGCTGTTCGCCTGGCGGTACCCAGGTTTGTTGGTGACACCAGCGCCTGAACCTCAACCAGTATAGGTCGTGAACCCTCTACGCTCGGAAGCACCACAGACCCCGGCTCATCCAGGGGCCGCTCAGCAAGAAAGATCTCAGAAGGGTTGGAAACCTGCACCAGCCCCTCCTCCTTCATCTCAAACACCCCGATCTCGTTGGTTGAGCCAAATCTGTTTTTTACAGTCCTGAGAATCCTGAAGGCGTGACTTCTGTCTCCCTCGAAATAGAGTACGGTATCGACCATATGTTCAAGCACTTTCGGCCCTGCTATGGCGCCTTCCTTGGTTACATGACCAACCATAACTACAGGAATGTTCTCTTTTTTCGCCATCTCCAGCAGCTTGTGCGCCGATTCCCGGACCTGGCTTACCGAACCTGGGGCAGAGGTTACCTCTGCACAGCTCAAGGTCTGAATCGAATCAACCGCCAGGAGATCCGGCATCATCTCACAGCTCATGCTGATGATCTTTTCCACAGAATTCTCTGTGGCCAGATATTCGTTGGGGTGGATCGCCTCCAATCGTTTTGCCCGCAGCTTGATCTGCCTGGCGGATTCCTCACCGGAAGCGTAAAGGACCTTTTTCTCCTGTGCGGCAACCTCTGCCAACATGTGGAGCAGCAACGTGGACTTACCGATACCGGGCTCACCGCCAATCAGGGTCACAGAACCTGGAACTATGCCACCCCCCAGGACCCGGTCGAGCTCGGCAATACCGGTTGTGGCCCGCTCCTCATCCCCATCCGGCGCCAGATACAGAGGTACCGGTTTATCTGTTGGTGACAGCACTACCTTGCTCTTGGGCTCAGCCTGAATCTGCTCATCCATGCTGTCCCACTCACCGCAATCCAGGCATCTGCCAAGCCATTTACGGCTCAGGTATCCGCACTCCCGGCATACATACACTGCCTTCTGTTTGGTATTTGCTATAATAGTCATGGGCCAAGTCTAAACCAGCATAGAAAAAATGTCATCCTGCCCTTTACATGGTATACAAAAGTTCTATTTTGAGTACGACTTAGCACTCTATCAATTTTATACTACCCAATCACAACCATCGCCTTTACCGGTGATTATAGGAGGCGTTTTCCGTCATGATGGCAGGCTCCCGGCAACCGTTGCCGCTCCCCAGGTGGTACACTATCTCATACTCGCTGTCTTTTATGTTCAGAAAAAAACGGCTTCTTGGCTGGTCTATTCTCCTCTTTCTGGCAACAGTCACCCTCACCGCCGCCGGCTACACCCTGAGTGTTGAAATTATCGATTCGCTCGCTTCAGGCTTTTTTTCCAGCCCACCCGAAGCCGCAGGCGTGCTTGGGTGGATTAAACACAAGGGCTGGTTGTTTGCTCAATTCCTCTTTGTGCTGATCACCCGGATAGTTTCTTTTTATCTCGCCTTTCTCGTGGCCTACGCTCTTACCTCACCCGGGTATGCCTTTTTGAGTGTCTCCGCAGAAAAACTTCACACCGGTGATAAGTTCGAACCCGATGACGGTCTCAGCCTGCGTAATATCCTGATAGATATTTTTGAGGCATGTAAAATTGCCTTCTTCGGCATACTGGTCACCATGGTCGCCCTGATGGTGAATTTCATTCCCGGTATCGGTCAGGCTGTCGTTTTCCTGCTTTATACCTATTACTCAGCGCTGATGTTCGTTGATTACCCGTCATCAAGAAGAAGGTGGTCCCTTGGCCAAAAGATATTCTGGATACGCGAGCACGGCAGCACCTCCTTCAAGATTGGCGTGTTACCGGCCCTTGTCAGTATGATTCCACTGTTAAACATCTTTCTGATGGCGTGTATTTTTCCGGTGATGACCATATATTCCACCCTGAACTTCAGCTCCATTGAAATGAACAGGAAACGGTAACTTCCCTTCTCCCTTCTTACTGAGGCCTGACTTTGAGCTACGGAATTGAAATAGAAAAAAAATACCTCGTTAAAGATGACAGCTGGCGTGGTCTTGCTGAGGGGATATTGTACAGACAAGGATACCTGAGTTCCGGCCAGGGGCCGACAGTACGGGTCAGGCTTGTTGGAGAGGCTGGGTATCTTACGATAAAGGGGAGAAGTTCTGACTTTTCCAGCCACGAGTTCGAATACGAAATCCCACCTGAAGAAGCCAACGCCCTGCTGGAAACTCTTGCTACGTCCTCAATAATTGAGAAGTTTCGTCACAAAATCGACTATGACGGCTTCACCTGGGAGGTCGATGAATTTCTAGGTGAGAATCTTGGCCTGATAATGGCTGAAATTGAACTGGAGGCAGAGGATCAGGACTTTCCCCTACCAGCCTGGATAGGCGAAGAGGTTACCGGCGACGGACGCTACTACAATGCCAGCCTTGCCCGCAACCCCTACACAAACTGGAGTGAGGGCTAGCCCTCATTTCCCATGACCCTGTAAATCGAATCTCAAAAGAGCGCCAACACGAATTGCTTGAAGCGATTAAAAACAGAGTACTTTTCGTTTCAAATCAACAAAGGTCACTAGAAATGCCGGCTAGTTATTTTGCCATATCTGCGACGAAAAGTTGCGGCTATACAAGTTCTGAAAGAATAGCATTTGATAAAAGCCTGCCTTTTTCGCTCACTCTCAGATGTGTATCAGAGCTCTCCACAAAACCCGCATCCAGGAGCTTTTTCAGGGTGGTCCCGTAGTAAGAAAACGGATCCATGCCAAAACGGGCCTGTAGTTGCTCTAATTTCACGCCTTCGGTCAATCGAAGGCCCATTATCACAGTCTCCTTGAAAGCATCATCCTGGGCCAGATGCTCTCGTTCTATGACCGTTTTATTCCCGGCCATGATCCGTGCCATGTACTCAACCGGATCATCAACTCTGCGCTCCCGTACACCACCCAGATAACTCACCGCCCCTGCACCGGCTGCCAGGTACTCTTCGTTATGCCAATAGGCCAGGTTGTGTCTGCAGCGAAAACCAGGTTTGGCATAATTGGATATTTCATACCAGTCATACCCGGCCGACCCGGTACGACTCAGGTTCACCTCATCCATGGCAATGATGGTCTCCTCTGAAGGCAGATCCAGCATTCCCCTCTCGGCAAGCCCGGCAAAGGCCGTACCATCTTCAATGGTCAGCTGATACATGGAAATATGTTCCGGGTCCAGGGCTATCGCCTTTTCAAGGTTCCGGCACCAACTCTCCACCGTCTGATTCGGCAAGCCGTACATCAGGTCCAGGCTGATATTTTCGAAACCCGCTGCCCTGAGATCTGTAATGGCAGAAACCGCCTCACTCGAAGTATGACATCTGCCAAGCGCCTTGAGATCTTCAGCCAGAAAAGACTGCACACCGACAGAAACCCTTGAAAAGCCGGCTTTCTTCAAATCGTCGAGTTGAATTCTCTCTATTGTTCCAGGGTTTGCCTCAATGGAAACCTCTGCATCTCTTTCCACACCGAAGTTGTCTACACAGCAGCTCAACAGCCGAATCAGCTGCCTGCTCGACAACATCGTGGGAGTGCCACCACCAAAAAAGAGTGTTGTAAGTGGTCCCCCGCTATATTGCTTTGCTGTTTCTGTCAGCTCCCTGTGCACCGCCTCCACGTAGCTGGCGTGCACAGATTCCAGGCCGGGCCATGAAGAGAAGGAGCAATAACCACACTTGGACTGACAAAAGGGAATATGGATATAGAGAGAACTCATGCAAAAGAACCGGAAATTGAATATTTTTCAGGTATCGACGACCGCGGTGCTCTGATCAAACTCCACCTGTGCCAGTAACAAATTCAGACTAACGTCTACTCAGGGTTTCCCTGAGTTTGAGACACTCACGGGAGATCGTGTCTATCATGCCATTGTCAGCAAAACTATAGACACCATCACCAACTATGAAATGATCGAGGAGTTGAATTTGCAGATATGAACAGATCAGGTAGAGATTTTTGGTCAGGCTGATGTCCTGTGGTGATGGTCGAAGAGCACCTGAAGGATGGTTGTGGGCGATAATAATAGCTGCCGCATGTCTGGTCAATGCGCCCTGCACCAACTCCCGGGGATAGACGGTGTTCACGTTTATAGTGCCTTCAGCGACAACTTCAGAAGATAGAATGGCGTGGGATGAGTCCAGGTAGATAACTGAGAGAATTTCCCGCTTCAGCCCTCTCATCGAGTGCTCCAGGTACTGCCGGACCTCAGCTGAAGAGTGCAGATAGCGTTTCCCCTCGATACGTTGCTGCAGGTAACGGGATGCTACTGCCTGAATAAAACTGATCGCGAAGCTGTTTTTCGGGCCGACACCAGGTACCTCCTGCAACTGAATGGCTGGTGCCTCCAGGACTTTCGCCAGGGTGCCGAATCTCGCAAGCAGCTCCCTGGCCGATTCTTTGCAGTCTTTTCTTGGTGTGCCGAAAGAGAGCAGCAGCTCAAGGATTTCCGTATCAGTAAACCCATCGAGACCACGCGACAGATATCTGTCGCGCAGGCGGCCCCTGTGCCCTGCTCCTTTCTGCTGCCATTCACCCTTAT
The DNA here is from genome assembly GCF_048381775.1 of Desulfosediminicola sp. Lineage (NCBI taxonomy): Bacteria > Pseudomonadati > Thermodesulfobacteriota > Desulfobulbia > Desulfobulbales > Desulfocapsaceae > Desulfosediminicola > Desulfosediminicola sp. The sequence goes on along the minus strand of NZ_JBLXGE010000001.1, from coordinate 317,702 downwards.
CCACGGTTGTCTCAGACGATTAGCCGTTCAAGGCCTTGTTAAACAGCTCATTGGCCATCTTCGGATTCGCCTTGCCCTTGGTTTTCTGCATCAACTGCCCGACAAAATAGCCCATAAGCTTGGTTTTTCCGTTTCTGTAGTCTTCAGCCTGAGCTGGATTGGCGGCAACGATCTCCTCGACTATGGCCATGAGCTCTCCTTCGTCAGAGACCTGAACCAGGTTTTTCTCCTTGACGATCACCTCGGCGTCCTTGCCACTGTCCATCATATCCAGGAAGACGGTTTTGGCGATTTTGCCGCTGATGGTTCCCTTGTCGATCATGGCGATCAGATCACCGAGCTGGGCAGGAGTGACCTTACAACCTTCAATGGATTCCCCTTTTAATTCCCGCAGGAGCTCCGTCATGATCCAGTTTGCAACCTTTTTAGGGGTAGCCCCGGACTTCAGCGATGCTTCAAAATAATCGGCTAATTCACGCTCCGAGGTGAGAATAGTAGCATCATCCGCCGGCAAACCATAGTCTCCCAGGAAACGCTCTCTACGCTCTTGGGGAAGCTCCGGCAAAGTCTTTCTGATCTCTTCAATCCACTCTTCGTCTATCTCCACGGGGATGAGGTCGGGGCAGGGAAAATACCTGTAGTCGTGGGCATCTTCCTTGCCGCGCATGGACTCGGTGCGATTCTTGTCCGGATTCCAGAGTAACGTCTCCTGAATGACCTTCTCACCGTCAAGCAACAGGTCGCGCTGACGACGAACCTCATACTCCAGGGCCGTCTGCACGTTTCTGAAAGAGTTCATATTCTTCAGCTCAGTCCTGGTTCCGAGTTCCTCCTGGCCAACCGGACGAAGTGAGATATTGGCGTCACACCTGAAACTGCCCTCCTGCATGTTGCCGTCGCAGATATCGAGATAGCGCAGGATGGCATGAATCTTCTTCAGATATGCGTACGCTTCCTCGGGCGAACGCAGATCCGGCTCTGAAACAATCTCTAAAAGAGGTGTACCTGTTCTGTTCAGATCCACGTACGAGTATGGCTCAACCTCATCATGAATGAGTTTGCCCGCGTCCTCCTCCATGTGCATCCTGGTGATACCAATGGTCTTTGTCTTGCCGTCAACCTCGATCTCAACAGCGCCGTGCTCAACTATGGGCAGGTCAAACTGCGAGGTCTGATACCCTTTCGGCAGATCGGGGTAAAAATAGTTCTTTCTGGCAAACTGGTTATAGCGCCTGATGGTAGAGTCTGTTGCCAGACCCATCTTTATTGAATATTCCACCACTTTTTTATTCAACACGGGCAGAGAGCCCGGCATGCCGAGGCAGACCGGGCAGGTATTGGTGTTTGGTGGAGAGCCGAACTGTGTGGAACAACCACAGAATATCTTCGATTCAGTTTTGAGCTGCGCGTGTATTTCCAGACCTATAACTGTTTCAAATTCCATTGGTGTCAATCTCTAAATCAAAAAGGTTTGCTCACGCCCCGGTGCTTTCAGACGGGCCATGAATCCATTGTCGAATTTTGTCCAACTCGTCACGCCATCCTTCAGAGGTGCGTGTTTCGAGAAAAATACGTAATAATTCGTTAACTATACGAACAAGCTCTTCAAAAAGAAAGATTCTCTCCAGAATCATGCCTTCAGCTTCTTCCGGGTTATTCGAATCATCCTGCTCTGTACCGGCGGTCTTGGGAAGCTTGACATTCCTGAACTCCATGAGTGCGCCGGAGAGAGTGAAATTATACTCATAATCTCCCTGGACAAGCTGAATACGAGCCTGCTCCAGCTTTTTTCCCATTAAAAGACCTGTTCTTGCTTCCTGCAGTTCACTCTGCAGTCCTGAGCAAATACACTTCTCGTTGGTCTCTCCTTCACCATATTCAAGCAGCATGTGTTTTTCGAACACCACAATGATGTCACCAACACCGGGTAACTCGACGCTGCCGCCGCGCTGCTCGCTTTTAAACCAGAGCCAGGTGAGGAACTCCTGCCCAACAAAACGCTTTTCAGCAATTAAATCTACTAAATCCATGATATGCCTTTGAAAGGATTGTCTATTATTGGGGAATTTCCTACACTAATACTTCTGGATTGATCATCGCAAGGCGAGCTGCCTGTTCTTCATTCAGAAGGGTTTCACCAACAACATAAGGAATCTGTTGACGAAGCATCAGGTTGAAACTCTCCTGGAAAAAATCTTCCAATACCGTGTGGGCCTTCTTGTTGGTAGTAAAAAAGGTGAGGGTTGAATCTGAAAGGCTCCAGCATAATTCATACGTTGTTGGCACCGGAATAGCTTTCCTCATCAACTCAGTACGTACCCTTTCCTTGATCTCTACCTTGAGGGAACGACCGAGTTTTGGCACCTGTTTCTCCTGCTTGACCCGCTCCTCTTCCTTTGCCACAAATTTCTTGAGAATAGCAGGAGATACTTTACGCTCATCGACTCTCAAGGTGAGGGTTATGTAATCACCTGCCGCATAGGAGGCATACTTGAACTGAGAATCAAACATATTGAGAACTGAAACCCAGCCTATCGAGTACTCATCGAAAGTATCATCTATATCTCTGAAGGAGAAGGCAATCACCCGATCTGCAATAAAATCCAATGCATTTTCTGGTAGCTCACCTTCAACACTGAAGCGAACAAAGCTGGCTGAACCGCTTAAAAATCCCATTATTTTACCTTGAACGGTCCCTGAACTTCTGTCCCCCGATGCCGGACCGTATGACCTGGGGAACATGAGGCATGAAAAACGGAAATAATACTCTAAAAAGTTTTTTTTAGCTTTAACCTATAGCGTATCATTCAGGCTCTTGTCTATTTTCCCTTGAAATGTACCATTCTTATATTTTTTCTGCTTCACCTTAAACCTTGGTAGATCCGATGCTTTTGCCTTGACCTGCATTTTTGCCGATGATAAAAATCAAAGATAGATTACTTTTTCTGTTGACAGATACCCCGGTGTTTTGTAAATAACGGGGCCTCAGCGGGTCGTTAACTCAGTTGGTAGAGTATCTGACTTTTAATCAGAGAGTCGTAGGTTCAAGTCCTACACGACCCACCAAGTAAGTCCTGTCCCCATCGTCTAGTCAGGTCCAGGACACCGGCCTTTCACGCCGGCAACAGGGGTTCGAATCCCCTTGGGGACGCCACATATACAAAGGGCGATTGATTCCTGAGAATCAATCGCCTTTTTCTATGCACTTGGAAAGCCGGCACCTTGGTTGACATATGCACAGAAAGTCTGCTCAGCGATTGTGTAGACACCCTTTACAGATTCCAACTTTGACAAGTTGTATTGTGTAAAGTTAGTATGATCATATAGTACATGTATTACGTAAACATATTGATGTGGGTCGTTAACTCAGTTGGTAGAGTATCTGACTTTTAATCAGAGAGTCGTAGGTTCAAGTCCTACACGACCCACCATCTTTATTTTGTCCTCATCGTCTAGTCAGGTCTAGGACACCGGCCTTTCACGCCGGCAACAGGGGTTCGAATCCCCTTGGGGACGCCATACAAAAAAGGGCGATTGGTTATTACAACCAATCGCCCTTTTCTGGGTCTACACCAAAGAAGGGGGATGGTCCTTCCATTCTCAGATCAGATTGATCGAATTTCCAAAGTAGTCTAACCGCACAAAAGTCGTACTCTTAACCGATAATTACCAAAATTCCTAAACCCATATGCTCTTCTTTGAATAAGTTTCATCTTTCGATGAAAACCCTCGAGAATACCATTGCTTCTATAATATCTGAACATTCTTGCGATTGGCTCCAGCCAACTTGTAATCGTTTTTCCAAGAGTTCGCATAGGTTTTAAAGGACTCGCCTTCAGCATTTCAACTCGTTCCAGCAGTTCGGGGATAAGTTTTTTACAAGTGGTATGGTTTTTACCCTTATTTCTGCATAATTCAGTCAAATCCTGAGTAAATTTCCAGAGACTTTCGATCGCCGGTTGCTGTTTAAAGTATTGTTCGAGTTTCTCGCGTTTCAGAGGTGTAAGATTCTGCTTCCTAGTGCACAACATACGAATCAAGCCACCTCGCCCCCAGGCGAGATTCTCCTCATCTATGAGTTTGCAAGCTTTGGCGAAGTGGTGATTTATTAGTTTGATAACGTGAAATCTATCTGTAACTATTTTTGCGTTAGGGAACCACTTTCTGACCATCTTTCGGTAGGGGGCGTGCATATCCATGCAAACAACCCGTACTCGTTCACGTCCACGAAGAGTCTTGAGAAATGACTCCAATTCAGCTTCACTACGCCCTGGCGCTACGTCAAAGACACTGTGTTTTTCAAGATTACAAAATGTAGTAACGAACCCCATGCGCTTGGTGAAACGATGTTCGTCCAGACCAAGATATCTGGGACAAAGCCGTTCGGATCGGTGACTGATGTTCTGCAGGACCATCTGGTGATAAAACCGCTCTACAGTGGCGACGCTGATTCCACTCTCATAGGCCGCGTCCTTATTGGAATAGCCGCGATTGCATTTATAATACACGCTGCTTTTGAGTGGTTCTGTGGATCTATTCCATTTTTTGATACCGTCCATACGGCTATTAAAGTATCTACCGCACTGTTTACAGTGGAATTTGTGGCAGCGAATGTGGAGGGTGACAGGGTGTCCCTGTTGCGGAACACTTTTTATCTCTCGCCAGAAGCTTGCCTTGATCCTTTTGTTTGAGCTGTTGCACTTGGGGCATAGCGTGTCTTTCTTATAAACAACCTCAAGGCGGGCTGGACGGTAACTGAGCACCTTTTTGATTGAAAATCCTGCCAGCCCGATTAATAATTTCTCCATAAATTGATCTCCTTTCTTTGGTCGGAAATTTGATCAATTTATGAGGCATACCATAATAGTTTGGTATGCCTTTTTTATCTCTGAGGATTTTTTATCCCCCTTCTTTGAGGGAGAGCCCCTTTTCTTTTCTGATCGATACAACCGCTTACTTCTTTTGATAGCTGTTTCCGCTTATACTCCGGGCACGTAAAGAGAAATCAAACCAGGACACAAATTGATTTTTCCAGAAGGTACTGATGAGGGTACTTATCGTAGTTTCCCGTTGCCCCGTGAATACAGACCGATCTGCCAGCCGAATAAAGATCCATCAAGCCACCAATGAAATGTACAATTGCAGTGTGGAGTTTCAAGGGTAATCAGGGACTTTTTTAGCTTTACTGTCTCCCCTGCCCCAGGCCTAATGCCTCTTTTGTTAAGCAGAATGTCAGGGGGAAACTGAATGTAACACACTATCTATATGCCTAATATCAATCTGCAAAATATGTTTCTTTTCCACATCTCCACGACAAAGCGTCGACTTTCCATAATCTTGCGCTAAAGCTAATGATAATGATAATTAGCTTTCTGTAATACTTTCTAAAAGTATAATTTTTGCATTTTATTATTTATACTTCTAATCATCCTACTCTCAACTAAAACAACCTTTTTCATACCACCCTATTATAGAGCTGTTTTTCTCCCCTCTAATTTTTTCTCATAGAGAAAAGCATATTAGGGAAACTCCACCTTTCATCTATTATTCAATTGTCATTCATTTTCCACTACTGCAGCCAAAGATGTTTTGCAGGAAGTATATTTATAAAGAAACCTCCTGGCACTGCATTGTACGTCTCACAATTGGTCCTTCTTGATCCATTGCTCATCATCCGCATAATATTCCCCCTGGCTACTCGTCTCCTGAACTTTTGACCATATTAGAATCAGCAATTAAAGATCTCGTATATATAGCTGATTACTGAAGCGTGAGGAGAAAGGCTATAGGAGTACCAACTTACAGCTCATCAGGTGTTCCCATCCACCCTTGGGGTTTGATTGCAGCAGGAATCATTGCCCAACCTGCTCCCTTCTTCTCGTCACCTGTTCAGGATAAATATGAATGGGTACTACACTCCGCCCTGACTCATCAGGTTAAATTTGATGCCTATCTGAATTGCAATAAAAGGAGCCTTGTACGACTCTAGTTCTCAATAGATATTTATTTAACACAACTTCCTGTAAGTTCTATATCACCTGCTCACTCCCCTCACCCCCTGCTTCAAGAATTTTGCAGAACAATAGCTGATTACCACTAAAGCTGAGTTTCAAGGAGTGAGGCGTGAGGAAAAAGTATTAAGAGCGACAGCTTAAAGCTAAAAAGCATTTCTCTATCAACCGATTCGCAGAATTATTCCGGGGATTGGCCACATGCCAACAACTCACGCCTGACACCCCACGCCCATCACTTCACATTTCCCTACTGAATATTGGTGGTAATGAGTAAATAATATGGATCACACAGTAGATTTTTAATTATACTCCTGCACAATTCTGCCAACACACCTCAACCACACTCCAATTGATCTCACTACGAACTATTAGAATCAGAGAGTATTCGACCCGGATAATAATCTTTCTAAAATTACTACAGACTGTTTCCTAAAAAATGCTGTATGTATCTGTCTTATTATAATATACCTAACACACCCACCTCATCAGCTACTGTACTTGCTAACTGGAGCAAAACAGCCCCCCTGATGCTCAGCAGGAATTGCCCAGGTGTGAGGTGGCGATAGAATTAAACGGCATAGAGTGAGAACTGATGTTCGTTCAAGAAAAAATTGAAACGAATAGGAATTTACCAAAATTGACAACGATCAAAAAAAAAGGGATGTGGCAATAAGCCCACCCCCCTAAACATCTAGCATAAATATTTTCGACTGGTATACAAGATAACTTCTACACTATTGAAGTACCCATTGTCCGTTATAGTCTCTACATGCTGTGGTATATGTTGTTTCACGCCTGCCCTCGATCACGGCCTCTACTTCCGCCCTTCTACAAGGCCCTGAGGTGCTGGTAGTTGCGGGCTGGGGAGTAACGCTATACACATTACGGCTGTCTGGATTTTGCCATGTAATGGTCTGTCCTGACACTCCCGTCTCATATACATTATTTAAACGTTGGCGGTCATATTTATCCATTTCATTGCCAATCATGTATCCCGCCAAAGTACCAACCAAGGCACCAATGAGAGTTGCTTCAGTACTTCTTCCTATGGCCTGACCAGCAAGTGCTCCACCTGCTGCTCCAACTGCTGCTCCTGTCTGCGCTTTATTTTGGGGAGCACACGAAACCACCATTGTCACCAAGACAACAGCCAGTACCGCCCTCAAAGATGTTTTCATACTCCACCTCCAACTGGTGCTTTTTATCTTATTTATTCTATCACTCACTCAATTAATGGTAGGCACTATCCAACTCTAATGTCAATGATAAGCCTTAACGGGACACACCTTCAGGGTTGAAACCATAAAATGGTGATTACGTAAACAGTTCAAAACAATCTCAAAAACAATGTATTTTAATGCAATTACAGGTACTTTGTTGCTTATTATTTTGCCCACAAAAGATTAGCTCGTCATCGTCTAAACAATAGAAATAGATTTCCAAGGAATTTCATTGGATTAAAATGAAGGTGTCACACTTTCTTTCACTTGACACGTATTTCATCGAGGCAATAAATAGATAGAAGAAATGTTTCACGTGAAACATTTCTTCTATCTAAAAAGTCACACTTCTATTGTTTCAATTTTTTCGCTTTGCCACGGGTAATCTGCATAGTTGATTTTTCGTGAAAAAACATTCCAGTGATTGGAGGTATCATCATCATTTCTTGGATTTTCATCCTGCAAAAAGTGAAGTCCCTGGGAAGTGGTTCTTGCCTTAGCCGCTTCTATTATGAGTTGAGACACAATAGCTATATTCCTTAGCTCGATCATTTCAGCGCTGACCTTATACTCTTTGTACAGCGTTTCAATTTCACGAGCTATCTCAACGACTCTTTTGCTTGCCAGATCAAGACGTCGTGAGTTACGCACTATCCCAACATAGTTCCACATCACTCTTCGAAGAATATCCCAGTTATTATTAATGAGTATAGCTTCATCCAACAACTTACCCCTATTATCCATCCACTGAGGGCGATCTAGAGGCGTACTGTCTGAATGGTTGAGTTCAAGACTGTCGCAGTAATCGGCAGCTCTTTTGGCAAAAACAACAGCTTCCAGCAGTGAGTTACTTGCCAATCTGTTAGCACCATGAAGACCTGTACATGCCGTTTCTCCTAAGGCGAGGAGGTTGCTAATCGATGTACAGCCACTCGTGTCTGTCAATACCCCACCACAAAGATAATGTGCTGCCGGAACCACTGGTATTGGCATTCTAGTAACATCTATACCTAACTCTTTACATTTCCCATATATCGTAGGGAACCTATTTTTAATAAACTCTGGATCTTTATGAGTTATGTCTAAATATACACAATCATCACCACTCTTTTTCATTTCAGAGTCTATAGCTCTGGCGACAGTATCCCTTGTGGCCAATTCCATACGCTTTGGGTCATATTTGGCCATGAATCTTTCGCCTTTGCTGTTGACGAGAAAAGCCCCCTCCCCTCGAACCGCTTCCGAAATAAGAAAGTTTTTTGTCTGATGGTGGTAAAGACAGGTTGGATGAAACTGGATAAACTCCATGTTAGCAATTTTCGCCCCTGCCCTAAAAGCCATAGCAACTCCGTCTCCTGTTGCTATATCAGGGTTGGTGGTATAGAGATAAACTTTTCCCACACCACCGGTGCAAAGAACAGTAATTTTTGCTCTGAATTCCTTAACCTCTCCTTCTGTTAAGACAAAGGCTCCAATACATTTTTTCTTTGTTTCTCTCCCATGGGTAATAAGATCGATACATTGACAGTTTTCTAATATCTCTATATTGGAATGGCGTTTTGCTTCCGCCAGTAAAGCCCTTTCAATCTCTCTTCCTGTCAGGTCATAAGCGTGCGCTACCCTTCTTCTAGAATGGCCACCTTCTTTCCCGAGATCTAGGTCTCGCTTCTCGCCTTCCTTTTTGACGAAACCAACACCAATCTCAATAAGTTCTTGAATTCGTTCGGGGCCCTCTTCGACAACTATTCGAACCACCTCTCTATCACACAAGCCATCGCCAGAAATGAGAGTATCTTGGATATGAAGCTCAAAACTATCGTCTTCTGACAGCACCGCTGCAATACCACCTTGGGCAAGGTTGGTGGCACAAGCAATCTCTTCTTTCTTGGTGATTAATTTAACGGACCCTTTTTTTGCAGCTCTAAGAGCGAAGGAAAGTCCGGCTATACCTGTCCCTATAATCAAATAGTCACTATCCATATCAGCCTCATGCAATGTTTCACGTGAAACAATTCGTTAATTAGTTTTTTTAAGAACAGCTTTTGATTGTAAATTTACAGCGGTTTTTACCAAAAATCATAAAAAATGGCAGAAGATTAGCTCAATATGTGGAAAAACATTGTTCAACAATGGAATTTCGTTTAGATATTCTAATTATATTCCTATTTATTCTATCTGGGGGGTTGAATGTCGATGCCAACATCGTGTAAAACAATTGCTGTTGCCAATCAAAAAGGTGGAGTAGGAAAGACAACTTCTTCAATCAATCTTGCCGCTGCCCTGGCAAAAAAACGAAAAAAAGTTTTACTTATTGATTCAGATCCACAGGGTAATGCGTCAAGTGGTGTTGGAGTTGATTCCCGCTCTCTCAAGGCAAATCTTTACGGTGCATTTGTTGGAAGTTGCAGTATTGCTGATGCCGTAACAAAAACCAGTATTAAGAATTTAGATCTCGTTCCGGCTAATATCGATTTGGTAGCAGCAGAGATCGAATTAGTTGGAAGAGAGTCGAGAGAACAGGCATTAAAGTCAATTCTCAAATCGGTGAAGGACAATTACGATTATATCCTTATAGATTGTCCGCCATCGTTAGGTCTCTTGACCGTTAACGCACTCACTGCTTCGGACTCGGTGCTTATACCCATGCAGTGCGAGTATTTCGCTATGGAAGGGCTAGCTCAACTCGTAAATACAATACGTTCTGTTAAAAAGACTTTCAACAGTTCTTTGTACATCGAAGGATTATTGCTCACCATGTATGATACCCGCAATAAACTCACACACCAGGTTGCAGATGAGATTCAGCGTCATTTCGCAGAGCAGCTCTTCAAAACTGTTATACCAAGAAATGTTCGGCTAAGTGAGTGTCCAAGTCATGGTCAATCGGTTATCCAGTACGATATTCGGTCGAAAGGCGCAAAAGCGTATATTCAACTTGGAAAAGAATTTTTACAAAATCAGAGGTAGCATATAGTGGCGAAAACAACTGGATTAGGACAAGGGGTGGGACTTCTATTTGGCAACGATGAAGAAGAGAAGTACTTCGAGTGTGACATTGACAGAATTGCTCCAAACAAATTCCAGCCACGTGTCCACTTTGACGAAGACAATCTCAAAGAATTATCTGATTCTATCCGTGAGAATGGAGTCATCCAGCCTCTCATCGTTACCGTCTCTTCAAATGAAGATGGTTATGAGTTAGTAGCTGGGGAGCGCAGGCTTCGTGCATCTAAACTCGCTGGTCTGGATAAAGTACCAGTTGTTGTTATGGATGTTGAGGCCGAAGATACCCTGCTTGAACTCGCTCTCATAGAAAATATTCAGAGAACCGACCTTAACCCGATTGAGGAAGCAGAGGCATATAACAAACTTATTCAAAAGTTTGGTTATACACAGGAAGAAACAGCAAAACGGGTTGGTAAAAAAAGATCAACTATATCCAACATGCTGAGATTACTAAACCTTCCTGATTTTATAAAGCAGGACCTGGTTCAGGGTACCCTCTCAGAGGGTCACGCACGTGCACTTCTCCGTCTTTCAGATGATCTTGGTGCCATGAAGGACGTTCGTGATCAGATCATTAAAAAGGCCCTTTCTGTTCGTCAGACAGAAAAAGCTGTCAGGAAACTCACCGCCATCAGTAAACCGTCCCAATCATCACCGCAGAATAAGGATGCGAATGAGCTTCCAGTGACATACTGCAAATCCCTGGTTAATCAACTCACGAACAGGCTCTCATCTAAAGTTGCTATCAATCAGGCCGGCAGCAGAGGGAAAATCGAAATAGAGTATTACTCTCCAGACGACCTGGAGCGACTAATTTCTGTTATCATGAACGAAATCCAGGAATAGTTCTGATTTTACTACGTCTCTGCAAAGCTTTAGCTTGACGTCAGTGCATATTTCCTAGTATTTCTGAAAGCTCTGTAATATTGATAATCTGACAACGTTTCAATTCATAGCCCGGCTCTTTATTACATTTAGAGTCGGGCTAATCATACATCTCCTAAACGAAATATGATTATAAGAGCTTTTTTCTTCACACTTTTCTTTTTCCTTATTGCACAACCCTCATTTTCAGAAACCCTCAGCGTTAAGGGTGACAATGTTAACCTTCGTTCGGGCCCGGGGGTAGGTTTTGATATAAAATGGGCATATGGCAATGGATTTCCACTGCGCGTTGTTGAGAGAAAAGGTGAGTGGATAAAGGTCAGAGATTTTGAGAAGGATACCGGGTGGATACACACCTCACTTCTTTCCGGTGATTCTTTTGTGATCGTTAAATCACACAAAGGGACAGACAAAAAAATCAATATCCGTAGCGGCCCATCCACGAGATACGATATTGTTGGTAAAGCATTTTACGGAGTGGTTTTCCGTAAGCTCGACAGCAAGTCAGGATGGATCAAAGTACGCCATGAGAGCGGACTGGAGGGATGGATTAAAGAAACGTTAATGTGGCAAAGGTAGCCGGGAACCTTTTTTCCAAAAAAAAGCCGATAGCTTCATCTAATATGATGGAACTATCGGCTTTTTTTTTTCACAAATTGCATGTATGTCTAAAATGAGACTCATAACTGGCATGGTACAAACCACCAAGGACAACCAGCCATTACCCACAGCGGTTTTGGTCTTACCCTTTAGTTCTTTAAACTAGATTATGAGTAGCTATAAAATAAAAAAGCCTGATATCTGCAAAAGAGATATCAGGCTTTTATTATCTGGCGGAGAGAGAGGGATTCGAACCCTCGGTGGAGTGTTACCCCCACACTCGCTTAGCAGGCGAGCACCATCGGCCAACTCGGTCATCTCTCCAAGAATATTTAAATGGCGGAGGGAGTAGGATTCGAACCCACGGTACTTTCGTACAACGGTTTTCAAGACCGCCGCCTTAAACCACTCGGCCATCCCTCCATGCGGGTTATCTTGTACCATTAGCGGTGGCTAATGTCAACAATCTGTATGCACTGTAAAGAAAAGTATTTAAAAAATAGTCACATTTTTGTAATATCCTTTCTGCAAACCTTCCAATTTAGGGAATTCCTTGTGGGCCACAGTATATCCCACTGCTAAAATCAATACTATACAAAACAATGCCTGACGAAAGTTTGATAATAGAAAAGCAGCTTCAGGACCTCACCTGTCTTTATGAAATCACAAAGCAGCTGGCTTCATCAATGGATTTGAGCGATTGTCTCGAAAAAACGATGACCCTGCTTTCTGACATGAAAGAGATGGAGAATGGTACAGTCACCATCATTAACCCCCTCACTGGCAAACTTGAGATTGAAGTTGCCCATGGCATCACCGCAGAGGGGAGAAAGCGAGGTAAATATAAAATTGGTGAAGGTATTACTGGCAGGGTTGTTGCCACCGGAGAACCAATAATAGTCCCCCATATTGCTGAAGAGCCTCTGTTCCTTAACAGAACCCGCTCCAGAGGCGATATCAAAGACCAGAACCGGTCATTTCTCTGCGTTCCTGTCAAGGATGGCAACCAAGTTATCGGTGCCCTGAGTATCGATCGGATTTACCAGAAAGGACTCTCTGAACAGGCCAATACTGATCTTCAGTTTTTAACTGTATTAAGCGGCCTGATTGCCCAAACCTCCATTCGTATCCAGACCGTCAACAGGGAAAAGGAAGAACTCCATACAGAGAACCTCAAACTCAAGCGGGAACTGTCACAGAAGAACAAGATTAATGACATCATAGGCAACTCCAGCAAAATGCAGGATGTCTATGAAATGGTTCACAGGGTTGTTGATTCCAACGCCACAGTTCTACTTAGAGGTGAATCCGGGACAGGAAAAACCCTGGTAGCAAAGGCCCTTCATTACAACGGCAAGCGATCTGAAAAACCATTTGTGGTTGTGAATTGCTCCGCTCTTCCCGAAACTTTACTTGAAAGTGAACTCTTCGGTCATGAGAAAGGCGCCTTTACTGGTGCTAACGAGAGAAAGATAGGCAGGTTTGAACAGGCGGAAGGTGGTACGCTGTTTCTGGATGAGATTGGCGAAATAAGCAATTCTGTCCAGGTTAAACTGCTACATGTAGTTCAGGAGCGGAATTTCCAGAGACTTGGTTCAGCCCAATCCATAGATTGCGATGTTCGCCTTGTTGCTGCTACCAATCGCGATCTTGAAAAGGCAGTGCAGGAAGGAACGTTCAGGGAAGACCTCTACTATCGATTGAATGTTTTCCCTGTATACATGCCGCCACTTCGTGAGAGAAGAACTGATGTCCTTCTTCTGGCCGAATTTTTCCTCGATAAATTTTCCAAGGAAAACAATAAAAGAATTAGAAGAATATCAACCTCTGCGATTGATATGCTCATTCAGTATCACTGGCCGGGAAATGTGCGTGAACTCCAGAATTGTATTGAGCGCGCAGTTCTGATTTGTGACGAGGATACCATCAAGGGGATACATCTCCCCCCTACTCTGCAGACATCCGAACCACGAGGAGACGATAACCCTCTTTCTCTTACAGCTTCTGTTGAAAACTTCGAAAAAGAGCTTATCATAGACGGGTTAAAGAAGAACAATGGTAATCAAACCAAGACCTCAAAGTATCTTGATACAAGTCTTCGGATCATAAATTATAAGATTCATCAATATAATATAGACCCTAAAAAGTACAAAATCTAATCTGTGAAGCTCTTATTGCATACATGTTGCGGGCCGTGCTCAATCCATCCTATCAGTGAACTCAAGGATGAATTTGATATCTCCGCATTTTTCTTCAACCCTAATATCCATCCCTACAAAGAGTTTAAGAAAAGAAGAAATGCACTTCGTGAGTTTTGTGAGCACAACAGAATTCCCATTCTTGACCTGGGCGATTACGGGCTCCAGGAGTTTCTGCGCAAGGTAGTTTTCAAAGAATCACAACGGTGTGCAGTATGTTACCTCTGGAGGATGGAAGAAACCGCGGCACGTGCTGCCAAAGAGGGTTTCGATGCTTTTTCCACAACTCTCCTGTACAGTCGCTATCAAAATCATGAAAAACTCAAGGAATGTGGTTTTTCTTTGGCAAAACAATATAATATAGATTTCATTTATCGTGATTTCCGCAACGGCTGGCAGCATGGCATAGATAAATCGATTGAACTGGGAATGTATCGACAACCTTATTGTGGATGTATTTACAGCGAGCAGGAAAGATACGACAAGCGTCTGCGTAAGAAAAAATAACCCTACTCCCCTCTTATTATTTCAAAGGATCAATAGAAATGGTTTCCATGATCGTTCTGGCTACCCGTAATGCCAACAAAGTTAGGGAGTTTCGTGAAATTCTCAAAGATTTCCAGGTAGAATTGAAATCACTCGATGATTTTGGTCCTATTCCGGAAGCGATCGAGGATGGCGAAACTTTTGATGATAACGCCTATAAAAAAGCTCTTCACACAGCGAAAATATTAGGAATTCCGGCTATTGCAGACGATTCAGGCCTGGTAGTTGACGCGCTTGACGGTGCACCTGGAGTATATTCGGCACGATACGCTGGTGAGAACGCCACTGATGATGACAATTGTTCGAAATTATTGCAGGAAATGAAGGGCAAAGAGAATAGAACTGCTCATTTTAAATGTGTTCTCTCAATAGCAGTTCCATCCGGTCCAGCCTTAACATACGAAGGTTCATGCACCGGAACGCTGCTTGAAGAGAAACGAGGTGAAAATGGATTCGGATATGATCCACTTTTCTATTTCGAAGAGTTCGGCAAGACCTTCGCCGAGCTTGATATGCCAAGAAAGAACAGCGTAAGCCATAGAGGAAAAGCTCTAAACGAATTTAAAGCTGAGATCCCTAAGGTTCTCAAGTGGTTAGAACAACGCCTCTTAGAAGAAAAGCCACCGAAACCTGATCATGATGAATTTAAAGATAACGACTGGTCCAACACGTAAGCAACAGTTACTTTAGTCATATCTACATAAAAAAAGGGGGTTGATGTCATTCCATCAACTCCCTTTTTTATTCAACTTTCAGTTCTCTGCTCAAAAGATCACGCACTGCATCAGAACAATTTTTCTGTTCATAGAGTATCGCGTAGACCTGTTCAAGAATAGGCATATCAATACCAAGGCGCCTGGCGAGATGGTAACATGATTTGGTAGTCTTGACCCCTTCAGCCACCATATTCATTTCATTGACAATATCATCGAGCTTTCTGCCCTGGCCAAGCTTCAGGCCAACAGACCTGTTTCTACTGAGGTCCCCGGTGCAGGTCAGTACCAGATCACCGAGGCCGCTCAAACCTGAAAAAGTAGCCGCTTCAGCTTTCATTGCCACGCCAAGCCTGGTTATCTCGGCAAGACCCCGGGTTATGAGGGCTGCCCTGGTATTCAAGCCATACCCTAAGCCGTCGCAAATTCCGGCTGCTACGGCTACGATGTTCTTGAGCGCAGCACTTATCTCCAGACCAATAACATCAGTGCTGGCATAAACACGAAAACTTTCAGTTACAAAAAGTTGCTGGAGCATCTTCGCGGTACCTATACTCTTGCAACCAATTGTTATGGCTGTCGGCATATTTGCAGCGACTTCTTTGGCAAATGACGGCCCTGACAACACAGCTGTTTCTATATTCTTATCAGCAAAGGATTTATGAACATCATCCATGACCTGAGTCATGGTCATAAGAGTGCTGTTTTCTATCCCTTTAACCGCTGAAACAACACATGTCCCTTGTTGTAATAACGGTACAACATGCTCATATACGGCACGGAAACCATGTGATGGAACAACCATCACGACTACTTTGCAGTCTTCAAGACAACTCTCTAAGTCATCAACGGCTTGTAGTGTTTCCGGTAGAGGAAAACCTGGTAAATACTTTTTATTCTCTCTCTCCTTCTGAATATCAAGTATATGCTCAAGATTGTGCCCCCAGAGCCTCACTGTATGTCCTTTTGAGGAGAGTACCATGGCAAGGGCCGTTCCCCACGACCCTGCCCCAATAACTGCAACTGGCTTACTCTTCATCACCTTCCAACTCATCTTCTTCGGTTGAGTCTTCCTTGGCAACAGAATCCATGCCGACAACCTTCTCATCCTGTTCGAGATTGATGAGACGGACTCCCTGAGTAGAACGACCTATTACCCTCACCGTGGAAAGATCCATTCTTATCATCTTTCCTCTATCTGAGATAAGAATGATTTCATCTTCATCATCAACAAGCTTTGCTGCAATTACATTACCGTTTCGCTCACTCTGTTTGATACCAAAGATACCCTTACCACCACGTTTCTGTATCCTGTACTCAGCGATTGGACTTCTCTTTCCGTACCCATTTTCAGTGACGATCAAAATGGAATTATCGCTTGAAACGACGATTGCACTGACCACTTCATCATCTTCGGCTAACCTCATACCTGTTACACCGGCAGCGGTTCTACCCATGGTACGAATGTCATCTTCGTGGAAATGAATACTCATACCCTTTTTGGTTACCATGAGTATGGTGTCGTTTCCATTGAGGATGTGAGCTGCGATAATTTCATCGCCCTCTCTTATGGTGAGCGCCCTTTTACCTTTTCTGAGTGGCCTGTTGAACTCCTGTAAAGAAGTCTTTTTGATGCGGCCCAGTCTGGTAACCATCATGATGGTTTTTTCGAGCTCTTCATCCTCGAATGAGGCAACAGGAAGGATTGCTGCAACTTTCTCATCCTCCGCCAGTTCAAGAAGATTCACAATTGCTTTACCCCTGGCTGTTCTACCAGCCATTGGCAATTGATAAACTTTTCTCCAGAATACTTTTCCGTGATTAGTGAAAAAGAGAAATGTATCGAGAGTTGAGGCAACATAGAGATTAGACACAAAATCTTCTTCTATGTTTTTAACCCCTGTTACACCTTTACCGCCTCTGTTCTGGGATCTGTAGAGATTGACAGGATTTCGTTTGATATAACCTGAATGGGTTACCGTAACTACCATATCCTCAGGCGCTATGAGGTCTTCAGGTAGAATTTCGTCTACAGCATCGACAATCTCGGTACGGCGTTCATCACCATATGTTTCCTTAATCTCGATTAACTCATCCCTGACGATTTTCATAACCAGTCCTTCACTGGCAAGAATTTCTCTCAGCCGGTCTATCTCTTTCAGAACATCAGCATAGTCACTTGCGATTTTCTCGCGTTCGAGGCCGGTGAGCCTGTGCAGCCGCATATCAAGAATTGTCTGAGCCTGTTTTTCGGACAAATCAAATCGTTCTATAAGACCAATTTTTGCTTCCGCCGCATTTTTAGAACCCTTGATAAGTGCAACGACATCATCAAGATTGTTAATCGCAATATTCAAACCTTCGAGAATATGTGCTTTCTCTTCGGCTTTGTTTAGCTCAAAAGCGGTTCGTCTATAAACAACCACCTTTCGGTGAAGAATGAAGTGTTCCAGTATCTGTTTAATATTGAGTACTTCTGGCTTATTGTTAACAATCGCCAGAAAAATGATACCAAACGACTTCTGCATGGGGGTCATCTTGTAGAGCTGGTTGATGACCACTTCTGCTATTTCATCTTTCTTCAGTTCCAGTACAACCCGTAAACCGTGCCTGTCGGATTCATCACGAACTTCTGAGATAGAATCTATCTTCTTATCCTTGACGAGAATTGCGATCTTTTCTACCAGATGCGCTTTGTTCTGCTGATAAGGAATTTCTGTGATAATGATCGCTTCGCGCTTGCCATTTTTTGATTTTTCAACATGGGTCAACGCCCGCATGGTAATGACACCACGCCCGGTTTCATAGGCCTCACGAATACCAGCGCGACCGCAGATGAGAGCACCTGTAGGGAAATCAGGCCCGGTGATGATAGACATCAACTCGTGCACAGTTATATTCGGATCATCCACCATGGCAATAAGGCCATTGAGTACTTCAGTTATATTATGCGGTGGAATATTGGTCGCCATGCCCACAGCAATACCGGAAGAACCGTTTACCAGAAGGTTCGGGATCTTACTTGGCATTACTGCTGGTTCCTGCAGAGAGTTGTCGTAGTTGGGAACCCAGTCTACGGTTTCTTTCTCAAGATCTGCAACTATTTCCCTGTCTATACGCGTCATCCTTGCTTCGGTGTAACGCATAGCAGCAGGAGAATCACCATCCAGGGAACCGAAGTTACCCTGGCCATCTACCAGCGGGTATCTCATGGCAAAATTTTGAGCCATTCGAACGATGGTGTCGTATGCAGCGGAGTCGCCATGGGGGTGATATTTACCGATTACATCACCGACAATACGTGCTGATTTCACGTAGGGCCGATTATAGAAAACACCAAGTTCTCTCATGGCAAACAAGGCACGCCTGTGAACCGGTTTCAAACCGTCACGAACATCTGGAAGAGCACGTCCGACAATTACGCTCATGGCGTATTCGAGATACGATTTCTGCAGCTCTTGCTCTACGGATATCGTCGGAAATTCTTCTTGTTGAATTTCAATTTCGTTTGTCATAACTCAATAAAGACTGTTATTTAGGGACCTTAATCGGCCAAAATATCTTCTGTTAAATATCGAGATCAGTTACCTCGAGGGCGTGATTCTGAATAAACTCTCTTCGAGGTTCTACTTTGTCGCCCATTAAGGTGGTGAAGATATCATCAGCCTGCTCGGCATCCTTGATCGTCACCTGAAGTAAGGTTCTATTCTCAGGGTTCATAGTGGTTTCCCAGAGCTGATCCGGGTTCATCTCACCAAGACCCTTATATCTCTGCAGATGGCTTCCCTTGAAGGATTCGTCACGGACCGCCTGGACCAATTCACCCCAACCTTCCACCAGACGTTCTGATGCCTGGTCGGTTTTAGCGCCCGTTCGAATAATAAATCCACCTTTCAGATACGCCTTTATATCATTGAAAATTGAAAGAGCCGTTCTGTACTCGCTTATCAACGGGATCTGGGGACCAAGGGTCATCATTATCTGCACTTTGTCACGCATGGCCACATCGGCCTCGTAACAGTCCGGTCGCCACCGGCAGGAACGAACATTCCCGATCACCAGTTCTTCTGAGGGTAAACGAGCGATGAGGCCGCTGACAAACTCCTCATCGGCAAACTGATCGGCAGTACGAATATTATTGTCGAGGAGAAAGTAGAGCATGTCCTCCCAGATATTCATGCGGTTCATATAAGCGACAATTCTCTGGTAAACTGAGAGTTTTTCCATCAGCTTAACCATATTTTCGCCGTCGATCTCCACCTCGTTTTCACCGGGAATGACAATGGTCATCTTTTGACTGGCCTGGCTGAAAAGATGGCTGTTGAGCTCACTTTCCTCAAGGAAATACTGCTCTTTCTTCCCTCTTCCGAGCCTGTACAGAGGTGGTTTTCCAATATAAATGAACCCTCCCTGTACCAGAGGAAGCATCTGTCTGTAAAAGAAGGTCAGCAGCAGGGTACGGATATGGGCACCATCCACGTCGGCATCGGTCATGATGATGATCTTGTGATAGCGAAGCTTTTCGAGATCGAATTCATCCTTACCAATGCCGCAACCCAGGGCGCCGATCAGCTGCTTTATCTCTTCGGAATTGAGAATCTTGTCAAAACGGGCCTTCTCAACATTCATGATCTTACCACGCAGTGGCAGGATCGCCTGTATTGAACGATCTCTTCCCTGCTTGGCGGAACCGCCTGCCGAGTCACCCTCGACTATGAATATTTCGCGTTTTGCTGGATCTTTTTCTTGACATTCTGCAAGCTTACCTGCCATGAGTAAGCTTGTTGAACCTTTCTTTCTGGAAAGATCACGGGCACGTTTTGCGGCTTCTCTGGCTCTGGCGGCATCGACAACCTTCGACAGAATCTTCTTAGCAATATTGGGATTCTGCTCAAGAAACTGGGTGAGCTTCTCATTGCAGACAGACTCTACAATGGATTTTACTTCAGAGTTACCGAGCTTGGTCTTGGTCTGCCCTTCAAACTGCGGATCAGGTACATGCACAGATATTACACAGGTAAGACCCTCACGGACATCTTCGCCGCCCATCTTTTCCCGGAGGTTTTTGGGGATGATATCATCGCTCGCATACCTGTTAATACATTTCGTCAGGGCAGAACGAAATCCAGCAACATGGGTTCCGCCTTCCCTGGTGTTAATATTGTTGACGAAACTAAAGAGTCTTTCAGAATAACCATCATAATATTGAAAGGCTATTTCCACCTCTACCTGATCTTTGCTACCAACTATGAATATAGGGTCGGGAAAAACAGGTGTTCTCTTTCTGTTTAAGTATTCAACATAAGAGATCAGTCCCCCTGAGGCATGAAACTTGTCTTCCTCACCGCTTCGCTCATCCTTGAGGTGAATCCTGACATTCTTGTTTAGAAAGGACAACTCCCTGACGCGATTCTTAACAGTCTCATAGTTGAAGACCGTTGTCTCCTTGAAGATGTCAGGATCAGGCTTGAAATTGATGATAGAACCGGTTTTTTCGCTGGTACCTATCTCTTCAAGTTCAGAAGTTTTCTCTCCATACGCGTAGGTCTGACGATAAACCTTGCCGTTTCTCTTGATAGTAGCTGTTGCCTCAACTGACAGAGCATTAACAACAGAAACACCAACACCGTGCAAACCACCAGAGACCTTGTAGGTGGAATGATCAAATTTACCACCGGCGTGGAGGGTGGTCATAACCAGCTCAAGAGCTGTTATATTTTCTGTAGGATGAATATCGACAGGAATACCGCGTCCATCGTCCTCGACAGTTACAGAATTATCTTCGTGGATATTTATACGAATTCTGCTGCAGTGTCCGGCAAGGGCTTCATCTATACTGTTGTCAACGACCTCCCAGATCAAATGATGCAATCCAGCTTCAGCAGTTGAGCCTATGTACATCGCAGGTCGCTTACGAACAGCTTCCAGTCCGTCCAGAACTTTAATCTGTTCGGCGCCATAATTGGTTGTTTCTTCTGTCACGCTATGTCCTTCTCAAGAGTTTTCATGATTAAAGCAGTTACGAGTTACCTAGTACGCTTCTACAACTGCATTGGCATGATTATACTTGTAAAACCAGTATCTTCCTCTGACCTGATCAGACAAGGGCTATTGTTTGAGTTGATGTAGGCCTCAAGCGTCTCACACTCCATAGCCTGCAAAGCCTCGATAAAATACCTGCAATTAAAACCAAGGGTCAAGGCTTCACCAGGGTACTCTATCTCCTGGATATCCTTGGCATTACCAATATCTGCATTTTGCGAAGTCAAGACCATCTTCTCGTTGTCAATCTGCAACTGAATGGTGTGAAACATATCTTCGGTAAACAGATTGATTCTCTTCAGAGACTCAAGGAACGGAATTCGATTGATTCGAGCGCAATTTTCGAGCTGAACAGCGTCAACAATTGCCTGGTACTGTGGAAAATCACCCTGCTTTAACCGGATTACCATAACAGCCTGGCCTTCTCTCACCACCAGCTGCTTCTCTTCAAAAGAGATCTCGATCGTATCACGATCTTCACAGAATTTTTTCCACTCCTGGATTCCTTTTTTGGGAATAAGAGTGACTTCATTGAGCTGTAACTGTTCAATATCAGAGGCAACATCTTTTTCCATAATGGAAAGGCGATGTCCGTCTGAAGAAATCATCTTGAGGTAGGAAACACCGTCACGTTGCTCTTTTTCAAAGAGAACTGAAGTAAGAGAGTAGATATTCTCCTGCTCGCTGGCAATGGAGTATATGACTTTATCAATCAGTTCAAGAAAGACGTAGGATTCAAACGATACAAAACTGTCATCCTGATATTCAGGAAAATCGGGATACTCGTCACTGGCCATGCCAGCGAGGTTATAGGTGCTGTGTCCGGCTGTAATAACTACCCAGCTATTTTCAGTTTCCTCGATAGTGATGGTGTCTGAACCTGATTCCCGTACAATCTCGAATATTTTTTTACAGGGTAAAGTAATAGAACCCTCATTCTGGACATCGGCAGGTACAAAAAGCCTGAGACCAACTTCAAGGTCAGTACCTGTCAATTCAAGACCATTGCTCTTAGCCTTTATGAGCACATTTGAAAGTATGGCCAGGGTACCTTTTTTGTTGGTGATGTTTTGCAGGCTGTTCAAGCCTTCAAGGAAATTGTTCTTGGTGATAGTGCAATGAAGCGGCATCCGAAACTCCTTTATTTCATCCTCAAGGATTTATAAGAAATTTTCCTGTATCGCAGTAGGTTCCGAACAATAAAACAGTTGTAATCACTTGCTTTAAATGATGTTTTTTTCTTCGTGACCTTGAATTCGGCATTATTGGGGAGGATGATCCAGATAAGCTACTCTTTTTGCTGGCTTATCTCTGCAATTTGCCACCCCTATTAAAATCGGTTCTAGTGACCGGAAATGAAATTCAATTAAGCTCGATAAATCAGGTAGATAGTAGATTTAGAAACAACTACTCAATCTAGTAAAAATATGCGAAAAATTCAATAAAATAATGGTATCTGAGCTGTATTGAAGGGACAAATCTGAACATTTTCTGCAGATTTGCTATCAATTTTGCAGAAAATAGTACGAGCAATCAGAAAAATAAACATCTATCACATTGAAATATTGTGTAATTTTAATTCCAGCTTTAAGATTTAGAGGAAAAGCAGACTATATTCTCAAATGCACTTTTTTTGTCATCTGTCTCTTTCTTGGCTCGATTGTTCACTAAAACATTCTCAATGAGAGTCTCTATAGCCTCTTTTTGAGACAGTCGGAAGCAAAGAGATACCATGATACCTTTTTCAGATAAATTGAAAAAAAAGCCTGTTTACCAGTATGAAATCTAAGGGCAGGTGAAACCTCGGTGCAGGTGAGAGCAATCGCTGATTTTAAGATCCCTTAAAGAAAAAAAGAAAAACACCTGTTCATTGTTACACGTTGAGAAAAACTTCCAGTCTACCTGGTAGGTAGTCCCCTTCTTATTAGTCTTTTAAAAGATTATATTTATTAAGCCGGTTGATATGTTGATATCTTGATCATCTAACTGAGATATTAGATTTTTTTTTTCACAATGGTGTTTGGGGAAACATCACTGATTTTGTGGATTACTCGTTTTCAACATAGTTATCAACAGACTGTGAATAACTTTTCCACAATCTGAATTTGTCAAAATGTTGATAACTATGTTGAAAAATGTTGATAACTCTACTTGCTATAAGTGGTTAAGCTGAAAAAACGAAGACTTAATGTTGTTGATAACTATCAACATCCTATGTGGAAATTATGAATAGACGAGATGAAATCCAGTCACTGTTGGATAGCGGTGTTGAAAACGGGGTGAGCTGCGGCTTGTCGCTGTCAGTAGTTGTTGAAAACAAAAGAGTACAATTTGAAAAGAAATATTTTTCTGGATATTGTCATAAATATCAACGTGATAAAGCTGTTGATGAGAAGACAGTTTTTGATTTAGCATCATTGACCAAGCCTCTCGTTACAACTCTGCTGGTTGCAAACCTTGTTGAAAATAAAATTTTAACAATGAATACAGCTGTATCAACGCTTTTTCAGGATATTGACATGAGCCGGGAAACGGCAGATATAGAGCTATGGCAACTACTTTCCCATTGCTCAGGTTTACCGGCGCACCGCCCGTATTACGTTAAGCTGTTGGGGGTACCGAAACAGCTGAGAGCCGATTGGCTGCTGAAAACTTTGCTTAAAGAGCCTCTCCAGTATAGAAGCGGCACCAAACACATTTATAGTGATCTTGGCTACCTGCTGCTTGGTCAGATAGTGGAGCGCTGTTCAGGAAAATCACTCGATGCGTACTTCAAGGAGAAAATAGCTGAGCCCCTGGGGCTGTCTGAACAGTTGTTTTTTATACCTGACGATCAGGATAAAGCTGATCGGTCGTATGCATACACAGAAATTTGTCCCTGGTCCCATTCCTGGCTTTGTGGAAAAGTAGATGATGACAATTGTCGAGCCCTGGGGGGAGTTGCCGGTCACGCAGGGCTCTTCGGGACTGTGGAAGGAGTAACGAGACTCTGTTCAACACTCGGTGCTGTCTGGGGTGGCAGGGACTGTTCAAAAATGATTTCAGGACGCATGCTGAAAAAGCTTATGACGAGAGTTGAGGGCTCAACATGGTGTTATGGATTTGATTCACCTTCGGCTGAAGCTTCAAGCGCAGGCAAATATTTTTCACCAAGGAGCGTCGGCCATCTCGGTTTCACAGGAACATCGTTCTGGATGGATCTCGAAAGAGGGATATCCGTGGTGCTTTTGACCAACAGGGTTCATCCAAGCAGGATGAACGACAAAATACGGGCATTCAGACCTGCTATTCACAATCTGGTGATGAACAAGGTTCTGGATAGTATACGATAGAATGATTGCGACATGAGCTCAGCATGAACCGGTGAACAGTCAGGGACGCCTGTGGCAGGAGGAGAGGTGGAGTACGGATGGTTACTATTCATTATTTTGAAAAAAAAATGAGTAGCTTAACCATGACTCTGCAGTGTCACTCGTAAGCGGCATGAATGAGACGCTTATTTTTTCTGGATGAGAATGACACAAAGAGGGATATGATTGATTGCCAAAAAATTTCCGGATCATCTTATAAAAAAAAATGATCCGGAGTTAAAACAGCAACTATCGAAAATATATAGATGTGTGGTGAGGAATTACGTTCTGAGTGCTGTTATGTTACCACCAGCAGATTGTCTGATCTGCTGAAAAGATTTTATCTACAAGTGCGTCGTAATCAGGAGAGTCCGCATAGAGGTCGAAGGATTCATCCTCTCTGTCTCTGGTTACAATCTCCACCAGCTTTTTGACGGTCTCATCAGGTTCTGACCTGTATACATTGAGAATCTTCATGTACGTACCTTTTGGGATTCTATTTAATTCCGTAAGGAATGATATGGGTCATCTCGCGAAGCTTTTCACCAAGTTCTTCAAGTGTGATTCCGGTAAGATCACTCTTTTCGATGTTGGCTGGAACTGTTGTGAGAATATCACCTTCCATGTCACGCAGCATCTCGATGGTCTCTTTGGTGTAATCGTCAAAAGCAGGCAGCTCTTTATCCATTACTACACCGTATGCGTACATATTTTCTACTGCCAGACCCAGCGCAGAGCGAATGCCGTCGAGGGCATAATCCTCATGCCTGAACATCAAACATACTTTGTTATACTCCATCCCTACACCTCCTACAGACTGAGATAACAGTCGTAATCTTCGATGATAATTCCGTGTTGAGCCTGAGTAGCCATTTTCTTGGCATCAAGTCCGGCTGGAATGTCATTAATATCATATCCTTGCTTCGCGTAACTGTCGACGCAGATGGATACATCGTCTGCTATTTCACACAGCTCTTTGAAATCAGGGTGTTTGGAGAGGTGTGTTGCTTTCCAGGTAAAGAAGATCTTTACAGAGGATCCTTTGCTTTTTGCTGCCCTGGTTATACCCATGACATGATCCATTGAGTCTTCTGTAGTGACAAATATACCTAAGCTTTTTGCCATGATGTACTCCTGTTAAAAAAAATCTGCGAACAGTTGAACTGTGGTACAAACAGTACCTGACGCGGATTTATAAAGCTGGTTGACTCCCTGTAAAAAAATCAGAGAATCCGGTTTGGATCAGGATCAACCTTTCTTGATAAAGAAGGAGATATAGCCGGTTTCTTCCTTCTCACCCAGGTACTCATGTCCTGCACGTTCACACCAACCGGGCAGATCATTTCTGGAGCCTGGATCGGTACCATCTATCTGAAGAATTTCGCCGCTGGCGAGTTTACCTATCTCTTTTTTAGTACGAAGAAGGGGCATAGGGCAGCTTAATCCCTTGGCATCCAGTTTGGCATTAGGGGTAACACCATCATCAACTTTTTTGAAATCACTCATGTCTTCCTCCTGACAATGTTAAGCGTTGTTTGTACTACATAGTAGTATGTTAGGAATCAACAAACCGCTACTACACAGTATGCGGATCACATAGATGACCTATACTGTAGAGCACAGAATCTGTCAAGAACGAAAAAAACGGGTCAAGAACCTTGTAATAACTAAGAAAAAGACCAATTTTGTACGACGCTGTGGAGGTTAAATATCGAGTGAATGACTATTCATTTTTGTGGTGCTTGACAAAAAAAATAGGTAGTTGTAAAGCAGTATTTATTTTGGCGAATTTGTACACCTATATGACGTAAAAGCTGGAGGGAATTAATGAGTGCAGAATCCGTATTAGCATCTAAGGTGAAGGAATTGTATAAAACGCTTTGCCAGACAGAGTGGAACCCAACCGTAACAGGCGTGGTGGTTGGCTTTCTTTCTGTTATGATTATGGCATGGTGGAGACCGTGGGGAGCTGTGGGTGCGCTAAGGAGTTGGGGGGACTGGATGATGTATGGAGTCGCTTCAGTCTTTGGCTCTGATTCTGGGTTGCTGGCCCTGTACGAGGAGGTACCGAGATCTATTTTTATTAACTCAGGTTCGGTAATAGGGTTGGGATTTATTGCTGGTGCATTTATTTCCGCCTGTCTGGGAAAAGATTTTGCACTGAGAATTCCCCCTTACCGGGAGATGGTTAAAGCCGTAATCGCCGGTATTTTGATGGGTGTTGGAGCATCGCTGGCAGGTGGTTGTAATGTTGGTGGTTTCTATAATGCCATAGGCAATCTTTCTGCCAATGGATTCTCCATGATGCTCGGACTGGTGTTTGGGGTAATTCTGGGCCTTAAGCTGCTTTATCTTGAAATGGAACATATCACCTGGGGTTCAACAGGTTCAAAAACATTCTCCATCCCTGGTCCTGTAAGCCCTGTTCTGGCAGTGGTAGCTATTGTCGCGATTATTGCGGGAGCGTATGCGTACGCAGGGAATGAAGACAGTGATTATGTGGCATCACTGAGTGGTATTCTTGTGATATCTGCAGCTTTGGGGTATGCGATGCAGCGTGGTCGCTGGTGTATGGTACAGGGGTTCCGTGAACCACATATGACCGGTGACTGCACCATGGCCAAGTCCGTAATGCTCTCCATCGTTATTGTGGCAATTGGTGCTGCTGTTCTTAAGTACGGAGTACCAATGCGAGCAGAAGGTGAAGCTGTTTTAAACCCGGCTCACTATGTACGCGGTACTTTCGGTTGGGGAAGTGTTGTAGGCGGTTTTGTTTTCGGTCTTGGTGCCATGTTTGCCGGTGGTTGCGGTTCAGGCACTTTATGGAGGGTTGGCGAGGGGCAGGTAAAACTGATGATGGTGGTGCCGTTCTTTGCTCTGTCGACTTCCATGATGACAGCCTGGATCAAGGATAATGATTTTGAGAGTGATGGTGTTTTAGGCTCTTATGTCTATCTCCCGGACGTCTTTGGTTATGGTGGAACGCTGACCCTCATCGTTGGCGCAATGATGATCTGGTATGTGGTGGTTACATGGAACGAGGATACGAATAAATTAATCGTACCTATGTGATACAAAGATCATCTGTAACCAGTTTGAAAGGCCGTACCCTCTCCTTTGAGGGGTATGGCCTTTTTTATTTATGATGACCCTTGATCTACAGCTTGAAAAGGTGAGGTGATAGAGGTGACGGACCGGCTTGTAGCTTAGAGTTTTTCGGCTTTAAACTGTTACTCCTGTCACTTTTCTTCTCACTTCTTGAAGTTGAGCTTTAGAGGTAATTAAATTTTTATTTGCCATATCTACCGGGAAGAATGAACTGGTTGGGTTGGTATCAGGTTTGAGCGGGTTGCCATTCGATGAAAGTGATCCTGTTGTAATGTTTACGGAAATGTAAAAAAACATACGCTGGACCATATAAATAATAGATAGTTCAGCAAAGTTGCAAAAAACAACTGGAGAATGTAATCTTGCGAACTGTTCAGATATTTTTATGGAGATAGTGACTTTTGAAGAGCAAGCAGTCGAAAATTCTTATAGCGGATGATGACCCGTTGGTGCTTTCCACCATATCCAGAGTACTGGAGATGTTTGGACACAAGGTGCACACCGCCCAGGACGGCCAGACAATCATTGATATTGTAGATGACAGCTTTGATGTCATCATTCTCGATATTAACATGCCGGACATGGACGGCTTTCAAACCATGTCCACCCTGAATATGCTCAAGCTCGATATTCCGGTGCTCTTTCTGACCGGCGCAGGTTCCATGGATTATGCGATGAAAGCAATCAATCTCGGAGCATACGATTTTCTGACCAAGCCCATAGAAGATTTAGACATCTTCGACATTAAAATACGAAGGGCCATAGAAAAAAGAACATTTATATTGAAAGAGCGTCGCTATAAGTCAGCGCTTGAAAGCGATAATCGCAAAAAAGCTTCCGAACTTGAAGAAACCAACAGATTACTGCAGCAGTACAGTAGCAATCTGGAGAAGTCGACTGTTCAGTTTATGTCAAGCCTCCAGACATTAATGGAGGAAAAAGATCAGTATACCGCCGGTCACACCATGCGTGTTACTGAGTATGCTCTTCTATTGGGAAAAAGCATGGATCTCAGCACTGATGAGCTGATGATTCTCCGCCGCGCCGCACAACTGCACGATATAGGTAAACTTGTAGTAGACCTCAGCTGTATTCAGAAAGCAGGTACCCTCACTGATGATGAGTGGCACACCATAAAAAAACACCCCACAATTGGTGCGAACATTCTGCAACCGCTTCCTTTTCTGGATCGGGAGCAGTTTATAATCCGACATCATCATGAACGAATGGATGGTAAAGGATATCCCGACGGCTTAAGTGGTGAGGATCTCGACCTTCTGACCAGGATACTTATAGTTGTTGATAGTTATGATGCCATGACCTCGAAAAGAAACTATAGACAAAATCTCAATATGGACGAGGCACTGGAAGAGTTGTATAAATGCAGTGGTACACATTTTGATTATGACACCGTGGAGTATTTTTCCAGAAGTGTTGTTGATTTTATCCCTTACAACGGTGTTTTTTCTCAGCGGGAAACAGGGGAAGTCTATGGACGAATCAAATAGCACGTTGTGCATCTTATAAAAGTAACACCCAGAATATACTGAAGATAATATGAAAATTACACGAGAAGAAGTATTGCACGTGGCTCATTTGGCACGCCTCAATCTTGATGAGGATGAGCTTGTGAAGATGACAGCTCAGCTTGATACAATCCTCAGTTATGTGGATAAGCTTTCTGAACTCGATACGGAAAACATAGCTCCCACCACCCATGCTCATCAATCAGTGAACGCCTTTCGCGAGGATAAGGTGCATAAATCATTACCCAGGGAAGATGCCATTGCAAATGCTCCGGAAGATAATGGTGAAATGTTCAAGGTTCCCAGGGTTATCTAAACTGTGAGACAATCTATCTCGCGCCTTAAAAGTAATCACTGAATCAATTCAATTAGGCATAGGCCTGTTTTCAGAGGTAAATAATGAAACCTTATGAGCTGACCATGGCAGAGGCCATGGAAAAAATGGAGTCTGGCGAGTTGTCATCGGTTGAGCTGACCAGAAGCTGCCTGGACAGAATAGCCGAAGTCGAACCCCAGGTTCAGGCTTTTATTTCCCATGATGAAGAGTCCGCAGTTGCCCAGGCGGAACAGGCCGATAAAAAAAGAGCGAATGGGGAAAAAGGTAAACTGCTCGGTATTCCTCTGGCGCTGAAAGACCTGTTATGTACCGAGGGAGTGCGAACAACCTGCGGGTCTGATATTCTTGGCAACTTTATCCCCCCCTACGACGCCACCGTTGTTGAAAAGATTAAAAAAGAGGGCGGTGTTGTATTAGGTAAACTGACCATGGATGAATTTGCCATGGGCTCGACCTCTGAAACATGTAAGTTCGGAGTACCTGAAAACCCCTGGAGGGAGGGGTACGTAGCCGGTGGTTCCTCTGGTGGTTCGGCCGCCGCTGTCGCTGCTGGTGAGTGTCTGGTCACTCTCGGATCTGATACCGGTGGTTCGATTAGGCAGCCTGCCTCTTTGTGCGGTGTAGTGGGAATGAAGCCAACATACGGTAGGGTTTCCCGTTACGGGCTGGTAGCATTTGCCTCTTCGCTGGATCAGATCGGACCGCTGTCCCGTGATGTGTCTGACTGTGCCCTGATGATGAATGTTATCAGTGGCTACGACCAGCGAGATTCCACCTCTGTGAATATTGACACACCCGATTACACCTCATCTCTGGTAGAAGGGGTGAAAGGGCTTCGCGTTGGTGTGCCAAGGGAATATTTTGGTGAGGGCCTTGATCCGGAGGTGCGCAGTATAGTTGAAAACAGCATAAAGGTGTTAAAAGAGGGTGGGGCTGAAATTGTGGATGTGTCCCTGCCACACACTGACTACTGTGTCGCTGTTTACTATCTGATAGCACCGGCGGAAGCAAGCTCAAACCTCGCCCGCTTTGACGGTGTGGCTTACGGTTATCGTGCGCAGGATGCGGCCTCTCTGGTTGATATGTATAAGGAGACACGCTCGAAGGGTTTCGGAGCTGAGGTAAAAAGACGTATTCTCATTGGCACCTACGCGCTTTCTTCAGGATATTACGACGCCTATTACAAAAAGGCCTCCCAGGTACGAACCATCATTTTAAACGATTTCAAGGCGGCCTTTGAGAAATGTGACGTACTCGTTTCCCCGGTAACTCCGACACCTGCCTGGCCAAAAGGCGAGAATTCCGACGATCCGCTGGCCATGTACCTGACCGATATCCTCACCCTCTCTACCAACCTGGCTGGTATTCCCGGCATGTCGGTACCTGGAGGCTTCAATAAAGAAGGTCTGCCTGTTGGGATCCAGTTGCAGAGTGCACATTTCAGAGAGGATGTTCTCCTGAAAACAGCCTTTAATATCGAAAAAAGCCTTCAACTGGGTGTACGTGTAGCCCACCGTTAATCCGTCGATATCCAGGTTGCCGTGAGTGGTTGAACAGGTGCGGCAGCCCGGTTTCTGTTGTTCTTCTTATCTACAAACTGTTTCCGGCACTATGCCCCGGAAATGATGGGAGAGTATCATTGAAGCTGAACATTCCTGAAAATATACAAGCAATTGTCCCATATCCTCCAGGAAAGCCAATGGATGAACTGGAGCGTGAATATGGGGTGAAAAATCCGATCAAGCTCGCTTCCAATGAAAACCCGTGGGGGCCTTCACCAAAGGCAATCGAGGCATTACTGGCCGCCTGCTCCAATTTGAACAGATATCCGGATGGTTCGAGCTATTACCTGGTTGAGGCCATCGCGAAAAACCAGAAAGTAAGGCCTGCCGAGGTCGTTGTTGGTAACGGTTCCAACGAGTTGATTGAGTTTCTGGTAAAAGCTTTTGTTATGCCCGGGGATGAGGTGATCACTTCGCATCCCTCATTTTTAATGTATCAAAAATTCGTTCAGGTTCGTGGTGGTGAAAATATCGTCATTGACCTTAAGGGCTTGCATCACGACCTGGAAGGCATCCAGGCTGCAATTACCCCCAAAACCAGACTGGTATTTCTTGATAATCCGAATAACCCGACCGGTACCTACCTTGCCCCCGAAGTTCTGACCAGTTTTCTTGAAAGGGTGCCTGAGCAGGTAATTGTGGTGCTCGATGAGGCATACGTGGATTTTATGGATGATGAGCTTCGTCCCGATTTCCACGCACTTTTGGAACGAGACGAAGCAAAGTGCCCGGTGGTTTTTCTGCGAACCTTTTCAAAGGCGTATGGGTTGTCCGGGTTGAGGGTTGGTTTTGGCTTGATGAACCAGGAGATAGCTCAGTGCCTGCACAAGGTCCGCCAGCCATTCAACCTGAACAGCCTCGGCCAGGTGGCCGCCCAGGCGGCGATTGAGGATGATGATTTTTTTGCGGCGACCATCAGCCGGACCCGCCAAGGTCGTCAGTTTCTGGTTGATGAGGTTGAAAAACTTGGTTGCAGCTGTGTTCCTTCCCAGACCAATTTTATCTTTATCGATATAAAAGGTGAGGCTGATCCGCTTTACGAGGCGATGCTGCACAAAGGGGTTATAATTCGCTCGATGCGGGCCTATGGTTTTCCCACTTATATACGGATAACAGTGGGTACTGTAGAAGAGAATGACCGTTTTCTGAACACTTTTTCCGAGTGCCTCAAAGAGTTGAAATATGTCTAACACACAAGACATTGTAACTATAGATGGGCCGGCCGGGGTTGGCAAATCGACTATATCCAGAAGAGTATCGGCAGCGCTGCAATTCACCTACCTCGATACGGGTGCCATGTATCGGGCGGTTGCACTTTTTGTGCAAAGGCGGGGAATTGCGCTGGATGATAGTGATGCAATATCTGCGGCAATGGATGAGTTGGTTCTTGAGTTGCTGCCTGCCCAGGATGAAAACAGCGATGTGACAGTTTTGCTGATGGGGGAGGATGTGAGCGATGCGATCCGCACCCCGGAAATGTCCATGGCAGCTTCAGCTGTGTCAAAACTGGCAATTGTTCGCGAGAAATTAACCAGAATGCAGCAACAAATCGGCAGTGACGGTTCCATTGTTGCCGAGGGGCGTGATACCGGGACTGTGGTTTTTCCAGGAGCGGCCCATAAGTTTTTTCTGGTGGCAGATCCCAAAGAGCGAGCTCACAGGAGGGTGCTGCAACTTCGGGCAAAGGGCGAAGAGGCGGATGAAAAAGAGATCCTGGCCATGACCATCGAGCGTGATAAAAATGACAGGGAACGCGCCATTGCCCCACTGATACAGGCCGAAGATGCCATGGCTATTGATACCACCAGGCTAACCATTGATGAAGTATGTGAAGAAGTGCTGAAAGCTGTTCGCAACAGTAGATCAGGTCGTTAGCTTTTTGCTAACAAACAACTCACCGGAAAGTAGAGATCTATTCCGGTGAGTTGCTTGTGCAGTGATGGGGATTTATTCCAGAACGAAATCCGCACGCCTGTTTTTGGCGTAGGACTCCTCATCCTGGCCAAGAAATAATGGCTTCTCCTCGCCGTATGATACGGTTCTGACCCGGATTGGATCCACCCCGAGGTCAATCAGGTATTGCCTGGTATTTTGGGCCCGCCTTTCAGCAAGGGCAAGGTTGTATTCCTTGGTGCCCCTGTCGTCGGTATTACCTTCTACGATTACGTGAGCAGCAGGCACCTCTTTGAGGTAACTGGCATTATTTACCATGTTTTCAACCATGTCCGGCTTGATGGTGGCCTGGTCAAAGCTGAAGTAGACTGGGAGCATTCCCTCTGAGGTGCGGCCCTGGATAAATTTCTGGTCACCGGACCTTGAGTCAACCCCACCGTCGGTGGCACTTGGAATATTGTTCACATAGGTGTCATCAAGGGTTCCTTCGACGGGCAGGTTTTCTTCGGAATATCCCTCACGGTCAGCTGCCGGATAGTTGATGTTGGTGCCGGCCCCTAAGCTGGGCTGGCTGTTAGTGTCAGGTGGAATAACGCTCTTCTTGCTGCAACCGCCAGCAAATAGGATAAGCGATCCGGCAAGTGCTGTAACAAGAAGTGTCGAGCTGATCCTCGTTTTCATGATGTCTCCTGTTAAACTGTAATGTGTATATTTCGTACGATTCACACCTGGGGGCGATTACTGTTGTAACGTATGGTGAGTTATTCTAGCCGTAATGGAGGCGAGGTCAAGAAAATTTGATAGGATATCTATGGCTTTTACTGCAGGGAGCCCACCTCCGCAGGTAGGGCCGGGATAATCCGGCGTTTCACTGTTTCAGCGTGCAAAACAGCACCCTCTGCCTGTGATAATGTTGTGAAAACGAATTGAAGTCATGGAGAATGAAAATAATGGATATTACCCTAACCACACCCGCTCTGTTGTTTCCTGCCGTTGCCTTTCTGCTGGTTGCCTACACCAGCAGATTCCTCGCTACCGGAGCGCGAATACGCAGCCTGCATGAGCGGTATAGATCAACATCGGACGCAATTGTTTTAAAACAGATTGTCAGCCTCAAGCGCAGGGTTGTCCTTATTAGAAATATGCAGGCCTGTGCAGTGGGCGGGCTTTTTCTGTGCATCTTCTGTATGTTTGTTCTGTTTGCCGGGTGGACTCTTTTCGGTAAAATACTTTTCGTGTTGGCGCTTGCCATGTTTATGGTCTCTCTGTCTATTTCCCTGAAGGAGATACTTCTGTCTGTTGACGCCCTGAACCTGGAGTTACTGGATATAGAAAATCGGGTGACGGACCTGGCCAGGGATAAATGAAATTCAGGAAAATCCAGAATGTTAATTTTACTATCGTGTAGATAATTATGTTGATTTTTGCAGCAACCTGCGGAGCAGGAACTGAAGCCCTGGTGGCCGGAGAAATAGAAAACTTTGGTGCTTCCGAGATAGTAGAGGGGAGAGGTGTCGTTACCTGGAGGGGTGAGATCGAAAGCGGTTATCGAGCCTGTCTCTGGTCACGATATTCTTCCAGGGTTTACCTGAAGATCGCCGAATTTCATGTGAAAAATGAAGAATCGGTCTATGAGGGAGCGCTCTCCGTTGACTGGCAGGAGCAC
Source organism: Desulfosediminicola sp. (assembly GCF_048381775.1). Taxonomy (NCBI): domain Bacteria; kingdom Pseudomonadati; phylum Thermodesulfobacteriota; class Desulfobulbia; order Desulfobulbales; family Desulfocapsaceae; genus Desulfosediminicola; species Desulfosediminicola sp. Next base: position 283,036 of record NZ_JBLXGE010000001.1, on the reverse strand, counting down.
ATGGAAAGCTCCACCACCTTCGCTGTTGATTGCACAGTTGCAGCAAAAGCCCTGCAGATCCACAGCAAGTATGCTTCGCTCAAGGTTAAGGATGCCATTGTGGACCAGTTCAGGGATCGGTGCGGGGAGCGTCCATCGGTCGATACCGGCAGACCTGGAATCCGGGTTCACTTACTCATACGGGAAGATGTTGCAGAGCTGTCCATTGACCTGTCCGGCGAGAGTCTCCATCGCCGGGGTTACCGTGTTGATACAGGCATTGCACCTCTTAAAGAAAACCTCGGCGCCGCTATTGTGAAACTCAGTGGCTGGCTTGATGGGGGGGGCGGTCCGCTGATTGACCCCATGTGTGGTTCTGCGACGCTGTTGATTGAGGCTGCCCTTATGTATGGTGATTCCGCCCCGGGCTTGTCGCGCAACTATTTTGGCTTTATGGGGTGGCGGCAGCACGATAGAAAGCTCTGGAACAGGCTCGTTGATGAAGCCATGGGCCGTGAAGATGATGGCTTGCAGAAGGAGTGGCCACAGATTATCGGCTACGATTCAGATATCCAGACTGTACGAACCGCTCGGAAAAACCTGGTTCAGGCCGGCCTTGAGGATAAAATTCATATCGAACAGCAGGAGTTGGCGCTGCTGCAGCCTCCGGTGGATTCGGAGAAAGGCATGTTGTTGTCAAATCTGCCCTTTGGTGAGCGTCTCTCAGATGCCGAAGAGGTTTCCTGGCTCTATCGGGCTATTGGCAATAAAGCGCAGGATTTGTTCCAGGGCTGGAGGCTTGGCGTCTTTATCGCCAACCCGGAGTTGACTGATAGTTTCGGACTGAAGTGGGATGACAAGCACCGCCTTTATAACGGCTCGCTTCAATGCCGATTGCTTACGACTGTTGTAGCTGGGAGGGAACCGGTCGATTTTCGGTGGCAGTTCAACCCTGAACCGGCTGAGGGTGAAGGTGCCGATTTTGCAAATCGCCTGAAGAAGAACCTGAAAAAGGTGCTGAAGTGGGCGGAAAAGGAAAACATCACCTGTTTCCGGGTGTATGACCGTGACCTGCCCGAGTTTAATATAAGCGTTGATCTTTACGAAAAATGGGTGCATGTGCAGGAATACGCACCTCCGTCGAGCGTCGACAAAAAGCTTTCATCCGCACGATTCCAGACCGCCTTGAGGGCTATCAGGGAAACCCTTGGGCTTCGTGCCGACAGGGTCTTTATCAAGACCCGTGAGCGACAGCGGGGCAAGCAGCAGTACCAGAAAAAATCGGCCAGAAAGAAAATGCACGTGGTGCGCGAGGGAGAGAGTCTTCTCCTGGCCAATTTTACCGATTATCTCGACACCGGTATTTTCCTGGATCATAGACCGGTTCGGGCAAAAATTCATTCCATAGCCAAATCAAAAAGGTTTCTGAACCTGTTTGGTTATACCGGCACAGCGACCGTTCAGGCGGCCTCGGGGGGTGCCGCGTCGACCGTTACCGTTGATCTGTCAAACAACTATCTGCACTGGGCGCGAATGAACCTGGCGTTAAACGGTTTCGATACCCGCAAAAACAAGATTGTTGCTGCAGACTGCATGCAGTGGTTGCGAGAGGATCAGGGAACCTACGACCTGATCTTCGTCGATCCGCCGACTTTTTCAAATACCAAAAAAGATAAACGTGTGTTTGACGTGCAGAGGGATCATGTGGAGTTACTGACCAACTGTATGGAGCGATTGTCGGAAGACGGACTGCTGATTTTTTCAACGAATTATCGAAGATTTACTCTCGACCAGGAAATGACAGAGCTGTATCAGGTTGATGATATAGGTGACAGCACCATTCCCTTTGACTTTTCACGAAACAGGAAAATTCATAAATGCTGGGAGTTTAGAAAACGAGGATAATTCGCCGAAAGGCCCGGCAACAACGGCTATCTAAATTTCCTGGTTGACCAGTATCGTGCTACAATTAAGCAGTTGCCGATCGCGGTTTTTATTTCCGCGATGGGCTGGTATCAAACTTACTATAACGTCTCGCACAGACCGTTTTGATACTGGAATATTATGAAAATCCTTATCGTCGAAGATGACTTCCTGACACGATCACTTCTCTCGGCCCTGCTCTCCGAGTACGGCGTCTGTCATGTTGCTGCGAACGGTGAAGAGGCGCTTGCTGCGGTTACCAGGGCTTATGCCGAAAATTCGCCATATGACCTCATCTGCCTGGACATTGTTATGCCGGTCATGGATGGTCAGAAAGCACTTCATGATATCCGTCAAATAGAAGAAAAACATGGTATCTCGGGGCTTGATGCCTGCAAGGTTATTATGATAACCGCCCAGGATGATTCCGAGAACATCATGCGTGCCTTTCACCAGGGAAAGTGTGAAGCGTATCTGACCAAGCCACTCGATCGTGATAAACTTTTGTATCACCTCAAGGAACTGGGACTGGTGGCCGGGTAAAAAATATGTTAGCCTGACACGATGGTGGTGCTCAGTTGGAGGGGGCCGCTGGTGGACAGGCAACTGCAGCATGATCTGAATTGACCTGATCACGAAAATAGAGGGGCCCTGTGGACATGGAACAGCAGCTACCCCGAAAATACCCTTTACCAATTAACACTCAAGCACTTAAGGCACATTTTGCCGATAAATATCAGTTTAATGAGGAGCAGGTCGAACTGATGTTGCAAAGCTCAAGGGAATCACTGCAGGCCATTCTGGTCAGGGCCCACCATGCTACCGATGGCGAACAGCTTGATTTTGAAGAAATAGCGCGAATAGGCCACAGTCTGAAGGGGCTGTTTCTCAATCTTGGCGAAGCAAAATGGGCGGGAGTTGCAAGAGAGATGGAAGAAGGTGCTAAGCAAAAAGATATTGATAACTATTTAGAGATGGTAGAGGGGATTCGCCAGGGAGTGTTGGAGATTCTCCACTATGGTGAGGAGTAAAGCCGTAACTCGAAAGGCGGACCAAGAGCGGAGTTGAACAGGTCGAGGGGACCCTTGATGGGGGCAAAAGAGAGAGCAAAAGGGCAAAAAATGCAAAGTAAAACAAGCGAACTCAGAGCATTACGAGAGCGGATTGCTACTCTGGAAGAGCGCGTGCACCGGGCTGAGCGGGCAAGTCTGATCAAGAGCGAGTACCTGGAGAACATGAGTCACACCATCCGTGACGCGGTAAATGGGGTAGTGGGCATGACGACGTTGCTCTATGACACGGTACTCAACCCGGAGCAGGAGCGATATCTCGAGATGATAAGCACTTCGGTGGACAGGTTGCTTGAAGGAGTTGGTGAAGTACTGGATTACGCCAAGATTGAAGCGGGCCAGCTTGAATTGGAGCCTGTGGATTTTAATCTGAAGGCCAGCCTTGATAACAGTCTGTATCTCTTACGCATTGCAGCTGAACAAAAGGGGCTGACGCTCGGTTGCGAAATCAATAAAGATGTGCCCGAAAACATCTGTGGAGATCCCAAGAGAGTCGTCCAGGTCCTCACCAACCTTATCAGTAATTCCATAAAATGTTCAGAGCGTGGCGACATCTCCATCCAGATCAGTAATGAGGGGTATGATGAAGAAGATAACCTGGTACTTCTCTTTACCGTAAGGGATCAGGGGGAAGGTATCGAGCTCTCAAAACAACAGGATATTGTTCAAGCGTTTGATGTTGAAGATTTTGGGCAAGTGCATCCTGGGGGGGGCGTGGGGCTTGGTCTTGCTATATGCTTAAGACTGGTCAGGCTTATGGGGGGCGAGATCGGCATGGCCTCCGGCGACCAGGGGTCAAGCTTCTGGTTTACCGTACCCTTTAAGGAGGTGGCAGGATTCCAGACAGAACAATCGCCGGATCGGCAGCAGGAAGCGGCACACTACGCCTTGCAGGGGGCAAAAATTCTGCTCGCTGAAGATGAGCCGATCAATCGACTTCTGACGGAAACCATACTTACCCAGGCGGGAGCAGAAGTTGTATCTGTTGAAAATGGCAGGGAGGCTGTGCAACGAACAGCAGAGGAGAGTTTTGAACTGGTCCTGATGGATGTACAGATGCCGGAACTGGACGGTCTGGAAGCAACGAAGCGCATAAGGAAACGCGAGAGGCAACATGGTTCGGGCCGGGTGAGGGTGATAGCACTCACTGCCCTGGCCATGCAGGGAGACAGGGAAAAGTGTCTGCAGGCCGGAATGGATGACTATCTGGCGAAGCCAATAGATAAGGGATCCTTGTTGGAAATGCTGACCCGCTATTTGACTAGAACAGCATTGGTTATGATCAGCGATGTGGTTGATCAGCAGACAACCGTTCGAGCTCTGGTCGAGGAGGGTTGGGAAGTCACTATTGCAGAATCTCCACGTTCAGCACTTTATGAGGCTTCCTTGAATCGGTTTGATCTGGTCATTCTCGAGACCGGAGATGCTGTCTCAGGTGGACTGGAGGCTGCCAAGGTCATCAGAAAGCTCGAGGAATACTCAGGGAGAAGGGCGTATATTTTTGGGGTAGTGGATAAACAGGAGAGTTCTCTGCCGGAAGGGTTGGATGGCAGTCTCAGGCAACCACTCACCAGGGATGATCTACATGAGGTGCTGAAACAGGTCTCGGCTTGAAAAGGTGCAAGAACGGCCCACTGGTGAAAAAGAGCGGAAGCTAAATCTCTTGTTTCATCGTCCAAGGCACCGTATAATGCACGGCTGGCGGAATGAACCCTCACCTTTAACCCCTAATCGCGCTTTTGGGAAACCAGACAGCATTTATATACGGCAGTTATGATCAGTTACTCCAAGGTTTGTCTCGATACGTTCGGCTATGAACTTCCTCCCCGCACTCTCACTTCAGAAGACATTGAAAACAGACTTGCTGAAGTTTATGAACGCTTAAAGCTTCCCCAGGGCAGGCTGGAGCTGATGAGCGGTATCCGCGAGCGCAGGCTCTGGCCCGATGGAACCCGCCCCAGTGAAGCGGCCACCATGGCAGGTGAGGCAGTTTTTGCCAATGGTGATATAGACCGGACTGCTGTTGAATGTTTGATTTTCACCTCTGTATCCAGAGATATGATGGAACCGGCCACTGCCTCTTTTGTTCATAACGCCCTTGGGCTTCCCTGTACCTGCCTTATATTTGATATATCGAATGCCTGTCTCGGGTTTCTGGATGGGATGGTGATGCTGGCTAACATGATCGAGCTGGGCCAGGTGCAAAACGGCCTGGTGGTCTCGGGGGAGACCGCGGAAGAGTTGCTTGAGTCTACTATTATGGCTTTGATCGACAACAGGAATCTGAGCAGGAAAACCATTAAGCCCGCCTTTGCCTCTCTTACCATCGGCTCCGGATCAGTTGGTCTGTTTATGAGAAAGTGCGGAGATGCTGAGACCAAACCGAAATTGGTTCACGGCGCCTGGCAGGCTAACACGGCCCACTCCGACCTCTGTCATGGCAATCAGGCGGGCGGAAAATCGACCCTGATGGAGACTGATTCAGAAGAGCTGTTGCACCGCGGGGTGGAGACCGCACACCAGACCTGGAAACTGTTTTCCAGTACACCGGGCTGGGGAGCAGAGGATATAGATGGTTTTTTCTGCCATCAGGTTGGAACAGCCCATGCGCGATTACTGTTCGATACCCTGGGGCTTGAGCTGGATAAAAACTTTGAGACCCTGGCGTCGTTTGGCAATGTCGGATCTGTATCCGCGCCCATCACCCTGGCCCGGGCGATAGAGGAAAATGTATACCGGCCTGGTCACAAGGGCGCACTGCTTGGAATCGGCAGTGGCATTAATTGTCTCATGCTTGGGATTGAGTGGGGGAAATAGTGACTGGAACAGTCGACAAGAAGCAGGCAGCAGTACTGTTGAACCTGGCCCGGGAAGCGATTGCAGCCCGTCTGCGTGGGGTGGCGTGCAGTGTCGACATTCCGGATGAAGCGGTTTTCAATGAAGAGGCGGCGACCTTTGTAACTCTGAAGATCAAAGGTGCCTTAAGAGGATGCATGGGCAACCTGGAGCCATCATTGTCACTTTGGACGAGTGTGAGCGAAAATGCGGTAAAAGCCGCGTTTGGTGATATGCGCTTTATGCCGCTCAGCCTTGAAGAACTGGATGAAATTGATATTCATATTTCCGTGCTGACCAAGCTGGAACCCCTGGCCTATGATGAAGGTGAAGAGTTGCTGCACCGCCTGCGACCGGGAGTGGACGGTGTTGTCTTGTGTCATGGTAAAGCAGGAGCGACGTTTTTACCTCAGGTCTGGGAGCAGTTGCCGGACCCGGAGCAGTTTTTAGGCCACCTCTGCAGAAAAGCAGGGCTTTATGAGAGATGTTGGGAGAAAGACCATCCCGATATCTTTGTTTATCAGGTACAGAGTTTTGGTGAGGAAGATTGATGAAGGAACTGGTATTACCCGCAGATCTCACACAGCGTCTCGAGAGTCTGTATGTAGAGATGGAAAAGCAGTACAACAACGTGGCGAGAGCGCTCGAGTTTGGTTGTGAGGGGTGTTCCGACAACTGCTGCGATTCGTATTTTCTTCACCACACCCATGCGGAGTGGGCATATCTCAGGCAGGGATTTCTGCTGCTCGACCAAGAGCAGCAAGAGACGGTTCTGGCACGCTCTAAAGAATATCTGGAGCAATCGCAAAAGATATTGGCCAAGGGTGAGCGGCCTCAGATAATGTGCCCCTTAAACGAAAATGGTCTCTGTATTCTCTACAAGCACAGGCTGTTGGTATGCAGAACTCATGGTGTACCTGCGAGAATGCGTCGCCCTGATGGGCAGACCCTGGAGTTTCCTGGTTGTTTTCGTTGCCAGGAGATTGTTGCCGAGCGTGAAAAGAGTGGATTGAAAACCCCAAGGGTTGACAGAACAAAGCATCTAACGGAGCTGGTCAATATTGAAAGCGAGCTTTTGGAGTTCAAACGCCACCTCTACCCCAGAGTCAAACTCTGTATTGCAGAGATGATAGTCAAAGAATTCCCGACCATTCCCACGCCCCATTGTGAGAGGTGAAGCGGTTTGGTTGATGAAGATTGGTTCATAGATAAACGAGAAGTGTTATGAGTGATAAAGAACCTGGAGATCTCTGGGAATCTCTTGGCAGCCTGGATGAGTTTGAGGCGATGCAGGTGCTGACGAGATTATTTTCTATTTATGAAGGGTTACTGGAGAACGATCCTGAAAACCCCGAGCAGCTGAAATTTTTTAAAAATCTTGAACAGGCTCTGGGAGTTGTTCAGGAGTGTAACCTGAACCGGCGCTGACTTTCGGCTCCGGTTTCGTGTCTGGAGGAGCTTGCGAAGGTTGATCCGGGCTTGTGGCGGCCGCGTCTCCGGAGGTCACTGCCGGCAATGAAATGGTAAACGCCGTGCCTTCAAACGGTTTGGAAACAAAGTTGAGGCTACCATTGTGGTGCTTGATGATTCCGTAGGAGATCGCCAGGCCAAGGCCTGTACCGTCTTCCTGCTTTTTGGTCGAGTAAAACGGCTCGAAAATACGGCCCTGATCTTCATAGGCGATACCTGCGCCGGTATCCGCTACTTCTATTTCAATGGTTTCATCTCCCTTTTTGGTGGATATTCTCAGCTCTCCACCATACTGTCGCATTGCATCTACCGCATTCATGGTCAGGTTGAACAATACCTGGGTGAGCTGGTCTTCGATAAGCAGGATATCCTCCATTGAGTTATCATAGGTCTTGGCCACCCTGATCCTGTTGGTAGCAAAATGTTTCCTTTGGAACAGGAGCACCTTGTCTATCAACTGGTGAATATCAACTGTGTCGAAACGACCGGTAGAGGGTTTGTTGAACCGCTGCAGATCCTGGATAAGCTTTTTCATACGACCACACTCTTCAAGACCAAGCTCAAGTAACTGTTTGTCTGCGTTGCTCAGATCGTGGCGTTTATAAAAATCCTCGATCAGGTAGCGGACTCCCATCAGCGGATTGCCGAATTCATGGGCAACGGAGGCGGAAAGTCGGCCCAGAGCGCTCAGTTTTTCGGCATGCAGCAGCTGCAGTTGGGTTTCACGTCGTTTTTCAACTTCCAGGTTCAGTCGATTTACAGTCGATTCAAGCTCTTCAAAGAGCGAAGAGTTTTTCAGCGATATTGCCGCCTGGGTTCCGAGGAGATGCAGGAGTTCCTGACGATCTGGCGGAAAAGCTCCGGTGACGATATTGTTTTCTAGGTAGAGTATACAGAAGATCTCGCCCTGGTGAATAATCGGCATACAGAGCAGGGAGCGGGGCATTTTCTTTAAAATATATGGATCGCTGGTGAACAGTCCCTCCTTGCAGGCGTCGTTAAGCACTATATCGGTGGCACTGTTTATCACATAATTTATAATCGCCGGAGAAGCTACATCCTGCTCGGTTATTGAGGTTCGTGTCAGTTTAACCCTCGAGTTGCGGTAGATCGATCCGTGGACCCTGATATACCATTCATCATCATCTTTTAAGATAAGAAAGCCACGTTGAGCACGGCTGCTTTCCAGTACTATCCACATCATCTTTTTCAACAATTCTCCAAACACCACTTCATCACTGAGAATTCGGGATGCCTTGATAACCGTCATCATATCCAGGCGGGAACCACCCTCCACCGGAATAAGCGAGGTGGCGTGGTCGTTGCTGTCGTAAACTGTCCCGCTATCGCTGCCCTCATAGGGTGAACCATTGACTATCTCCATGCTGTTGAGCTGGCTCACTTTGGCCTTGGCACCCCAGCGATGGTAGCAATAGCGAGCTTCTCGCATATACATCCTGGCTATATGCTCTTTTTTACGATTTTTATAAAAACGTGATGCAAGCTCATAGGCTAATGCTTCTTCGTGCAGGAATTCGTGTTCTTTGGCAAACTGTATAGCCTCATCATAAAGCTCCATTGCTCGCTCGGTTTTCCCTTTTATCCGTGCAAGTTCAGCTTCGATGAGCCGATATCTGTGGCCGTGATTCTGTGGGCTGAGGGTCGCCCAGCGCCGCAGTTTTCTCGTATTACTGCGTATTAACTGCAGGTTTATCAGACGTCGGGTAATGCTCTGGGTTTTGAGCCTGGTTATCCTGGCCAGGCAATCATAGAAGACGTAAACGGGATAGAGAAAGGTCGAGGTCAGTTTGTGAACATGGGGTCTGGCCAGTTCAGAATAATAAAGAGCATGTTTGTAGCGGCCAAAAAGCACAGCATGGATAAGTTTGACCACGTTGGCCATGCAGTATGAAATAGGGTCATGGGAATGGGGAAAACCCGCCAGGAGAGCACTCTCGTCGAAGAAGTTGCCTTTTAGGCGAATGTGGTTTTCGCTTTCCCCCATAAGATTGGCGGTAGCCTGGCGAAACATCTGAAGTCGCGTCAAAATAAGCTGCTGCCGGGTTTCTGTGGCACGAGAGATGAAGTGATCAAGCTCTGAGCGCAACAAGCTGAGACTGTGACCGAGCAAATAGCTGTGCATAATAATGGTAAAGGTCGCATTTCCAGCGGATGTTCCATCGTATTGGCGCTGGCAGTTGAGCAACATTTCCCTCAATTTGGGAAGGGTATTTTTGAGGTGGCTTTGCCAATGCGCCATATAAACGTTGTACATCAGCGTGGGCTGGCAGTTGCTGTTTGTTCCGGAAATCTTCTTTTGTAAATCGAGGGCCTGATTGCCCCGGGCACAACCGCGCCTGACCAGTTTGTCAGAGAAGAATGTGCAGAGCAGAAAGCCGTGGACCATATAACCGAGGATGGAAAACCTTCGGTCGTTGCCCCATTTCAGCGACAGACGGATGCTGTGGGCAGAGAGCAGGGGCAGAAGTTGTGAATTGGTCAGCAGGGCGGCTGTGGTTACATCATAGAGAAAGCTGATAATCGCTCTGGCAGTCCTGTCCTGCATTTCAGGGAGGCTGTCCAGTTGCCTGGGCGATCGGAACATGTAGCGAAACTCTGTTGATAAGAGCGATCTCCAGGCTTTGAGTCTGCCGGGATATCTGGGGATATGGATATCAAGCATGGCAAGTGCCTCAAGACTTGCCGAGAATGCCTTGTCATATTGATTCTGAGCCTTTAACGCCATGATGTAGGCTTTATAGACGTGGCATTTGTCGTAGATGTTTTTTGATTTGTCGCAGACCTCCCTAAAGAGCCGCTCCACTTCACTGTATTTTGCGCAGAGAAAGGCGCAATCACACGCCTCTATGTGCAACCCTATACAAAGGGAGTATTCACCTTGCCAGCTGTCGTGATCCAGACACTTCAGGCCTGTTTGCAGATAATGGTAAGCCGAGGAGTGGTCAGAGAGCAATTTAGCTTTTATTCCCGCCGACAGGTTCACATGGGCCAGTTGAACTCTCTCATCCCTTGAACCGATGAATTTCAGGCTGTGGTTGAGGTGGTTTGAGACTTCATAGAGGCGCCTCTCATACTCCCTGGTTGGCAAAAACTGGACCAGGTATTGTCCGACCCTGAAGCGAATTCTCGAGACTTCTTCGGCTGCCAGTTGAGAAAAAAGCGTATCCCGAATCATCTCATGACTGAAACAGTATGTACACTCTTCGGGTTGGTCTTCGCTGGCTGGTGAACAGGTCACCCCGCTATTGGCTGCTATCAGATTATCGGGAGAATCCTGCACCAAAAAGCCTAGCTGCACGGCATACTGGAGTTGTTCCCGCGTTGTGTCCAGGGAGACTCCGTTCAGTTCGCTGAGGAGTCTTATCGTGAAATATTTCCCGCTGCAACAGGCTGTAACGAGCAGCTTTTGACACTGCTCAGGTAAAGTGGCGAGTCGATTTTTTAAGAGCGTAATGGTGCTTTCAAGTGGAGAAATTACGGCTATATTCTCATCAATCCAAGCCCATGAGTTGCTTTCCTGATCACGATAAAGAATTGCGTCGTCATGGAGTTTATGGAGAAATTGTATCAGGCGCAGAGGGTTGCCTCCGGTTATCCGATTGCAATGGCTGACAAGCGAGGAAAGATTGCCGTTAAAGCGAATAAAGGCGTTGTGCAGGAGTTTTTCCACCTCGGCCGCACCCAGCGGGGCAACCTGGATCTGATCAACTTTCGGGTGAAGAGTTTTGAGCTGTTCAGTGAATTCACTGAAGTGACTTGGATAAATGTGTGCTGGGTCACGATGTGCCGCGATAAACATGACCCGTGAAAGATCTGTCGGGTCGAGGATATTTATGAGGAGCTCCAGGTTAGCCCTGTCAGCCAGGTGCAAATCGTCGATAAAAATTATCAGGGTTGAGTGTGCCTGGCTGGCGGCTCTGATAAATTTTTTTGCCGCTATGGGAAATGAGAGTTGTTCCTGGGGGGGAACCTCGTCGTGCTCGTCACTGGCGGGAAGAAGGTCTTCTATTTCGGGACAAATTTCTGCCAGCACCCGGGCATCACCCTTGATTGTGCGTTGCAGGGCCTTTTTCCAGGAGGCAATTACATCTGGATCACGGCTCAGAATCTGTCTGGCCAATTGTCGCAGGCAGTGGGAGGTTGCGGCATATGGGGTGGATTCGGATCTGCGCTGAATGCTACTGGAGAGAACGAAGGTGGTTTTACTTGCCGCGGTGGTTAAAAATACCCGTGCGAGAGCGCTCTTGCCAATACCGGCCTCGCCGGAGATCATGGTAAATACAGCGGAACCATGATGCGCATTCTGCAGGCCTTTGCGCAGTAGCTGTAATTCATGCCAACGGCCATAAAGTGCGGGGGAAAAAGTAAAGGCACTTTTAGCAGCCTGGGAGGCGGGGTAGCCGACTATGCTGGACAATGATCGATCTCCAACTGTTGCAAAAGCTCCATAGGGTGAGCTGACAGCACTGTGATAATGAGGGGATTATCACAAATGTCTGAACCGATAGAATACAGAATTCGATTGTTGATGATGTCTGATACGCACATCATGATTCTGTATTTCGACAAAATGTTCATGGGATATTGGTATTAGTGATGCAGCGTAAAAGACTCTTCGTAAAAGTCAAGTGTGTCGTCTCTCTTCGGCGATTTTTCGGTAACTATTTTGTTGATCTGTAAAATCACCTGCAATAGTTGAGCAGAATGTCGGCAACCTGGTCCGCACAGTTGTTCTCTGCAGGCCGAGGTCTTGGCTCCTTCACAGAGTTATCGATCAAGTTCAGCCACCTGCCCTCGATAAAGTCTGTATCGTTTATTACCTTGCCCTTGAGTGTTGTTGTAACGAAGTTGGCAAGTATTGCTGATTCGGCGAAAAAGGGCCGGTCTATGCCAATGACCCGGGTGCCTGCCTGGAAACATTCGGCAATGGTTGAGTATCCGCTTTTACAGATTACAAGGTCAGCGGCCGCAATCAGGTCCGGATGATAATAACCTGAGTCGTGGCACAGGCTCATGACGTTGCCGGCAATACGTTTTTGTTCGGGCTGACCTGCAAGAAGAAAGAAATAATCTTTGCGTTCAAAGATCTCGGTCCAGAGGGAGAGTGAAAAATTGAAGCCTCCCATGGAGACCAGGATCAAGTGACGGTCGCCCACACAAAATTCTTCTTTTATGTTTGCTTTGATTTGAGCGGGGCTGGCGCTGCTGAATCGAAAGATCGGGCCGCAACGTTGCGCGGTTGAAGTTGGGACACATATCGGTTCAGTCTGGATGTGGTGGGTGGCTTTAGTGTAGATTGATCTCAGCGTTTCGATATGCGGCACAATTTCAGGAAAGGAGGCGGCGAATGGCTCATATATCCAGTCCCAGGTGAAATTTTCAACAAGCACTGACGGGATATTGGCGGCTGAGGCTGAGACTATTCCGAGCGGGGAGATGTCCGAGAGAACAGCTGAACACCCGGCCAGCTTTTCTACCACAGAGTGAATATGTTGAGGAGAAAGTGGAAACAGTCTGTCCAGAGCCTTTATGGTGGCGGGAAGGTCTGCTGTCAGTGCGTCACGCTGGATGAGACCAACATCGTTTTCGATAGGGATAATGGTGAAATTTTTTAACGACTCCTCAAAGAGGTGGGAGGGGGCGGTGGTGAAGAGCAGTAATTCTAGATGCGGGTACTTTCTTTGTGCCGCCTGCAGAATTGCTATTGACCGGGTGGAGTGGCCAAACCCATGGGCGGTAATACATGCTGCAAGACGAACCGGCTTCTGACTTGAGGGTGCGAAACTGTCGTGGGGTGAGTTCACTTTTGCTCCTCAGGCTGCTGTGGTATTATCCGGCCGGTGTGGACGGAAGAGGATTTCCATATCCTGAATTACTTCCAGAAATGGTTGTAATAGTATGGAAATGTGATGAAAGATACCCTTTTGGGAATTACTGAGCAAGTATGGGGCACCATGGTATCTGGTGTTCTCTTTTATATTTTTGAATGTGGTCAGGGAGCACGACGTAGAAAATGTCTTCATACAGTGTAGAACCAATTGGTGTAATACACTCTTGCTACTCCGAAAAATTCGGGGTACCCAGGCAGCCCCGGCTGGTGACGGCCGCCAAAGGTATTTTGCATTTTTATCCTGATTTTGGGCGACCCGAGATGTTCAATCAGTTGGATAAGTTCACCCATATCTGGATCATTTTTCTCTTTCACGAAACGGTGGCAGAGGGTTGGAAGCCCACAGCAAGGCCTCCTCGCCTGGGGGGGCAGAAGCGGGTTGGCGTTTATGCAAGCCGAAGCCCCCACAGGCCCAATCACATCGGCATGTCTGCGGTTCGTCTTGAAAAGATAGTGAAGGATGACGGGCCGGTCAGGCTTGAGCTTTCCGGGGTTGATCTGCTCGATGGTACGCCGGTACTGGATATCAAGCCATACGTACCATACTCAGATGTGGTCGATGAGGCAGGTTGTGGTTACACATTTGATCCCATCCCGAAGGTTGAACTGCGAATAGCTCAGCAGGTGGAGGATTTTTGTCGACAATATCAGCATGAGACCGGCCGGGAATTGCGGGAACTTATTGTTCAGACTCTGCAATATGATCCGAGGCCCGCAAGCCAGCGTGCAGCGGTGCGGGAGTTTGGGGTGCTGCTCTGGGACGTGAATGTTCGCTGGCGCGCAACAGGGGGTGGTTTTGAAGTTTTCAGCTGTGAGCAGGCCGGGGCTTGTGGTTGATGCGGCCTTTTCCGTTCATCACGAAGAAATAGAGCCTTCAATCAGGCAGAGTACCCGACCTTCCATTTCGTAGTACCCTTCGGCCATATCATAATCGAAGGATGTACCATCTACCTGGATACCCTCACCCTCTATCCGGGTGGGGCCGGGGCAATGAACTGTCTGATCCTTGTCGTTGTAATAAAACAGGTCTGTGTAGAGGTTCTGGTCATCCTTCTGCTTGGTTATGACCACATCGTCCATCAGGGTGAGCACTTCACTCTGGCCGTCAAAGATACCTCTTTTGGCGACGACATTGGTAATATCTCCAGACTCATTGAAGATATCCGCATCGACCTTGTCCAGCATATATTCGCCGGTCTTTTCCGTTGTAAATGCAGATACTGCACGGATTTCAGCGGTAATCCTGCCGTTTTTGCTCTGGACGATTTTGACCTGCTCCATGTTGAAATTCTGGGACTGCTCTTTACCGGGTATCGACTCGGAGTCTGCACCGCCGCGAGGCGTGAGAAAGTTGCCCACCGGTATTTTCCAGGCCGGAAAAGAGAATATCAGTGCCAGGGGTACAAGCCAGATGAGGTTTCGTCGTTTGATCATCCCAAAGTGTATTGTCTGAGCAGTTTCTGGTGATCGCCGCGCGCTTTAAGGATGAGATCACAGCAGTCACGAACAGCACCGTGGCCGCCGGGGCGTGATGTGATGTAGTGTACCACACTCTTGAGTTCATCGGCACCATTGGCCGGGGTTACGGCCAGCCCCACCTGCTGCAGCAATATGAGATCGAGCCAGTCATCTCCCATGTAAGCGACTTCAAAGGGTTTGAAGCCTGTGCTTTTCAGAATCTCCTTGAACGCCTCGTTTTTCTTTCTGGCGCCCTGGTAGATATGGGTGATGTTAAGCTCATTTGCCCGACGTTCGACCATGGCTGATTTTCTCGCAGTGATAATACCTGTTTCGAGTCCCGCCTGGTGCAGCAGGGAAATTCCAAAGCCGTCCTGGGTATTGTATGCTTTACATTCTTCACCGTTGCTGGTGTAGAGTAGAGCGGCGTCGGTAAGAACACCATCGACATCAAGCAACAGCAATTTGATGTTTTTCGCTTTTTCAAGAACGAGGGGATCAATACCTGAGAGGGAGTTCAATTCTCGTTCGCGGGCCATCTTGCGGTACCCATCCATGACTTCACAGTCTGATGGATATGCTCCCGGCGGTTGTGGGGTACAGGACTCTGTCATGGGGAATGTAAATTTCTTCCTTGTATGCGAAAAAGGCTGAACCGCTTTCTTATAGTGCAGTTCAGCCATATGATTCGTGCTGTGATCCTGGGTGACCGGCTAACAGGTGGTCACCGCCTGGCGAATTTTTACCAGTTGGCGTAACAGGTCTTCCATCTCTGCCAGAGGGATTGAGTTCGGACCATCGCAGAGCGCCTTTTCCGGCTCTGGATGGATCTCCATAAAGAGCCCGTCAATACCGGCGGCAATTGCAGCCCTGGTCAGGGGGGCAATGAACTCACGTTGTCCGCCGGAAGAACCACCGGCACCACCTGGAAGTTGCACGGAGTGCGTCGCGTCAAAGACCACCGGGCAGCCAAGTGAGCGCATTACCGGCAGGGAGCGCATATCGACAACCAGGTTATTGTAACCAAAGCTTGCCCCGCGCTCGACCAGCATCACCTTCTCACTTCCAGATTCACGTAACTTATTGACTACGTTTTTCATATCCCAGGGTGAAACAAACTGACCCTTCTTGACGTTGACCGGCTTACCGCTTTTGGCGGCTGCAGCCAGGAGGTCTGTCTGGCGACAAAGGAAAGCCGGAATCTGGATGATATCGAGAACCTCTGCGGCGGGTTCAACCTGGTGCACCTCATGGATATCAGAGATTACGGGCACCTGCAGGTCTTCACGGATTCTGCCGAGAATCTCCAGACCGTTCTCCAGACCAGGCCCACGGTAGGAGGTGATGGAGGTTCGGTTCGCCTTATCGAATGAAGCCTTGAACACGAAGTTAAGACCGAGGCGTGAACACATCTCCTTCATGGTGGAGGCAACTTCCCTGGCGAGCTCTTCGGATTCCAGGGCACAGGGACCGCCGATCAGCATCAGGGGTTGGTCGTCACCGACGAGGAAATCTTCGCCGGTGGGACCGGAAACGGTCACAGAATTGACATTTATCATACTGTTAGCAACTCTTTTTCTTGGCCAGTGCTGCGCTGATGAAATCCTTGAACAGCGGGTGCGGCTTCATTGGTTTAGATTGGAACTCCGGATGGAATTGGCAACCAAGGAACCAGGGGTGATCGCTTATCTCAACGATCTCAACCAGGTTGTTGTCTGGCGACGCACCTGAAATGCTCAGGCCTTTTTCCTCGAGCACATCCCGATACTCGTTGTTAAACTCAAAGCGGTGTCTGTGGCGTTCGAAGATTTCCTTGGCCCCGTATGCGGCATGGGCAAAGCTCTCTTCCTTGAGCACACATGGATACGCTCCAAGGCGAAGGGTACCGCCCATGTCTGAAGTTTCGTCCCTCACCTGGGTTTTCTGGGTCCTGTAGTCGAACCACTCTTTAATCAGGTAAATGACGGGATCCGGAGTCTCCGGGGAGAGTTCGGTGGAGTTTGCAGCGGTAATACCAGCTACATTTCTGGCATACTCGATGGTGGCGAGCTGCATACCGAGGCAGATTCCAAAAAATGGGATCTTGTTCTCACGGGCATAGGTGATGGCGTTGATTTTTCCTTCTGCGCCACGTTTGCCGAAGCCACCCGGAACGAGAATACCATCGCATCCCTCAAACATTTCTGCCGGATCATTCACTTCGAGATCTTCAGCGCTGATGTAGCGCAGGTCAACCTTGATACCATTGGCAAGACCACCGTGAACAAGCGCCTCATGCAGACTCTTATACGACTCTGTCAGATCGACATACTTGCCGGTAATGGCTATGGTTACGCTGTCTTTCGGGTTTTTGATGGTGTGAACCAGGGCTTCCCAGGGCTTGATGTTAGGCTGGCCAGTCCAGACATTGAGGAGTTCAAGAATCTTGTTATCCAGCCCCTCGCGATGCAGGTTGATCGGCAACTCGTAGATGGTATCGCAGTCTATTGCCGTGATAACAGCATCTTTATCAATGTTGCAGAACAGTGCGATTTTTGCCTTTAAACTCTCATCAAGAGGAACTTCGGTGCGGCAGATGAGTACATCCGGCTGGATGCCGTCTGCCCGCAGCTCACGAACCGAGTGCTGGGTAGGTTTGGTTTTTACCTCACCGGCGGTTTTGATGTAGGGAACGAGGGTGAGGTGCACGTACAGAGAGTATTCTCTGCCGAGATCACCACGCAGCTGACGGATTGCCTCGATAAACGGCAATCCCTCGATATCGCCTACGGTGCCGCCGATTTCGATAATTGCAACGTCGACGCTGCCATCAAGCTGCAGTACCGCTGCCTTGATTTCGTCTGTGATGTGCGGAATAACCTGGACGGTGCCGCCAAGATATTCACCGCGACGCTCTTTAGAGATGACAGAGTGATAAATACGCCCGGAAGTGTAATTATTCATCTGCGCCATGACAGCATTGGTGTAGCGCTCGTAATGCCCCATGTCGAGGTCGGTCTCTGCACCATCGTTGGTTACATAAACCTCACCATGCTGGAACGGGTTCATGGTACCCGGATCGACATTTATGTAAGGGTCGAGTTTTTGAAAGGTTACTGTAAGGCCACGGCTTTCGAGTAATGCTCCGAGGGCAGCAGAGGCTAAGCCTTTGCCCAGGGAGGAGAGTACACCGCCGGTGACGAAAATGAACTTGGTCCGTTTAGTATTTTGTGTCGTTTTCATGTCCGGCACTATATCAATCGAGGCTTCATTTTTAAATAGAAAAATGGTGTGATCTTACGAAAGACGTAATCAAAAAAAACACCGAATATGTAACATATTAACAGAGTGGCATTTTGTGTTAAGAAACGATGGCTTGAAGAGATCCGATATAATGCATAATCTCTAACACCAGGGATGGAAAATATCGTCCATCGTAACCACGACATTATCAATGTGTGCATTCTTTAGCGATAATGCAAATCGGAGCAGATCTCATGTCACACGATAATCAAAGATTTCAGAAAGCACTTTTTGGTGGCGGCTGCTTCTGGTGCATGCAGCAACCCTTCGAGATTCTTGACGGGGTGGTCGAGGTAAAAGTCGGTTATGCCGGTGGTGATGAACCGGAACCGCATTATGAAATGGTGGCGTCAGGTTTGACTTCGCACCTGGAGGCGGTGCAGATTGTCTATGATCCGGAAAAGGTTTCCTACTGGCGACTGGTTGAGGTTTTCTGGCGTCAGATAGATCCGACAGATGGGGGTGGCCAATTTGCCGATCGCGGCAACCACTATAAAACGGTCATCTTTTACCTCAATGATGTGCAGAAGTGGATTGCTGAGCGATCACTGCTGAGGCTGGAGAATTCAGGCAGGTTTCAGCGACCGATAGTGACCGAAGTCCGTGCAGCGAAAACTTTTTATCCGGCGGAAGAATATCACCAGGGCTACTATCTGAAAAATGCCAATCACTATTCGTCATATAAGACAGGTTCCGGCAGAGCAGGTTTTTTAGAGCAGGTCTGGGGCGGTGAGCCGGATATTTATGTGATTCCGAAAGATAATGAGCTGCGGCAGCGACTTACCGCTCTTCAGTTCGAGGTGACAAGGCAGGGGGGGACCGAACCGTCATTTGCCAATGAATACTGGGACAACAAGGAACCGGGAATCTATGTCGATGTGGTCTCCGGGGACCCACTTTTCAGTTCAACCGACAAGTATGATTCGGGTACCGGCTGGCCGAGTTTTGTCAGACCGATCGTTCCTGAGTGCGTGACTTTCAGGGAGGACAGGTCGCTTTTCAGCGCGCGGGTGGAGGTACGAAGTGCCACAGCTGATTCACACCTGGGCCATCTCTTTGTCGATGGCCCGGAACCGACGGGCAACAGGTATTGCATCAACTCGGCCGCTCTCCGTTTTGTTTCAGCCGAAGAACTTGAATCGCAGGGGTATGGTGATTTCCTCTATCTCTTCAGGAACGCCTCAAGTTAATCTGGCCCACTGTCGCTTCATGAATGGAGTTCTCGTGAATTATCATGCTGCGCCATTGAGAATAGCTTCAACAGTTTTACCCTCGATTTTTGCGTTGAATACTTCTTCCAGCAGTGGAGCCACCTCCTGGTAATCATCAGGTCCAAGCAAAAAACCTGGAAGCGGTTTGGCTTTCAAGGTTTGCAGGCGGCAGTTGTCAGCAAGGGAAGGATCTTTGAGATGGCGCCGAATGTTCTGATATTTTGATATGTCCAGCATGGCTGGCAGAACATCAAGCATATTCCCCCAATATTCAAGCTGGCCAAGATGTTCGATAAGCTGGCTGACCGCTGTTGAGGCTGCGAGGTGTTTGTTTTCCACCAGAGCCGGCCGGCTGGGAGTGCACTGCTCTTTTGAGAGAAAACAGCGGCAACTGAATGGGCGAACTTCGTAGATGGTACAACTGCCACTTTCCAGGAAAGGGCAGGCCTGAACAGGTTCAGTGCAGCTTTCTTCAGGCGGTTCATCGCCGTTAAGGCAGATCTGTGCGTATTCGTTCATTGTCTGCGATGGATGGAAAGGCATCACCCGGGCGCTCAGTTTTTCGGCGAACCACTCCTCATTGCCGTGACTGATAACATGGTTGAGGATTTGTGCACCTTCGAGTGCGGTAATGGTCACATTTTGGGTGCAGCAGGTAGCGCATCCCTGGGTGCAGGCCCACCGCTCGACAGCCGTCCATTCGGCAAAAGCCGTATAAATAATTTCGAGTATCCGTTTTTTCATCTCTGTACAGCCTTTTTCGTTTTGTCGAGCGTAGAGTTATTTCTCATTTCCCAGGCTCACCCTTGTTGGTCTTGTCACCTTCTTTCTCTGTATCCACTTCAACATAACCGGTTCCCAGGCAGTCAGGACAGTCATCCCAGTCCATCACAAACCGGCTCACGCCACGAAAAAAAGAAATCTGGCCAGAACCGCCGCAACCATCACATGTTTTTTTCTTACGGTTGTTTTTATCCATAGCTTTTCCTTGGAGCAATCAGTTCGGGGGCAATGAGCTGCGATCAGGGTACCACCGTTTCGCCATTATAGGGAAGAGATGAAGATATTGCATGAAAATGCGTACCCCTCAAAAAAAATAAGAGGCAAGATCCGTTGGGTAAACCTCAGCTTTGCACAAAGGGCAATTGGCTGGTATCATGACGGATCTTTGGAGTCGTTGAATGTTCGGTGAAAATAAATATCAGGCTGATTGTGGCTCTCAGCCATGGGGGGATGAGTGAATTACTATGTACAAAAGAAATAATAACCAATTGTTATGGGTTTTGGCGGTCGGGCTGGTGTTGGCTCTCTCAGGCTGCTCCGGGACATATTACAGTGCCATGGAAAAGGTGGGGATTCATAAACGTGATATTATGGTGGACAGGGTTGAAGGTGCCCGGGACGCCCAGGAGGATGCCCAGGAGCAATTCAAGTCTGCGCTTGAGCAGTTTAACTCAGTGGTCCAGCTGGAAGAGACTGACATCAAGCGGGCATACGATAAGCTCAACAGCGAATTTGAGGCGAGCGTGGAGGTTGCTGACGAGGTTCGCAGTAGAATTGATAAGGTTGAGGACGTTGCTGAAGATCTCTTTGCGGAGTGGGAGGAAGAACTGGAGATGTACCAGAATCGTGAGCTTCGCAATTCGAGCAGGGAAAAGCTGCAGAAGACCAGGGCCCGCTATCGTGAGATGCTTTCCAGCATGAGGCAGGCTGAAAAGAGTATGGACCCGGTTCTGAGAATCTTTCAGGATAACGTATTGTACCTGAAACACAATCTGAATGCTCAGGCCATTGGTTCACTGCAGGGTGAGTTTGCTTCACTCAAAGGTGAGATCGACAGGCTGGTCAGTAAGATGAATCAGTCCATCGAGGAATCGAACAGGTTCATTGAGCATATCAAGTAACAGCTAGAGCGGTAGGCACTCAGTTTTAAAGGCCCGAACCGGGAGAGTTTGCCCGTGTTTCGGGCCTTTAAAATGTAATCGGCAATGTGTTTTTTTTATTCAGGCAAAATGTGCATGACAATTTCGGGCTAGCAGAGTGGTCGTAAATCAGGCTCGAGCAGGAACAAGGTCCGCAGGCTGTTGACCAGCATGTCGCGAACCAGGTTTGTGCAGAACTTTTCATAGACTTCATTTTCGATGATAAAAGTATCATCACCAGACTGTATTTCACCAACTGTGCCAAAGTGTTTACCCAAAGGGCCAAAACTGCCGAAGCCGCCGATTGTGCATTCAGTTGGGTAACCGTTTTTATGCTGTGTTGACTTGTCAGCCCAAAAGTAACTCCAGGGCAGGTTGCAACGCACGCCGTTTCTTTCTGTTTGAAAGCTGGAGTTTTCTGATTTGAGAAACTGCAGTGTTTTTTGCCCTGCCTCCATGTAAATGTCAACAACTGTGGTGTCGGCCGGTGGTGTCAAGTTGGCCGGGCTGATCTGCAGATTGGCCGAGATGGTGTTGATGTTCATGTCGTCAGCCAGATAAATTTTGTTCAGGTATGTCTCAAAGCTGTCAGCGATAAGAGGCCCATGATATACAGGCACAACATGTGATGGTGTGGACATATCCTGGATATGATGGAGGACTCTGCCCAAGAGTTTGAAGACATCCCTTTTTGATTGTTTGCATATCTCATGCAGCATCTCTTCGCTACGTTTTCTGAGTATGTAATCTGAAGAAATATGGAAGGTGAGCGGCTCCATAAAAGACCAGATCGGTTCCTGCAATGTCGAGCGTTCAAGGTTGTGCGGGGCAAAGTGCCAATTGGTGGCCCTGGTATAAATTGGGCTGATGTCTGCATCTTTGGAGCCGTCCTGAATCAGGCTGGTATGCTGAAGAAGCATTGGGGCTACAGGACTTTGAGACATCCTGACAAATTGCCGCACGGCTTCGGCTGTGACGCGTAAATGGTCGAAAGCCTTCATTTCTAGTGGTATCTCCTTTTCCCTCCGGTCGAGAAGGGCGTGATGGGGTAAAGAAACCGGATCAATATTCAACAAACTCTACTTTTACGTTCTTACTATTATCTGGCAAAGAGGGGACCTTTTTGCCGTAATTGGCGGGAGGTCTTGGAGTAAAGCGTGGTGAAAGGCAGACAGGCCTGGTTGTCAGAGAAGCTGAAAACAGAGCAGAAGTATGTAAGGAATTACAGAAATACGCGCGGGAGGTGGAATTGAGCTTGTCAGGCTATTTCGTTAAAACGACCACCGGACTCTGAAAGAGCCCGGTGAAAAATATTTGAAAAATTTTTTTCATTGGATGTGGAGCGATTCATTTTTTCACAGAGCTGCGCATACCAATGGTGGCGGCACCGATGGCGTTGCCTACTTCACAGTTGTCAGGAAAAGTCACTTCTGTTCCAAGTCTTTCAGCAACGGCGGGCAACAGATATCTTGCCGCTGCCCCAATACCTATCATGGGAATCTTGATTGAGAAATTGACGCCAACCACCGGGTGCTCATAGCGTTGAGAGAGAAAGCTGGTGAGCGATTTTCCCCAATAATGCTCAATAACATAGTCGAGTATCAGGGTTTCAATTGTATCCACAGCCCTGGCAATGATGAGCTCGCTGAACCCTTCTGCGTCCAGGGAGAGAGACTGTCCAAGTATCCGGGCCGCACGTTCCGCAGCGCTGCTGTCGCCGAGATGGATCTTCCCGAGCACATGCAGAGCATCTGTCGGAGTGAAGCCGCACTCATATATCTGTTGCAGGTTAGCCATGCGCTCCAGCTTCTTTTCCAGGGTAATGCCGGCGATCCCGGTATGTTCTCGGAGCTGCCAAGGCGTTGCCGGTCCGTTTTGGGTAAGGAAGGTGGTGATATTGTCTGCCTGTCGGAGATCGGCAGGTATTTTTTCAAGCCGGCTGATAATTAGCTTTGAGCGGTCTTCCTGGCCAAGCCAACGCTCTACTTCGGGAAGATCTCCGGCCATCGATATTGGCACAACCCGCTTGGGACCGAGCTGAACATTGCCCTTGGCATCAACGATGGCGTGGCTGTCACCACCGATGCCATGGGTCATCATATCCACCGCCTCGACATGGGTTTTCCAGCCACCGATCTGACACCCTTCACTGGAGAGGGTGGGCGCACCGTTTTTGATCATGGCGATATCGGTGGTGGTGCCACCTACATCAATTACCAGGGCGTCGCCTTCAGTGTGCATCGCACCGAAATGGGCGGTACAGGCGGGGCCGCTTGCCACTGTGCTACCGGCAAAATGTGTGGCTTTTGTCGAGTCGATCGTTGACCCGTTGCCGCTGACAACGAAAACGGGACAGGTGAGTTCAAGCTGTTCCATGGCCTCACTGACACCGTCCAGATAGTTCTGCATCACGGGCATCAGTTTAGCGTGGAGTCCGGCGGTTGCGGCGCGCTCGCGCATCCCGGCGATATCACTGGTTCGATGTGAACAGAAGACCGGTTTGGGGTCGATCATGCTGATAGCTTTTTCAGCAACCAGTTCATGGGTAGGGTTTTTTATCGACATCGCCGAGCAGACACCATAGGCGTCGACCTCGTTGCGAAGGCCCTGGACGATCTCGAGCAGGTATTCGAGATCAAGCGGCTCTTCTTCGGCGCCGGTGATGGTGTGGCCCCCTTTGATGTAGATGACCGCTTTTACCGGCAGTTTGAAATGCTTGACATAGCCAATCACCAATAAGGCAACCCGGGCCCCCTTGTTTTCAACGACTGAGTTTGTGGCGAGGGTGGAGGAGACGACGAGTGATTCTACCTGATCCGGTGAAATGTTACTCTGCCGAAGGAGGGCGGCCAATGTTTCACCTGTGCCAAGAGCTAGTTGCTGGTGGGTGGTTGGTTGTTTGGCCGAAGCAATAATTTTTCCTGTCTCTTTTTCAAGGAGGACACCATCGGTGAAGGTGCCGCCGGTATCGATACCGATTATGTATGTGCTCATGGAAACCGTACTCTTCTAGTTATATCGAAACCATGTCCAATGCTCTGACACGGAACAGTTGTTTCAGCGTTTTGATTTAATCATCAGGGTGTCATGCGGTTCATATAACGTAATCATACCGGAAAGAACAGGATAAAAAGGAGCTAAGAGTTTGCTGGGGTAGGCACATTGCCCCAGCAATTTGTTATTTGGGGGAAAGTAATGCTTTGATGCAGGCGAACGGAGTGAAGTGAGGTGTCTCATGAGATGATTGAGTGAAACCCAAATGCCTCCACCGCTCTCCCCGTCAGGTCTGTAGTTGGATATTGTTATCAGCATCTCCCTGGTGTATTGTAATTTGATACTGACCTGAACTTTAACCCTTAATTTATTGAACCTTATGAGTTTTCTGGATGTAGCCGGCAAGTCGTTTGTTGTTTTCGGCCTGGCTAATAAAAAATCTGTCGCCTGCGCCATCGCCCGAACCCTTGTTGCGGAAGGTGCAGAAGTTATACATATTGTCCGCTCCGAAGAGCGAAGAAAGACAGCGAATAAGCTTTTCCCCGACTCCCCCGTTTTTCTGTGCGATGTGGAGGATGAGGAAAATATTATCAGAGTGCGGGATGAAGTTGCCCGGGAGTTGGACCGCCGTGGTGGAATAAAGCTGAGCGGTTTGGTGCATTCAATCGCATTTGCCAATTATTCCGAAGGGCTTAAGCCTTTTCACGAGACCTTGAAGAAGGACTTTCTCCAGGCGGTAAATGTTTCCTGTTTTTCATTTATCAGCATTTCAAATCATTTCAAGGAGCTGCTTGCAGAAGATGGCTCAGTGGTGACCATTTCGATCTCCACCACCCGTATGGCGGCCGAGAATTATGGCTATATGGCGCCAATCAAGGCGGCACTGGACTCTTCACTCTGTTTCCTGGCCAAGAGTTTTTCGGCCTTTTCCAAGGTTCGCTTCAATGCGGTGGCACCCGGGTTACTGAAGACTTCAGCTTCAGCCGGTATCCCCGGCTATGTGGACAGTTACCTCTTTGCAGAAAAAGTCATCCCCCGAAAGCAGGCACTGACCACCCAGGAGTCGGCGAATACCGCAGCCTTTCTGCTCTCGCCGAGATCTTCGGGCATCAACGCCCAGACTATCGTGGTAGATGGCGGAATGGAAATTAACTATTTTGATAAAGAGATTATCAAAGGTGCTGTGGGCTGATACGTTTGGGTATATGAAAAGATCCCGGAGCCAGCATGACTCCGGGATCCTGCAATAACTTCCGCATTTGCAGAGCTGCTAACTCAGGTTGTGGTACCGCCTGTTCCTGTCACTTTTCACCAGATAGCCCATCATATTATAGACCAGTTGCGCGGCGGTAAATCCGTTGCCATGCAACTGCGGGATAGGTGCGAACTCGACCATGTCAAAGCCTATGCAGACACGGCTCTCCATGATCTGTTCAAGCAGCCACATGGCCTGATACCAGCTGAGGCCACCAGGCACCGGCGTGCCTGTAGCGGGCAGCAGGGCGCTATCCAATCCGTCGATATCAAAGGTGATAAAAACCTTTTCCGGGAAATTATCGGGAAGATTCAGGTCGTGACCATTTCTCCAGATATCTTCGGCGTCCCGATACGCTATATCATGTTCTTGTCGATAATCACGCTCTTCTACAGAGTAGCTGCGAGTGCCCAGCTGGTAGATGGGGATTCCCTGTTCGTGGATTCGCCGCATAACACAGGCATGGCTTAACTCTGAGCCTTGATAGCTGTTGCGAAGATCTGCGTGGGCGTCAAACTGGATGACCCCGAAATCTTCAAAATGTTTTTTGAGGGCTGGGATGACGCCGCAGGTCACGGTGTGCTCACCACCGATAATCACAGGGATTTTGTTCAGCCCGAGAGTCGCGTCAACACCCCTTTCAATGTTTGCCAGCACCTTTTCGCATCTGCCGGAACAGTCTACAGGAGGCGCTGTATAGAGGCCATATTCGGCCGGGATCACGTCGAGGGTAAGCAATTCAAGCTGGCAGGAGGCTTCAAGGGTTGCCGCCGGTCCTGCCGAAGTACCGGCTCCATAGGATACCGATTCTTCAAACGGAACGGGCAGTACATGGAAGAGAGCATCCTCAGGCTTTGAGGGTTCCACATCCTCACCATGAAAACTCGGCATTTCCTGGTTCATGCTATCCGGCTCCTGTAGTCAGAATAGTCAAAGCTGCGTATAAGTTTCGGGCTGCCGCTTGCGAGCGAGCAGGTGTAGAGCGAAGGCAACTCAACGCCATTGAAGGTGTTGTTTTTCACAAATGAGTAGAGTGCCATATCGGTCAGCACCAGACGCGTTCCGGCTTTGAGTGGTTCGTTGAAGGAGTAGTCACCGACAATATCCCCGGCCAGGCAGGAGATACCACCCAACCGGTAGGTGTGCGGGTGTTCATCGGGGGCGCCTCCGCCTATCACATGGGGACGATAGGGCATAGCCAATACGTCGGGCATGTGGGTTTCGGCAGAGGAATCGAGGATGGCGATATCAACACCGTTCCGCATGGTATCGACCACGCTGGTGACAAAGACACCGGCGTTGAGCACTACCGCCTCACCCGGTTCGAGGTAGACCGGAATATTGTTATGGCGGGCGCGAAACTCATTAATGGTTTTGCACAACAAATCGAGATCATAATCTTCCCTGGTGATGTGGTGGCCACCACCGAAATTTATCCACCGCATCTTGCTGATTGCTTCCGGGAACCGATTCTCAAAACTGTTCAGAACCCGAACCAGTACGTCGGCTCCTTGTTCACAGAGTGCGTGAAAATGCAGTCCGCTGATGCCGGAGAGATCCACGCCTGCAAGATCGTCAGGGCTTACCCCAAAACGGGAGCCCGGCAGACAGGGATTATACAGATCAATTTCAACCTCGGCATGGCCGGGGTTGACCCGCAGGCCGATTTCAATATTGCGCCCGGAAGCGGCAATACTGTCTCTGTGGGTGTGCCACTGATGGATGGAGTTGAACAGGATGTGGTCAGAAAAGCGGATGACCCGTTCCATCTGGGCAGTGGTATATGCCGGTGCATAGGTGTGTACTTCCCTGCCGAATTCTTCCCGGCCGAGCTGGGCCTCAATCGGGCCACTGGCACACACGCCGTGCAGATATTCCCTGATAAGGGGAAAGACAGCAGGCAGGGCAAATGCTTTCAAGGCAAGCAGGATCTTGGCTCCGGTGCGCTCCTGCACCGAGGCCAGGATCCGGCAATTGCGGCGAACCGCATCCTCACTGATGAGATAACAGGGAGTGGCGACCTGGTCTGTGATGCTTTCAGGAAAGTCGGCCAGAGTTTTTTTGTCGATGCGGTTCATAGGTGCTATTCGGGAAGTTCGCCTTCAAAATCAATCACCTGCCAGGGCAGCCCGTTTTTGTTGAGCTCGTCCATGAAGGTGTCGGGGTCAAGCTGCTCGACGTTGAAGACACCTTGACCTTTCCAGATGCCCTTCAGCATCATCATGGCACCAATCATCGCCGGCACTCCGGTGGTGTAGGACACGGCCTGGGACTGCACTTCCTGGTACGCTTCAGCGTGGTCGCAGATATTATAGATGTATTTCTGCTGCTGAACTCCATCCTTTTCACCCTTGAATACACAGCCGATAACGGTTTTGCCGCTGTAGTTGCTGCCCAGGGAACCCGGATCGGGCAGAAGCGCTTTTAAGAAGCGGATCGGCACGATCTTCTGGCCTTCATACTCCACCTCATCGATACGGGTAATACCGACATTTTCCAGCACCTTCAGATGAGTGAGATACGGCTGGCCAAAGGTCATCCAGAAGCGAATGCGTTTCAGCCCCTTAATGTGTTTGACCAGTGACTCCATCTCTTCATGGTAGAGCATATAGCTCTCGCGGGGACCGGCCACGGGGTAGTCGAAGGTAAAGTGCACGCAGTCGTCGTTTAAGATAGCAGGGGTTTCTATCCACTCACCATCATGCCAATGGCGCACAGTCTGGGTCACTTCGCGGATGTTGATCTCCGGGTTGAAGTTGGTTGCGAATGGGTGGCCGTGGTCGCCTGCGTTACAGTCCAGAATATCGATGGTTTCGATGGAGTCGTAGAGATGTTTCTGGGCCCAGGCACAGAAAATATTGGTAACACCCGGATCAAAGCCACAACCGAGAACGGCCATCAGCCCTTTTTCCCTGAACTTGTCCTGGTAAGCCCACTGCCAGCTATATTCAAAATGAGCGGTGTCTTCAGGCTCGTAGTTGGCGGTATCGAGATAGTGCACCCCACACTCCAGGCAGGCGTCCATGATGGTAAGATCCTGGTAGGGCAGCGCGACGTTGATAACCAGCTCCGGTTTGACCCTGTTCAGAAGTTCAACCAGTTTCGGAACCTGGTCAGCATCAACCGGGGCGGTGGATATCTTTACGCCGTACAGTTTGTCGACTTCCTGGGCGATGGCGTCGCACTTTGAAACCGTGCGGCTGGCCAGCCATATGTCGGTGAAAACTTCATTGTGCTGCGCACATTTCTTGGCCACCACATTGCCGACTCCGCCGGCTCCGATAATGAGTACCCGTGACATACTATTCTCCTTTATGAAGATACCGTAGTTTTCTGATGTACTGCGGCTTATTCTTTTTCAAAATAGGTATAACCTCTCAGGCCTTCGTCGAATTTTGAGAGGATGGATTTACGCTCCCGCGGGGTGATGAAACCCTTGTGGATAGCGTTTTCAGCGATAAGCTTGAGCCGGTTCTTTATGGCCCGCAAGTCATATTCAACATAGGAGAGCACATCGGCGACCGAGTCGCCTTCGAGCTCCCTGATAAACTTGTAGCTGCCGTCATCGTTGACATGGATTGAGACAACATTGGTGTCGCCAAAGAGGTTGTGCAGGTCGCCGAGGGTCTCCTGGTAGGCGCCGACCAGAAAAATACCAAGATAATACTCTTCACCATTTTTAAGCGGGTGGAGCATTATGGAACGTTTATCCTGTGAGACGTCTGGGAAATTCACTATTTTGCCATCAGAATCGCAGGTGATGTCGGAAATGATCGCAGGTCGTGTAGGCAACTCATTCAGTCGGTGAATCGGCATGGTGGGGAAAATCTGGTCGATGGCCCACACATCCGGTAACGATTGGAAGAGGCTGAAGTTACCGTAATAAATATCATAGATCAGCTTGTTTATTTTCTGTACATCTTTCGGTATGTGGCTCAGTCCTTTTGAAATCTCGGATATTTTCAAGAGGGTATGCTGAACGAGGTTTTCGGCCAGTGCCCGCTCCCGAATGGTGATGTGACCGTGTTTGAAGAGCTGACGTGCCTGGCTGCGATAAAACAGGGCATCATTGCAGCACTCCTGGATGTTTTTGACTTCGACCATATTATAGGTGGCCATCAGGTTTTCGAGCAGGTCGTTGTCAACCACCGGCAGCTTCTCCGGAATGGGCATTGGCTCGAATGAGCTGATATCCAGAATGTTGAATAAAAGCAGAGAGCAATAGGCAACAATGGCCCGGCCAGACTCGGTGATGATGGTGGGGTGGGGAATATCGTTTTTATCAAGTACCGTTATGATGGATTCGATGATGTCTGAGCAGTACTCTTCTATCGAGTAGTTTCGGCTGGAGTGGGTGTTGGTATTCGAGCCATCATAATCCACAGCGAGGCCACCCCCCAGGTCAAGATATCCCATGGGTGCTCCTTCCTTGACCAGCTCCTCGTAGAGGCGGCAGGCCTCCATGGCACCGGCGCGGATATCGGAGATGTTCGGAATCTGGGAGCCTATGTGGTAGTGGAGAAGCTGCAGGCAGTCGAGCATATCCTCATCTTTGAGACGATCGATGGCATTGATGATATGACTCATTGAAAGCCCGAAAACGGAGGCGTCACCACCAGACTCGGTCCACTGGCCCTCGGCCTGGGTGGAGAGCTTGATTCGAAAACCTATGGCCGGTTTAATATCGTGGAATTTCGCCCGCTCAATGATCAGTTCCAGCTCGCCGGGCACCTCGATCACGAAAAAAACCTGATACCCCATCTTGATTGCAAAAAGACCAAGGTCGATGAATTCCTCATCTTTATATCCATTACAGATCAGGCAGGCGTTGCGGTTCTGTAGCATGGCGATGGCTGCTATGAGTTCTGACTTGCTGCCCGCCTCCAGGCCGTGGTTGAACTCTTTGCCAAACTGACTGATAGCCTCTACCACCTGTTCCTGCTGGTTCACCTTTATGGGGAAGACGCCTTTGAATATGCCCCGGTAGTTGTTTTCCCTGATGACCTTACGAAAGGTTTCGTGCAGGAGCTTGATCTGGGAGCCCAGGATATTTTCGATGCGGAGCATCACCGGCATGGACAAACCACGGTCTTCAACTTCCCGGGCTATTTCATGAAGACTCAGTTTGGGGCCGTTATCGGCACCTGCGGGAGTGACGACAACGTGACCGTTCTCATTGATTGAGAAGTAGCCCGCTCCCCACTTGTCTATTCCATATTGTTCCGTGGCCTTGGCAATTGTCCAAGGTGACGTGGTGCTATCCTGACTCATTTCAAGACCTCAAGCCTGGCAAATTTGTCTTATTACGCGGTGGACAAGGCCACCAGCAGCCGTTAATAGAAAAACTGGCATTTATATGAAATGAAATAATAAGTCAATATAAAACGTATCCTGTCTTGTCGGTGAAAACACCACAAGAATGGTGGGTTAGTAGGCAACGAGCCAGGCAGGAAGTAAAAAAGCAGGTTGTCAGGCCTTATTCACCTTGCCACAACGGCACCCTGCTATACGTATTATAGGCAGACGGATTGAATCGTTTCCAACAATTATATGGGAATGAAAAGGCAGAATTTCAAGAAAAGATTTGCTTCCGGCAGGTTTTGTCGGGTTGCTGATTGGTTGACTTGCACTTTTGGGCAGAGTGTGTCAAAACTGGCCCAACCAATACCCGGAACAGTCATCTTTCAGGGGCTGGTGTGTTGTTGGACCGAGGCAATGGCATAATGCAATAAAGTATCTGGGGAGTTCCCCGATTGGAGGTTTGTGTAATGGCTGTATCCAGTGGTGTTCGCGTACAGGTTGGGAATCTTGAAGTTGATCGGCAACTCTACGATGTGGTTGGTGAGAGAATTGCGCCAGGAACTGGTGTAGAGCCGGAAAAGTTCTGGGCTGAGCTTGAAAAGCTGGTCGCAGAACTCATGCCGAAAAATCGAATGCTTCTTGGCAGGCGAGATGAGCTCCAGCTGATGATTGACAATTATCACCGGGATTCCAGGGGAGAGATATTCGACAGTGCGGCGTATGAGGGGTTTCTGCGGGAGATCGGTTACATCGTCGATACGGGAGATGATTTCACCATATCCACTGAAAATGTGGACCCGGAGATTGCCACCATCGCCGCACCGCAGCTGGTGGTACCGGTTACCAACGCCCGCTATGGTCTGAATGCAGTCAATGGTCGTTGGGGCAGCCTCTATGATGCACTGTATGGCACCGATGTATTGGCTGAGAGTGATGGTGCTGAAAAGGGTAAAGGCTACAACCCGGTTCGCGGTAAAAAGGTAATGGCATATGGTTCCGACTTTCTGGATAGGGCTGTGCCGTTGGCCGGAGCGAGTCACCGTGAAGTCGTTGAGTATACCGTTGATACTGAAGCTAAAGAGGATGTGGCGCAATTTGTCGCCAAAATGGCAGATGGCTCAATGAAGGGACTTGCAGATCCTGCGAAGTTTAAGGGTTACAGCAAAGATGGTGGGCTGTCCATGTTGCTGGTGAACAATGGTTTGCATCTCGAAATTCAGATTGACCGTCAGCATCTGGTCGGCAAAGATCATCCGGCCGGAGTGAAGGATATCGTTTTGGAGTCCGCACTCACCACGATTTGCGATTGCGAAGATTCGGTTGCTGCGGTTGACGGAGAAGACAAGGCCCTTACCTACAGCAACTGGCTCGGCCTGAACAGGGGAGACCTCACCACCTCCTTTAATAAGGGTGACAAGGTTGTTGAACGCACCCTGAATCCTGATAGATGGTATACCGCAATCGATGGCTCGTCATTTTCCATTTCCGGCAGAAGCGTGATGTTGGTGAGAAATGTTGGCCACCTGATGACTACGCCGGCGGTACTCTTGAAGGGTGAAGAGATTCCGGAAGGGATGCTTGACACCATGGTTACCGCCTATGTCGGTCTGCA
Source organism: Desulfosediminicola sp. (assembly GCF_048381775.1). NCBI lineage: Bacteria > Pseudomonadati > Thermodesulfobacteriota > Desulfobulbia > Desulfobulbales > Desulfocapsaceae > Desulfosediminicola > Desulfosediminicola sp. The sequence goes on along the minus strand of NZ_JBLXGE010000001.1, from coordinate 250,813 downwards.
TCAGTTGCGCGGGAACGTGAAATACGCCAACAGTCCGGCTGGCAGTGTCTATATCGTGAAGCCGAAGATGCACGGGCCTGAGGAGGTTGCCTTTGCGGCTGAGATTTTCACCCGAACTGAGCAGGCACTTGGTCTGCCGGAAAACACTCTGAAGATCGGCATCATGGACGAGGAGCGCCGCACCACGGTCAATCTCAAGGAGTGCATCCGTCAGGTTCGTGAACGCATCATCTTCATCAATACCGGCTTTCTCGACCGGACCGGTGATGAGATCCACACCTCAATGCAGGCCGGCCCCATGGTGAAAAAAGAGGCCATGAAGAATGAGGCCTGGATTAAAGACTATGAGGACCAGAATGTTGATGTCGGTCTAGAGGTCGGGTTTTCCGGCAAGGCCCAGATCGGTAAGGGAATGTGGGCCAAGCCGGATATGATGGCGGAGATGGTGGAGACGAAAATCGGTCACCCGAACTCAGGCGCCAACTGTGCCTGGGTACCTTCTCCCACAGCAGCTACCCTGCACGCCATGCATTATCATTATGTGGATGTGTTTGCGGTGCAGCGTGAACTGGCACAAACTGGTCCACGTGCAAGTCTTGAAAATCTTTTGACCATCCCGCTCTTGAAAGATGAGTTGAGTGAAGAAGAAATACAAAACGAGCTGGATAATAATGCACAGTCTATCCTCGGCTATGTTGTCCGCTGGGTTGAGCAGGGCATTGGTTGTTCCAAGGTGCTGGACATCACGGATGTCGGCCTTATGGAAGATCGCGCAACCCTTCGTATTTCTAGCCAGTATCTCGCCAACTGGATTCTCCATGGTGTCTGCAGTGCAAAGCAGGTGATGGAGTCGCTCAAGAAAATGGCGGCTGTGGTGGATCGTCAGAATGAAGGAGACCCAGCCTATCGGCCCATGGCTGCAGATTTTGACAAAAGCGTCGCCTTTCAGGCGGCCTGCGATCTGGTTTTTGACGGTCAGAGGCAGCCGAATGGCTATACCGAACCGATTTTGCACAGACGCAGGCTTGAAGCCAAGAAAGTGTATGGCTGTTAACGGGCCACTGCTCACTCTGTAAGGAGTAGGGTGTATCGGTCGTTCAACTTTTATGGCGATTTATATTGAGGGGTATCACTTGATGATACCCCTCTTTTGATATAGTGGTATATCCATCGGAGGATAACCTTAAAAATAACCCCTCAACCACAAAATCGCCGATCTGCGAACGGATGGTAATTAGTGAAGCTATCTGAAAAACTGACAATTCTGGCTGATGCTGCAAAATACGATGCCTCCTGCGCTTCGAGTGGCAGCAGTCGCAGTAACACGCTGGATGGCATTGGCAATGCTGCGCAAAGCGGGATATGTCATAGCTGGTCGGCTGACGGACGGTGTATTTCTTTATTAAAAGTATTAATGAGCAATGATTGTCTGTTCGATTGCAGTTATTGTCTCAGCCGCAGATCGAATACTTTGCCCAGGGCAACGTTTACCCCGGAAGAACTCGCTGATCTCACCATTAACTTTTACCTGCGCAACTATATAGAGGGGCTTTTTTTGAGCTCCGCGGTGTACGGTTCGGTGAATAGGACCATGGCGGATCTGGTTGCTGTTTGTCGCTTGCTCAGAACCAGACACAAATTCAACGGCTATATTCATCTTAAGGTTATCCCGGGTGCAGACCAGGAGCTGGTGCGGCAGGCGGGATTTCTGGTGGACAGGCTTTCGGTCAATATCGAACTGCCCTCGGAAAGTTCACTCAAACTCCTTGCTCCCCAGAAAACGCGCAAAGCGATTCTTGCCCCCATGAGCCAGATCGGTGAGGAATATGCAGGCTATCGCCAGGAGAAAAAGAAGAGCGGTAAGGCTCCCACCTATTGCCCGGGCGGGCAGGCTACCCAGATGATTGTCGGTGCCTCGAAGGAGAGCGATTATCAGATCCTCAACTTGACCGAGCATCTCTATCGGCGGATGAGCTTAAAGAGAGTCTATTTTTCAGCATATATCGCGGTGAACGAAGCACCGATTCTGCCGGCGGTTGCCTCTTTGCCGCCACTGATACGCGAGCACCGGCTGTATCAGGCGGATTGGTTGCTCAGGTTCTATCGTTTTCACGCCAGTGAGATACTCTCGGAGACTTCACCCAATCTCGATATGCGCCTCGACCCAAAAGCTGGTTGGGCGCTACGAAATTATGACCTGTTCCCCCTCGATATAAACCGTGCAAGTTACGAGGAGTTGTTGCGGGTTCCGGGTCTTGGAATGATCTCGGCCCAAAGGATTGTCGCCACAAGAAGGGTTGCGCCCATCCGGGAGGAGGATTTAAAAAAGATTGGTCTGGTGATGAAACGTGCGAAACATTTTATCTCAATCAATGGCAGGTTCCTGGGAGACAGGACCATGTCACACGGCCAGTTGGCTGCGGCTATGTACAAAGCGGAAACCCCTGCCAGCAAGAAGGTGCTGCAGAACAGCAGGCAATTGAGACTCTTTAAAAATTGATGAATACTGCTCCCGACACGTTTCTCTATGATGGCTCGTTCGATGGCTTGCTTACAGCCGTTGCCTATGCCGTAAAGTCACAAGCACCTGTCGCCGGCGTTTACGCTGAGCATCACTATATGCCCACACTGGTTGCAGGAATCCGGCAAATCAAGACTGAAAGGGAACAGGCACAGCGCCTGTTCAGCTACCTGAACTCGTTGGGACGTATGCCGGCACGGCTGGCCTTCAACGGATACCTCAGTGAAGACAAGGAATCGGCCAATTATATCCACGGTCTGGTACGTGAGTGTTTGCGGCTGGGGAAAAGTGCTGCGGACTACTTTGCCTCAGAGCCGATACGTAATTTAAAAGGGCTGGACAAAAAGGTGAGTTTTGAGGCGCATCGCCTCAATGGTTTGATTCGCTTTCGCATACTCAAAGACGGGCTGCAATACGCACCGATAGAGCCGGATCACAATGTTATCAGTTACTGCGCGAATCATTTTATCAAACGCCTTGCGAACCGGCGCTGGATACTCCACGACATAGCACGGGATCTGGCACTGTTCTGGGACTGCAATACCCTGCAACCGGTCTCTGTCGCTGACGACTTCACCAGCTTTGTGGCGGAAAACGGGGAGGTGCCACCCGAAGAGATGGCTGAGCAGGAGCTTCACTATCAACAGCTGTGGAATTCTTTTCACGCGGCTATTAGCAACCCCGCCCGGGAGAATCATAAACTTCAACGACAGCTTATGCCGAAGAGATACTGGAAGTATCTGGTTGAAGTGGGCTGATTATCTTTTTGCTATTAGTGCCTCCAGATAGCGCGATTTGACCTGCTTGCTGGCAAGGAGTTGTTTGACGGGAGGCAGTTTAAAGATCGCTCCCAAAAGAATTGCCAGGGCGCGGTGACTGAACAGCAACCTGTTGTCGAAGATCAGTTCCTGCAACATGCCTCGCTCGATAGCCATCACCACCGTTCGGTGGGCAGAATTCAGAGGAGTGATAACCCGTTCGGGGCGTGACGTAAGCTCAATCACCTGTTCAGGGCAGCTGCGTACGCACACACCGCAACCCAGGCAGAGTTCCCTGTCCAGTTTGGCTTGTTTACGTTTCGGTTTATGGGGATCATTGGCGGAGACCAGTGAAATCGCTTCAACAGGACAGGCGTCTACACACTTGCCGCAACCGGTACAATTGTGATGGGCAACAACCGGTAGGAAGTTGGTGGTATGGACGGGATGAAGAGATGCAAACCGCTTGGCTGCCAGCATCGCCTCGCAGCAGCAACCGCAGCAATTACAGATAAAGTTGACTCTCTGGCGGACATTCTCGCCAAATTGGATCAGGTTGTGTTCCCAGGCTTTTGCCAGCAACTCACGTCCCTCAACCTTGTCCACTGGCCGGGCGTGGCCATGGCGGATAAGCGAGCCGGCTGAACTGTTAAAGGTCATGCAGATGTCCATGGGGGCATCACAATTTTTGCCGACGTGTTTCATCTTATGTCGGCAGTAACAGAGGCTGATGCCGATCTGCTCGCTGGTGTCGATGACTTCCGTGGCTCGCTCGTAGTCAAGTACATGCAGGGCAGCGCTGTTTTTCAGAGCGGCCTCCTGCACGAAAACCCTGCCGAGCTGAGTCTCTCCTTCAGTGAAGAGTGCTTTGATAAATTCTTCCTCAACATTGAGGTATTGGTAGAAAAGTTCAGCAAGCAGTTTCTGATCCAGGTCGTCGCGAATGCGCATCAGGGAAAACTCGAAAAAACCTGCCATGGGTGGCGGGAGCACATACCGGACTTCGTTGTCGCTGTGAATGTCAACCAGAATGGCTCTGGAGGCGAGTTCATTCAGGAGTTTGAACGCTTCGGTTTCGCTGAGTCCCCAAATAGTTGCAGCCTGGCGTGGTGTGAAGGGCTTGATTGGAAGCAGAGAAACTTTTCTCGCCTCCTCATCACTGAGCAGGATCTTCAGTATCCGCTCCAGATACTTCGACGGAGGGGCGCCTTGTGGAAAACGGTTTAACCGTTCGGTGAGCTTGTTGTACGCGGAAAGGTCGACATGATGTGCCATATGCAAATCTCCCCTGGTTACATGTATGGTGTTTATCCTCCTATAGTACCATGTTTATTGGGTAAATCAATGGGGTCACATAGACACTGGTTGAATGTGTTCCATAGAGCTGCAGAGTACTCGATTGACGCATCTTCCAGCGAAAATAGGAGAGCGCACACTTGGCTGCTCTGCTGCACAGGTCGTTATGAAGCTATCAGAGGTGAAAATTGCGGGCAAATCTTTGGAACCAAATCCTGGAACGTCGATCAGTAAAACAATTGGACCAGCAGTGCCTAAGTGTTGGATTGTTTTTTCTGCAACGACGTCCCGCAATTTTCACAGATGCGTCGGCCTAGAGGCCGAGCAGCCTCTTGGCATTGGAATACATAACCTTTTCCCGAACCTTTTCATCGAAAGGTAATGACTCATATATTTCCAGGGCATGCTTCTGCTCCACAAAAGGGTGGGCACTTGCAAAGATAAACTGGTCCTGAATGACAGTATTTGCTGCTTGAATATATGCGTCAGCCTGCGGGGAGAGCTCAAACTCCGATACTTCAAGAAAGACATTGGCATTTCTCTGGGTAACAAATATCGCTTCATTCACCCATGGGTAGCCACCGTGACTGATGACGATCTTCAACTCCGGGAAGTCGCGGGCTACAAAATCAATATAGCGCGGGGCTACGTGATCCATAACCGCGCCTTCTACCAGTGTGGCAGGGCCGGTGGTGAAGATGACAGGGATTTCCAGCTCACAGCACTTGGCGTAAATGGGGTAATACTTGGCATCGTTAGGGTAGAGTTTCGCGAGGTAGGGGTCTACAGCCGCACCTTTCATGCCAAGTTCCGTCACAGCCTTGGTCAATTCGCGCACTGCATCCATTCCCTTGTGGGGGTCAAGACCGTAAAAACCGATAAATTTTTCAGGATACGCTGCGCAAAACTCAAGAACGCTGCCGTTGTTAGCGGGGATGCCGTAGGTCTTCTCGCAGTCACGACCAGTTATTACAGCTACTTCTACATTTCTATCATCAAGCTCGGTAACAATCTCTTCAAGGCTCTGGATTGGACGATCATCAAAATTGATTGCCTTGCAGAGTCCTGCGAACATTGTGCTGTTCTTTATACCTTCAATAACCTCCGGGGTATTGGGCCGGAAGCGAAAATCTATAATCTTCATCGGTCTACTCCTTATTCGTTATGTCCCGTGGACGTTGTACTGTTTGTCACCGGTACTTGAGCAAGATGTGTGCCTTAATTTGTTGCTGTTCCACAGGTGTTGCTTTCGTGATGATACTAACAGCCTGTTAATGTGAGATTATCGAGTTTGATTTTTGCTGACGAGAGGAAAGGTTTTGCTGGCTGGAGTGAAAACTTCCGGCAACAAGAACAACAGGGAAAAACACTGCGGGTTGCATGGGTGAAACATGGTTGCGTATGTGCAGCGATGCTGCGGGTGTTGTTGTTCGGGTGATTCGCTTGAACGTACTGTGCTGCAGGGGATTTTGTGGCTTGTAGGCAACTGGTGTTGCGACAGTGCAACGACTGTCCTGAAAATGCAACATGTCTGGGTTTGTAACGCAGCGCCAAATAGTTATGGGGGTATTCCAGGTTGTTTTATTGTTTTGGGAGTTTTGTGGCAGATGTTATGGATCTTGTTGCTCTGCCCGAGGTGGTGTGAGAGAGGTTTGGCTTGGCAGGCGCGACTAGAGATGCTGAGCCAGGATCGCCTGAAAGTTGCAGGGCTGTAGTTTGTAGTGGTTACAGGTTTCGCAGCTGTGCAGGAAGGCAGGGGACTGTATTAGTATAAGAAATAGTGGCTGCTTGAAGATGTAGCAACAGGGTTTGGATGTTGCGGAAAAGCATCATGATGCCGAATTGCAACATGGTAGAAGGTGTCTATCTGGCTCAACTCATTGGGAATGATGCTGGATGTTGCGTGAATGCAACAGTGCTTGTGCAGATAGACAGCTAGAGCGTTGAGTAGTTGGGAGTAATTCCCATTACCTGGCATGGTTTGTGATAGTGATTCTCAATCAGTTTCTTTTCCATGCTTGAACGATTCAAGAACGGTCCTGGGGTGTCGACGGCCTAATCAAACGTAATGACGCGCATAATAGAGGTTTTCTTCACCATGTATATTCAATGCGATACGTTTTCAGCACATTCGCGCTGAGATAAGTTTTGTCAACTGGCATGGCTTTTGCGAAATGGCCTGTGAGGTTTGGAAGTATCAGTGTGATTTGGTGCGGTTTTAGTCCGTTTACAAAACAATTGATTTTATATGGAGAAATTATGAGCTTTTTCAGCAAAAAACAGGTTGTGGCAACCCTTTTGGCAGCAGGAATGGTATTTGGCATGAGTGCAAGCGCCTATGCCAAAAAAATCACCCTGCGACTTGGTCACCCAATGGCACCTGGCAACAACGTAACCATGGGATATGAGAAGTTTAAGGAACTCGTTGAGGAGCGTACTGAAGGGAAAGTTCGTGTGCAGCTTTTTGGCAACGCGATGCTTGGTAGCGACCGCGTAACCATGGAATCTGCTCAGCGGGGTACTCTCGACCTTGCATCCAGTTCCTCTCCCAATATGGCGAATTTTTCAAAGGCTTTCATGGTATTTGATTTGCCATATGTCACTAGCCCGAAATATCAACAAAACCTTTACGATGCGTTGGATAATGGTCCTCTCGGCGACTTCCTCGACAAGGAGCTTGAAGGCATCAATCTGAAGCCAATCATGTACAGCGAGTACGGTTACCGTAATTTTGTTTCAGCCAACAGAGAAATAAAAAGTCTTAGTGATTTCAGTAATATGAAGGTTCGTACCACAGCTTCCCCTGTTGAGGTGGCTGTTGCAGCAAAGCTCGGTATGAACCCAACCCCTATTGCCTGGGGTGAGGTGTACACTGCACTTCAGCAGGGCACTGTCGAGGGCGAGGGCAACACCTTCTCTCTTCTTAATGACGCGAAGCATACTGAAGTTCTGAAATATGCGATTAATTCTGAGCATAATTACTCTATGCATATCTTGCTGATGAATAAGAGGAAGTTTGATTCTCTGCCGGCAGATATTCAGGAAGTTCTGGTGCAGTCTGGTAAGGATGCACTCGATTATCAGCGTTCCATCACTGCCGACCTCGAAAAAAAGGCCACCCAGGCCTTTGCCGATCAGGGCATTTCCGTTCATAATCTGAGCGACGAAGAGCGTGCAGAGTTTGTAGAGGCAACCAGAGCAGTATGGGACGAGTTTACCCCACAGATTCCTGCTGAGCTGATGGAGCTTGTTCAGGCTACTCAGAAGTAAAGAAAAGAGTATTTCCCTAATCCCGGCAGGTGCATTGTTTTAGGCATCTGTCGGGATTTTGCGTCGAAAATGTAGAATTGAGGAGAAGCCATGAACGCTCATATAACTGCCGGAGAGGCTGTTAAAGAACATCCAAACAAGCTGACCGCCGCTCTGAACTGGCTTGATGAGAATTTCGAGAAACCGTTTCTGATTAGCGGTATGCTTGCAATCATTCTCATAATCACCTTTCAGACTTTTTATCGCTATATCGGTGCCCATTTTTCTACCAATGCGGCGGGCGCTATCTGGACCGAAGAACTGGCGCGATTTATTTTTATCTGGATTTCCTATCTGGCAATTCCGCTGGCCATTAAGACCCGACAGAATATCCGTGTTGATATAGTTTTTGATAGATTGCCTAAGCGATTCCAGGGTATTAGCTGGATCGTTGTTGATTTGTGCTTTTTCGCCCTGGTGGCTGTTGTTTTCTACATGGGGCTTCAGAATATATATATGTTGAGGGAATTCCCCCAGGTCGCGCCCGGCACAGGAATGTCGTATCTCATTCCGTATCTGATTCTGCCTTTTGGTTTCGGCCTGATGGGTCTTCGCTTGTTTCAGGACCTCTATAAGCAGGTACGTGAGTGCGGTATTGTTGATTCACTGATCGGTGTGGCCCTTGCTGTTGTTATTGCTCTTCCTGCCTATTTTAGTGAAAGTGCGTCTGTGCTGACTATCCTTTTTGGATATTTTTTGCTCTTTCTGGTAATCGGGGTTCCCATCGCAGTAAGCCTTGGTCTCGCTGCCACCGCGACAATCATCAATGCAGGCACCCTGCCTATTGAATATGTTGCCCAGATCGCTTTTACCTCCATTGATTCTTTCCCTATTATGGCGATCCCGTTCTTTATCGCAGCGGGTGTGTTCATGGGTGCCGGCGGTCTTTCTAAAAGGTTGCTCAATCTTGCTGACGAAGTACTCGGCTCTCTACCAGGCGGTATTGCGCTTGCCGCAATTGCCACCAGTATGTTTTTTGCGGCCATTTCAGGTTCCGGCCCCGCAACTGTTGCCGCGATTGGCTCTCTGACCATCCCTGCGATGGTGCAGCGAGGGTATGATAAATACTTCGCAGCATGTATCGTTGCCGCGGCCGGCGCCATCGGCGTTATGATTCCACCGAGTAACCCATTTGTTGTCTACGGTGTTTCAGCCCAGGTTTCCATCGGCAAGCTCTTTATGGGCGGTATTGTGCCAGGCGTGCTGACCGGTTTTGCCCTGATGTTTTATACCTACTGGTACTCCAAGAAGCGCGGTTGGAAAGGAGTTGAGAAGGAGCGCAGCATTGGCACCTTCGTCAAGGCCTTCTGGGATGCCAAGTGGGCCCTCATGGTACCGGTCATTATTCTGGGTGGTATCTATGGCGGCATTATGACCCCCACAGAAGCAGCCGCCCTGGCCGCTTTTTATGGTCTTGTCGTAGGAATCTTTGTTTATCGTGAGCTGAACCTGAAAAACCTGGCTCCGGCCTTCGTTGAGGCCTGCTCCACCTCAGCTCTCGTTATTATCCTCATGGCCATGGCAACCATTTTCGGCAACATCATGACCATCGAGCAGGTTCCTGCCACTATTGCCGCTGCCATGCTTTCGCTGACTGAGAACAAGATCATGATTCTACTCATGATTAACGTGTTGCTGCTTATTGTCGGTACCTTCATGGAGGCCCTGGCAGCGATTGTTATTCTCACTCCGATTCTGCTGCCGATTGTTATCAAAGTCGGAGTTGATCCAGTCCACTTCGGCATCATGATGGTGGTTAACCTCGCTGTAGGTTTCATTACTCCGCCTGTTGGTGTGAACCTTTTCGTGGCCTCCGGGGTTGCCCAGGCAAAAATTCAACATTTGGCCAAGGCCATTTTGCCGATGGTTGGCATAATGATTGCAGTACTGTTGTTAATCACATACTTCCCGTCTGTACCGTTACTGTTTGTCAAATAAGATGTGATACCAATCAGGTCATGGAAGGTTCGTTACCCCTTTTTCCGATCCCTTCCATGATCATGTAAAGATCTACCCAAAAAAAAATCGCAAGGAGATTGCTATGCAATGCTGTTCCCCTCATGAGCAGAGACTCTTGGATAAGATAGAAGGAAAAGAAGATATCTACCGCGCATCCCACGCCAGGGTTTTCAAAATTCTCGACACCTTCGACGGTGTGCGCCCGGTAATCGATATAGAACGTGCCCGCTACTTCACCCAGTCCATGCAGGAAACCGAAGGTCAGATGCTCTGCCTGCGCTGGGCCAAGGCGATGAAGCATGTTGCAGAAAACATCACCGTATATATTGATGAAGATAACCTGATCTGCGGGCGTGGTGGCGTAAAGGGTCGTTACGGCCTGCTCTACCCTGAGCTTGATGGCGACTTCCTCGATGTTGCTGTACAGGATCTGCCGAGCCGTACCGAGTCTCCGTTTTCAATCTCTGAAGAAGACGCAAAAATTGTTGTTGAGGAGATCGCACCATACTGGAAGGGTAAGACCTACCACGAGGCGCTGAATGCCGCACTTCCGCCGGAAGTCCACAAGCTGAGCTACGACGACCCTGAAGGGCTCGCTTCCCGCTTTATCGTCAACGAGACTTCTTCTTTCCGCTCATCCATCCAGTGGGTACATGACTACGAGAAGATACTCAAGAGAGGTTTTGGTGGTATCAAGCAGGAAGCACTGGACAAGATGGAGGCGCTTGATCCACTCTCACCGATTGATAATGTAGAGAAAAAGCCGTTCCTTGAGTCAATCGTTATTGTCTGTGATGCCATCATTACCTGGGCACGTCGCCACGCTGTTCTCGCCCGTGAGCTGGCAGAGAAAGAGACCGACATGACCCGTAAGATGGAGCTGTTCAAGATGGCCGACATCTGTGAGCGTGTGCCTGAGCATCCAGCACGCACCTTCCACGAGGCTGTGCAGTCCCAGTGGTTCACCCAGATGTTTTCCCGTATCGAGCAGAAGACCGGCACCATCGTTTCCAACGGTCGTATGGATCAGTACTTCTACCCATTCTACCAGGCAGATATTGAGGCTGGAATCCTCGATGACGATCAGGCTCTTGAACTCCTTGAGTGTCTCTGGGTTGGCATGGCGCAGTTCATCGACCTCTACGTATCGCCGACTGGTGGTGCGTTTAATGAAGGATATGCCCACTGGGAGGCGGTTACCATCGGTGGCCAGACCCCGGATGGCCGTGACGCAACCAACGAACTCACCTATCTGTTCCTGAAGTCCAAGCGTGAGTTCCCGCTGCACTACCCGGATCTCGCTGCACGTATCCACTCCCGCTCACCAGAGCGTTATCTGGCTGACGTTGCCGAGACCATCAAGGACGGTTCCGGCTTTCCGAAGCTGATCAACGACGAGGAAGTGGTACCACTCTACGTGTCCAAGGGAGCAACCTTCCAGGAAGCGTATGATTACGCGGTTTCCGGTTGTACCGAAGCGCGTATGCCGAATCGTGACACCTACACCTCCGGTGGTGCCTACATCAACTTTGTAGCAGCCCTTGAGATGACCCTGAAGAACGGCCGTATGCAGAAGCATGGCGAGGAAATGCTTGGTCTTGAGACCGGCGATCCTACCCAGTTTGAAACCTGGGAAGAGTTCTGGCAGGCATACGTCAAGCACCACGAGCTGTTCCTGAAAACCGCTTTTTATCAGCAGTATGTGATCAATAATCTGCGCGCCAAGCACTTTGCACATCCTCTTGGCAGCTCCATGCATGATCTCTGTATGAAGCATTGCCTCGACCTGCACACCCCGCAGATCCCTGAGGGCATTAACCTCGGTTACTTCGAGCATATGGGTCTCGGAACCCTGGTTGACTCCCTGGCTGCAATTAAAAAGCTGGTCTTCGAAGAGAAGAAAATCACCATGGCTGAGGTTATCGAGGCGTGTGAGTGCAACTTTGAGGGCAAGGAAGATGTCCGCCAGCTCCTGATGACCGCTCCATGCTACGGTAATGATGATCCGTATGCGGACGAAATCGGTTGCAAGATTGATGAGATGAACGTGCTCTACGGCCAGAAGTACTCCAAAGAGCTTGGCATGCATAACGATATCCGTTACGTACCGTTTACCTCCCATGTACCTTTCGGTAAGGTGGTTGGTGCGACTCCAAACGGTCGTTACGCCTGGACTCCGCTTTCTGACGGATCTTCCGCCTCCCATGGAGCAGATAAAACCGGTCCGACTTCCGTTCTTCTTTCGAACTACAATTCCAAGAACTATGGACACCGTGATCGTGCAGCACGCATGCTGAACATCAAGTTCACTCCGAAGTGTCTGGAGGGTGAGGAGGGAACCGACAAGATGATTTCCTTCATCAGAACCTTCTGCGATCTCAAGTTGTGGCACGTTCAGTTCAACGTTATCAACAAGTCTACTCTTATCGCAGCCCAGAAGGACCCTGAGAAATATAAGAGTCTGATCGTTCGTATCGCAGGCTACTCTGCCTACTTCGTAGATCTCTCCCCGGATCTGCAGAACGATCTCATTGCTCGTACCGAGCACGAGACTGTTTAACCGACCTCAGTTTGAACGGACTTTATTGCCGGCCCGTTTAACTCAATCCCTGTCCAGGATGTCAGGGCCGGCAGGAGAATGTTCAGCCTGAGTCGGAGAACCGGTAAGCAATCCCTCGTTATAAGGAGGATTGCTTACCGGTTGCAGGTATACGTTACAGAAATTTACTTATTTCTTTTCAAAGTAATAGCCGTGAATTTATGCGGTGACCACCTCTGCCTGGTGGGGAGAAGAGTCGAGAGCGATCATGAACTATAAAGAAATTCAGAATACAAGCGGCTGCATTTTTAATATTCAGAAGTACTCGGTACATGACGGGCCGGGTATCCGTACAGTCGTCTTTTTAAAAGGTTGTCCGCTCTCATGCCGCTGGTGCAGTAACCCCGAATCACAGGCACATAAGCCACAGCTTGCCTATAACCGGAATAAGTGTATCTCAATCAGTGAATGTGTTCGTTGTGCCGAGGTCTGTACAGTAGGTGCATTGAGTCGCGGAGATGATGATAAAGTCACCGTGGAGTGGGGTTCCTGTACGAACTGCCTGGCCTGTGCAGATGTATGCCCGGCTGGTGCGCTGATTGTTTATGGTGAGCAGATGACAGCCAAAAATGTCATTGATCAGGTTGAAAAAGACGCCTCTTTTTATGCACGTTCCGGCGGTGGTCTGACCCTGGGCGGCGGTGAACCACTGGCCCAGAAAGCTTTTGCTCTTGCCCTGCTGCAGGAGGCAAAACGCCGTTACATCAAAACTGCGGTGGAGACCTGTGGTTATGTTGGTGAAGAGGTTCTTCTTGAAGCATGCAAATTTATAAACTTTTTGATGTATGACATTAAATGTGTGGATAGTGAACTCCATAAAGAATTTACCGATGTCGATAATGCAATAATACTGAAAAATATCAAGGCAGTGCGAGAGATGTATCCTAAACTGCCAATACGTGTTCGTACTCCTGTAATTCCGGGTTTCAATGACACTACCCGGGAGATTGAGGCAATTGCGGCGTTTATCAAAGAGCTGAATGTGGAATTTGAGCTGCTCCCGTATCATCGCCTCGGTACCCAGAAATACACCAATATAGGGCTCGAGTATCCGATGGGCGAGGTCGCACTGGAAAACGAAAAATATCTGCGATTGAGACAAGCGGCAATTGATGCCGGTGCTGAGGTGAAGTAAGTGCATTCAGCAAGCTGATAGGCTTTGATTCAGAGCGTAGAACAGGAACTCTCCCGGTTTGGACCGATAACGAGAAAATATATGATTCAACCATGTGGCTGTGCTGATCTTTTGGCATTGCCACATTTTTTTTAGTTGCAAAATTGTCCCTTTCTCTCAGGGGATATGAAGTTATACGTCTGTTGTTACGTGCTTTGAAGGAATTGACTGTTTCTTGAACTGTAAAAAGATGCTAGGTTATACCGGTTGCTAACTGCTACATTGTGGTTGAACCGGTGAGGCTTCCCGGTCTTCAGTTTGTGGCTTAATAAACGAGATGTGCTTATAAGTAATTTGCCGGAATTATGTACGAATATCATCAGAAACTGTCTGACCATATGGAGGGTGTCCTGGGGACGCTCGATGATGGCCTCTATGTGACCGATAAAGAGGGCATGACCTTACATGTCAATTCAAGCTATGAACGGCTTACTGGCTTGAAAGCAGTGGAACTTGTGGGCAAAAACGTCCGCGATCTGCTTGATGAAGGTACCTTCAACGCCATTGTCAACCCACAGGTAATTGAGAAACGTGAACCGGTGACCGAGCTCCAGGTGCTTGGAAACGGCAAACGTGTGGTTCTGCGCGGCACACCAGTTTTCAACGAGTACAAAGAAATAGCTTTGGTTGTCACCACGGTTCGCGATGTCACGCTGATGGGGCAGATGCGTGAGCAGATCAAAGAGCAGAAGAAGTTGCTTTCGATCTACCATGAGCATATCGAGAGTATAACCACATCCAATAAGGACGGTGAGAGCCCGTACTCTTCAAATCAGCGGGATGAAATCGCTGATCTGGTTAAGCGCGTTGCAACTACTGATGCCATCATTTTGCTGCTGGGGGAGACCGGTGTAGGTAAAGACTGGTTTGCCCGTATGGCTCATGAGAGTAGCTTGCGAAAGGATCAGGTGTTTCTCAAGGTTGACTGTGGCTCCATTTCTGAGACCCTGATAGAATCTGAGCTGTTTGGTTACGCACCGGGCGCATTTACCGGTGCAAACCGCCAGGGCAAGATGGGTCATTTCGAGATGGCCCATAAGGGCACCATTTTTCTTGACGAGATCGGCGAGTTGCCCATGCCCATGCAGGCCAAGCTGCTGCGCGTCCTGCAGGACCAGGAGGTGGTGCGGGTCGGCTCCTCGACCCCGAAAAAAGTTGATGTACGTATCATCGCAGCTACCAACAGGAACCTTGAGGCAGAAGTGGAAAAAGGCAATTTCCGTATCGACCTCTACTATCGTCTTCGGGTAGCTGTGGTCGATATCCCCCCCTTGAGAGAAAATCCGGAGATGATCCCCGGCCTTATTTACCATTTTCTGGAACGGTTCAATAGAAAATATAAAAAGGAAGTAACCTGTCATCCGGAGTCAATGCGAATTTTTATGGCCTACCGCTGGCCTGGAAATATTCGTGAGTTGGAAAATGCTACTCAGAGTCTGGTGGTCACCTGCCAGGGTAACGAGATAGACCCGGATGATCTGGCGCCATGTATGCAAGCCGCATACTATCAGCAACGTATACAACCGGAGGAGGCATCTGGTACTGGTTCCGTCCCTTTTCCTGAAGCTGAAGCCATGCAGGCCGGGCTGTTCGATATGAGTGGGAAAACCCTGAAGCAGGCTGTTCTTGAATATGAACGTCAGGTAATTCAGAAGACCATCGACCAGCTGGGTTCTGTCACCAAGGCGTCAGCCGCGCTTGGGATTAACAGGACCACTCTTTTTAGAAAAATGCGCGAAGAGACCCTGAAAAACTGATGCCTGAAGTCCTGATATTTGCCCTTGCCTGGTTTGCCGCCGGGGTTGGTAATGGTCTTGCCGGGTTTGGAGCGGCGATGATTGCCATGCCGCTCGTTGCCGGCTCGGTCGACCTGGCCATAGCTGTTCCTGCCTGCACGTTGACAGTGCTGACCTTAAATGTCCAGGTCGCCTGGATTTTCCGGAGACACATCCGCTGGGACTATGTGAAAGAGATAGGTGTTGGCCTGATACCGGGAGCTTTGCTCAGTGTCGTGGTGCTGAAATACCTGCCGGAAACCTGGTTGAAAGTGGCCCTGGGGAGTTTTGTCGCAGGCTATGCCCTGTGGAATCTCTTTTTAGCAGGCGAAGCCGGGGAACGGGTTGTAAAAAATTCATGGGGATATCTGGCAGGGGTCTTGTCTGCAGCCATGGGGTTGGCCTTTGGAGTCAATGGTCCGCCAATGGTGGCGTATATCGCCTATAGCGGTTGTCCGGCCAAAGCTGTGAGAGGCACTATAGGTGCAGCATTTATCGTTTCTGGGGTGATTATAGTCGGGGCGCAATTCATGACCGGCTTGATCCATTCAACCGTTATCACCAACTTTTTTGTGGCGACTCCGGCGGTGCTTATTGGTTCTAAAATCGGCATATGGATTTCGGGGTTTCTCGCAGAAGCTCAGTACCGTAAAGTACTATTTCTGGCACTTTTCCTCATGGGTGGTAATATTGCCGCCACTGCCATTTTGCAGTGATCAAAATGTTGTGTTCAATCGCTGTATTCACCTATGTTCATTCTGAAGCAAACAAGGAATAAGAGATGGAAGAAAGAAAGACCTCAAGCATCATTGTGATGGTGCCTGCCGGCCGTCTGCCGCTTGCTGTTATGAAAGCTGCCAATGAACTTGCTGAGAAGCATTCATTAGAATTGTATCTCACCACTGCGCAAAATCTTCGTCTTAACAATGTGTCAATTGAGTTGGTCGATGAGATCAAGGCAGAGTTGGCTGCACTCGGTGCGGTTTTTAAGGAAAAAGGAAAATTCCCATTGCCAAGGGTCTGTGTGGGTAATGGACACTGTAACCTTGGGATAGGTGATACTTCGGAGATCAGTAAGCTGATTATGGATCGTTTTGGCGAAAGGGAAAACGTCAAGGCCAAGTTCAAGGTTGCTATATCTGGTTGCCCCACCTGCTGCTCTAATCCGAGAAACACTGATATCGGCATTATCACCACCCGTAATGGTTTTGATATCTATGCAGGTGGCAAGGGCGGCGTTGCACCGGAGGCCGGTAGGCGGATTGCCAGAAAAGTCGATGAGAACGAGATGCTTGATATTGTTGAGAAGCTTGTTGATTTTCACGATGCGAAAACCGGGAAGAAACAGCGGATTTTTAAACTGCTCAATGATCCGGAGTTCCCTTTTGCTGAAGTGTAATCACTCTGTAATTGAGTGAACCGTAGGGTTGTGGGTGTCTGACCGGTTTACACCACCGCAGTCAGCCACAACCCAATGCCCAGGAAGTGTTTAGCTGTTTGAGATCGGTAGATACTGTTTGCTCAGGTGGAAGTGAATATGCCTAACCTATTATAGCTGGCGAAAAGATTGTTTGGAAAACTGCATTGAATGATGCTGTAGAAATGAAGGCACGAATCATGGATCGAACCATTTGGGCCGAGAATGCCCTGACCATACAGAAAGAGTTGGCCGTTTGTGTTTGCGGTGGTGAGGATTGGCGGATTATCAACAGCAATGAGAGTTTTGCCAGCTATTTCATCGGCGAACACCATTCTGCTGTAAACACATCTCTTCTGCTGCAGCTACAGGAGATCAATGCCCAAAGTGTATCAAAGCCTCTGCAGGAGTCCACAGAGGGGCTTGCAGTAATGTACTCGCTGGACGGCAGGGATTTTATTCTTTCATGGCACTGGCTGGATAGGGAAAACAACATTCGTGCCATTTTTGGACATAAACTCACTGTTGCCTGCAGCTTTGAGGAGTCGGTCGCTGCCGGCAAGGAATTGGAGATAATCTTCGATAATATGCATGACGGTGTCTGGGTAATTGACGGCAACGGCGTGACTATCAAAGTGAATAAGGCGATGGAACGCATTGCCCAGGTAAAAGCGGAGGAGGTTGTTGGCAAGCATGTCACCGAAGCGGTGAGCCTTGGGCTGACTTCTACCTGTGTTACCCTGGAGGCATTGAAAAATCGCCAGCCTGTGACGATGTTCGACGATTATTCCGATGGGGTACGCTGCCTGAATACTTCGACGCCAGTTTTTGACGCTGAGGGGAAAGTGTGGCGGGTGATTGCCTGTATTCGCGATATCAGTGAGATGGAGTCTCTGAAGTCCCGCCTGGTTCGGGCAGAGCAGGAGGCGGTGCTGTACCGTGAAAAGCTGAAAAATATCGAAAGCAGGAATTATGATCATCGTGGCACGAGCTCTGCGGCTATTCATCTTGAGCGCACCATAGAACGGGCAGCCAAGGTGGATGCACCTGTGTTGCTGCTGGGCGAGACGGGCACAGGCAAAACCATGTCTGCCACGAATATTCACGATCTGAGCAATCGCAGGAATGACCCGTTCATCACCATTAACTGCGGTGCCATCCCAGCTGATCTCCTGGAGGCGGAACTGTTTGGCTATGAGCCTGGGGCTTTCTCCGGTGCCTCGGAGAAGGGTAAGCCTGGTATGTTTGAGTTGGCCGAAAATGGCACTCTTTTTCTCGATGAGATTGCGGAACTACCTCTGCAGATGCAGGTGAAGCTGCTCCACGTGCTTGATGGAGTCGGCTATCGACGTCTTGGCGGGGTCAAACAATTCATACCTGATGTACGGATAATTGCGGCTACCAACAAAGAGCTGACCTCGCTTGTCGAGGAGGGTACTTTTCGGGAAGATCTATTTTTCCGGCTGCGAGTGCTGGTGGTAAACATCCCTCCCCTGCGTGAGAGAAAAGAAGATATACCCAGCCTTATTAACCATTTTCTGGCACAGGCAAACGAAAAGTACGGTTTGTACAAGACTATGTCCATAGGCCTGATCAATTTGCTGATGAATAATCGTTGGCCTGGCAATGTGCGGGAGTTGCGGGCAAGTATAGAGTTGCTGGTGGCAATGAGCGAAAGTAACCTGATAGATGTTGATGAATTGCCCGAACACCACATGAGGTTGATGCCCGAAGAGGCAGCATCAGTGGTGAAAGCATTTAAACCGAAAAGCCTCAAAGTGGCTGTGGAAGAGCTGGAAGAGAGAATGATACGGGAGGCTCTGCTTGAAGGCAAAAGCACGTACAAGGCGGCGAAGCTTTTGCAAACAAGCCAGTCGACCATCGTCAGGAAAGCCCAGCGGTATAATATCAACAGTGAGGTGATCTCGCTGTAGCGTTGACCAGTGTTTTGCCTCCAGGTGTGACAAGCCAGATGTTTTCAAGTGTAAAACGAGCAAAAGGGCCGGAAGATTGTTTCTTCCGGCCCTTTTGCTCGTTTTGCTGACCGGCCCCTGTGAACAGCGGCAGGGACCGGTTGGGAGAACAGCAAATACTCGGGTTAAGCGAGCACTTCCTCCACCGGGGTGTAGGGCAGATCAAAGGCGTCGCATACAGCTTTATAGGTCAACTTGCCCTCATGGACGTTGAGGCCCAGCTTGATCTCTTCATTCTCCAGACAGGCCTTTTTCCAGCCCTTGTTGGCAATCTGCACAGCATACGGCAGGGTGGCGTTGGTCAGGGCCATGGTTGAGGTCATCGGTACCGCACCAGGAATATTGGCAACACAGTAATGGACAATACCGTCAACCACGTAGGTCGGTTCGGAGTGGGTAGTCGCTTTGGAGGTCTCAAAGCAGCCACCCTGATCGATTGCCACGTCCACCAGTGCAGTATTTGGGCGCATCAATTTGAGGTCTTCGCGGCTGATAACCGCAGGTGCCTTGGCACCCGGAATAAGCACCGCGCCGATTACCAGGTCCATCTCAGGCAGGAGTTCACGAATAGCTCCGGGAGAAGACATCATCATGGTGCAGTTTGCAGGCATAACGTCATCAAGATAGCGGAGACGGTCGAGGTTGATATCGAGCAGATACACCTGGGCGCCGAGGCCGCATGCCATCTTGGCTGCCTGCACGCCAACCACACCTCCGCCGATAACCATGACTTTGGCCGGGGCAACTCCTGGCACACCGCCGAGCAGTTTGCCGATACCGCCATTGGTCTTCTCGAGTGCCTTGGCGCCCTGCTGAATCGCCATACGGCCGGCAACCTCAGACATCGGGGTG
Organism: Desulfosediminicola sp.; assembly: GCF_048381775.1. NCBI lineage: Bacteria > Pseudomonadati > Thermodesulfobacteriota > Desulfobulbia > Desulfobulbales > Desulfocapsaceae > Desulfosediminicola > Desulfosediminicola sp. The sequence goes on along the minus strand of NZ_JBLXGE010000001.1, from coordinate 231,180 downwards.
AGCAGCGGCAGGGAACGATCTTTTTTCTGAATGGTCTCGTAGGCGATGCAGGTGGCACCACAGTCGATAAGACCTCTGGTTTGTGGCTCGTCTGCGGCAAGGTGGAGGTAGGTGAAGAGGACCTGCCCCTTTCTCAGCTTTGGAATCTCACCGGCCTGAGGCTCTTTGACATGCATGATCATCTCAGCTTTGACAAAGATCTCGTCGGCGCTGGCAATGGTTGCACCTGCTGCGACGTATGTTTCGTCAGCAAAGCCAGAGCCAACACCTGCATTCTCTTCTACCAGAACATCATGACCATTCGCCTTCATGGTTGCCACACCGGCAGGGGTCATGCAAACGCGATTTTCTTTATCCTTAATTTCTTTCAATACACCTACAATCATTGTACTTCTCCAAGTTAATTATATAATTGTGAACCTTGATGATCCTATTTGGCCTGGGCTGCAAAAGCTGCATCAAGCGCGTTGACGATCTCATCGATATCGTTTCTGGTGGAAATAAGCGCCGGGCTGAAGGCAAGGGTGTTATTGTATTCTTTAAAAGATCGGTTGGTGCGGCCGATGATCACCTTGCTCTGGCTCATGCAGTGGCCGGCAATACCTGCGGCCACGTTTTCGGCAACCGGTTTCCTGGTTTCGCGGTTTTCTACCAGTTCAAGCCCCTGGAAGAGACCGAGGCCACGCACGTCACCGATTATTTCATATTTGTCTTTGAGCTCGAAGAGACGATCCTGGAAGTAGTCACCCATCTCAATGACATTATCCAGCAGGTTCTCGCGCTCGATAATACTGACGTTCTCAAGTGCTGCAACCGGTCCGGCTGTGCAACCGCCGAAAGTGGAAATGTCGCGGAAGTAGTGCATGCGATCACTGGGGTCTGCCTTGAAGGCATCGAAAACTTCTTCGGTTGTTACGGTGCAGGAGATCGCAGCATAGCCACTGGCCACACCTTTGGCCATGGTCACCATGTCCGGTTTGAAGTCGAAGTTCTGGTAGCCGAACCACTTACCGGTACGACCAAGGCCGCAGACAACTTCATCTATATGTAAGAGCACTCCATAACGATCACAGATTTCTCTGATGATAGGGAAGTACTCGGGAACAGGAACTATTACTCCACCGCCTGCGGTTACCGGTTCGAGTACCAGGCCGCCGACAGTGTCCGGGCCTTCATTGATTATTACTGTCTCCAGTGCTCTCGCGCAGTCGATGTCGCAGCTTCCGTACTCTTTATCGAACGGGCAGCGGTAACAGCAGCAATGGGGCATTTCGACAAAGCCTGGAGCGAACGGGCCGAACTGATTTTTACGCTCGAATTGGCCGGTTGAAGAGAGAGCGCCGATTGTGGTGCCATGATAATCGCGATCACGGAAGATGATTTTATGCTTGGAGCCGTCGCCTTTCAGATGGGCGAGCTGGCGAATGATCTTGTACGCTTTCTCATTGGCCTCGGACCCGGAGTTGGAGTAGTAGACTCGGCCCATTCCGGGCATTTTCTCAAGCAGCTTTTCGGCGAAAGCGGCCCCCGGAACGCTACCGGCTGTGCCGGCAAAATAGTTTAACTCAATAAGCTGGTCACGCACTGCGTTGGCGATACTCTCGCGGCCATAACCAACATTGACTGTCCACACACCACCCGCTACAGCGTCGAGGTACTGGTTGCCTTTGGCATCCCAGACGCGCATTCCTTCACCTCTGACAATTACCAGAGGATCATTCTCTTCATAGGGTTTGTGCTGAGTAAGATGGAACCAGCAATTATCTTTAGCCTGTTGCAGGGTATTGGTCATATTTGGGGTCACACTTTTAGTCATAATACTTCTCCATGCTGAGTAGTGGTTGAGTGACCCGGCGGTTGAGGTTTGGGTCCGCCGGGTCACTCAGGGTTCTTCTTTGATTTTAATGGACAAGTTTGCCTGAGCTTTTCAGGCAGGTAATCCGTCGGAACGTTTGCTATTCCAAACTATTCCGACCTGCTAAAACTGCTTTTCCAGCATGGCAAGCAGCTGTTTCTCATTACCCTGGCGGGGATTGTTATCCATGAGCCGCTTTGCTGCGGCAGCTCTGGTTGCGATACCGGGGAGATCTTCCACGGTAACCCCGTAAGGTGAGAGACCTTCTTTGATGTCGAGATCTTCCAGCATTGCACTGAAGGCGTCGGCGCAGGAGGCGGCACGTTCTTCGGTGGTGAGGTGATCGTTGTTTGCTCCGGTGAGGATATCAAAAACAATGGCGTATTTTTCAGGATTGGCCATGAAGTTGTAATCAATCCCCATCGGTGCCACCGCAGCCATAAGTAATCCGTGTGGCAGCTTGTATCTGGCAGGGACTGAAGTACCAATGGCATGGATAATTCCATTCTGAGTGTTGCCAAAGCCCATGCCAGCCAGGGCAGAGCTGTACAGCATAGCCTCACGAGCCTGAAGGTTATTGCCATTGGTGTACGCCTTACGGATGTTCAAGGCGATCATCTTCATGGCCTGGAGGTTAAGGGCATCGGTGAACGGTGTTGCTCTCAGACCGACAAAAGACTCCATGGCGTGAACAAAGGCGTCGACTCCTGTCATGGCGGTGACATGGGGAGGGAGGCCAGTGGTAAGTGCAGGATCAAGGATTACTGAGGCTGCATAGATGTGGTCGCTGACGATTCCAAGTTTTGCGCCGGTTTCGTTGTTGGTCAGCACAGAGATGGATGTCATCTCACTGCCGGTACCAGCGGTGGTTGGTACGGCGATAATTGGCATACATGGGCCGGGCACCATATCAACCCCGAAGTAGTTATCAATTGGACCACCATGACTTACCAGCACCGAGGCAGCTTTGGCTGTATCAAGGGCGCTGCCGCCACCAAAACCGATGAGTACATCAGCTTTGAACTCGTTGATGACATTGACGCAGTTTTGAATTGAGGTGGCATTAGGCTCGAGCTCTGCCTGATCATAGAGCACAAATGGTACTCCTGCAACGAGAAGTGCTTTCTCCAGAGAAGCCTGTAGGCCGAGGGCCGAGAGGCCCGGGTCTGTGACAATGATTGCACGCTCACCACCGAGGCGTTGAACTTCTTTGCCAGCCCTGTCGATTGCGCCGGCTCCTTTGAGTATCTTGGGTACAGAATTAAATTCGTGGATCATGTTTGTCACCTCGTACTGCTATTAAGAATTCGACTACTGAGTATTTATTGAGCGGCGTGCTGTCCATAGGGAGCATCGCCGAGAATCTTTGTGCTCTATGATTGCAATGCTGATGCCACAATGAGAAAAAAACCTTAAGTGCTCGATATGGAATGTTAAAAGAGTTGGAATTGGTTTTGTTTTTACCGGCTTGATGCAAAAGTGAATTGTTTCAAGAGGGGGCAGCTGGAGAGTCGAGTCAAAAGTGCATTGGACCGTCGGTTGCTGGACATATCCGTCAAGCCTGTGGCTGGTATGGCTGGTGGATGTAATGCGATGGATGGTTTTAATTATTAGATATCGTGAAGTAAATTCTCTTCTTGGTCGCGGGTTGTGTTCTTCGACTGCGGTTTAAAGATAGCAGGAGGTGATGCAAAAATGAGTTGTTCATCGGGATATCTCATTCTCTGCATCGTGCCACGAACTTTTTTATGTGTAGCTGAAAAAAAGCATGCTTCCGCTCTATTGTAGCAATGCAGGCAGGATTGTCAGGAAGTGGATAGGGGGAAAGCACCTATTCAGAAGAGACATTGGCGAAGTTAAAAAATTGTTGGTTTTCAAATAAAAAAGGCAGCGATCAGAAATCTGATCACTGCCTTTTTTTGCTCCTGCCGGTACTGCTGGTGTTTCTGTCAAGAGTACACTTTGTTCAACCAGGCAGGTAATCTATCTTCTAATTTCTAAGATCTTTTTCGAAATAAACGTGGCGTTCGCTACCAAGAATCCGCACACTTTGTTCGCGCACACTGAGCATTTTGAATGCACCCATCTTGGTAAAGTAAAACCAGGCGCCAAGGGCTATCCATACAAGCAGGGCATACCAGGAAGGCATCCCAATGGCAGCAGGTGAGAATGGAACGGTGAGTAACAGAAGGCAAACCAGTGAACTGATACTGCCGAGAATGCCATGGATTGCCCCTTTGTTGTCTCCTGCGTGGCGCATGACCTTGTAAGCAGTCATTGAGGCAAGCATATACGCGATCACTGTACCGATAGCAGACATATCAACAACCCAGTTCAATACTTCACGGCCAAAGAATGGTGCAATCAGTGAAATGCTGAGAACGAAGGCGATTGCTTTATGTGGAGTCTGATATTGAGGGTGAATTTGTGCAAACCAGGCAGGCAGGATGCCGGCACGCCCCATGGAGAAGATCAGACGGGATGAAGCGATGAAGAAGCCGTTGATACCTGTGCAGATAGCGGCGAGGACCGCAACGGTAAGGATAACGCTGCCAGATGTGCCAAGAGCCATTTTGGCTACAGTTCCGGTCGCCCAGGGTACATCCATTGCCAACAGTTCAGGGTATGGCATAATGCAGGCAACGGCCAGGGTTACCATTGAGTAAAGAACAATACCGCAGCCAATGGCGCTGAGCATGAGTTTGATTGCACGCTCGTGGGGGAAGTCGAATTCTTCGGCCGCCTGGGGAATGGTATCGAAACCTATATAGAGCCAGGGGGCGATCGCCACAATACTTAACACACTGGCAAGGGCGCTCTTGTTTTCTGCAAAAAGCGGGTACAGGTTGGAGATGGATGCGGTCTCGGCAAGACTTGAACCTGTGAAAAGTACCAGTATGGAACCGCAGAGCGCAAAGGCAAGAAATACCTGGATCTGACCCACCAGGTCTGCACCGCGATAATTGAGCACACCTGCCAGCAGCAACACTCCTGAGAGCATTGCGATTTCGCCTGCATATACGCTATAGCCAGCAATACTGTATAGGTGGCCGATTTCAAAAACGCCTGGCAGAACAAAGCGGGTGAGAAGCGATATAGCCGTCGCATTCAGGGTAATGATACAGATATAGCCAAGCACCAGCGCCCAACCGCAAATAAAGGCAATTGTTGGGCCAAAGCCTACAAAAGAGAAGGCAAAAGCTCCGCCGGTTACCTTGTATTTGCTCACCATATTCCCCAGTGAAATGGCAACCGAAAACAGCATGATTCCACCCAGCGCAAAACCAATACAGGCTGCCAGTGGGCCAGCTTGTGGAAGAAACCTGAGCGCCGGAAGAACGAAAGCACCCCAGCCCAGTACTGATCCGAGCGCCAGGGCCCAGGCATGGATAGGCTTGATAGTTTTCTTCAGTCCCTGTTCCTGTTGTATTTCTTTTCTCAAAACATTCTCCTGCAAAAAATCTTTTATCTTAGGGCATACTATTCTGCCACCATTTTTCACTGTAAGGTGCTGCTTGTGATACTCAGATAATCAGACGTTGGACTGACAAATTGCCTGATGTCCAGTTATAGGCAAGAAGAATGCCACATGGTAGTGCTGTGTGTATGTGCTTGAATGCGTTGGTTAAATAATGCGAACAAACGAGGAAAGATTTGGATGTGAATCATATTTGACTTGCAACGATGGTCGCTGGAGTAGTTTGTGATTCAGTTTTGAGGAAGTAAGCACGGCGATGTTGTAAATTTGAAACATGTTGTTGCCACGGAAGAGAGAATCTTAACCAAAAATAAGAATAAAAGGTATTATATCTTTGTACTATTGATACTCTCCGTGTTGGTGAAGGCTCGTGCTGTAGGCGGCACCACACGAGTCAAATATGCATCACTGTGGCGCTACCGCTGTTTTTGTTACTGATAATTAGTTAAAAAGGTACATCTGCGAGGATGCGGGGGCAAGTGATATTGTGGTGTGGGTAGCTGGCAGTTCAATGTCTTGCCGGAAGAGTAGGGTGGCCACGAAAGAGCCTGCCTGGAACCTCCTTATTGAGGGTGCATGAGTATTAAGATCAATAAAGAGTCAATCCGGTATGCTCCCTGCTATTGTGAAGAGAACATCTGGCACCTGGCCCAGCGACAAGAGTTTGCCGGTTATGACCCGCATGCTGTTTTCATCTCAAATTTCCAGAGGATTGTGCATTTCGAGGCCCAGCAAATCTGTGACGGTACGCATTTTATATGTTGGGATTACCATGTAATCCTCATCGCGGAGGATAGTGGTGAATGGTTTGTATTCGATCCTGACTCAACGCTTGATTTTGGCTGTGGATTGCAGGAATATCTTACCGCCAGCTTCCCGTTTGGCGACAGAATAGCGCAAGCGCCCCTCTTCAGGGTCATCAAGGCTGCAGAATATACCCGCAGCTTTTCAAGTGACCGGCGTCATATGCGAAAAGCAGATGGATCGTTTCATGCCTCACCTCCTGTGTGGCCAGTAATCCAGGGTGCTGAGTGCAGCTCGTTCAATTTATGGGACTTTGTCGACATGGTAAATGTCGGCCAGGGGGAAGTGCTGGATCTCGTGGGGCTCAGGGAGCGGTTTACTGGCATGATGTCAAAACCATGAATCGCAGCAAGGGGTTAGGGGAATAGCTTAAAATTAAGAGGTCTTCCCAACTCTCAAGATAATGGCTTGATTCCAGGGGGGACCAATAACCTCCTTTTCGAACTGGTATTCCAGTCATGTCAACATTACGCAGAGGTCGACAGAAATTTTATAACGTTTTTTCGTATTGTTATGATTTTTTCATAACACTGCATTCTGGTCACTACAGAAACGAGACTCGTAATTTTCTTGTTGATGCAGCCCAGCCAGTGAGGACAAAACAGGTCCGAGTGCTTGATGTCTGTTGCGGCACTGGTTCAGTCGCTCTCGCTTTTGCTGATAAATATGTAGACGCCCTGACGGTTGGTTGTGATTTTTCTACCGGTATGTTGCATAAAGCCGCACTAAAGGATACTGCTCATAAAATACTTCTAGTTCACGGCGATGCTGCATGTCTGCCCTTTGGTGAAGACTGTTTTGATATTGTTTGTTGCTCCCATGCGCTATACGAATTGAAAGGTCAGGCGAGAACAGCTGCACTTCAAGAGATGAAGCGAGTAGTAACGCCCAGGGGGCAGGTACTGGTTATGGAACATGAGGTTCCACAAAATTATCTCGTAAAAATTATGTTTTATATACGTATGCTGATGATGGGTCCAACCGATGCACGGGAGTTTTTAGAACAAGGTTTAACCCCATTCCGAAACATCTTCAATGACGTCACCTTGTCTCACAGCCCGTCTGGCAAGAGCAAACTCGTCATTTGCCGTAAATCATAAAACCCCTGTCGGCCACGAACCGGGTCCCTGATATTTTCCTGAAAAATGAAGGGCGCTGTTGGCTGCACCTGATCCTTCAGCCGCTTCTCCACAAGTTCATGGCTATCAATCTTTCGTCTGATTATCAGATATCCAATACATAATGTTCCCCATCAACGGTTTCAAAATTGATATGTGAGGCTTGTGGAAGTCCGGCAATTTTCCAGGCTTTGATCGGGTTGACAAACGCTTCGCTGACGCAGTTTTTGGGCTGATGCACATTCTTGCAAACATAATTTAATATAGGAAATGCCTGAAACTTCTTGTAATACTCCCGCATAAATTTGATAATTTCTATCTGATGATCATCCAGTTCATCTACCCCCTCACGTTTGGCGAGTACTCTGGCCACGTCCTCATTCCAGTCATCAATGTTCGTTAGAAATCCATCGTTATCAATGGTGACGTTCTTTCCTGCACATTCCAGTTGAGCCATTGTACTTTCCTCCATTCAGTTGTCGTAGATGTGGGGGAGGATGGATCACGGGGTATGCACCTTGCCTTTACCACCTGGATATACATCCAATCTGCCCGTCATCTTGCTATGTTGAGGGGAGTAGGCAGTCATTGTGTCTGATCGGCTATTCTCTTTGCTATTTTCTGAAAAACATCAACAGATGCAGAGCCTTCGGATGATATCAGCAATGGAATGCCAGAGTCACCGCTCTGTTGAAGTTCAAGGTCAATGGGCAGGGTGCCCAGCAAGGGGAATCCTGTCTCTTTGCTGAGTTGTTCTCCGCCCCCATGGCCAAATATCTCAATCGGTTTTGCTGAGTGTTCACAAAGAAAATAGGACATATTTTCAACCAGCCCCACAAAAGGTTGCCCTGTTTTACGAAAGAGCTCAATAGCCCGCCGGACATCTGCTAAGGCCACTTCCTGGGGAGTCGTTACCATTAAGATTGAACAGTGGGGGAGAGCATTGGCAATGGCAATTGATGGGTCACCGGTTCCAGGTGGAAGGTCAATAACCAGGTAATCGAGTTCACCCCAGGCTACCTGGTCCAGCAACTGATGAATCATTTTGGAGACAAGTGGTCCCCGCCAGATAAACGCTTCGTTCCGGCCAGTGGTCATTCCCAGCGACATTACCCTCAAGCCATGCTTTTCTTTGGGGATGATCATGTTGTCTTTCATCTCTAATGCTTCAGAAATCCCCATCATCACAGGAATACTTGGTCCATACACATCAGCATCAAGAAGCCCTACAAGATATCCCTGCTGCGCAAGAGCCAAAGCCACATTAACAGCGATCGTAGTTTTGCCGACACCTTCCTTGCCGCTTGCTACAGCCAGAAATTGTTTTACTTTTTCAACACCCTTTAACGGAGCCCTGGGGAACAATTGATGAAACTCTTCATGACTTAAGGCTATGACGTCTACCTGCACAGCGGAAATTCCCGGTAAACCTACCAGCGCCTTTTCAATTTGGCGTATAATTACATTTTTTAAAGGGGATCGTTTGCTTTTGAGTGCCAGGTTGAGAGTGACAACATCATCATGTATTGAGATATTTCGAATCATGCCGATATCGATGAGACTCTTTTTTAACTTTGGATGTATAACTGCCTGTAAGGCTTGTCGGATTTGTTGTTCATCCATCAGGAGTTCCTTATTTTGTTAGGCTATGACACTCAGTTCCCACCCTTTTTCGCGCTTACCCTGGATTACTATCCGAGGATCGAGTTGCTATTGCTATTGCACGCATAATTGCAGGTAAACATTCGGATTTCACATATTGTACTGACGAGGTATCGCAGATTATTAGCGATTAAGCCTTTTAGTGCCCTGGTGCATGTCGGTTTGAAGTAATAGAAAAAAAACCGGATGACCTCTCTTCAGGCAGTCCGGTTATCTCAATTAAACTTCAGCTTCAGTCCGTGTCTGTCCTGGAACAGGTTGGGCTTTGTCCTGTGATGTTGAGAGCATCCTGCTTGAAATATTAAGGAGAGGCAGCAGCTATACAAGCGCTACAAGGTAACAATAGTTTGACTTGCCGGTGAAGCAAAGGCTTTGCATAGTGCTATGTTTTGAGCAATATTCAGCCTTTTTATTGAGGGGAATTTGATGAATTCTCTTGAATGCACCTAACGATTGGGCTGGTACTAAAATATCAAAAGGGGGCTGACCTTGATAAAAGGCAGCCCCCTTTGTTTGCTGGATGTTGTTGTTTAAACAGTTAGAGGAGAGCCAGCAAAACGCCTGCTGCCACTGCGGAGCCGATAACGCCGGAGACGTTGGCACCCATGGCATGCATGATCAGGTGATTCTGTGGATTTGCCTCCAGGCCGACCTTGTTGACAACACGGGCAGCCATTGGCACAGCGGAAACACCTGCGGCACCGATCAGCGGATTGATCGGGGTCTTGGACATCTTGTTCATCATCTTGGCGATAAGCACGCCAGTGGCGGTGCCGATCGCGAAAGCAATCATACCGAGAGCGAGAATACCGAGGGTCTCGATGTTGAGGAACTTGTCCGCAGAAAGTTTGGAACCCACACCGAGACCAAGAAAGATGGTGACGGTATACATCAGCGAGTTCTTGATGGTATCGGAGAGGCGGTCGATAACGCCACACTCCTTAGCCAGGTTGCCCAGCATGAACATACCGATCAGCGGTGCGGCTGATGGCAAGAGAACCGCACAGATACCAAGCACCAGCAACGGCAGAATGATCTTTTCGATCTTCGAGACGTGCCTGAGCTGAACCATCTTAATTTCGCGTTCTTCCTTGCTGGTCAGCAACTTCATGATCGGCGGCTGAATAATAGGTACCAGCGCCATATAGGAGTAGGCTGCGATTGCGATGGAACCAAGCAATCGTGGAGAGAGCTGACTGGAGAGGAAGATTGCCGTCGGGCCGTCTGCACCGCCGATAATACCGATAGCGGCAGCATCACGCAGTGAGAAATTGATTCCCGATACCATGTCAGTGAGCATCAATGCGCCAAGCAGAGTAGTGAAAATACCGAACTGGGCGGCACCACCGAGCAGAATTGTCTTGGGATTGGCGATCATTGGGCCGAAATCGGTAAGTGCGCCCACACCCATGAAGATGATCAGGGGGAAGATACCTGTCATGATACCGACTTCATAGATATAGAACAGGATTCCGCCAGGTTCGGCAATGCCGGCCATTGGAATGTTGGAAAGAATCGCACCAAATCCGATAGGTATCAACAGCAGCGGTTCAAACTGTCGGAAGATACCAAGGTAGAGCAGCAGCAGGCCGACACAAATCATCAATACCCGGCCGATGCCTACTGTCCAGTCTTTGTTCTGCTGGCCATCGATGATCCCATAGAGTCCAGTGGTTTTATAGAGATTTACGGCGAGCTCGGAGATTGATGGAAGCTCAGTGGTCAATGTACTGCCTGGCATGTCGGCAACAACTGCGGAAGGCTGAAAGGTGCCGATTACATCCCCTGTATGAATTTTATCGTATTCCTTGATGGTCAGTGTCTCAAGTTGCCCGGCAAGGCCGGCCCGCAACTTGATAACATTTCCATCTTCCCTTTTGAGGGTGGCTATCTTGTCACCGCTGTAGATATAGTCTCCGGGTTCAAAAAAAATCCGGACGACTTTGGCATCAGCTGGAGACACTATATCCACCGTCCTGTCTGTGGCTAAGGCACTGCCGGCAAATGCTAGGGCGGCCAATAGTACAGAGAGTATGAGCAATCGTATTTTCATATTGCTATCCAAATCATAGACGACAGAGTATCGAATCCCGACCAGAGCCGGGATTCTGTTATTACCGGAAGTGTCTCTTAAGCGATGGTCACCAGCGGCTCGCCGGTCTGAACGGTGTCGCCAACAGCTACGTGCAGGGCGGTAATTTTGCCATCCGCAGGAGCTTTAACGTCAGACTCCATCTTCATCGCTTCCATAACCACGATAGGCTGGTCTTTCTTGACGCTATCACCCACTGCTACCAGGACCTTCAGGACATTGCCCGGGGTCGGAGCATCGACATCCTCACCCTCTGCTGCAGGTGCCGGGGCAGCGGCTGCTGCGGCAGGAACGGCCTGAACGCCACCGGCCTCGCTGACGCTCACGTTGTATGGACGGTTGTTGACAGTAATGGTGTAGTTGCGCGGTCCCATCGGTGCAGCGGCAGGAGCTGCGGCTGCTTTGGCAGGTTTTTTCTCCTCAGGCTTCTCGTCGCTGATCTTACGCACATTGACCTTGGCATTGCCAAGCAGGAAGTCGAGACCCTTGGACTCACAGCTGGCGATGATGAAGATGTTTTCATCATTGACCGGCAGGTTGTTCTCTTCCAGGATCTTGGTTGCTTTGGGGATGCCATCTTCGAGGATATCGAGAGGATCTTCTGTGAAGACCGGCTTTCCAAGCTGCTCGGAGGCAAGCTTGACGATCTCCGGATCTGCAGGGACAGGGGTGCGGCCAAAGTAGCCGAGTACCATGTTACCGTAGCTTGGGTTGATCTTTTTCCACTTGCCCTGGGTAACGTTGAGATACGCCTGCTGGAAGTAGAACTGGGAAACAGGAGTAACGGAGGTACCGAAACCACCACGGGCCACAACTTCGCTCATCTCTTTAATAACATCGGCATAGAGATGCAGGGTGCCGGTGTCACGCATCATCATGGTGTTGGCGGTAAGTGCCCCACCAGGCATTGGTGACAGGGTAACGTTGGGGTGGATCATCTTTGCTTCCGGCGGGAAGAAGTAATCCTTCATTGCTTCCTCGAAGGCGTCCACAGCAACCAGTATCTTCTTGTAATCCATATCGAGGGTGTAGTCGGTGCCCTTCAGGATATGCATCATGGAGAGGATGTCGGGCTGACAGGTACCACCGGAAACCGGGGTCTTGGCAAGATCGATACCGTCGATACCACCTTGGATGGCCGCCATGTTCTGGCTCAGGCCAATACCTGCTGTATCATGGGTGTGGAACCAGAGGGTGGTGTCTTCGGAAACAATCTTACGGGCAGCTTTTACAGTTTCATAAACTTTATTCGGGTTGCAGGTTCCGGAGGCATCCTTGAAGCAGATGGAGTGGAATGGGATACCGGCAGCGAGAATCTGCTTGAGGCGATCGATGTAAAACTCGGGATCATGCGCACCGGAACAGCCTGGAGGCAGTTCCATCATGGAGATAACGATCTGGTGATTGAGCCCGTGGTGGTCAATACGCTCGCCGGAATACTCCAGGTTGCGCATATCATTCAAGGCGTCGAAGTTACGGATGGTGGTGATACCGTGCTTCTTGAACATCTTGGCATGCAGATCGATGATATCACGTGGACACTGGCTGAGCGCGACGACGTTGATGCCGCGGGCGAGAGTCTGGAGAGCTACGTCCGGGCCGACTTCCGCACGGAAACGGTCCATCATGTCGAATGCGGACTCACCACAGTAGAAGAACAGGCTTTGAAATCTGGCACCGCCGCCAGCTTCGATGTTGTCGATACCAGCTTCAACGGAAGCTTTTACTGCCGGAAGAAAATCGTCTGTGAGAACTCTTGCGCCGAAAACAGATTGGAATCCATCCCTGAAGGATGTATCCATGAATTTGATTACTTTCTTGCCCACGTTACTCTCCTCGCTTTAGGTTTTATCTCTTACAACATTTCCTGAAAATTTTGACCTTGCCGGTCAGTGAGTTTCAGGAGTCGAGCTCAACTGCATGCAAACTTCTCTGCCTCGAACGCCGCCACAGCGGCAGCGATTACGGCGATGTCTTCATCAGCATCACTTGAGGCCGCCTTTTCTTTTTTGCTTCGTGCCAGAAGCTCCCTCTCCAGTTTGATTGCTGCAAGCTCTCTGGCGGTGGCCTCACGGGTCAGACGGGACACCAGTTGGATCAGCAGGATCATGAAGAGCAGAAACAACACGACCGTAGTCATGCCCACAAACATCAGCTTGACACCTTCAATTATCATCAGCGTACACCTCCTCCTGTTGAAGGGTTGACTGGTATAAAAAATAAACCGCAGGAGGTCAATGTACACCATGCATAGGGGCCGGACAAATGCATTAGAATAATTGGATTAATCAGATTTACTGATGTAACACAGAGGTGGGAGCTGATTTCTGTCAGGAGCCTGACAGCTTACATGGGTTTGAAACATTTCTGCTTGAAAGAAATGAAATCAATAAAATAAAGGTGTTGGGGCAGGGTTTCGTGTGGGGTATATTCGCCCGCCCCTCTAACGGTAGCTCACACCTCATAGATGGCGTATTCGGTAGTTTCACCGAGGAGTTCGTCGATTTGCTGCTGAATAGCCACCCGCTCATCGTTCTGAAACCAGTTATCCCAGTCTTCCAGGGAGCGCCAGGTGCTGATGACCAGACACTCATTATCCTGATCTAGGCGTCGCAAGGTCTCGCCGTAAATATAACCGGGCTGGCTCAGCGTGAGAGCCCGTAATTTTTTTAGTAGTACAGTGAGTTCAAGAATGTTGTTGGCAGCCACTTTACGTCTTATGAAAATTTTTACTGTCATAAGCGCTCCTCCCGGCTTTGGCCGGTGTAATCTTAGCTGTGAATTACAGGGAAAAAAGCAGTAAAGAGATTGTTTCTCTGAATGAAAAATGTCGCTTTTCTAGAAGGATATAGGCGTAAAAGGAATTAGTAAAGGGCTTTTTGGGGCGTATAACGCTGTGACAATTTGCAGCTAAATAAAAGAGGCGAAAAGTCTTCCAGCCGCCGGTACATTGCGGCTGGAAGTTTTTTTACTTACTCAACCAGGATGTCAGGTGGCGGGTTTGATAAGGCTGGCCATTTCGAGCAGGCGGATAAATTCCGCCCGGTATCCTTCTTCATCTGGGCCACGGGAGCCTTTAGCGAGCAGCAGTAGTTGCTGATAGTTTGTGCTGCCGATATATTCGGAGTTTTTCAACAGCATGCCAAACCCGGCAACTGAGGCTGAGAAGCGAAAGTCATCCGAGGTTGCAGCAAGCTCTTTGGGATGATTTTTAACGACCAGTTCTTGTTTTACCGAACCTGGGCTGCCAGGCAGGATGTAGCGGAGTTTGATGGTAGCGGCTTCGCTATTGTAACCGCCACCTTTATCGGCCTGGCTGGGCGCGGTGCTGCTGGAGGTCAGGCTATATTTCAGTGGGTCGACATCTGGCAGATCCGCGTTCCCGGCCGGGATAAGCTCATACAGGGCGGTTACCGTATGCCCTAACCCGATCTCCCCGGCGTCCTTGCTGTCGTCATTGAAATCTTCATCGGCCAGCAACCTGTTTTCATAGCCGAGCAATCTGTAGGCCCCAACAATCTCAGGGTTAAATTCTATCTGCAGTTTTACGTCTCTGGCTAAGGTGAAAAGGGTGGAAGCACGTTCTTTGACCAGAACTTTTTTTGCCTCCAGAATAGAATCGATATATGCATAGTTGCCGTTGCCGCTGTCGGCCAGAAGTTCCATGGTGTCGTCAGCGTAATTTCCCATGCCGAAACCAAGCACGGTGAGATAGATGTTGCTCTCTTTTTTGTTTCGGATCAGCTCCTGAAGTTCATCCCTGCTGGTAACGCCGACGTTGAAATCACCATCCGAGGCGAGGATAACCCGGTTGTTGCCGCCGGGCATGTATGCCTGTTCGGCAAGTCGGTACGCTGTATGGATTCCTGAAGAGGCGTGGGTTGATCCGCCCGATGCCAGGCTGTTGATTGCCTCCCGGATGTGTTCTTTTTTATCACCGGCAGTCGGCTGCAGTACGATACTGTCAGATCCTGCATAGGTTACAATCGTTACCCGGTCCTTGGCGGAAAGTTGATCGACCAGCATATATAACGATTTCTGCAGCAGTGGCAGCTTGTTTGGCTGAGACATGGAACCGGAGACGTCTATCAGAAAAACAAGATTCGATGGGGCCAGCTCTTTGCCATCGAGCTCTTTGGCTTTTAAGGATATTTTCAGCAGATTATGGCTTTCGTTCCATGGAGCGTTGCCAAGCTCGGCATGGATCGCAAAGGGTTCTGCCTGGGGAGGGGAGAGTGAATAATCGAAATAGTTAATCATCTCCTCTATCCGTACGGCGCCAACGGGTGGAAGTTGACCACTATTTAGAAAACGACGGATATTGGCGTAGCTGGCTGTGTCGACATCAATTGCAAATGTCGAGAGTTGATCGTTCGAGGTGGCAATGAATCCATTCTCTTTTTGTGCGTTATACGATTCATTATTTATCACCGGAGCTGGAAGGTGATAACTGTCATGTCCGTACGGAGCGGCCCCGGCATTGACGAAAGCTCTCTGCCCAGACTCATGAAGCCTTTTGGCGGCAAATGTGCCTTTTGTCTCAATTACTACATCATTGAGTGTTTGAGGCGGTGAAATTGGTGGTGGCAGGGCCGGTTCAATTTGGCTGGTTTCATCTGTTTGGGTCAAGCTTTGTCTCTTCTCTTCGTCGTTTTCGATGGCTGAGCGGTGACAGCCGATTGTGATCGACAAAACAAGGCATGAAGCGATAACGGCCAACCTGTTTACTCTCTCTGGTTGATAGTTTTTGCCGGGTGCTGATTGTTCAACGTTTTGCATAACCTCCTCCCTTAATACGGTTGCTTTTGACGGTTGTATGGCCAATGGGATTTCTTTTAACAAAGGCATTTCCAGAGATGACGGAAAACGGGAACAGATGTGTCGGAAAAAACAGTCTGAATAGAAATATTTTGAGAAAATAAATGGATAGCTCTACAAATCTCTGTATTATCCGGTCATTCGGTGTAAAATTGCGGGCGTAAGGCCGGGACGGTGAGAATGTTTGAAGAAAACCTGCATGTGGATGGCTGAGCTTGGTGATTGACTGGAATAAACAGATTACGGCGCATTGGAAATTGATAGATGTATTGGCCGTGCGGCGTTTTGGTAAAGGGACCACCGCTGAGGAGGCGGCTCTCTTTGTAGTAGATAAGCTACTCGCCGACGATTGCAGCAGATTAAAGAAATATGCTGGGAAAGCTGATCTCTCAGCGTTTATAGCAACGGTGTGCTATCGACTACTCGAAGATTTTGCCCGGAGCCGCTTTGGCAGAAAACGAGCTCCGCTCTGGATACGAAACCTTGGTGGTTTCTGGTTGAAACTGTATCGACTGCTCTGTCTTGAGCGTCTTGATATAGCCGAATCGGTGGCCGCAATGGATCAGCAGAGCCGGTACCGCAGAGAAATAAACCCCGGAGTTGATATCGAAGAGGCTGCCTGGATAATCAGGCAACAGGTTGTTGATTGCGGTGCTCACCAGGGGCTCGAGGTTGAGCTTGAGCAGGCTGATGCTGATGGTGATAACAAGCAAAATGATAATGGCAGAATCCCGCCACCAAGAGAGACACTGGAGCGACAACAGCGTGAAGAGATGTTTCGGATGCTCTTCACCATCATGACCGATGTTGCCGAAGAGGTTGTTGAGGGGGATTTGAACCGGCTCTGTTCTCTGCAGATAGAGCTCAACCCTGAAGAAAAACTGCTGCTGAAACTTTGTTATCAGGATGGAATGAACGTTACTCAGGCAGGTCAATTACTCGGTCTTAATCGCCACCAGGCGCACGGTCGATTGCGGCGGCTGCTCAGCCGATTGCGGGATGATTTTGATCGGGCCGGCCTTGCCGAAGAGATCCTCGGCCAATTACGGTAACAGGAACCGGGGTTATTGGCAGGAGCCACGTAGGTGTTTTTTTATGCCTCAATGGTGGG
Source organism: Desulfosediminicola sp. (assembly GCF_048381775.1). Lineage (NCBI taxonomy): Bacteria > Pseudomonadati > Thermodesulfobacteriota > Desulfobulbia > Desulfobulbales > Desulfocapsaceae > Desulfosediminicola > Desulfosediminicola sp. The sequence continues at coordinate 214,242 of NZ_JBLXGE010000001.1, read as the reverse complement.
ACAAAAATAAAAAGGTCGAAGCGGGCAATTGTTCGACACAATAAGTGATTTCAGTCATGACAGCGAACGAGCAGAATAAGAAAAACGAGCGTATAGATACACATCAAAAAAAGGATGCGCTGACGGCACAACTGGCGCTCGCTGCTGAAGAAAAAGACCAGCAGGAAGCGCCTGACAGCGGAACATGCCTTACCAATGAGCAACTGGCTTCGATAGCCATGGGAACCAGCTCTCCCGAAGAAAAAAAGCAGGCGATGGCGCATTTTGCCGAGTGTAAAAAATGTTATAATGCCCTGGTGGCAATCAGTTTCAGTATTGCCTCTGTGGAACGAAGCGGCGGCACGTCACGCTCTGCCTCAACTGTTCGCAACCTGACCTGGCTTGGTTCGGCGTTTGCCATTGCGGCAAGTGTTGTCGTCTTCCTCAATATCCGCGAAGTGCCGAGGGAGATCAATCAGCAGGATTTTGCTCCTTCCGCCCCAGTTATGGAGCAGTCTGCGGTGGAGAGAGTGCCTGTTCCAAAGGTATCGTCAGACGCTGTCCAGCCCCAGACAAAATCATTGCAGAAGCGGGCAATGCCTGAAGCGATGTCCCTGGATGAGGAGCGGGAAAGAGCCTCAGCTGAGGAGGCGTTGGAAACCAGGGATCTGGAGCAGTGGATGTCTGATATTGCCTCTGCCTGCATAAGCAAAAGCACGGACAGGGGAAAATGGCTCAGGTTAAGAGCACAGGGAACGTCTGTTGTCGCTTCGGTCGCCGATGCTGAGCGGGGCGTCGAGCTTGAGAAAATTGTGAAACTGTTGCCTGAAAGTGGTGAGACCCCGAGTCCGCAGCAGTGTTCCCGGATTTTCTCACTACTTGCAGAACAGTCCCAATGGGAGTAAATACAGCGTGGATTTTCACCAACTGGTGGTGCATAATAAACCCTGCATGTTACTGCGGGTCTGCCACCTGTTAAAATATTACCCTTCGAGTACAAGATGAGTGAACAGCAAATCCCGTTAAAGGATCGGATAATTGTCGCTCTGGATGTTGATAATCCGGAGAAGGCCAAGGAAATGGTCAAACGGTGCGAGTCGCATGCAGGCTTTTTCAAAGTTGGGCTGCAGCTCTTTATGTCAGACTGGTTCAACACCGTGGACTGGATCGTGGACAGAGGTCATAAAGTCATGCTTGACCTGAAATTTTTTGATATTCCCGAAACTGTCAAGCTGGCAGTGGAGCAGGTGAACAGCAGGGGTGTAACCTTTGCAACCATCCATGGTAATGACCCCATCATCAGGGCTGCCATGGAAGCCAGAGGTGATATGCAGCTTTTGGCAGTTACTGTGCTGACCAGCTTTGGCGAAGAGGATATGCGTGCCATGGGCATGACCCAGTCTGTTGAGGATTTGGTCTATTACCGTGCCAAACGTGCCCTCGAACTGGGCTGTGACGGTGTGGTTTCATCTGGCATGGAAGCAGAGAGAATGCGTAAAGAGCTGGGTGAGAAACTTCTCATTGTCACCCCGGGCATTCGTCCCGGTGCCAATGTAACCGATTCCGGTGATGACCAGAAACGTGTGGTTACCGCTGGAATGGCAATCAAGAATGGCGCCAATTACGTCGTGGTCGGCCGCCCTATCACCAAAGCTGACGATCCTGTCCGCGTTATCGAAATGATGCAGCAGGATATAGTTGACTCTTCCTCCTAGCCTTCCTTGGAAAACTGATTCAATATGGATGAAATCCTATTGATCTTCAGAACGTTATGTTAAAAGATACGAGAGGACCGGCCGCCATTGAGGCCGGTTGCTCTCACTTTTTTAGTCGATTCGCCAGGGGCAGACTGGTAAGTTCCTATTTTCCGGTATGTTAGGTCCTGTCGGGTTTGGCAGAATTTCAGGGTTGCAGCTGCCCTATGATTCCGGCTTCGTTTTGGGGAAAAGCCCTGTGACGTAGTCTGGGGGAATGTATCAGCTATGAATTACAGATCAATTCTCAATGTTTTCGGAGTCCTACTGGTTGTCACCGGCTCTTCCATGATAATGCCGATACTCTGCTCTCTCTGGTTTGGGGGCGACGACCTGAATGCTCTGATTATTTCTGCTCTGATCACAATTAGTTTAGGCCTGGTGATCAAACACGTTTATCGCAAAAATTATGATTTCAGTATGAAGGATGGACTTTTCCTGGCCACTTTCGGCTGGGTCATGATTTCAGCCTTTTCTGCACTGCCTTTTATTTTGCATGGCACGATTCCATCGTTTACCGATGCATTTTTTGAAATGATGTCCGGGTATACCACGACCGGTGCGACGATTCTGACTGATATCGAATCTGTGCCGCACGGGCTACTGTTCTGGCGTAGCCAGACGCATCTGCTCGGGGGGATGGGCTTTTTGACCCTTACATTGCTTTTTTTGCCCCACGGCATGGGTGGGGTGCGTATCTTCAGGGCGGAGTCAAGTCCGGGGCAGGTGATAACCGGTGAGAAATTCAAAGCCAGAAATAAGGACACCATGCTCTGGCTCTGGTCTATTTATCTGGCCCTGAATCTTATTCAGACCGTCCTTTTGCAGTTTGGCGGCATGTCGCTCTTTGATGCCCTCTGCCACGCCTTCGGAACAGTCTCAACATCAGGCTACTCTACCCGCAATGCCAGCGTGCAGGCGTTTGACAGCGCCTATATCGACTGGGTCATCATAGTCTTTATGTTTCTCGGTGGTATCACTTTTGGTCTCTTCTACCAATTCATAAAAGGTGATTTTCGCGGGGTAGCTAAAAATACGGAATTTCGCTGGTACCTGGTGATTGTACTGTTCTTCGTTATGGCTACCAGTCTGGTGCTCTATGGCAGCGGTTCATACTCTACCTTTACAGATTGCTTAAGATTCGGGTCCTTCCAGGTAGTTTCACTGTTAACCACAACCGGCTTTACCACTGCCAACTATGAGTTGTGGCCCCAGGCGGCAATTATGCTGCTTTTTGTAGTTTGCTTCATTGGCGCCTGCGCCGGTTCCACCACCAGCGGTATCAAAATCGTTCATTATGCGCTCATCTTCAAATATATGTATGCGACCATGCGGCGTATCTATGTGCAGCCGATGACGGTCAACTCGGTGCGTTTGAATGGCAGGCCGGTTGAGGCCGGGGTAATCGACCTGGCGGTATGCTATTTTATTGTAAATATCCTGCTCGTCCTGGGTGGAGGTTGCCTGGTGGTTCTCTTTGACCCGGTGGATTACCTCAGCGCCATGAGTGCCGTAATTGCATCACTGATGAATATCGGCCCCGGTTTCGGTGCGGTGGGACCGACCGAGAATTATGCCTTTTTGTCAAACGCCAGCAAGTGGTTTCTCTCCTGGAATATGTTGGTCGGCCGTTTGGAGATGTTTTCAGCCCTGGTGATCTTTTTGCCTGACTTCTGGAAAAAATAGCTCATTTTCGAGAGCGGCAGACCGTGAAAGGTCCGGCATCAAGCGGGCCTTTTGGGCAAGGAATGAGTCGGAAGGCGTGCGGAATGGAGAATCACCTGAGGCGTCAAGGCGTATGTTGTTCTATGCGAAATTGCAGTACTATGTTGTAATACTACGATTATGTGAGGTATCAGGAACTAAATGCCACAGTTTTGGCCGGCCGTAATTTTCCGCCGGTCAAACCGGGAGATGTAGTGAGCCTGAATACTCTCCCGGATTTGCAATAGAATGTTATGGACATAACCACAGTAACGATTTTCGGAGAGTGAATAGAAATGAAGAAGGAAGCTGTACACAAGGCGGTGTTGCTGGGGTTGGTGGTACTCATCTCGGCCATATTCCTGAGTATGATTCAAGGCTTTTTGATGGCGATATTCATGGCGGCACTCTTTTCATCCATGGCCAGCCCGACCCACAGGTGGTTGAGCGGCAAGATCGGTGGCAGGCAGAATATCGCGTCTATCCTGGTTGTTATCGGCATCGTACTGGTGGTGCTTATACCTCTCACAATCCTTATCGGCGTTGTTGTCGGCCAGGCGATCAATGTGGGCCAGTCTGTCACGCCCTGGGTGCAGGAATTTATTAATGAACCGTCTGCAGTCGGTCGTTTCTTAGAGAAAATTCCATATTATGAGCTGCTACTGCCGTATCGGGATGTGCTTGTCCAGAAAGCCGGAGAGCTGGTCGGTACGGTGTCGAGCTTTCTGATTGAATCGTTGCAGTCAGTTGCCGGTATGACCGTGAATGCGCTATTCGGTGCGATCATAATGCTCTACGTGATGTTCTATTTTCTCACTATGGGTGATGTGTTGCTGGAGCGCATCCTCTACTTTCTGCCTTTAGAGGATGAAGACGAGCAGCTCCTGCTGCAGCGTTTCACCTCCGTAACCAGGGCGACCATCAAGGGCACGATCATTATCGGGATCATGCAGGGCACGATCTGCGGCCTGGCCTTTGCCATTGCCGGTATTGAGGGTGCGGTGTTCTGGGGAAGTGTAATGGCTGTTACTTCCATTATCCCTGCTTTCGGTACTGCTATTGTCTGGGGACCTGCGGTAATTATTCTGGCGCTGTTGGGGAATTTCACCGGTGTCATTATTCTGGTTATCCTGTGTGGAGCGGTCGCAGGTAACCTGGATAATTTGGTGCGACCACGCTTGGTGGGCAAAGATACGGAGATGCATGATCTGTTCGTACTCTTCGGAACCCTCGGCGGAATCACCATGTTTGGCTTGCTCGGAATTATAATCGGCCCCATAATAGCTGCGCTTTTCATCACTATCTGGGGTATTTACGGCAAGGTTTTTCACGAATACCTCCCCGACGTTGGCCCGATAATCCGCGCCGTCCGACAAGAATCGGCCGGGGTGGAAGAGATTGCCATATCGCCCCAAGAAAGTGAGAAGCAGGAAAAACAAGGGTAAGAGAGCTGCCTGGATTTGAACAATGTGCGCACAACAGATATCATTTGAACATGCGCAGAATTTTTTAGGTCCGTAAAAAGGAGATACAATTTCAGGCCACGAGGGGAGTTTAATGGGGACTCGAATTGCGTGCTGTCTGCTTTTAGCCCTGATCTGGGGTTTTCCTGCTGTTTCTGTTTTGGCGAAACCGGTGGATATTTATTTCGCCGATGTGGGAGATGGTAATGCCACCCTGCTGCATCAACCCGGCAAGTGCGCAATGCTGGTGGATGCCGGCCCCAGAAAATATGGTGATGAGATTGCCCACCTACTCAAGGAGAGAGGGATCGAGACGCTTGATTTTGTGGTAATCACCCATCCACATAAGCAGCTTTATGGTGGTCTGGAGGTTCTGTTTGATTCCATGAAAATTTTAGAGCTCTCGGATAATGGTGACATGAATGAATCCGAGGACGGCTACAGGAAGTATAGCGAACTGCAGTTTCATCTGCCGTACTCCGTACTGGCCAGGGGGGACTCCTGGAAGTGTGGTGATATGCGGATCAAGGTGGTTCATCCTTCGGTGGCCTTTGCGGGGGGGGGAGACTACACCAGCCGTGCGTTGGCGCTTCTGGTGGAGTTTAACGATTTCCGCTTTCTACTGTTGGGTGATGTTTCAGCAAATGGCGAGGAGAGAATGCTTCGCTCCAGGCAGGATCTGAATTCCATGGTTCTGCAGTTCGGAGCCGGTGAAGAGAATAGAATCTCACAAACCCTACTCGAGCGTGTTCAGCCGAAGGTTGTCATAATCAGTGGTGCCAGACCTGGGCGTGAGTTGGTTGATCAATTACTCAGTCATAAGATCCGGACTTTCGCCACAGCCGAAGAGGGAGTGATCAGAATGCGAGTTGCAGAAAACGGCAACATCCGGCTGCAACCTTAATTGCATATCGAAAGTCACGATATTTTCCATTCAAATATGCGCAATTTTTCACAGAAAAGGAGATGGCATGTACGAGAGCCATACGGAAGAGACGGAACCATTATGGAGGTTTCTGAAGTCTGCAGATGAGGAATGTTTTGGCTGTGGTCCGGGTAATAACCACGGCTTACAGATGCGTTTTGAGTCGAACGGGAGCATGTTGCGCTCACGGCTTACGATGGATAAACGCTTTCGCGGCTGGTCTAATCTCATTCATGGCGGGATACTCTCCACCATGCTCGATGAGACCATGGGGTGGACGGTAATTATCCTGACACGTCGGTTTATGCTCACCAAGACTATGACGGTATCTTTCCATCGCCCTGTGCGAATAGGTGCTAAATTGACAGTTACCGGCTATATCAGGGAGCAGCCAACCGAGAGGCGGGCCCTGGTACGAGCCGAAATTCATGACGAGCATGGCGAGCTTTGTGCCGCAGCGGATGGTGAGTTTGCGCTTTTTTCCAAAAAGCAGTTTTTGCGGATGAAGATAATGTCTGAAGAGGATATCGAGGCGATGGAGTCCGCAGCCATTTCCGGTAGTGACCGGATCGAGACCACAGAGTTGAACTGATACCGCAAACCGGCACGGGGGACTATAACCCTTGCCGGTTTTTTTGTGTGGGAAATAGGGATGAGACTTTAATCCCGGAGCTATCCTGGCTGTCTTTGAAGGATTGAAAAAGAGAGAAAGCGTGTTTTCAGTAAGTGACCCGATGCAATAGCTATGTCAAATCTGCCGGAAGCGGGAGATCTGCTTCCAGAATCATGGCTCGCGCAAGTTTTGCTGCAGCCATCTGGTAAAACTCGGTACTGAGAGTTTCGACACCGCGAACCATCTGGATGGTTTTTCGGGCAACGGTATAGAAGAATATTTCACCATACATGAGATCAAACCAGGCGGCCGCTTCCTCATAACTGGCTGTTGGCTTTACCTGCTGGTAAAAAAGTGCGGCGCTCTCCGCTTCCGGTCTGAAAATCAAATCGACCAGAGTGGTCATGGCGTTGGTGGGGGTGATCATTTCCCGCAGGAGAAGATTAACTTCCCATTCGGGGCGCTTGGAATAGAAGTGATCGTGAAAACAGCGAAAAACAGCGTTTCTGACTATTTCTGCCTGGCCTTCCGGTGTTGAAGCGAGAGCTGGGTTTTCTTCAAGAATATCGGCAAAAGTCGTGAGTTGACAACGGCGGTGGGCAGTAAGACAGGCCTCTATATAGAGCTTTTCCTTGCTGCCAAAATGATAATGAATTCCGCTGAGTTTGACTCCGGCCCTGTCAGCGATCATTCTGGTGCTTACGGCGCCAAACCCATTGTCTGCAAAGAGCTCGCCGGCACTGGTGATGAGTTGTTCTTTGGTACTCTCAGTTTTTTTCATAGTTCGACCGGAATAGGTGAAAAAATACTGGAATGTTTATTTGTTCTTTAGAAGAACAGTGTGTCTGTCGTTACCTGAAAAAAGTCGAGGGAGGAAGACCAGAAGCCTTCCCCCCTCGACTGCGAACCGCTTGAAGAGAGAGAGAGTAGGGAGATAAGCGATCCGGAAAATACAGTCTGTCAGTACCTAAGCGCTGCTACCACACCAGGAGACAGGGTGAACATTGACGAAAATGAATGTCGAAGGTCACTTGACTGAGATATTAGGTCAATTGACCGAATAAGTCAAGTGCAGAGAGTACCGATCGAATTTTTCTTTGCAGATTTTCTCATTGAGGCTGCCGAAAAAGTCCATACTAATTCAGATAAGCGAGAAAAAGAGCCAGAAAGACCAGAGTGGCTCCAGTTCAGGGGTATTCTCAAGGTGGGGTGAGTTAGCTGGTAAAGCAGATGTGAATAGTGGGAGAATGGCATCCATTGCCAGAAAATATTTCTTGATCAACCTGCCTCGATCAAAAACTCTATCAGGGTATTAAATAACCGTTGGATTTGATCTGTTCAAAAGTCAATCACCAGTAATGATGAGATTGAGTTCTTTATTGAGCGGCAGTCTTTCAACCGAATAGTCAGAACAGGGATCAGGAAAACAATCGATTTCAGCCAACCTCAAGCGTGAAACGGATCGGCCCGCAACTTGAATTATTGCGGACCGATGTCCTGGCGGTCAGTTATTCAACGATGCTGTTCAGAACGGTCTGAGCCCACTCTGTACCGACATCTTCCTGGATCTGCGGCCAGACAACAGTTCTGACTTTTTGTGCTATTGCGTCAATTTCCTCTTCACTAATAGGGAGAATTGTGGCGCCATAATCAGCAAGACGCTGCTCATTTGCCTCTTGATCTTTTGCCGCTACTTCCCAACGACGATCCTCAAACTGATTGGCGATATCCTGGATCTGCTCTTGTCCTTCCGGGGAGAGCTTGTCGTATTTCTTTTTGCTCATGATCAGGTACCACACCTCAAAATGGGTGTTTGACGGCAGATAATTTTTGGTCACATCCCTGAAGGAGGAATAATAGCCTTCTGCACCTGAGCCGATCACGCCGTCAACGACACCGGTCTGGACAGCAGTAAAAGCATCCGAAAATGGAATCGGGGTGCCGAGGTATCCTGTGGTATCGGCAAGAAGCTGGAATGTCTTCATCGGGGGAACGCGCAGTTTGATGCCCTTGGCTGCTTCGGGGTTCCCGTAGTCTTGTACGTCGGTATTAAATGCAATGCCACCAAAGTATACAGGCCATGCGGCGAGAAGCTTGATGTTTTGCTTATCATAGAGTTCAGCGACAACCTTTCTTAGAGGCGCATCGGTTGCGTAGTTCTTACGCGCCTGCTCCCAGTTCTTCATCATATATGGGAAATAGACCAGTTGGAATCTTTTGTCAGCAGCAGAGGAGGGGGGTTGGCAGGCCATATCTACAGCACCAAGACCTACACGCTCTTGAACGATGGTATAATCCCCAAGGGCGCTGGCTGGATACACCTTGGCTTTTATCTTCCCGTCAGATGCTTCTTCTATAGAATCGGCAAACCAACGTAAATCAGTATCTATTGCGGCCCCCTGGGGTCTGACGTGTGAAATCTTATAGGTTTTGGCCTGAAGGGTGCCGGTCACCAGTAACATACTCGCTGCAACAATTAACGAACCAACAATTGAACGCTTCTTCATTTCGAACTCCTGATTGGGGTTGATGATTAATAACCAAAAAGTCTCGGGAAAAAGAGAGACAGGTTTGGCCAAAGCGAGGTAAGAAAAACGACAGGAACATAGCCGCAGAGAATCAATAGCATCGCTGGCTTAATAACTTCTGAGAATTCTACTTTACCGATTCGGATACCCAGGTACAGGATGGAGGCATAAGGTGGAGTCACTCCCCCCATGGCGGTATTCACACCCATTATCGCCGCAAACTGGATCGGAGAGACCCCAATTGCCTCCATGAGAGGAAGGAGAAGTGGCGCAATCAGGATTATCGCGGTGATGTCGTTGACAATCATGCCAACAAAAAACAGTAGAAAATTTATCAGGATAAGCAGCAGCACTTTGTTCTCTGTGACCGTGAATATTCCTTCAACCAGAGCCTGGGGAACATCCTCCATGACAAATATCTGACTGAGCATCAGGCTGAAAATAATCATGACCATGATGGCGCCCACCGCAGTGGCGGAGCTTTTGGCGGCTTTGAGGAACGTTGGCCATGTCAAACCCTTATAGATCAGAAACCCAACCGGGATTGCATAGATTACCGCCACGGCGGCGGCCTCGGTGGGGGTCATGATGCCGCCATATATTCCACCCAGGATGATAAGCGGCATAACAAGGGCCGGAATTGCCCGTGAGGAGCAGCTGACAGCTTCCTTCACCATTTCTTTTTTAGATAAGGGGGGATCGAGTTTGAGAGGAAACTTGCGGGCCATGACAAGGTTGACCACAGAGAAGAGAAAAGTTATCAGCAAACCGGGGCCAAGTGTCGCAAGGAAGCAGGCGAGAATGGAAGTATCTGTCACCCAGCCGTAGATAATCATGGTGACGCTTGGAGGGATGAGGAGACCGAGTACTGAGGAGTTGGCCACCAGGGCGGTTGCGTACCCACGGGGATAGCCCTTTTCGGCCATTTCTGGAATCAGCAATGGGCCGGTGGCGGCAACACCGGTGAGACCGCTTCCTGAGATGGCGCCGATGATGGCACAGCTCACGGAGGCAACCACACCAAGCCCGCCCCGTATGCGGCCGACAAACACATTGACAAAATTAAGTAGGCTGGCGGCAATGCCGCTTTCACTCATGATCGTGCCGGCAAAGACAAAGAGCGGGATGCAAAGAAGAACCGGATTTGCAAGCTGAGAGTATCCCCAGACCATGGTCCCTTCCATGGTGGCATCTGCAAGGTAGTACATGGTCATCAGCGCACCACCGAAACAAAACGGCAGCGCTACGCCAAATGTCAGCATCAGGACCAGAACGCCCAAGGCGATGAGAGAAGCAGTTACAATTTCCATCTTAAGACTCCTTTACCGGTGCAGGAAAGGTTGCGAGCCTGCGCATGTTTATCAGCATGTACCAGCCGCTGTAGAGCGTCATCAGGACCAGCCCGATAAACAGGGAACATTCTGCCCAGAATGTGGGGATATAGAGGGTCGGACTCTCTTTCCACACTGTTTTGGCGTAGACGAAATAATCCCATGCCCAGTATGTGAGCCAGATGGAAACGACAACCGACATGATGTCGGCCACGACCCGGACCGCAAGTTTCGACTTATCGGTTTTCAGAAATACGTCGAGGACGTTGGCCTTAATCTGTGTGTCCTCCCGAGCGGCATTGACGCTACCAAGCAGATACAGCCACAGGGTCGGATAGATGAGTAGTTCATCAAGCCCCATGACCGGGAGCTCGAACACGTATCTCATCAGAACCTGGTAAAATTCCACTGCCGCGACGATACTGATAAGCAGTGGCAGAATGTACTTAAAAAACCTCTCCATACACTTCTCCTCCGACTTCGACGATTCCGCTTTAAAGGTTAATTGTCAGATATTACAATACTGCTGATCCCTTTGTTCTGATTTTTAGTTGGATGAAACGTATGCCTGTACCTGTATGAATGTGAATGATTACTCCTCAAGAGCGGCAATAACGGATATCTCAACCAACAGATCGGGTCGTGCCATTCTGGCCTCGACACAGGCCCTTGCCGGGGCATGGCCCTCGGGGGTCCAGCGGTCCCATACCTTGTTCATCTCGGCAAAATCCTTCATGTCGCGGAGGTAGATCGTCGCTGATAAAATAGAGTTCCTGCTGCTGCCGGCTTCCGCTAGCAGGGCGTCCACTCTGGCGAGCATGTTTTCGGTCTGGCAACCTATTGAAACAGGGTCGTCAGAACTGTGACCAACCTGGCCGCAAAGGTATACAGTTCCGTTATGAATAACAATTTTGCTCATTCGTTCGGAAGTCTCGATTCGCTTTATAGCGCTCATTCCATTCTCCTGACTTTGATAATTATTTGCTCTGGTTCTTAAACAGGTTTGCAGGGTCAACTCCATCGGCGACTATGTCCATTGCTGCCAGTTCCCCCAGGGGAATCGGCTTGAGCGGTGGCCGTATGGTAAGAAGCCCCGCTTCGGGAACCCGGGCGTCAAGTTCGGCGGCCACGATCTCACCGAGCACCGGCCCGCACATGCGTCCCTGGCAGGGCCCCATGCCGCATCTGGTGATCGCTTTCACTTCATTGAGCTCGGTCACCCCCTGGGATATGATGGTCCTGATATCTCCGACAGTTACGTTTTCGCATCGGCAGAGAACGGTATCATCATCGAACGTGAAGTTCGCCGGATTAAACGCGAAGAATGCGTCAATAAGCGGTCTGGGATAGCTGTCTTTTAACAGCGATTCCCGGTGTGATGCAGCCAGGCTGTCCCGCTCGTAAGTAGGGATTATTCCAAGGCAATGAGCTACTTCAAGGGCAGATAACTCGCCTTTGATTTCGGCCGCAAGGGCACCCCCGACGCCGGTACCATCGCCGGAGGCAAAGATTTTTTCGTAGTTGGTCCGTCCCCAGCTGTCGGTTACAGGCTGCCAATACCGGTATTTTTCATGCCATTGCATATGGCATTTGAGCATTCTGTAAATATGTGTCTCGGGAATTACACCAAAGTGAAGCAGGAGCATGTCAGCCTTGAACGATATTTTTTCAGAGCCGCATTCCGCCTCAACCGTTTCAAGAGTCCCGTTGCCGATGGCTCTCAGTTTTTTTATACCTTTATAATGAGGGACACCTGTTTTCTTGATATCCCTCAGCATTTTCAATCCCTTGAACAGAAAACCTGTTCCGAGCAGGGCCTTGGGGACATCGCTCAAAATTGCCGGTGTCGGAATTTGGGGCGTTGTTTCAAGGATTGCTTCGACCTCAATACCTTTTTCCAAGAGCAGAGACGCTTCCAGCAACAGCAATGGGCCGCTGCCTGCCAGAACCACCTTGCCTGCTGGGGATAGCTCAGCTTCCTTGGCAAGACCGTTGACGGCTCCAGCCCCCATTACACCGGGAAGTGTCCATCCCGGGATCGGCACCGGCCGTTCCATGGCGCCGGTTGCGATGATGATGTAATTAGCTGTGATTCGTTCAGATACACCATCCCTGGAATAGCAGACCCTACCCTGAGGTTCCACATTCCATACTGAACTGTTATTGAGGTAGATAGCACCGCTTTTTCGGAATCTCTCCGTGAGGGTGAGACCTTTTCGGTACTCTTCGCCCATTTTTTCCAGATTTGCGGGGGAGGCATTATCCACATTGCGGTAGATCTGCCCTCCTGGCCTGATCTGTTCATCGAGGGTTAGCACCTTCAGTCCCATTTCAGCCAAGCGGGAGCTTGCTGTGAGACCTGCAGGACCTGCCCCAATCACGATAGCATCATAATGATCACTCATCACTTCCCTCCCTCACCCTCTTTGATCCCACGATTAATGACCATACCTTCATGGACTTCAGTCGTGCACGCTTGTCGCTGAACCCCGTCTATTTCCATCAAGCACTCAAAGCAGATTCCCATCAGACAGTGCGGCGAACGGGGTTCTTTCGCAGTAGGTGAGGTTCTCGTGGTGATTTTCCCTATTGCCAGGAGAGCGGCTGCGACACTCATGTCACCCGGCACTGCGATGGTCTCACCGTCAAGAACTATTTCGAATTTGGCAGTTACTGTCGATTCTTGATTAAACATTGAACCTTCCGTTGCTAAATTGAGAAATTTGGGGCGCTATGTCCCTGTCGAGTATCCAGTCACTGATCTGCTTTTCCATAACCGGTGCCAGGGAAACCGCTGAATGTCCTGCCAGAACATAGATGTTCGGATGCTCCGATAGCTGCTCATAGATGGGGGAGCCGTCAGGGGTCATGACACGGATGGCACCCCAGCCCCGTACCCAGTTCAGGTCAGCGAGTTCCGGAAACAACCGAATTGCTCCTTTGGCCTGGCTGTTCATGGCTTCAACTGTTACCTGGACATCATGGGCGGTGTCTTCCGTGGAAAGCCCGATCATGAACGTTCCATCCATGGTCTGACGTACGGCAAGAATAGGGAAATTGAGTACCTTCTTTACTCGCTCGGTGACTATCAATTGGCCACGCTGGGGGTAGATATGTAGTTGTTCCCCGAGTTCGGCCAGCAGGCGGGTTGAACCATGGCCTGCCGCAACGACCAGTTTTTCAGCTACGAACTTTCCTTTGGAGGTCGTGAGCTCAATGGTACCGTTTCCTTTCGGGGTTATCGCTGAAACGGAGGTCCCCCCATGGTAGACGCCGCCCCTTTTCTGGAAGGCGTAACGCATCGCGCCAAGGAGGCATAGGGGATTTACATGCCCCTGCTCGGCTGAATACATTGCTCCCGAAACTTCGTCGCCGAGTCGCATGCTCGGAATCATGGCTGCGAACTCGTCTCTGTCGAGCATCCTGACGGGGTAGTCAAGTCCCACTTCCCTACAGACGTCTGTCATTTTCTTCACAGATTCCCCATAGGCATTAAACTGTTCCTCGCCTATGGCGTGCATGGCCCCGCCGTTCCACTCCAGCTCAACGTCATAGCCACTTTCTTCCTCAAGCTTGGCAGCAAACTCGGGCCAATGCATGGTTGCCATTCGGCTCCACAGGGCGTATGTCGGGTTGTTTGCTCCTTTGGGCATGAACCATGTCAGACCGAAGTTCCCTCTCGAAAGTCTCTGGCTTGGAAGTTGTTCATCAAACATGACCACTTTGCCACCACCCCGGCGAACCATGCCCAGGGCTGTTGCAGCGCCGGCGATTCCTCCACCGATAACGATAATATCAATTTTTTCCACTTGATTGTCCCCATCAGTCTCGAACAGGTCCCTGTATGAGAGATGTTCAGTCAATAAATTGTGATTTACGTTCTCACTAGCCATATTCATGCCACCCGGCACCTTGTATGGTTAAATGTGGTACTTACAGTGACGATTACAGAGGAGGAAAGATCCAATAGCCTGAAAACATTATATTAAATTGATCGTTTGATTACGGGTGTGCAACAGTGGAAACTCACGCGCATATACCTAGATACCCGTCATGAGGCATGTGTCAAAATGAGACACATTTTCTGCCGGACGATCTTTCATGCCAATTACTATTGGGATTGACGAGATATTCTCACTTTGAGACATGTCGCAAAGTGAGAATATCACGTGCGATGTAATGAATAAGTAAAACGGGAGGTCGGGCCGGCGTTGGGTGGGGCAGGCATTTTTACGTAACTGTAAGAGAATTCGCGGCGGATCTGATCTTGGTTTTCCCGGGCCTTTGATTCCGGCCCGTTACCATTTGTTGTTGGTGGTGAGTTGGAGTTTTGAAGGGCTTATGTAGCAGAATTATTGAGCTTAGTAAGGCGTTCAAGGCAATATGGTTGCAATCGTGATCGGATATCCATGATCAGCAGGAATCGGGAAATAGGGGCAATTTCGCCAGTTCGATGGAACCGGGTGGTATGAAGGGACGAGGAGTGGTGACGTGGCGGGTATCAACGACCAATTTTAGACTATTTCTATCTGATACAGTTTGACTTTTCTGTAGAGAGTTGCCCGGGAGATTCCGAGCCGCCGGGCCGATTCGGACATGTTCGCATCGGTACTCTTCAGTGAGGCGGAAATCATATTTCTCTCCATCTCAGCCAAGGTGCCGCCCGGTACGTTCCTGTTACTATGATTGATCCCCAGGGCAAGGTCCTCGGCTGTTATGCGCCTGGCGTCGCAGACATGGAGTGCTCTCTGGATTGTATTTTCCAACTCCCGGATATTGCCCGGCCAGTGATAAGCGGCAAGAGCTTTTAATGCATCTTCAGTAAGTTGTTGTTTATGTCCAGCTTTTTTCAGGAAATGGTTGGCAAGTGTGTGGATATCTCTTGCTCCCCTTTCCCTTAAGGGAGGGATTTTTATCTGGAGAATATTCAGCCGATAGTAGAGATCCTGCCTGAACCTGTTGGTCTGTACGGCCTCGGAAAGGTTTACGTGGGTGGAGGCGATAATCCTGGCGTCAACCTTAATGACATGATTGGCGCCAATAGGTTGAATCTCGCCGGTCTGCAGGACACGGAGCAACTTGACCTGCATATCGTGGGGCATGTCGCCGATCTCATCCAGGAGAATTGTCCCGCCTTTCGCGAGGGCGAACTTCCCCGGGCGGCCGCCCTTCATGGCACCGGTAAACGATCCTTCCATATAGCCAAACAGTTCGCTCTCCAGAAGCTCGCCTGGGATGGCTCCGCAATTTATGGGGACAAAGGGCCTGCCATTGGGCTCGGATCCGTTGTGAATTGCCTGGGCGAACAGCTCTTTTCCGGTCCCGGTTTCACCGAGGAGCAAGATGGTTGATCGGGAGTTTGAGGCTCGTCGGGCAAGTTCTATGGCCGCGAGGAATGGAGGTGAAGAACCTATGATGGAGTCGAAGGTAAAGAACGGTTTTGTTCCGGATATCTTATCTACCAGTTTCTGGATATTGCTGAACTCGGCAAAATCTATAACCGCGCCGAGAAGCTTTTTCTCAGCTGATACAACTGGTTGGGCTGAATAGATGATGTGGAGATCTTTTCTTCCTGACTTGATGATACACTCTTTGTGTTTCCAATGGGCGGGGTGCGTGTAAATTGATTGCAGGTCCAGGTCAAAATCGGCCAGAGCTGAGATGGGTTTCCCTTCAAGGTTGACCGACCGGAATATTTTTTTGCCCTGGCGGTTGATTTTTCTGATCCGTAAATTCTTGTCCAAGGTAATCATTCCGGTACCTGACGCCTCAATGACACTGTCCAGAAACCCGATGTACATCGACATGTCTTTATTGCGCCTCAGTAGCCTCATGTTGCGTTCAATTGAACGGGCGGCGGAAGTTATCATGATCAGGGTGTGTGGATGTACCAGGCTCGAATCACCGAACACGCAAAGCACACCCAGCAACGTTTTTTTATGGCCGAAGATGGGTGCAGCAGAGCTTATAAACCCATGGGCCCTGCGGCAATAATGGTCCGTGTCATTGAGCTGGATGGGGACTTGTAATTTCAGGCAAAGGCTCGTTGCAGATGTGCCGACATCACGTTCTGTCCATCTGTAACCCGGAGAAAATTTTCTATTTCTCGAATTTTGGCGTGCTGCTTCACCGCCATCATATAAGAGAATATATCCATCCTTATCCGCGAAGCCGACACTGAAATCCTCAGGCGACATGAGCTCGTAGAATTCCTTGATGGTTGCCTTCACCTGGCTGAGGATATCTGCGTTTGCCAATTTTTTGGCTTCCAGTTCATCTTCCGATAACCTGTGCTGATTGAGATCTCTTTCGTCTCTGTTTACACCGTAAGACTCTGAGCGTTTGTGGGACTCTTCAATGACTCCGCGTAACTGCTCCCTGGTCAGTATTGTACCGTTGACTATAGGTTGTTCCATGGCTCAATAAAGGTGAAGTTAAAGTAACATTGGGAGTTACAGTATCTTTTTAAGAAGAAAAATTCCATATCTATCGAAGCGAGGCCGAGTAGTTGACCGGCCGAAGCATGAATGTTGCTGGAGATGCGGCCAGCATGAGCCATGCTGAAAAGCATTGAGTCTGGAAATTGTTTCTCTGTATCCGAGGAGATGGGAACTTGTGGACAATTCGAGGTTCGGAACCTGGATTGAGCACCACGAAGTCAAGCAAATGGGAAAAACGATCGATACCTGAGTATTTGTCAATTGCTGTTGCAGAAGGCACAGTCGGTGATCGTTCGGGCGGGTGATTAATGACGTGGCAAACGCAGATTAAAACCTTTCAAGTTGGCAGCCAGGGCAAGGAATGAAATGGTAGAAGATCAGCACTGAAACAGATATGAAATCAGACCTGAGCAGACGTGATCAGGGACACTGCATGTATTGCAGTGTCCCTGAAGGAGCAACTACTTATAGTCTGGATGTTTGGTAGTTACAGTTACGACAGGATTTCCGGCTCACCCTGGCAACTGGGTTCGTCCGCAGGTTTTACGTAGATCATAAATATGGCGAAAACGACCATGGCGATGACTACGCTGGCAATGTTTGATGGTGTTGCCGGCAGGTTGAAGCCTATTTGCGCCTGCAGGATAAAAGCTGCGTCGACTGCGGTCATAAATGTCGCAGGGATTGTGCAGATCCAGTGGAATTTACCTTTCCTGGCAAGATAGATCGCCGCGCTCCAGAGAACCAGCATGGAAAGCATCTGGTTAGACCAGCCAAAGTAGCGCCAGATAATATTGAAATCAAGCTGGGTAATCAGAAAGGCTATCATGAAGAGCGGAATTGCAATCATCAGACGTTTTGCAGTCGCTGATTGGTTGACCTTGAAAGTCTCGGCAATGATCAGGCGGGTAGATCTGAAAGCGGTATCACCACTGGAGATCGGCAGAATGACAACACCAATGATTGCCAGAAAGCCACCAATTGGACCGAGCAGGGTGGTGCAGGCCTCGTTGACCACTGCGGCAGGTGAACCGGATGCGATTACGGCATTCATCGCTTCCGGGCCGCTGTAAAAAGACATACCGACGGTAGCCCAGATCAAAGCGATGATACCTTCGACGATCATCGAGCCATAGAAGACCTTGCGGCCGAGATTTTCATTTCTGATACAGCGGGCCATAAGTGGTGACTGGGTGGAATGGAAACCGCTGATAGCACCGCAGCTGAGGGTGATGAAGAGCAGTGGCCAGATCGCCTTTTCACCTGGGTGGGAATTGGTGCTGAAATCCAGGTTCGGCAGAATTTCATATCCATGATAGACCAAACCGAACATGATACCGATGGTCATGAAGAGCAGCAGCGCTCCAAAGAGCGGGTAGAGGCGACCGATGATTTTGTCGATCGGCAGTACGGTGGCAACGAAATAGTAGAGGAAGATGCAGCCGATAAGCAGCTGAACATTGAATCCGGTCAGGCTGCTGAGCAGTTTTGCAGGTCCGAGGATGAAGACAACGCCAACCAGTAGAAGCAGAACAACAGAGAAGACACGCAGAGTCTGGCGAGCCGGCATTCCCATGATATCTCCGACAACCTCAGGGATGGACTTGCCGCCGCTGCGAACAGAAAGCATGCCACTGAAGTAGTCGTGTACCGCTCCTGCAAAGATACAACCTACCACAATCCAGATCAGTGCTGAAGGTCCGTACAGTGCTCCAAGAATCGGACCGAAGATCGGGCCGAGGCCGGCGATGTCCAGAAGTTGAATAAAAAAGACCTTCCAGGTCGGCATAGACATGTAATCCACACCGTCTTCTTTGGTCATACAGGGGGTTAGACGCTTGGCGTCAATCCCAAACACTTTTTCAACAAAAACGCCGTAGGTGAAGTAGCCAAGAATGAGCAACCCCACACAGGTAAGAAAAAAAACCATTATAAAATTCCTCCAGAAGAAAATACTTCCCACGTGAACAACTGGGCCATTGCAGGTCACAATCGGTCACGCCCCTCAAAACAGATCAGTAAATCATGAGCGGAATAGTAAATGGGTATGAGGATTTTGCCGATAATTTGACGTTGAAACGTTGTTTAGAGGGGTTGGAGTGTCGGGAAGGCAGGCTGAAGTGCATAGAGGCGTGTTGAAATGGCAGGGATAAAGAAAAGCATAGAGTAGTCTAAAACAATGGAGAAATAGGTCGATATAGCCATTCTCTGCCAACGAGGTGTCATGATGAACGGGTGGCCGGCAGATCAGTTCAGTTCGGCGACAATATGATTTTCCCGGGTGAGGCGGTAGTTGGCAGCGTTGGGGATGTGAAAGGAGATGGACGTTCCCTCTCCGGTGGAGCTGCTGATTTCCATAGCGTATTCCGGACCATAGATTTGCATAAGTCGTTTGTTGCTGTTTCTGAGGCCTATACCTTCAGCGTGGGATTCGAGGTCTTTGTGATCGAGCAGGGTAGCCAGGATCTCGTCTGGAATGCCGGAACCATCGTCTTCCACTGTCACCTCGAGCATATCGAGATTTTGAAAGATAGTAAGCGAAACGGTGCCTCCGGTTTCCTGGGTGACAATACCGTGCTTGATAGCGTTTTCCACCAATGGTTGAATGATCAGGGGAGGAATTGGCCATTCCTCGCAGCCCGGCTCAACCTTGAGGTTGACCTTCACCTTCTCACCAAAGCGAGCTGTTTCAATTGCGACGTAAGAGTTGATTTGTTCAAGCTCATCTGCAAGCTTGATGAAGCCCCGGCTTGAGTCGAGATTCTTGCGCATATACAACGAGAGATCAAGAATCAGGTCGCGGGCTTTTGCAGGGGATGTTCTGCAGAAGGAGGCGATGGTGTTCAGCGAGTTGAAAAGAAAATGCGGGTTGATCTGGGCCTGGAGGTGCCTGATCTCGGCATGGGCCAGGAGCCTGTCCTTAACCTGGATATCCTCAAGCTCAAGCTGGATGGAGAGCAGGTCGGTCAGGCCGCGGGCGACCTCGAAATGGATACGATTCAACTCTGCTGTCCGCGAGCCGTAAAACTTGAGGGTGCCGACAATCCTGCCACCCTTCTTCAAGGGGACGATGATTGCGGAGTGAAAGGGGCAGCCCTGATGATCACAGCCGATGGCATCTTTCTTGCGTAAAAAGATCGGATTTCCAGTCATTATCACTTTTTTGGTGGAGCTGGTGAGAATGGGTTCTCCGGCGAGGTGGTGGTCGTTGCCGAGCCCGACATGCACCAGTACATGTGAATGATCAGTGATAGCCACTGCAGGAACGCGCAGCCTGCGATGGATAATTCTTGCCGTGGCCTCTGCGCTTGCGCTGTTTAACCCGTCACGCAGGTGGCGAACGGTGTTGTTGGCGATATCGAAGATTCTCTGGGCCTGGGTTGAGTCTTTCTTTTCCCTGTGCTCATAAAGAGTTTTAATCACATGGATAAAGAGCCCGGCACCGAGGGCGTTACCGATGATCATTGGCAGGGCTATCAGCTGTACAAGTTCAAGTGCCTGCTCATAGGGCTTGGACAGCAGCAGAACCATTAACATGTGTACCGATTCACCGACGAAGGCAATCAGCATGGCCAGGTTCCAATTCATATTCCTGTCGATATAGCGCAGGTGAATAAAGCCTGCGATCAAACCTTCAAGTACGGTGGCGGTGGCACAGGGAAAAGCACTGAATCCCCAGGGGTCGATAAGAAAACGGTGACCTCCGGCGATGAGACCGGCTCCGAGGCCAACCACTGGCCCACCGAACAGGCCGGCAGGGATCACCGCCATGGCCCTCAGGTTGGCATAGGAACTGAAAATGTTGTTACCGCTGTATGTGCCGAGAATACCGAACAACCCGAAAAAAAAGATCAGGAACAACTTGTGGTAGACAGAGTCACGCTTGTAGTTCAGTTCTTGCACCGGTGAGATATTCAGTAGTACAAAGGCTCCGGCAATGAGCAGCCCTACGTGCTTAAGCAGAAAAGTAATCAGTATTGATATCGACATGGAGTTAAATACCTAATCGCTGCCTGAAAGCTTTGGCCCGGGCCCGGCTGACGGTGACCTCGGATAGGTGCACGTTGTCCATGGTCAGGTTGTATTTGCCATTGAACCATGGGCTGAACTCTTTGATATGATCGAGGTTGATCAGGACAGAGCGGTGCGCGCGGAAAAATGAGGAGCAAGAGAGGTGTTCCTCTAGCTTGTCCATGGTAGTCACGCCGTAAATTGGTAAGGAGTCACTGCCGGTATGCACAATGATGGCATTCGATTCATATGAACAGTAGACAATTTCTTCTGGAGTGAGCAGTTTTATCCGGCCGTTTTTTTCTACGGAAACCTTAATTCGCTCCCTGGGGGGGGATTCGATCTGGTTGAGTAAGGCCTGCAGGGTATTCTCGATAGCCCCTTTGCCACCGGCAGAATCCGCCAGCATTTTTCGTATCCGCACCAGGGTGAGGGCGAGTCGTTTTTCAGAGAGTGGTTTCATGATATAATCCACCGCGCTCTCTTCAAATGCTTTTACAGCATAGCTGTCATAGGCTGTGGCAAAAACAAAAAGCGGCATATCGGTAAAGCCGGCAAGCTCACGTATCACTTCAAAACCATTACGCCCTGGCAATTGAATGTCCAGAAAAACCAGATCCGGCTTGTAATTGCAGACGGCCTCTACTGCCTTACCGGCCGAATCAGCTTCTGCAACTATTTCTATATCTTTATGCTGGGACAGAAGGTATCGGAGTTCATCGCGGGCTGGCTGCTCATCATCAACAATAAGGCAGCGAATAGGGTTGAGAGAACTCCCTTCAGGACGTGTGAAATGTGAGACCGACATTGTATGCACCGCTACTGCTATTAAAGAGTTATTAGCCTGGCCAGTATCTGGTTAACACTCCCACATGATAACTGTTACCAAGTGATAGAAATCGGGATTTTACTCTTAAATAGCCAATAGTGCAAGCGAGTCGAGTGGTGATGAACACGACTCGTGTTGAAAACCTGACGGAAAAAGTAGTGTTGGGAAAAGCTTATGGTTGAATAGGGACAGAGTGAAATTTGTCACATTGGAATAGAAATCCTTCACTCCCCGATAGCTGTTGTTGTGGCACAGCTATCGGGAAAGCTGTAGACCTACTGAATCTTGTCGGTCAGCTCATTGAGCATAATTGTCAGGAGTTTCGGGTTGATCGGTTTCGGGAGATATTCATCTATGCCCGCTGCAAGATACCGTTCCCTGTCATCCTTCATGCCATAGGCTGTCATGGCTATCACCGGTAGATGAGCGTGGTTCCGATACAACTGATCTGAACGGAGAATCTTGGTCAGTTCCACTCCGTCGAGTTCAGGCATCTGGATGTCCGTGAGAATAACGTCAAAGGACCGTTCTTCCTTAAGTATGTTCAATCCCTCTTTACCATCTTTTGCCAGGAAAACGATATGACCGGCTTTTTCGAGAACTCTGGAGATGAATAGTCTGCTGATGTTGTCATCTTCTGCAATCAGAATTTTCAACGATACTGGTCTGCTTTCATTGGGATCTGCAGATACGGATTTGGTAGAAGATTTTCCGTGAGAGTAACGGAAGGCGGGAATGGTTGAAGCGCTTAAGTGGTGGCAAACGTCGTCCATATAACCTCCAGGGAAATTTCATTACAACATAATTGGCTGGTTTCGTATACTCTGAGCACTATCTCTGACAGCGCTATTTAGGAGTTTACGGCGGCAAAATAATTAATTCCAATTGGAGCAAGTCAACTGGTAAGGGGTTGAGCTGCCATTAAAATACTAAAAACTGCTAGTCGTTGAGTAATGCTGTATTTGTAGTCGATTGTGAATTGACACTGTTTGTGTTTTTTGTTGTACGTATCAAACATCCTACAATTCATTTTTGTAAAAACATGTTAGGCAATGATGTCAACCTACCATATAGATGATGTGTTGTGCAACTATTATTGGTGCTGTGACTATCTGATATGTTTAACTATTGCAAATGGTCTTTGGGTTTGTTAGGTGTGTTGGCGTGACTGAGTGTGCGCAAGGGGAGGGCCTGGTTTGTACTTGGCACGAAAATTGTTAAAAGCCCTTAATGTCATGCAGTATTGATCTGCCGGAAATCAGGTCAGGGGCAACAGCAGGCCGAAGAAGAGCAACATGATTCCGGAAACTTTTTCCAGGTAGAATATTCCCCGGCCAAGTCGTTCTTTGATCGAGTTTTTGCCAAGAACTGAAACCAGGGCACAATCCCACGCTGTAACGACCGTGGTCATCCACAGCCCGTAGAGCAACCTGGTAGAAAAGCCAGTTGTTTCAGAGACCATAACCGTAAAAAGAGAGAGATAGAAGATGCAGTTCTTAGGGTTGAGGATACCGGACATAAAGCCAACCAGAAACTGGCGACCGAGATGTTGCTCGAGAAGAAAACTATTGTTTTTTTCAGACGTATCAAGATCGGTTCCTGGGGATTTAAGCAGCATAATACCAATGAAAATGAGATAGGCAGCACCCAGGCAATGGAGCGCTGTCATCAGCCAGCTGAAATCCCGAATAATTTGAAGACCAAGGATGGCGACAATGAGGTAGACCCCGTTTGCTGCTCCAATGCCGAATGAGAGGGCGAAGCCGTAGCGAATAGGCATACGAATTGAAGCCTGCATGACCAGAAAGAAGTCCGGACCAGGGCTTAACAGGGCGAGAAAGTGCGCAGTTGCGATAATGAGAAATTCCATTTGTTACTCCATTATTAAGATATCGGATATTTCCGTCTTGGGTATGGAGTAAGGATAGAAAGTTCTTACAAAACCTTATTGTACGAAATTGACTTTGTACTCCTGGGGAGTGACGGTGGTCATGGCTTTGAACTGCCGGTGAAGATGGCTTTGATCAAAAAAACCACACTCAATAGCGGTATCCACGATATTCCAACCTTGCTGGAGAAGGTGTTTTGCGTGTTCTATCCGGCAATTCATGCGATAAGCGTGTGGAGTAAGACCTGTTTCGTTTTTAAATTTTCTGAGCAGGGTGTAAGGGTTGGTTGCAAGCTGATCGGCGAGTGAGTCGAGGGTGTAGTCCTTGCCAAGATCCGATTTGAGCAGAGTTTTCAATAGTTCAATATTTTCTGTCGACATGGGGCGGTCAGCCTGCGGGTGGCAGGCGCTGATGAATATCTCCGAGGCAAGATCGACAAGCACCTGCTCCTTTTGCTCCCGGTGAATGGAGGTGGACAAAAGCTGCTGCATACTGCGGCAGTATCTGACATAAAGGTCCTGATCCCTAATCAATATCAGGCTGACTGTGCAGAATTCTGCGGTCTGCCATAACGACTGCTGCAGTCGTAAACACCAGTCCACATCAAGGTAGAGCATGTAATAACTTCTTCCCTCCTTGGTGAGCGGATTACATGAATGAAGTATTTCGGGGTTGATGAGCGCCAGTGAACCGGGCTCCAGAGTCGCTGTCTCTGTTCCAACGGTGTAGTGTACTTTGCCTGTATCAACCGCACCAACACTGAAGCTGGTATGCATATGCGGCTTAAAAACTGAATTGCTGCCCCTGGTATAGCGTACCCTGGCAAAGGGTACGCCCGGCTCCTGATAAAATCGTTCAACGGTGTCTTTCATTTTGTGGCCTCATTACTATGTTATTCCAGAACATCATGACAGAATATTTTCAGGATACAAGCCAAAAATACGGCAATCACTGTCGTGGGTGCAGTCCTGGTGTTGAGCCCCAGGGTACATTGGCGGAAAAAGATCCGCTTACCTTGAAGAATAGTTGGAAACATGGGCCCTCTATAACCTACAATCGAATTTGAGAGGGGTTTGAAAGGGACTGATTGGTGGTTTGATGGCAACATTTGGGAACCTGCAATTCACCTCTTTTACTGACTGGGTGCCGGCAGGTAATGCAGGCGCTACTGGGAGAATATCCATGAAAGTTTTTAAGCTGGACGAGACAAATGAGTTTACACAGGGAGCAATGAAGCGGTTCTTTCTGGTAGAAACTTCAGAGTATTTCAAGATTATTAACTTCAATCTGGATGCCGGTGTTACATTTCCGGTTCATAGCCACGATCTTGATGGAGAACTGTCAATACAGGTTGTCGAAGGTAATGGCTTTTTCCTGGGCGAAGGCGACACCGAGATCCCGGCGGCACCAGGGGACATCCTGGTGTCCGAGATACGTGAACCGCACGGCGTGCGTGCTGAAACCAGAATGCGCATTGTAGTAACCATTGCACCACCAATTTAGACAGAACATGGACGCTGCCGGTATGAAAAGTGTTAAAAGGCCGGGGATCCGGTTGTTATAAAAAGATGGAGGTTACGCCATGGCATCAGTTGTGAAAATTGACGAAGATGAATGTATCGGATGTGAAGCGTGTGTGGAAGAATGCCCCGAGGTATTTGAGTTCAATGATGATGAGGCAAAGGCATATGTGATTGACGGTTCGGACCCGAACGCACAATGCGTGGATGCGGCTATTGCTGCCTGTCCCGCTGCATGTATCGAAAAAGAGTAGTTCGGATGGGATAACTTCCGGTTAATGTGAAGTTGTTTCGATTCGATTGTGTAGCTTGTACTGTGAAATTGCCTGTTTCAGGCTCAAAAAAATGAAAAAAAACGCTCAAAGAGGTCAACTAAGTCTTGCCGTATGTGCTAAACTGCAGTATATGAATCCCTCGCAATGCACCAGTAGCTCAGCTGGATAGAGCAACGGACTACGAATCCGTAGGTCGGGCGTTCGAATCGCTCCTGGTGTACCAGTTATTAAAGGCGGTTAAGTCATTTCGACTTAACCGCCTTTTTTATTGGTGCCCTTCCTGCCCGGATAGTTTTCGTCTGATCTCATTGGTGAGGTGTGCGGAGCAGCCTGTTCTGTCAGTCCATAAACAGCTTACGCACGTCTTTCAGGTACATCGAAGGGCAAATGACAATAACCCGTTCATTTTCCTGGATGTGGGTCTGGCCAACCGCGACTCTCCAGCCCTCTTCGCCCAACACAGCACCAATAATGAGTTTATCCATATAGTATGGGTCCAGCTTTGAGAGGGGTTTCTTGGTAATAGGTGACTTGGGAGATGCTATCAATTCGACCACCTCGGCGTCGAAACCGTGCAGATGGGCCACGGAGAGCAGTTCGCTACGGCGGATGAATTTCAGGATTTCGTTACCCGCCATCACCTTTTTGTTCAGGGCGATATTAGAGCCTGTGGTCTGGGCGAGAACCAGATAGTCTTCTTTCGTTACCAGCGAGATTGTCCTGGCCTCGAACAGGTCAGGATTCTCTTCCTTTTTCTGTCGGAGCAGGTTTTTGGCCAGCAGACAGCTCATGATGTTGGTTTCATTCTCACCGGTTGTGGCGATGAAGGTGTCGACATTGAGCAGGCCGGCGGCCACCAGTACATTGCTGTTAGAGCCGTCACCATGGAGAACTTCGGTATGGGCCAGACTGTATGAGAGTTGGTCCGCACGATCCTCATCGGCCTCAATCAAGGTGACTTTTACATTTTTTTCCAATAGTTCTGCAACTCGCTCACCAACCAGGCCGCCGCCGAGAATCATCACTTTCTGCTGACGATGCAGATGGACATCTGTCAGTTTCATCAGTTTTGGCAGATCGCGTTTTACAGCCATGATAAAAACTTGATCATTCGGTAAAAGCTCCTGGTCGCCACTGGGGATTATGGTGCGGATATCCCTGGCTATGGCAACGACACGGAACGGGAATTCATTGAATTCTCTGGCGATATCTTTGAGTTTTTTATGCGCAAAAGGTGACTTCGCGCTGATTTCGGCCGCCAGCAGCTGAATTTCTCCGGCAGCGATATCGATGATCTCGTTGCCGGAATTCAACTTGATAAGTCGAACGATTTCCTGGGCAGCGAGTTCTTCTGGGTTGATCAGGAGATCTATTTTCAAATCCTCAGAGGTAATTATCGAGTCTTCTTTGCCGAAATCTCTTCTGCGGACCCTGGCAATTTTACGATCGATACCGAATTTGTCGGCAATAACGGATGAGAGCATATTGACCGCATCGTTATTAGTCGCTGCGATCAGGCATTGCATTTTGCCGGCATCGGCTTCCTGCCAGCAGCTCATATCGAGTGCGCTGCCTTTGATAAGCCTTGCATCTATCTGGCCATTGGCCTGGGAAAGAATTTTTGAATCGGGCTCGATGACGGTGATGGCACATTCTTCGTGCGCGAGTCTCTGGGCGAGATAATAACCAACACCACCAAGACCGAGAATAAGGATATTCAACGGAGGGGTTTTTTTCTTACCAAACATATGTGCTTTTTAGTCCCTGGCACCTGGAGCATGTCGGGGGAGGTTGTGCCACTTCAAGCGTCCTTGAAGGAGGGCGGGATAACTGAAGCAAATTGCAAAATATTCTATGTTGAATTTTTGCTCTGTTTACCTGATTCGACCATCCTTGTCAACGTACTGCAAGTTTGTGTGGTAACTGCTGACCTTCGTTGTTGTTTCGAATTGCTTGGAAGCTCGTTGGGAATGAGTGTTTGTTCTGGAGGTGATCAGCTGTTCAACCAGAGAGATTCCAGATGACGAATTCCCTCGTGGTGGGTTAAGTCAAGGTGGATGGGCGTAATGGATACATAGCCGTCATGAATGGCCTTTACATCAGTGTCCTCACCGGATTCCTTTACCGGAGTCCCGCCACCGATCCAGTACCGGGTTCGCCCCCAGGGGTCCTTGGTTTTCTGGATGGCATTTTCCCAAAGCCGCTTCCCTTGCCGGGTGATGCGAATACCATTATGGCTGTCACCACCGGGGACGTTAATGTTTACCAGTGTTCCGGCGGGTAGTGGGTTTTGTAGGATTTTGATCGCAATGTCATGGGCCATCCTGCCTGCTAAGGTATAGTCTCTCGGTTCCTCTGCTGCCAATGATAGAGCCATGGAGGCTACACCGTAAATAGTTCCCTCCATGGCGGCTGACACGGTGCCAGAGTAGGAAATATCATCGCCAAGATTTGCCCCCCGGTTGATGCCTGATACGAGTAAGTCCGGTTTTTCATTCAGTATCCTGCCAAGTGCAAGAATTACACAGTCTGTAGGTGTCCCATCGACGGTATAGGTGTCGGGTGCAATTTCACGGAGGTTGAGCGGCCTGCTCATGGTCAGGGAATGTGATACTGCGGAATTGTCCCGATCCGGTGCGACCACTATGGTCCTCCCAAGCGGATTGAGGGATTCGCGCAGGGCGTAGAGCCCATTGCTGTGAATGCCATCGTCATTGGTGATGAGTATAGTCGTCATAATATTGTCTGTAATTATCTAAATTATTTACTTTTTTATCTATGCTCAACAGGCGTGCGCCAGGAATATTCTGATTTGGCTGTTTCGAGAAATGCTGAAACAACAGGGTTACGTCTGTTCCTGGCGGTGGTACAGAAGCCGACAGTAAATGGCTTGAGGTGCGGTGTTACTTCCAGAGTCTGCACCTGGTCTTTTAAAACACTTTGTTCAAGTACCAGTTCAGGAATAACGCCGACTCCGCAACCCATACCAACCATTGCAATTATAGCCTCATTACCTGCAACCTGAGAATAAATATTTGGTACTACGCCTATATTTGCAAACCAGCGAAAGATCCGGTCACGGCTCAGGCCACGCTCTGCGACTATAACAGGCGTTCGTCGCCAGTCTATTTCAGTACCGTGGTAGGCCACAGTGGCGGTGTGATCGGCTGGTGCGATGAAAATCAGGGGTGTCTCAACAATTTTCATAAAGTCTATGGCCTCAGGTGGGTTATCCGGCAGGGCAGCCACACTGATATCCGCCTCTCTGTTCTGCAGTTTGAAAAGAGCCTTGGCGGCATCACCGGTCTGCAGATGGAGCGATACCTCGGGGAAAGCTCTGCGGAATCGGCTGAAAATATCCGGCAGAATGGAAAGGATAGCGGTTACGGAACAGTAGAGTGAAAGTTCGCCCCGCAGAGCCTGGTCGCCAGAGAGGGCACTTTGCAGTTCGTTCCAGCGCTGGATGGCTTCTTCAGCATATTCTTTGAAGATGAGGCCGGCGGGTGTCAGGGTGACCGAGCGCTTATCCCGGTAAAAGAGTTGATGGCCAAGTTCGCCCTCCAGACGCTGCATTGCCCGGGTGAGGCCGGAGGGGGTGATATTGCATGCCTGACTGGTTCTTGCAAAATGCAGGCTGCCGACAAGGTGGCGGAAAAGTTTCAGTTCACGGATATTCATTATGGACAATCATCTTTTTGCGTGTAGAACTTTGCTATGGCTTTATATTGTGTTCTGCGTGACCAGGCAGAACCGTTTGTTGCAAAATATGCAATACTGTATCACGAACAAATCACTTGACGCAACAGGCGATTATCAATATATCACAATGACAAATTTGATTATTTTAATCGAAGCAAAAAAAATACAACTCTAGGGAGATAGATATGGCTGACAATTATTTTAATACCTTGCCGCTTCGCAGGCAACTCGAGGAGCTTTCCCAGTGCCGTTTTATGGATTCAACAGAATTTGACGGAGTTGATGCCCTGAAAGGCAAGAAGATCGTTATTGTCGGCTGTGGTGCCCAGGGCTTGAACCAGGGTCTGAACCTGCGCGACAGCGGTCTTGATATTGCCTATGCTCTGCGTGAGTCTGCAATCAGTGAGAAGCGCCAGTCCTGGAAGAATGCTGCTGAGAACGATTTTGAAGTTGGCACCTACGAAGAGAAAATCCCAACTGCAGATCTGGTTATCAACCTGACCCCTGACAAGCAGCACACCAGCGTTGTTTCAGCTGTAATGCCGCTGATGAAAGAAGGTGCCTGCCTCTCCTATTCCCATGGTTTCAATATCGTTGAAGAAGGCATGACGGTACGGGATGACCTTACCGTAGTTATGGTTGCTCCTAAATCACCTGGAACCGAGGTTCGTGAAGAGTACAAGCGTGGCTTTGGTGTTCCTACCCTGATCGCTGTTCATGGCGAAAATGACCCGAAAGGTGAGGGCTGGGAGATTGCCAAAGCATACTGTTGCGGAACCGGCGGCGATCGCGCAGGTGTTCTGCAGTCTTCTTTTATTGCTGAGGTAAAGTCTGACCTGATGGGTGAGCAGACCATTCTCTGCGGTATGCTCCAGGTTGGTTCTCTGGTGCTGTTCGACAAGATGGTTGAAAAGGGCATGGAGCCGGGTTATGCGTCTAAATTGGTGCAGTATGGCTGGGAGGTGACCACCGAGGCACTCAAGCATGGCGGTATTACCAACATGATGGATCGCCTTTCCAATCCGGCCAAAATACGTGCCAATGAGCTGGCCGAGGAATTGAAGGAAATCCTCACCCCGCTGTTTGAAAAGCACATGGATGACATCATGTCCGGCCACTTCTCAAAGACCATGATGGAAGACTGGGCTAATGACGATACCGATCTGCTGCGCTGGCGTCAGGAGTCCCGCGAATCTGCCTTCGAAAAGGCCGAGAATACTGATGTGGAAATCACCGAGCAGGAGTATTTTGATAAGGGCATCCTGATGATCGCCATGGTTAAGGCTGGTGTTGAACTCGCTTTTGACACCATGGTATCCGCGGGTATCAAGGAAGAGTCCGCCTACTACGAGTCACTGCATGAGACCCCGCTGATTGCCAACACCGTGGCCCGTAAGAAGCTTTACGAGATGAACGTGGTAATCTCCGATACTGCAGAGTACGGAAACTACCTGTTCGCCAACGCAGCCAAGCCGCTTCTTGACGAGTTCATGAAGAAAATCGATCTTGATGTTGTCGGCAAGGGACTCGAGTTGAAAGACTGTGGTGTTGATAATATCGAGCTGATTCGAGTCAACGAGGCGATCCGCTATACCGGTGTCGAGGTTATTGGTGAGGAACTGAGATCCTATATGGGCGCAATGAAGTCAATTTATTAATTTTTATAAATAAATTCAGAGCTGCATTGTCTGAAATTTAGTGTGTCTTTTTAAGGCCCCGGCGGGAACTCCCTGCCGGGGCCTTCTTATTTTGCCCGTTTTTTCAAATAAATAAAAAAGAGTTTGTCATAAAAAGGTAAGCCTTGTCTGTTAGGGTGATCAGCAATAAGCAAGGGAGAACAGCCAGTTATCTCTCAGGTTGCTTCTGGCGACATTGCAACTTCGACCTTCCCCGGGGGGAATGAAAGGTCGTAACTGCAGATTGGGGGAAATTGCTTGGGTTGTGCAATGTTCTTCAGATTCGATCAGGGTTGGGCTCCCTTGTTTATTCCCTCTGGCCAGAGGAAAGTTTCAAACAGTTGTAAACGTAAGTAGCTGAAAAGAAGCCTGTTTGTTTACTATCAGAAATAATCAAGACAATCTAAGGAGAGAGTAATGAAAAATATTTTTCTACTGTTCGTTCTGATTTTCGCCCTGGCCACTGGAAACGTTTTCGCGACTACAACTACTGATGATACCTCAGGTCAGCCGGAGACTGTTGCCAAACTGTCTGAGAAGGTCAATATTAACACCGCTAATGAGGCAATACTTATCTCTCTGCCAGGCATCGGCACGAAGACAGCAGCGGCCATAGTGAGCTTCAGAAGCGAGCATGGCAAGTTCAAATCCATCCAGGATCTTACCTTGGTGAAAGGTATTGGTGACAAGAAGCTTCAAAAAATAGAGCCTTTTCTGGAAGAAATTTAATTCCATCAATTTCTTCTTCTTCAGAAGGCCGGTCCCTCGCATGAGGTGACCGGCCTTTTTTTTTAATATTATGCTTGAGCTCAAAGGCAACTGGCGGGTGGTGTTATTGTGGCGCAGCCTGCATCTCTCGTCAGGTGGTACTCGCTTCTTATTGGTGAAATAGCGTAGAAATGCGTTTGAGTTTTCAGGGTAATTCACCTACCCTTGAAGAGTGGATTTTATCAGGAAAATGCATTTTTTCGATAGAATGAAAGATGCTGAGATGTACTTCCGGAGGTGAAAAAATGTATGTACGAAAACTGGTCGAGCCTATCAAGGATAATTGGCTGGAACCGGAGATGACCCTTCAGGAAGCGGTGGTTCGCCTTTCCAGGGCAAGCCACAAAGGGAGAACCGTGCAGGGAATGGTCGTACTTGAGAATGGCACAAAGCTTGTTGGTGTGCTGTCAATAAAGGATATTATACGAGCAATAATTCCTTCATATATGGAGGACATCCTTCGGGGATTCACCTGGGAAGGGATGTTCGAGGCCCATGTCAAGCGCGTTAAAAATGTGAAGGTGAAGGATATCATGTCGCGGAATGTGATAACCGTCAAAGTGGATGATTCACTTATCCGCTGTGCGGATCTCATGATCGACAATTCTCTGCAGCGTATCCCGGTGGTAGATGATTTAGGGAGAGTTATCGGCATACTCTATATTCATGATCTGTATGAGAAAATTTCAGATTTAATGTCCTCGGCCAAGGAGTAGCCATGGAGAGTGGAGCGGTACAGGAAGCCTTTGCGATGGACGCGTCGTTTTGGGTTGCCATAATTGTCTTCACGGTTGCTCTGGTGGTCATAATTTCTGAAAAAATCCATAAAACTGTCGTAGCCATATTTGGCGCTGCGCTGATTCTTGTTCTAAAAATCCTCGATCAACATGAGGCATTTCATCTGGAGGAGTTTGGTGTTGACTGGAATGTGATTTTCCTGCTGGTGGGGATGATGATTATCATCAGTCTGATGCGTCCCACAGGAATGTTTGAGTACATTGCCATCCGAAGTGCAAAACTGGGCAGGGGAGATCCGCTCAGGATCATGATTATTTTTGCAGTTATTACTGCGGCTTTTTCCGCCCTGCTCGACAATGTCACTACAGTCCTGTTGCTGGCCCCGGTTACCTTGTTGATTGCAGATGCCCTGGAGGTGGATGCGATCCCTTTCCTGATTGTGGAAGCCCTTTCCTCAAACATTGGTGGCACTGCCACTCTTATCGGCGACCCGCCTAACATAATGATTGCCTCGAGGGCTAAGTTGAACTTTATGGATTTTATCATTCACCTTGCCCCGATTATCATCGTGATCATGGTCTGTTTCCTGTTCATCATCAGGCTTGTTTTTGCCAACAGTCTGAAAACCAGGGAGGAATTGAAGCAACGCATAATGAATCTGAATGAGGCAGATGCCATCAAGGACCCGCTGATGCTGAAGAAGTCACTCTGTGTGTTGGGGTTTGTGCTGTTGGGATTTATGCTGCATGGCGTATTTCATTACGAACCTGCCACTGTGGCCCTGTTTGGTGCGGGAGTTCTCCTCTTGCTTTCTGGTACTTCAGAACCACAAAGGGTGCTTGCAGAAGTTGAGTGGCAAGTGATATTCTTTTTTATCGGCCTGTTTATTATGGTGGGTGGGCTGGTGAAAGTCGGCGCGATCAAGATGATGTCTACGGAGATGCTTGACCTGACCAGGGGAGATCTGCTCTCGACCTCCATGCTGATCATGTGGTTTTCGGCGATAGCGTCGGCAGTGATAGATAATATTCCCTATGTGGCGACCATGAATCCTTTGGTGATTGATATGGCAGGAGAACTCTGGCCTGAGGAAAACGGAATAGCGCTGCTGCAGCACCCGGAACTTATGCCGATCTGGTGGTCTCTTGCACTTGGTTCCTGTCTGGGCGGTAACGGCTCACCGATAGGTGCATCCGCTAATGTGATAATTGTGGAGATGGCGGGAAGAGCTGGTCAGAAGATCAGCTTTCTACGTTTTATGGCCTATGGTGTTCCTGTAACCATTGTGACCGTCTTTATCGCGATGATATATGTTTATCTGCGCTATTATGCTTTTGCCTGACGAGCAGCAGGCTCTCATCGGTTCAGGCAGCCGATACTCACTTGAAGTTTTCATCAGTTCGGGCATCGGTTGCCTGGGGTGCTGGGATTCAAGTTATCTCGGTTCAACAGGGTATTGGCTGCGGTACCAGCTTTTCCATCCGCCTTTTAAGGCATAGACTTCTGTATAACCGTTATCTATCAGTTTTTGTGCCAAACTGGCACTTGTGGCTTCATTGGGTCAAGCACAGTAGAGAACAAGCTTTTTCTCTTTAGGGTAGGTGTTGGCCCAGCTGTCAAAATCGGCACCGTCGGCTCGCATGGCGCCCTGAATCTTAAATTCACTGGTGCTCCAGTCCCTGCCGGCCCGAACATCGAGAACGACTACGTCATCGGAGCCGATCATTTGCTTGAGTTCGTCAATTTCCATAAACTTGACCTCTCCACCTACAGCCGGTGTGAGGGCCAGCAGTATGGCCGCCAGTGCGGCAAAGAGAAGTGTTGTCAGACGTTTCATTGAGAACCTCCTGTTGTGTTAGATTTGTCTTTTTGTGGGGGGGTGACCTCAGCCACAGGTTTTATAATGTTCCAGAGAGCGGAAGCACCTGCAGTGACAATAAAGGCCACGAGGGTTACCCGAATGGAAGTGAAAGCGTATTGGTAGGAAAACATAAGGTACATTGCGGCCAGGATTAAAATCGCACCAAGAATATACCCTTGCCGGTATCTGTAGTTGTTGAGTCTTTTCAGCATTATTCCTGCCGCTATGCACTCTGCTCCAACCATGGCCAGCCAAAGCAGCAGAGCTGTCTGAATATATGCTTCAAGGATCTGGTATCCGGCAAGGCCACCCAGCATCATCGCACCGATGATGAGTGCAAAGAGGAATACGAAACGTTTTCTCTTCAGCCT
This sequence comes from Desulfosediminicola sp., assembly GCF_048381775.1. Taxonomy (NCBI): domain Bacteria; kingdom Pseudomonadati; phylum Thermodesulfobacteriota; class Desulfobulbia; order Desulfobulbales; family Desulfocapsaceae; genus Desulfosediminicola; species Desulfosediminicola sp. The sequence continues at coordinate 179,868 of NZ_JBLXGE010000001.1, read as the reverse complement.
GCCGGGTGGGTGGCCGGGAAGCAGGTGGCGCCTGGCAAGACCTGAAAAGCTTTTCAATGCCATGCTGAAAAGTGCATTTACTGCAGCGCATACACCGCTGATGATAGCGATACCCATTAGATAGCGCCCGGTATCTCCCCATATTGCCCGGGCGGTAATCAGGTGGGGAATTGTCGTGCTTGCAAGATGGTCTGAGGCTACATATTGAAACATCAACATGGACCAGAAGAGAAAGAGCAGTAGAGCGCCGAACAGGGCTCCTGTAGCCGGAATCATGGCCGGGAGCAGTTCTTTGTTTTGGTCAGCCATCGTATTGCGGGGGAGCACAAAGTCATAACCGAGGAACAGCAGCAGGCTCCCTACCATTGTCGGCAGGGAAAGTGAGAAACCAATATCGGCGGAAACAGGGTTGGTGCTGACAGGTCCGCTGATTCCTGCCAGGCAGAGCAGAATCATTGAACCCAACATGACGATAGCAAAAAACACCTGAGCATAGCCGGCGAATCTTTCGCCGCTCACCTGCAGGGCGACGATCAGGGCCAGCAGCAGGAAGGCAAAACCAAAATTCGGGAACCAGTAGACAAAGATTTCATTGAAGGCAAAACCGGCGGCAACGAGCAGCCCGGTGGGGAGAACAAGAACACAACTTATTCTTGCGCAGAGAATGAGTGAGGCGGCAGGTACTTTGCCGAGCCCCTGGACGAGCAGGCCTGTCTGGGTATGCCTTCCTTCGACAGCGAGCTTAGGGTGTCTGATAATCGAAACCACAAGCGCGGAAAGAAGTGTCGAAGCGGCGAGTGCGGCAAGAAAAAGTGTACGATTGAGGCCCATGCCGTTGCCGAGTCGTACCTGGACATCCGGTGAAAGCATCCAGCCCATGCTTAAACTCACTGCAAGTAGAAATGACCGGAACATACATTCTCCTTGATCAGGTTCTGATGTTGTACCCGGTTCTGACAACATTGCGGGCCATCATGGTTATCAATTGTGAGAGTATCAAATAATAAAGTATTCCAAAAATTAACAACGGCCGGGGTGGCAAACAAGCAGGATCTGGTTTGTGAGTGCAATTAATTGTAAGGGATTGCTGAAATCACAGGAAGGATAAACGATTAAAAGCGGAATAAAGGCGGGGGGAAATGATGAATAGAGCAAGGTGTGCGATCCTGTGTGCGCTGGTGTTCTTTATATCATTACAGAATGTTGAGGCAAAGTCGTATGGGGCAGAAAAGCCGGATTTCAGTTTTAGGGCGGCCGATTATGGGGCGAGGATAGCGGGCTCATTTCGAGAGGGAAAAAGTGGTTTGACGCTCTATGAGGTTTTCGCGGCGCTCCCTCTGCCCTGGGTGGCTGATTTCGCTGACGACTGGCAGTTGAGCTCCGCCCTGGATCTGAGTCTTGGTCTTCTTGACGGCAAAGGTGAAAGAGGCGGGCGGATCGCAGCGGGAGTAGACGCGTTTCTCTGGTCACCTGGGCGAAAATTCTCACTGACCGGGGGGCTGGGTGTCGGGGTGATGGGGCAGGAAGTTTACGGAGATATAGATTTCGCGGGGCCGATATTTTTTCGGGGTCAGGTCGGCTTGAGTTATTGGTTCAGCAGTTCGATAAGTATTGGTTATCGATACTATCATGAGTCAAATGGCTCTATCTACGATAAAAACCCCAGCCTGAATGCCCACCTGGGTGAAGTGCGGTTGAATTTTTAGTCTGGATCTCCCATGAACGGCTAAATAAAAATAATCGTTTTATAGTTTGCCACCATGGTGCATCTCCACATGGGGAATACCATCTTCGTCGTATGGATCTGAAGCAAGAGTAAAACCAAGGCTGGTGTAGAATTTCTCAAGATATAATTGAGCAGAGATGCGAATCACGCGTCCCGGGAATGTGTCCTGGGCCTGATCGATAGCTTTACGCATCATCTGCCTGGCAATGCCTGTACCCCGTATTTTCTCGGCAGTTACAAGCCGGCCGATGGCAGGTTCGGCATATTTTATTTCAGGCTCGATCAGCCTGAGGTAACCGATCAACTCTTTTTGGTTCTCATCGTAGACAAGCAAATGCATGGAATGCTGATCCAGCCCGTCTGCGTCAAGATAGGCGCAATCCTGTTCTACTACAAAAACTTCCTGCCGTAGCTTGAGCAGGCTGTAGAGTTGGGTGGTTGTCAGTTCGTCAAAAGAACGCCAGATGTAGCCTGGCTCACTGTGATGATCGTTCATTGGCTGAAAAATATAGAGCAATTACAAATGGTTTTGGGATATGGAATGAACCGGAATCAGGCATGAAACGGAGAGGATGGTACTACGGTTTGCCTGAGAAGAACAGCAAAAAAACAGTTGCCATCGGCTACGGAGAACCGCAGCCGACGGCAGAGCTTTTTATTTGTAGGGATTCATGGTGAGTGTCGGGCAGTGCACCCGCTTGAGTACGCGTTCTGCAACACTGCCTAAAAGGATTTTCTCAAGCCCTTTGGCTCCATGAGTCCCGATGATCAGCAAGCCGGCGTTTTTGTCATCGGCATATTTGACGATGGTATCGACAATATCGCCTTTGAAGACCACCCCGTCAATCTTGCTGTATTTTTGCTTATTGTCATTTACCAGATTCTCCAGTGCTTCTTTGGAGCGATCAATCCGTTCCTCGTTCAGCAGTTCGAGCGAAGGACTGCCGAGCATCATGTCGCCGGAGGTGTAAAACTCAACAACATGTATCAGGCTGAGATGGGCATCCATTTTTTGCGCAATATACATCGCAAAATCAATGAGCTTCTGAGAGTGCCTTTCGAGGTCAACCGGCACCACGACTTGAGTGATTTCCTGCATGGTTCTCCTCCTTGCTGAGGTTCGGGTGCACCATCAGAGAACACCCTTAATCTTGAGGGCTTTCAAAGTACTTAACCAACCAATGTTATAGTTTAAGTATAACCCTGCTTTTGCAGCATTGAAAGGGGCGACAGTATTATTGCGTAAAGCGGAAAGGTATAAAGATTTTGTTCCCTTCGTTGAAAATTGATGATCGGGTTTGCCGACAATTGATCACCGCTGGTTTTATTTTATATTTCTGATATTTTACGACGGATGATTGCCGAGACTGTTGTTTGGTGCAGGAGGATATATTCTTTTGGGTCGAAGCCCCCTAAAGCAAGAGGAAGAGATATGCAGCGTAAAAGAAGAGATTGGCAGAGGGGGGTTGTAAACGTCTCCCGGTGTTTTTTTGTATGCGTTACAGTACTGATGATATCTAGTTGTAATGTCAAGGAGGTTGGGCGGACTGTCGGTTACTCGATCAAGGGTGATTACTATCTGGATGTTGATGATCCCGGGAAAGGTGAAGATAAATTCCGCCAAGAGGTAGAATTGAACCCGGAGAGCCCGCTGACAAATTATTATTATGGCCGGCTGCTGCTCAGATCGGAAAAGATTGATCAGGCTATCCCGTATCTTGAAAAGTCGATACGACTCGACCCGTATAAAGCTGATTATCATTTTTGGCTGGGAGTTGCCTATGGTGCCAAGAACAGGCTTAAGGCCGAGCGCGACCAGTATGAAAAAGCACTTGTACTAAATTCCAAGCACTTAAATTCACTTACGTATCTAGGGCATCATCATCTAAAGGCCAAGCGGTATAATGAGGCACTCGACCTCTATGTACAGGCACTGCAGATTTGGCCTGAGAGCCCCTCTGTACTCTATAACAGGGCACTGGTTCTTTCCCGGCTGGGCCGGACGCCTGAAGAGCGGCTGGCCTGGAAGGAATATCTTGCCGTGGTTCCTTCCGGAGCGCTTGCGATTAAAGCGGTGGATCATCTTAACAGGCTCAATGATTTCTCCTATCGAAATTATTATTTTGGCCCTCGCACAGTGATGGTCCCTGAAGTCACCTTCGAGCCATTCAGCGCGCAGTTGACCAAATCAGGTAAAGAGTCTTTGGGGGAGATTGGAAAAACTGCTGTTTTGATGAAAAAAGGCTCCCTGCAAGTCGTCGTCTATCAGAAAAATAATAAAAAGCTGGCTGAACAGAGAGCCAAAAGCATCAGGGCGTTTCTCTATCAGGAGTATCCTGGCTTAAAGAGCAGCAAGCTGGGAATCAGTTGGTTCAATAAGCCGCAGAAAGTGGCTCAAAAGCGTTGGAATATTGAAGAATCTGTTGATTTTTTCATTTTATGAAATTACGATGAGTTTCGTATGCTCCGTCAATGGTTGTTGATTTACGAGCGACTCACAGGCGACTGTTGACATGCTGGGGGGCGAGAGAGCAAACACGATCCGTATATTACGGAGGGAGGACCAATGATTTCAAGAAAATTTGTCTATGCCGCTGTTTTAACCCTGATGCTCATGATGGCGAACGGGGTACTTGCTGAAGAAGCTACCAACGGGGATCCCGGCCAGGCTGTTGATCAGACCGATCCAACTGCCCCGGCAGGTGGTGATGATGGTGCCACTGACGGAACTGATCCTGCGGGAGACGACACCGGCGAAGAGGGTAGTGTGGAGGAAGCTCCCGCTTTCAGCAACCCGGCCCAGGCTGCCCATGCCGCCAATCTGGCAAGTGCAGCAAATGCCAACATTGATACCAGCGGAGTAGATGCAGCAAATGCTGAAGCTGATGACGCGCAGCAGGCTGTGGATGCTGCCCAAAATGATCTTGACGCTGCCATAGAAGCTCAAGATCCGGTGGCGCAAGAGGCGGCCCAGGCTGCTTTGGATGCTGCCAATGCAGGCCTTGAAGCTGCCGAAAAAAATCTGCAGGAGGCCATGAGCGGTGTTACTGGTGTAACTGAAGGCGATATCGCAGGGATGCGTGCGGATGGTATGGGCTGGGGCGAAATCGCCCATGAGCTCGGCGTTCATCCTGGCACCCTCGGGCTTGGTCACACCAAGGGCAAGGCCAAAAACAAGGGAATGGCTCCGGATGATGAGATCGCAGCTGCTACGAGCATGGATATGAACTCCGGTAAAGCCAAGGGCCACAGTGGTTCCAAGGGCGGATCTTCCAAGTCCGGCTCCGATAATGGCGGCGGTGCTAAGAGTGATAAAGGCAGCAATGGCAACAAAGGCGGAAACGGCGGTGGCAATGGTAACGGGAATGGTAACGGCAACGGCAAAAACAAGTAATTGCCTCACCGTATATTCCGGGATTTTTCCCCGGCATAGAATTTTCGTGCCAATCGAGCTGTAGTACGATGAGTTACGGGTTGATCGAATCAAGTTGTATGATTTGATCAACCCGTTTTCCGTTGGGCCATAAGTGTTCCACAATCAGAACCTGCCTTTCGGTGCGGCGTATTGGCGTTGTATCCATGCCTGCAGGGGGGCGGCATTATGGATTTGGACAACACGTATGCATTTATCACCGTATAGGCTTGTGGTTTGTGTTCAGGAAGGATTACTATTGGTAATTATGCGCACAATAAGAATGTGTGAACCTCAACAAGATTTCAAATGAGCGTATGTTGCGTCAGCCAAACAAATATTCGGAGAAAGTGCCTAAACTGATCAATCTGCAGCTGCTTCTTGCCTTAGGTGGTGCCATTCTTGCGGCTATTCAGACCTTGCTGGTTCTTCTTCAGGGAGACCTTCTGTGTTTGAGCGAAGGCTGCGAAGTAGTTGAACAGCTTACCACAGTGTCCCCGGTGGTCTTTAACTCCGTAGGCACTTTATACTTTCTTGTACTTTTCCTTACCCTGCGCCTTGGCGCCAGGGGAGCGAGGGGCTGGCTCGGTTTTTCCCGGCTCCTGTTGCTTGCCGGAATTGCGGCAGAGGGAGTACTAATAAGTTTTCAGCACTACATAGCAGAAATATTCTGCTCATATTGCCTTATCATTTTCAGCATTATCGCTCTGCTCAATATCTTTATGGGGTGGCGGCAGTTAATGTCAGCTCTGGCTGCTTTTATTGCTGTTTTGCTGGCATTTTCCAGTCTGCAATTTACCTCAAGGTCGCAACTTGAGATAAATGGTCTCGAAAATGGTGTTTATGGCCGCCTTGAACGGCAGAGTGACAGTAAGTCGCTCTATTTTTTCTTTTCTTCAAGTTGTCCTCACTGTGAAGAGGTAATTGAGACCATAGACGAGAATTTTAGCTGCTCACTCAATTTCAACCCGATAGATGAGTTGAAGTCGGCACCTTATGAAGAAATTGTGCAAGCAGAGAATTATACGCCAAGAATAAACAGGAACTACCTGCAGGTGAATGGTATTAATGAGATTCCGGTACTGATGATCCAGGACAAATCAGAAGTGCGGTTGCTGCGTGGTAAATATACCATCCTGAATTACCTTGAAGAGAATTGCCGTCGGGTTGAAGCGGTTGAGGGGCCAGGCATGAGTATGTCTGCACCTCTGACAGGAGGCAGTGATGACAGTCCTCAGTTGCCTTCTGTTACACTTCCGGGCCAGTTGCTACCCGAAATGCGGATTCCCGGGGCAGGTGAAGGTGATGAGAGTTGCTCGGTTGATGAGTTGTGTGAGCCTGAGCCAGCTGAAGGAGTGCAGGGGCAAAACAACTAGGAACCATTTAAGCGACAGTAAAAAAGGCGCCTCGCTATTAGCGGGGCGCCTTTTTAAATTAAAATTATCACTAAAGCTCAGCTTCAAGGAGTGAGGCGCGGGGAGAAAGGTGGTAGAAGTAACAACTTAAAGCTGAGAAGTTCTTCTCTACAAACCGACTGCATAATCATTCCAGCGACTGGTCACTTGTCAATCGCTCCCTCCTCTCACGTTTATCTCAATCCTTCAGGTGCATTCGATTAATTCAGAAGTGGTTCCAGCTCTTCCTTACGAGCAGGGGGCGGGCGTCAGTTGAATGTCTGCGATCAGCATTAATGCACCGGTCGGTTCCACTTCTTCTTTCAACACCATTCCACCTTTCAGGATCAATTCGTGCCTTCATGACAGGTAGTGTTTGGCTAGTCATGTTTCCAGCTGGATCAGCTGTCTGGAATCACCGGACAACAGAACATGATTCTTCTTGAATAGACACATTGTTAGACATTGGCGGGGAGGGGGGGATGTGCAGTTATCCGAAAGCGGAAAAAGTACGTTTATTCGGGGGGAAGGTGTTGTGGCTGCGCCGGATGGCTGTGAATCAATCCTGCTGAATTTGATAAATCCAGCCTGCTGGGGCAATGATGCTGTTGGAGTCTTTATAGCTGCACAACTGGAAACTTGAGTTTGAAAGAGATTCGTCAGGGGGCATTCCAGTAATATAATTCTTGTAGCAGGTGGTATATTTCTTCAAATATCTGTTGGTAACTTGAAATCATAAACTAAATATCATGGTAACCTGTGTAGATAAAATTCAGAGAAAAATGAACACACATTCATTGATAAGGAGCTAAGTGTTTGATAACGCGTAATATAAACGTTGTTGAATTGTCAATAAAGATTTGTTATTACTAGGTGGGTTGAAATGCCGATGTACAGGCATTTGTGTTTTCTGGGTTTTTTGCCGTCAACCCTTCAAGGGTTGTCCGCATGTTGCGGGGTTCTAGAAGGTGTTAAAACTCAACCCGCCACATGTCTTTCCCTTGAGCTGACGGCTTGCAACCACGGTGCGCTCACCTTGCCGGTTGGTGTAATTTCTATGGCTGCCGGGTGCAGGCGCTGTCTGCTAACGCAATCGGAGGCTGTTTCACTGTTTCCAGAAAGAAAAGGAAAATAACATTGAAGATGAATGCAGGGACTCTGTCACTGGAGTCGATCAAAAAACTGAATGAGCTGAGCGGAGAGAATGTCAAGCTCTGTATGCAGTGCGCCACATGCAGCGGTATGTGTCCCATGACTGCAGAGATGGACTATGGCCCCCGTAAAGTGATGCACATGGCACAGTTCGGCCTGCATAACAAGCTGGCTGAAATAAATACTTACTGGAAGTGTGCTTCATGTCATGCCTGTACGGTCAAATGCCCCAGGGGAATAGATATTGCCAAGGTCATGGAGGCGCTGCGCCAGCAGACACTGCGAAAGGGCACCAACAAAATTGAACCTTCACAAATGTCGGCTGAGACGATTGCGGAGATGCCGCAGATCGCTCTGGTCGCCGGTTTCAGAAAATTGACCAGCTAAGGAGAGCAATGAAGATAAGTTACTATCCAGGTTGTACCCTGAAAACCAAAGCCAAGAATCTGGATTCGGCTGCGGTTGCTTCTCTGGAAGCGCTCGGTATCGAGGTGGAGGAGATCGATCGCTGGAACTGTTGCGGTGCGGTATATTCCCTCACCGCCGATGACCTGATCCATATGGTCGGGCCGGTGCGTAACCTTATCCGGGCCAAAGAGCAGGGTGCAGAGAAACTCGTTACCTTGTGTTCCATGTGTTACAACACCCTGGCGCGTGCCAATCAGCTGATGAAGACCGATGAGGTCAAGCGTGATACCATCAACCGCTTTATGGATGATGAGATAGATTACGCGGGTGAAGTTGAGGTCGTGCATTACCTGACTTTCCTCGAAGAGCAGATCGGCTGGGAGAAGTTGAAAGAGGCTGTCAAGCAGCCGCTTGGTGAGCTGAAGGTTGGTGCGTATTACGGTTGTACATTACAGCGCCCTGCTGATGTGGGTATTGAACCGTTCGGCAGCTATGAGCTGATGACCAATATGCTCGAATCTCTTGGTGCCACAGTGGTGCCTTTTGCGTCCGCAGATAAGTGTTGTGGCTCCTACCAGGTACTGACCGTCGAACCGGGCGAAAACAGTGCCGCGGCCACAATTCTCAATTCCGCTGCCGGTGCAGGTGTTGAGACGATTGCCTCCAGCTGTCCGCTATGTGAATACAACCTTGGCAAGCAGCAGGCACAATTGCAGGCCAAAGGTCATATAGAAAGCGGTGTTCCCACCGTCTATTTCACTCAGCTGCTGGCTGTGGCGCTCGGGCTTGAAACCGAGGTGTGCCATTTCGAGCTTAATGACGCCAAGAGTCTGGAGCTGTTACAGAGTAAAAAATGCCTGGCCGCTGCTTGATCAGGCCGTGGATTGTATATCTTTCGCGAGAATATGGAGATAAACCATGTGTGAAACAACAACGATACCTAAAGTAGCGACCGGAGATCGCGCCATCCTGCCCGAGGGAGCAAGGACGATTCCGATCTTCGTAATGGGCAAGCAATATGAAGTACCTGAGACCCTTACCATCATGAAGGCGATGGAATTTGCCGGCTTCCGCTTCCTGCGTGGTGCGGGCTGCCGTGGTGGTATCTGCGGTGCCTGCCCAACCGTATACCGTATGGCCGGTGATTATAAACTGCATTTCGGCCTTGCCTGCCAGACAGTGGTTGAGCCAAATATGTACCTGGCGCAGATCCCATTCTTTCCAGCCAACCGTGCAGATTTCAAACTGGAAGAGATGAGCGGACTGGCTGATGCCATTCACGCGCTCTATCCGGAGCTTTTTCGCTGTGTGGCCTGTAATCTCTGTACCAAGGCCTGCCCGATGGATGTTGATGTTCTCGGTTACGTTTCTGCACTCAAGCAGGGCAATATTGAGAAGGCGGCCAGAATTTCTTTTGATTGTATTCAGTGTGGCCTGTGTGCCAGCCGTTGTATGGGTGAGATTCCGCAGTATCATGTGGCCCAGCTTGCCCGCCGCGTCTTTGCCCGCTTTATTCAGCCCCAGGCTGAGCATCTGAAGAACAGAGTTGCGGATATCGAGAGCGGTAAGTATGACCCGATGCTTGATGAATTAAGCGCAATGTCCAAAGAGGATCTTGAGAAACGGTATGTCGATCGCGAGCGTGAGCCGGATATGGCCGAGCCAGGAAGCTGGCAGCCGCAGGATACCAGTCATCTTTAACAGAATTCGCATCGACCATCCGGGACGAAGGAGAATATCATGGGATACACACCCGAATTACAAGAACTGATTAAACGAGTTGAAGCCACTCGCCCTGAGCGTGTGGCAATGGCAAGGCGTAACGAGCATTATCCGGCTCTTACCATGGCAGAGCGTGACACTGTACTTTCCAAGCACCATCCGGATTACCAGGCAGACGCAAAGCTGAAGGTAGAGGTCGGTCCCAATAAAGGCGATGTGTTTCAGGAAGGAGTTACCCGCCTGCTGCAGTCTAAGTCAATCGTACGCCCTGGCCTTGTGGACCTGACCAAGGTTGACCTTGAGACAGATGTACTGGTCATCGGTGGTGGTGGCGCCGGTACTTCGGCTGCGATTATGGCGGCTGACGGTGGCTGCAAGGTAATCGTCGCCAACAAGCTGCGTCATGGCGATTCCAATACCATCATGGCTGAGGGTGGAATTCAGGCGGCGAGCCAGGAGTGCGACTCACCATATTACCACTATCTCGACACAATTGGTGGCGGCCACTTCACCAACCAGCGTGACCTGGTGGCAGCACTGGCCAAGGATGCACCGCTTTCCATCGCCTGGCTCGAAAGTCTGGGTATGATGTTCAACAAGTATGACGATGGCCGTACTGTTGTTCGTCACTGTGGCGGTTCTTCGAGAAAGCGTCTGCAGTCTTCCGGCGATATGACCGGTGCCGAGATCATGCGTGTTGTTCGTGATGAGGCGAGAAACCGCGCCGATATGATCACTGTGCTGGAATTTGCCCCTGCAATCGAGTTGCTGCTTGATAGCGATGGCAAATGTGCGGGGGCTATCCTTTTCAACATGGAGACCAAGGAATTCTCTGTGGTTAAGGCCAAGGCGGTTGTCATGGCTACCGGTGGTTTCGGACGTCTGCATGTGAAAGGATTCGCCACCACCAACCACTACGGCGCAACCATGGACGGTGTGGTTATGGCGTATCGGGCAGGAATCGGCAACAAATCTCTGCATTCCACCCAGTATCATCCGACCGGTGTTGCCTATCCGGAGCAGAACGTCGGGTTGCTGATCACTGAGAAAGTCCGTGGTCTTGGTGCGCATGTATTGAATGTCGATGGTGAGCAGTTCTGCTTCCCGCTTGAGCCTCGTGACGTGGAATCTGCGGAACTTATCCAGGAAGCGATGGAGAAGGGCAAGGGAATTATGACCCCGACCGGTCGTGTTGGTCTCTGGCTTGATTCACCTATGATTGAAGAGCTGCATGGACCAGGTTCTGTTCGCAAGGAGTTGCCTGCCAAGTTTATCCAGTTTGAGCGTCATGGCATTGACATCTCCAAAGAGCCCATGCTGGTTTACCCGACCCTGCATTATCAGAACGGTGGCATCAACGTGAACGGTGACTCCGAGACTCAGCTGCCAGGTTTGTACGGAGCAGGTGAGGTTATCGGTGGTGTTCATGGCGAGAACCGCCTGATGGGTAACAGTCTTCAGGATATCATCACCTTCGGACGTCGTGCCGGTATCAACGCCGCAAAGTATATCCAGGGTGGCGTGGAGGTGAAAGATCTGTCCCTCGACCACGTGGTGAAATTCGAAAAAGAGCTGGAAGAGGCTGGTGTGGAAAATCCAGCAGTGGCACCTATTATCCTGCCGGATTACTCCACCGACGAGGTTGCCGAGAATCGTTGGAGCAAGGCTCTGACAGAAGGAACCCCAGGTGTTTAGTAGGTAAAAAAGGGTCATTGCAGCTCATGACCCAGGTATCTTGAGGCCACTGCATAGCATATGCAGTGGCCTTTTTTATTGGGTGGTGCAGCGTGCCGGCTGTACCGGTGCAACCCTCAAGGTTGAGGATGACTTATATGCCCTCGTAAAGTACCGAACCGGGACCGGCGAGGGGCCGGAAACTTTTCTTGGAAGCCTGACAGAATGGACAGGTCCAGTCTTCAGGCAGGTCGGCGAATGGAGTGCCAGGTGGAGTATCAGTTTTCGGCTCACCTTTGTCCGGGTCGTAGATATATCCGCAGTTGGGAATCTGACATTGATACATATCTTTAGGCAAGGCCATACGGTCACCTCCGAAATTGATAGTGGTTCGATGGATCTGTAGTGATTCACAATTTTCGAATAGATTACGATATATGCTAACGTATCATGTTCTCAAGCTTTACATCAAACTCTTTTAGGAAATTGCAGGTGTTATTTCATGGAAAGGAGTGCGTCACCCAATTTGCTGCCATTTTGTTGTCTGAAAATTCAGAATACGGCTCGAGTAATGCTAGGTTGTCGAAACAAAAGCGTTCATCATGGCAGAGTATTAAGAGAGGGTATTTGCAGTGAGTTGTGGATCAAATTAGATGAATACTATTATCAGTCGATACGCATGGTACGCGATGGTACAGGACAGACCAGAGCGACCGGTGCTCTGTTAACTGCACAATAAAACAATGATATTTGGCTTGAATGGTGTGGTGAAATTTTTATATCTCGACAGATTGGCGAAAAGTCCGTTATTCCGGACAGGCCTGTGTGGACTAAAATAACGGCAGGCCGATGACAAAAGTAAATGAAATCTGCATAAAATAACGGAGTATCAGGCATATGTTTTCCGCCGCCGACGGTTGGTCGGGGCGGGGCCTTACGAATACAACCATGCGCCTATCTGTTTTTGCAGAATAGGATAGCTCTATTCATAGTGACAGAGATACGGATTATTCCATATGAGAAGACCCAAAAGACAGCAAAATACTGGCAAGAAAACCGGCTGCCGATTCTTAAGTATAAGAAATTACAAATTAATTATGTGTGTCGTGAAGTGGGGCAGGTTATATCTGCAAGCATCTGTATGGTTGTTTTTTGTTTTGGCACGTCATTTGCTATTAACGAGGCACAGTGGTTGAAGTATTCACTGTTAGCAAAACATAAAAGCCAGGTTTGCCGAGCTGAAACCAGAATTGCATTGGTGGGGTGCGAGAACAGGTAGAAGGCTTGGCTGACCAGGTTTTTAGATTTCATCTGCACCTGTGTCTGGTTCATGGGTGAGCTTTTGACCGCTGGCTGGTAAAAAGCGAAATGATGATTGCCATTGGCGAAAGCAAAGAACTTAGTGGAATTGGATAGGTATCTGGCAATCCGATTCCATCAAGTTCTTTGCTTTCGCTGTTTTTGCTCTTCTTCCTGTCAGGGCTGGTAGTTTTTAACCCTCTCTCCCCTCCGTTCAAAAAAAAGCATGGATTTACAGCTCCTGTAATATTTTTTTGACGATGTTTCCATCTGCGCTGCTGCCAAAATGAGCCATAATCGGTTTCATGGCCTGCATCTTATTGCCAAATTGTGAAAAATCTATATTGTCGGAGATCCAGGTTTTTATATCCTCTTCACTTGCCTGCTGTGGCAGGTAGCTTTCAAGATTTGCAATGTAATCAAGATCGCCGGTTCCTCCTGCATCAATCAACTCTCTTTCAGACTTGATCAGTTTCTTTATGATCGCGACAACCTTTTCATCACTGAGCTCTTTTTCCGGCTGACGCTGAAATTCTCCAATGAGGATGCGGATAACACCGAGCCGGGCGCTGTCCTTTGCTTTCATGGCATCTTTAAGCTGACTCTTGATGGTTTCCTGTAAGTTCATGTGTGATATCTCCAGATATTTTTATAAATTGAAATGAGAAACAATTTCAGGCGGTCAGCAAATAGTAACCCTTCACCTGAGCCTGGTCAAATTGAAAGCTCCCCCATCAGGAGTCCTTTTCTCTTGTCTTTCAGGGTACGATTGTGGGTAATGGGGTTGATACTCTGTGTTTCTTTATGACAAATAACTATTCATATTATGGTGAAATTGTCTAGTATGGACTGTTCAAATGCGGTATCTTTATTTCGGTGCCTCAAAAGTTGCAGAAATCGTAATGTAGAGAATTTCCTATTGCGATCATAGTCAGGTGGAAGTGGGGGAGTTGAAAAAAACCTGGCGTTGCCATGTTGTTGCAAGTTACTTAAATAAATAGGCATTTATGCCTGACAGGTTGTTGCGGTCGTGATTCCTGCTTGCCAGAGTGGGAAAATCCTTTTATGAACAGCGACAATAGGCATTTCAGCAGATGAGGTGTCTATGGCAGAGTTCTTATCGCTGAGTTTGAATAGTGGTTTCAAAATTAACTTTGGAGGACCTTTATGAAAGGGAAACAGTGGATAAAGCTGTCAGGTGTACGAAACGCCTTTTACGCTACCTGTATGTTTGCACTTATCACGGCAGGCAGCGCATTCGCAGGCGGTACGCTCAGAGTCGCAACTATGGGTGAACCCGCTTCACTCGATCCACACAAGGTGAGTGGTACCTGGGAAAATTATGTCGTGGGCGACATGTTCCTCGGGCTGACTACAGAAAACCCGAAAGCAGAAGCTGTTCCCGGTGTCGCTGAGTCCTGGACCATCTCTGATGATCTGAAAACGTATACATTCAAGCTGCGTAAGACAAATTGGTCTGACGGCACCCCATTTACTGCCAATGACTTCGTTTACTCAATGCAGCGGATCCTTCTTCCGGAAACTGCTGCTGAATATGCATCCCTGCTGTATGTCATCGAGGGTGCTGAAGAGATTAACAGTGGTAAGGCTGCTCCAGAGACTCTTGGGGTAACTGCACTTGATGACTACACTCTTCAGGTTCAGCTGGTTGGTCCTGCACCATACTTCCTCGACCTTCTGACTCACTACACAGCCTATCCTGTACCAAGGCATGTTATAGAAAAAGTGGGTAACGACTGGACTAAGCCTGAGAATATGGTTGTTAATGGACCTTATAAGCTGGTTGAGTGGTTGCCGAATACCCATGTAAAGCTCACCAAAAATGAGCAGTATTACGATGCCGGTAACGTATCGCTCGACAATCTTACCTTTTATACCCAGGAAGATCGTGCTGCGGTACAAAAGCGTTTTCGCGCAGGCGAAATTGATGTTGCCATGGATTTCGCCTCTGACCAGATTGACTGGCTGCGGGAAAATCTGCCGAATGAGACACGCATTGCTCCGTATCTCGGCGTGTACTACTACCCTATGAACACCAGTGTACCTCCTTTTGATGATATCCGTGTTCGCCAGGCTCTCTCATTGTCGGTAAACCGTGAGGCGATTGTTGACCGTGTATTGAAGACCGGTGAAATTGCTGCCTACTCCTTTGTTCCTCCCGGAGTTTCTTATTACGAGAAACCAGCCGAGGTTGAGTGGAAGGATATGCCGTATCCAGAGCGTGTGAAAAAAGCAAAAGCGCTTTTGGGCGAGGCTGGTTTTAACAAGGATAACCCTCTCAAGCTCACTCTCCGCTACAACACTTCTGAGAACCACAAGCGGGTAGCTGTGGCGGTTCAGTCAATGTGGAAGCAGATCGGTGTTGAGGCCCAGCTCCACAATTCCGAGGTAAAAGTTCATTATGCAGACTTGAAGCAGGGTGATTTCCAGGTAGCTCGTGCAGCCTGGATTGCCGACTACAACGACGCCCAGAACTTCCTCTATCTGCTTGAGACCCGCACCGGTGCCAATAATTACGGACGCTACTCAAACGAGAAGTTTGATTCTCTCATGGAGCAGGCTGAAGTAACCGCGGATCTCAAAAAACGTGCGGAAATGCTTTACCAGGCCGAGGCTCAGGCCATGGCTGATCAGCCGGTTATTCCAATCTATCACTATGTCTCCAAAAACCTTGTTTCCCAGAAAGTGGACGGGTTTGTTGATAACGCGAAAGACATCCATCGCTGGAGATACATTACCATCAAAGAATAGTGTGTAGTCCTCCTTTTGCCGGAACCTCAAGCGTTCCGGCAAAAGGTGGTACTGATTTCCGCTATCACAGATACAAAACATACTCGGGGAGTAACGTATGTTTGCCTATGCCGTGCGTCGTTTGGGTAGTGCCATACCGACGCTGTTAATTATCATCACCATCGCCTTTTTCATGATGCGGCTTGCCCCTGGTGGTCCCTTCGACCGTGAGCGGCAATTACCGCCGGAGATTGAGGCAAACATTCTGAAAGCCTACAATCTGGACAAGCCGGTTCATGAGCAGTACCTGATTTATCTTGGCAACATACTCAAGGGTGATTTCGGTCCGTCCTACAAGTATCTCGATTTCACCGTTACCGATCTGATTGTCGCCGGTTTTCCAGTGAGTCTTCGCCTCGGTCTTATGGCGATCACCCTGGCGATGCTGATCGGCATAACGGCCGGGACCATTGCGGCCCTGAAGCAGAATTCAGCTTTTGACTATATGGTGATGGGTGTGGCAATGACGGGTATAGCTATTCCCAACTTTGTCATGGCGCCAATTCTGGCACTGGTATTCGGGGTCTATCTTTCCTGGCTACCTGTTGCCGGGTGGGGTGGTGGAGCCTTGCAGTATCAGATATTGCCGGTCATCACTCTCGCTTTGCCGCAGATTGCCTACATTGCCCGCCTGACCCGGGGTAGCATGGTTGAGACCATGAATTCCAATTTTATAAGGACCGCACGGGCGAAGGGACTGGCAGAGAAGATTGTTGTGGTGAGACATGCTTTGAAAGGCGGCCTGCTGCCTGTGATCTCATATCTGGGACCAGCGACGGCAGCGGTTATCACAGGCTCTGTTGTTATTGAGTCGATCTTCGATGTGCCGGGCATTGGCAGGTATTTCGTCAACGGGGCGCTCAACCGCGATTACCCTGTGGTCATGGGCGTGGTGATTTTCTATGCGGTCTTGATTATGGCGTTGAACTTGATTGTGGATCTCATTTACGGATTCCTGGATCCGAGAGTAAAGGTTGAATAAGTGGCTAATACAACACCATCCAAACCATACATGAGGGACCAGCTTAACGGGCTGGATATACCGGAAGCGGTCAAAGGGCGCAGCCTGTGGCAGGACGCCTTACGTCGTCTGCTCCACAACAAGGCTGCCGTCGCCTCGATGATTCTTTTGGGCATTATCGTGCTATTGGCCATTTTTGCACCGTTTCTTTCGTCCTGGGCCTTTGACGAACCTGACTGGGGTTATGATTTTCCTGGCGCACCGAACGCAGAGCTTCAGCACTGGTTCGGTACGGATGGCAACGGTCGTGATCTTTTTGTGCGAACTCTGTACGGTGCCAGAATCTCCCTGATGGTCGGCATTATTGCCACCACGGTCAGTCTGCTCATTGGTGTTACCTATGGAGCTACGGCAGGTTTCCTGGGAGGCAGGGTCGATAACGTCATGATGCGTATTGTAGACATCCTGTATTCCCTGCCGTTTATGTTTTTCGTTATCCTGCTCATGGTCTTTTTCGGCAGAAACATTTTCATGATCTTCATCGCTCTGGGTGCGGTGGAGTGGCTTACCATGGCCAGGATTGTCAGGGGGCAGACCCTGTCGGTGAAGAAAAAGGAATTTATTGAGGCAGCCCACGCAGTGGGTGTCTCGAACTGGAAGATTATAACGCGGCATATCATCCCGAATGTTCTGGGGCCTGTCATTGTCTATATGACCCTTACCATCCCCCAGGTCATTCTCACCGAGTCTTTTCTCTCCTTTCTCGGCCTTGGTGTCCAGGAGCCGCTGACCAGTTGGGGTGTGTTGATCTCTGAAGGTGCCAAACAGATCGAGTCTGCGCCGTGGATGCTGTTCTTCCCGGCACTGTTTCTCGCGATAACCCTGTTCTGCTTCAACTTCATCGGGGATGGTCTGCGTGATGCGCTTGACCCCAAGGATAGGTAATTATGCTTCTTGATGTACAAAACCTGACGACACGTTTTTATACCCACGACGGTGAGGTCTGTGCTGTCAATGATGTGAGCTTTTCTGTTGAGGCTGGAGAATGTCTCGGGATTGTCGGGGAGTCCGGCTCGGGCAAGACCCAGGTTTTCATGTCGATCATGGGGTTGCTGGCCAAAAACGGCAAGGCCGAGGGAAAGGTGTATTTTGACGGCACGCAGATCCTCGACCTGAAAGCGGCAGATCTGAATACTCTTCGTGGAGTGGAATTTTCCATGATCTTCCAGGACCCGATGACCTCACTCAATCCGTATCTCAAGGTCTCAAGACAGATGACCGAGGTGCTGATGGAGCACAGGGGGATGAGTGAGGAGGATGCCACCGCCGCTTCGGTCCGCATGCTTGATCTTGTTGGTATCCCGGAGTCGAGAAAGCGGATTACCATGTATCCCCATGAGTTTTCTGGCGGTATGCGACAGAGGGTGATGATTGCCATGGCTCTATTATGCGAGCCGAAACTATTGATCGCAGACGAGCCGACAACAGCGCTCGATGTAACGGTTCAGGCCCAGATTCTCGAACTCCTGGCTAAGCTTGGTAAAGAGCTGAATATGGCTACGGTTATGATTACCCATGACCTTGGCGTGATAGCGGGACTCAGTGACCGGGTTCTGGTTATGTATGGCGGCAGAATTGTTGAGCAGGCCAGTGTCCATGAGATCTTCAACGATCCACAGCACCCGTACACCAGGGGATTGCTCGATTCCATGCCTCGGCTTGATGATGAGGGGGCAGAAGCCCTGCATACCATTGCCGGCCAGCCGCCAAACCTGCAGGATCTTCCTGGTGGCTGCAGCTTTGCACCACGCTGCGAGCATGTGATGGCTATCTGTCAGGCTGAACGGCCGGAGTTAAAGGAATCCGCTGGCGGACGTAAGAAGGCATGTCATCTGGAGAAGTTGTAATGACGGAAAAAAAAGAAAATATATTTGAAGAGCAGGCGCCTATCCTCACCGTCCGGGGGCTGAAGGTCTATTTTCCTATCAGTAGTGGCAGACTGTTTTCAAAACCAGTTCCCCTGAAAGCAGTCGATGATGTCAGCTTTGATGTCTATGCTGGAGAGACCCTGGGTATCGTCGGTGAGTCCGGGTGTGGCAAATCGACCCTTGGCCGGGGCGTGCTGCAACTGTTGAAACCGACCGCCGGTGAAGTGGTCTGGCACGGGAAGAAGATTTCCGGGCTTCGATCGCGGCAGATGATTCTGTATAGAAAGGATTTGCAGATCATATTTCAGGACCCACTGGCCAGCCTGAATCCGAGAATGACCATCGGTGATATTATCGCTGAACCGTTGACTGTGCACTATCCGGAACTTACGGCAGAAGAGCGGAAACAGAGGGTCGAAGAGATAATGGATCAGGTCGGTTTGCTGCCTCTGATGATCAATCGCTACCCCCATGAGTTCTCTGGTGGCCAATGCCAGCGTATCG
The DNA here is from genome assembly GCF_048381775.1 of Desulfosediminicola sp. Taxonomy (NCBI): domain Bacteria; kingdom Pseudomonadati; phylum Thermodesulfobacteriota; class Desulfobulbia; order Desulfobulbales; family Desulfocapsaceae; genus Desulfosediminicola; species Desulfosediminicola sp. Next base: position 160,877 of record NZ_JBLXGE010000001.1, on the reverse strand, counting down.
GCGTGGCGAGGGCGATGATTCTGCGTCCGAAACTGATAGTCTGTGATGAGCCTGTCTCTGCCCTGGACGTTTCAATCCAGGCCCAGATCGTAAATCTCATTCAGGAGCTTCAGAAATCTTTCGGGCTCTCGTTGATATTTATCAGTCATGACTTGTCGGTTGTTCGTCATATCAGCCACAGGATCATGGTGCTGTATCTTGGTAACGTGATGGAGATCGCAGATAAGAAGGGTCTCTATGATGATCCCCTGCATCCATATACCAAGGCGCTCATTTCAGCAGTGCCTCTGCCTGATCCGGAAAAAGAGAAGAAGAAGCAGCGTGTTGTGCTTGAAGGTGACCTCCCTTCTCCGGTTTCACCACCTTCAGGTTGTGTTTTCAGAACACGTTGCCCGATTGCCCAGCCAGTCTGCGCCAGTAAAAAGCCGACCTTGCAGAATGTTCGTGATGGTCGAATGGTTGCCTGCCATTTCTGGGATAAGCAATAAATTACAAAATACAATTAGATCACCTCAGTAGTTGAAATCTGTGAGCCCTGATGAGAAGTCTCATCAGGGCTCAGTGTTTTATTGGGAATCACTATCTTCTTAAAAATATCGTAAATACAGCAGCCTGGAAGTTGGTTTCTGGAAACCACACCATGGTTTCCAATTTGATAAAGGATTTATTGGCAATATGCCTGTTTTGGTCTATTGGGTGGACCTGCTGGTGCGAAGGCTAAGAATATCAGGTCTATTTCTGCTAATGTGCTGAATTATCATTTTTAAAAATATCGATAATTCAGGTCGGCTGGTCGGGAAATAGTCTGGAGGGGTACTTCAAAAATATGTGAAGCCCTAAAAGCAGATCAGGAAAGGCCCAGAAAGGCTTGGCAGGAAAGCAGGTTTCGATGAGGGAACGGGATGATAGTCCCCGCCTGGAATCCTCGAATTCATCAGAGTTATTTTTAAGGGTGCGTAGAATTTTGTATTGAGCTGCAACTGCCCATATGTATGAAGGGCTATATCTCTTTTTTAGGTATATGAGACAAATGGCTTTTAGGCTCAACCGGTTGCGGCGAATAGTTCACTGGAGTTGTTTGGTCAGACTGGTTTTTCTCGCATATACTGCCTGACCTGGTTTTGGTTCCGAAAAGAGGTGTCGGCCCGTGAAAATATAGTTCACCGAGAAGGACTCCTGCCGCTCATCGGGCTTGAAAGCCCTTGCAAATGGCTTCACTCCGTTGATAGACTCAAGTAGCATCATGTTAAATTTTTCTACACGGGTGGGCTATCTGGTGGACCAGGGCAGGGCCCTGTGTTTTCGTGATTTTCTTGCCTTTTCGAGAGTGCTCTTGTATCTTTGCCTCTCGTTGATGTGCAACCAGTGAGGGAAGCAATTCACTGTATTGGTACCGTTTTTAATAACCAACCTCTTGTCCTCTGCTGTAGTCCCCTGCCACTTATGTCCGTGTAGAAGGGTTTGCGAATTCAGAAAAGCCTTACGATCTCAAATTCATGTGAAGCGTATGGGTATGGTTGCCTAATTCCAGGCAAGATGTAGTCGTAAGCAGGAAATCAAGAGTTAATTTTATAGTTTATGCTGATGGAGGAACTATGCAATTTGCTGTTCTGCAGCTAACAGGCTGCGCCGGGTGTGAAGTCTCTCTTTTGAACGCAGGAGACGAACTCGATCTCGCTAAACTCGCTTATATGCCGCTGGTGGTTTCCACCCATGATGTTCCGGAAGTTGATATATTGCTCGTAACCGGTGGTATCAGAACGGATGAAGATCTTTTTAAGCTCAGAGAAGCGGCGAGCAAGGTGAAAAAAATTGTTGCCGTAGGTACCTGTGCTATCTCAGGCGGTGTTGCTGGCCTTGGAGACCGCCATGATATCAGGAAACACTTTTTGGCGACAACCCATCAGGGCCGGGTCCCCAGAATGTTGCCCAAGTGCAAACCGATTGATACTGAAGCTGAGGTGGATATCTACCTTCCGGGTTGCCCGCCGGTACCGGATCTCTACGTGAAGCTTCTTAATGACCCAGGATCCCTGAAGACAACCTCGATTGTATGCAAGGAATGCGGCAGAAGAAAACCGAAAGACCTGAGACCTACCAAACTCACTGAATCTATCCACAAGGATGAGGATCCGAACGTCTGTCTGGTAAAGCAGGGGCAACTCTGTGTGGGCACCTCGACCAGAAACGGTTGCGGTGCGCCATGTCCTAAAGCTGGTTTCCCTTGTGTTGGTTGCCGGGGACCTTCCAATAATCTCATTGAGAAAGATGCAAACGCCTGGTTTGAGAGTCTTGCAAATGTATTCCGGCGGATGACTGATATTGATCCAGAAGAGATTAACGAGGCACTGAGGTCCCCGCACCTCGCGCTGTTCCTGTTCCAGTTTTCCGACTATACCGAAACAGAACTTGAAAGTCGTCCAAAGGAGAAGGTGCTGTAAAAAATGTCTACTACAATTCAATTTCCGATTTCCCGAATAGAGGGCCACGCTAAAGTTGTGGTGAACCTCGATCATGGCAAAGTCCTGAACGCTCGCTTTCTTGCGCAGGAATACAGAGGTTTTGAACAATTTCTAAAAGGGATGCCAGCCGAGCAGATGCCGGTGATTGTCCCACGGGTATGTGGCGTCTGTTCCACTTCTCATCATCTTGCGGCGGTGGAAGCGCTGGAAGATGCCTATGACGTCAAACCTCCCCCTGTTGCTGAGAAAATTCGTCATTTGATGATGGTTGGCCAGCTGGTACAAAACCAGGCAACTTCACTGTTCTTTTTTACCCTGCCGGATAAACTACAGGCCACCTCAATTTTCGGAGCCGATGAAAGTGCAAGTAAGGATGCCCTCGGCAGTATCAGCAAAAAAGCCATGGCTGTCCGCAAAATTGGTACCGAGTTGATTGCCATAGCAGGTGGCCAGTTCATTCATCCTGTAAAAGCTGTTGTCGGCGGAGTTGTCTCTGGTATCGACAAAGCTGCGGCCAAAGAAATGCGCAAGAAGATCAAGGCCGCAATTCCCATCGCCTGCAGTCTTTTTGACGAATACTGGCAATTGAGTCAGAAAATGACCAAAGCAGTTGGCGACTGGGAAGGAGACGACCCTTTTTACTATATGATTGCTGTGGATAAGAATGATCCGACCCGCCCGGTTGATCATGTGACCATGCAGAAATCGGATGGCTCAGAGACCGTTACTTTCAGGCCGGAAGATTTTCGTGAGAATCTGCAATTTCATCAGGTGCAGGACAGCTTTTCCGCCAAGACTTCATTCAATGATTTGCCCATTCGCGCTAACAGTCTGGCACGTATGAACCTGATCGAGTCAACGGGCACGCCCATTGCCAACGGTTATCTTGAGCGTTTCCGTGTACAGTTCGGCTCACCTGCCCACCAGATTCTGCTTTTTGACCTCTGTCGTGGAATTGAACTGATTAATGGTCTTGAGCGTGCGGACAGGCTGCTGGCAGAGAACCTGATGGATGGTGAGATGAGTGTACCTGTAGAGCCGCGCGATGGTTTTGGTTATGGCTTGGTTGAGGCACCTCGGGGACCGCTTATTCATCATTATCAGATCGAGAATGGTCTGATCGTTAACGTGGAGTTTGTGATTCCAACAGTGCATAACAACTTCTCTATCGAGCGGGCCTTGACCACCATGGCCAAACGTTTTGTCCATGAAGATAGAATAGATATGGGCCTCGACAGTGCAATGGGGTGGGTCGTGCGGGCTTTCGATCCATGTATTGCTTGCGCGACCCATTAAGTATTCGAAAAGCGTTCTGTGGTTGCTGCAAGCTATAGGTTTTGAAGCAGCATGGAAATCGCATCAACATTTGAAAGCGGCACAACCGGATAATCGGTTGTGCCGCTTTTTTTTTTTCAATCCAGTCGATAAACTGATCAGCAGGAAAGGATATGTTATAATGGCTGGTTCTGGCTGAATCAGCTGAAAAGCATTGAATACGAATATAGAGAATTTTGGAGTGATAATGACAAAGCAACGGTGCTCATGGTGTGATATGAACTCCCCTGAATATATCGACTACCACGACAATCACTGGGGCGTGCCGGTCTATGATGATCGGTTACTGTTTGAAATGCTTGTTTTGGAAGGAATGCAGGCAGGATTGTCCTGGCTTTCGATTCTTAAAAAGCGAGAAAATTTTATCCAGGCTTTTGACAATTTTGAGATTGCGGTGGTTGCACTATATGGTGAGAAGAAAGTCGCAGAGTTGCTTGTGGATGCGGGAATTATCCGCAACAAACTGAAGATCAATTCGGTAATTACAAACGCAAAGGTATTCCTGGAAATTGCAGAAGAATTCGAAAGTTTTTCAAAGTATCTCTGGGCTTGGGTAGGCAATAATCCGCTACAGCACGAATATAGTGATAGACAGGAAATACCTGCCAAAACAGAGCTTTCTGAAAAGATTTCAAAAGATCTCAAAAAGCGGGGGATGTCATTTGTTGGGCCGACAATCATCTATGCATATATGCAGGCGATCGGGATGGTCAACGACCACGACCCAGGCTGTTATCGCAGGGAACAGGTTGCTGCCCTGGCAGGCCCAGCGCAATAAACGGGTCGCGGGTTTCCTGCCAGGCTAAAATACTGAATCAGTAATTTGCAACCCCTTCCGTGGGACTACACAGGATATCGGTGATGGTTTTGTATACATCACGCAGGTAGACGACTCCCAGCACCTTGCCTTCTGTACCAATCACCGGCATTCTGCGCATTTGTTCCACCAGCATAATGTCGGCACAGCGCATGATGGAATCGTTGAGGTTGATCACCTGAACATTCTCGGTCATGATATCCCGAACATGCAATGACCTGGCGCGTTCAGTTCTGTCAGCGCGCATTGTCTCCCAACTTGAATTATCGTCCATCAGTCCATCAAGATACATATACGAAGGGATAAGCAGTCTCAGGATGTCTGTGGTGGAGACGATACCGACCAGTTTCTGTTCACTGTCCAGCACTATGATGGCGTTGAGTGATAAGCCGTGGGAGCGTCTTGAGTGTTTCATGGTCTCGATTGCGTCGAGAACGGTCATCTCAGGAGTCAGCCAGTTATCTAACGGCTCCATTATATCTCGTACTTTCATGCAACCTCCAGATGATTTTAAAAGGTCTATCCTGTGAAGGGTGAGAGGGCAAGAATCGATAACTGCAGCAATTAATTGTTATGACAGCATGATAGCATAGGAATGGCAAGTTGATCAAATTTAATACTCAAAAATATCAGTAAAATAGAAATTATGCTACCCCCCGTCTTCTCCCTGGGTAAAACTACTGCGATGTAGTACAATGTGCTGAAAATACATTCAAACCCGATACAGCAAGCGGTTGCCCGGTTTTGTTCAGGAAAGATGGAATGGCCAGATTACAGGGATCAGCAGCGTGCCGGCCAGCACCACAAATATGTTCAGCGGGATGCCCAGCTTGAGGTAGTCCTTGAACCTGTACCCGCCGGGACCGTAGACCATCAGGTTGGTCTGGTAGCCGACAGGGGTTGCGAAACAGGCGCTGGCACCTATGCAGATTCCGATGATAAAGGGCTTTGGGTCAACCCCGATTCCAAGTGCGGTAGAGATTGCAATGGGCAGCAGTAATACGGCGGTGGCGTTGTTGCTGAGTATCTGGGTTGAGATAGAGGTGAGCAGGATCATGCCCCCCAGGACGAGGGTGGGGGACATATCCGAAAAAAGGCTGAGAAAGGCTTCGGCATAAAGCTGGCTGGTGCCGGTTTTGGCCATGGCTGCACCAAGGGCGATGGTGCCGGCAATAAGCATCAGCACATCCGCCTGCAGTGCGCGGTACGCGTCACGCATCTGCAGGCAGCCGGTGATGATCATCAGGAAGGCAGCGGTCAGGGCACAGGTCATTATGTCGGCAAAACCAAGTGTCGCGGTCACCACCATGCCTATGAAGTTCACTATCGACCAGATGGCTTTTCTCTTGTGAACAATCTCTTCGTAGACGTCTTCAATAACGATACATTCCTGATCGGAGCGAATAGTGTCGAGCTTACTTTCAGAACACCAGATTAAAATGATATCGCCGGTCTGCAGGCGAATATCATGGATTTGCCTCTCGGTAAGATGAAGGTTGCTCCGCTTAACGGCGATGATATGCACATCAGGGTCTTTGGCCAGGTCAGTGTTTGCCAGTCGCCTACCGCGCAGGGGAGAATGCGCGGAAATTATCAGCTCCACCACTATAGGCGCATCCTTTTGTGCTCCCAGCAGCAGCCCGGTTTCAGAAGAGGGCAGTTCGACCTCCTCATTATGCAGGATAGCAACCAGGTCATTGAGTGAGCTCTTCACCAGCAGGATATCATCGCCTGTAATGGTTATGGTATCTCGTCCCGGATAATAAATGTGACTTTTATTAATAACCTCGAGTACCTCAAGGTTGGGGTGCTTGTCGCGAAACAGTGTGTTGGCGGGCTTGCCCACCAGCTTACTGTCCGGGCGGATCTTGAGTTCAGCAAGGTACTGGCGATGGGAGCCGTCTTCGATATTGCAGATCGGGTTTGCCAGTTCAGGCAATACGCGTGGCGCTGCTATAAGCAAAAAGAGAATACCCATAACGGCTATGGGCGCGCCGATAATAGAGAGTTCAAACATGGTGAGCGCACCGTAGCCATATTCATTGCTGAGATCACTGATGATGATATTGGTGGAGGTACCGATAAGGGTACAGGTGCCGGCAAGAATAGAGGCGTAGGAAACCGGGATCAGGAACTTTGAAGGGCTCAGGCCAAATTCACAACACATTGCCATCACCACCGGGATGAAGAGGATAACCACCGGAGTATTATTGATAAAAGCAGAGGCGATGGCAACGGTTATCAGGATCAGGGTGAGGGCCAGCAGAGAACTCCCATTTGCGAAATGAATTACCTGTCTGCCAAGGAACTCAACGCCCCCCGTACGCATCATTCCCTTACTCACCACAAACATGGCACCAACGGTGATAACGGCGGGATTGGCGAAGCCGGCGACTGCCTCTCGAGGAGTGAGGATACCGCTGACCACCAGGGTCACCATGATACCGATAGCGGTCAGGTCCACCGAGATTTTCTCAGAGATAAGCAGGTAGAGCGTTACAATGAGTAGCGCGGTGATAATCCAGGTTTCCATACCAGGTCCTCTGAGGATGCAGGTGTACCTTTTAGCCGGCGATGTTGTCCGGTGATTTTTTATGACAGGCTATGATGTTGATGAATGAAATAATTATCATTATTTAAGTGATGTGAAGTACTCCTTTATGCGGCGCATCATTGGTGCGTGATCTTCCCTACTGAGAATTGCTTCTATGAGATAAGGACCATCTATCGTGCAGGCGTGGTGAATGGCCCGATTGAGTTGAGCCGCAGTCTGAACACGGACACCGGGACAACCCAGAGCTTCCGCATACGCGACATAATCCCAATGGGCCAGGTTGTAGTAGTCTCTGTGTTGATCGAGGGCGGCGAGCATCTTGTAATATCCATTGTTTAAAACAAGCACTATCGGTTTGTGGCCCTGGGCCACCAGGGTAGAGAGTTCACTGCCGGTCATCTGAAACGCTCCGTCGCCAACCAGCACCAGTGGCCGAAGATCAGGAGCTGCCATTGCTGCCCCCAGGGCGCCGGGAACAGCGAAACCCATTGAGGCGTAGTAGCCGGGTGCCATAAAAATATCCGCGTTGAGCTCAAGCCCTGCAAACCAGGCATCGCCGACATCAGCAAGATAGCTGAATTTCGATTGATCAATGGTTTTCAGACATTGAATCAGGGCCACGGTATTGAGCGGTGCAGATTCATCTATATCTACTGTTGCCAAAGTTTTATCTTTCACCAGATGGACTCCCGGTTTTCTGGCACTATCCGGTCTGGTGCTCGCCAGGAGTTGCATAAGCGGGGCTATGGGGAGCTGGGGATAGATGTGGTGTGATATCCGAACCTCTGAGTCGCGAATTTCGAGTATGTTCGAGGATTCGAGGTGAGCGGTCCAGAAGCCGGTATTAACGTCTGAGTAGATTACCCCTACAGAGAGAATAAGATCAGCACCTTCGAGAGTCTCACGGGCGAGTTTGCTCCCCATTTCTCCCATATAGATGCCGGCAAAATGGGGGTGGGATTCTGGGAATGCCCCTTTGCCCATTACAGAGGAGACCACAGGAAGCAGCCACGATTCGGAAATGGTGCGAACTGCATCCATCAAGGCGTGCCTGCGAATACCAACCCCGGCGTAGAGCACAGGACGCCGGGCCTTTTCAAGGGCGGCAGAAATTTCACCGGCTGCCTCAATGATCGCGGCGGTATTGACAGGTCTATCTTGATCCGGCGCGGATGGTTTAGGAGGAGTCGGTATTTCGACTGAAGTCATGTCGATGGGGATTTCAAGGTAACCGGGTCTCTTCTCAGCCAGGCAGGCGGTGAGTACGCGATCAATTTCGTCTGCTGCGGTTGCTGCTTCGTTAAGTGCTGCTGTGGCGCAGGTAACCTCTTTGAATATTCTATGCTGACTGCCATAATCTTTTACAAGGTGATGAAAAGAAGGCTCAGTTTTTCTCCCGCAGACATTAGGTGCGCCACTGATGACCACGACCGGTGAATTTTCGGCATAGGCCATGGCCATCGGGTTGATCATATTGAGGCCGCCGACGCTGTAGGTGGTGAGCACGGCACCAAAACCTTTGAGTCGGGAGTACGCATCTGCAGCAAAAACACAGCTGGGTTCATGAGTGCAGACAACTGTTTGCATGCCATAAGCAGCCTGTTCCGCGTAGAGAGGAAGGGCAAAATCACCAGGAATGCCAAAAGTACAACGAACGCCGTACTGTTCAAGGCGACTGAAAAGATAATGAGAAAGTTTCATTATTTCTCCCTGTAAGATGGAAAGGTAAAAGAGCACGTACCTTAACTATACTTCATTTTTGGCAGGCTCAAGAAATGACTTGGGGACGGTAGGAGGAGGGCAGAATAAAAAAAACGGGACATCAGGTAAAATCATGATGCCCCGTGGCGGGTGTTCAGGGTTGTCTGAGCTAGATATCCGGGTTCTTATCGTATCTCTATTCCTGCCTCGTTGGCGGCATCGGCGATATGGGAGACAAATATTTTAGCGAAGTCATCATTTGACCCGAGCCCCTGCAGTATCGGAGTTACTTCATAACCTGCCTGGACCAGGATAGATTTCCAGGAATCCTCCTCATCACCTGCCATATCGTTGACAGCATGGTCTCCGGCAACGATCATAAAGGGAACCAGGGTTACCTGTTTTTTATCTGATTCTTTCATCTGGGCGAGCACGTCTTCAACGGACGGAGATCCTTCAACAACCCCAATATACGTTTCGATGTCAGGATAGAGTTCGCGCATTTTCTTCTGGGTTTCGGTATAGATGCCAGTCGACCAGTATTTATTGCCATGGCCCATATATACCAGCATGGAGTTATTTTTCCGGGCCTGTTCAACGTTGCCGGCCAGGGTCTGAATAACCTTGTCCACATCCTCATGGTATGGGTAGATGTCGCCGGGCTTACCGAGTGCCGGACGGCCCATAACAATAGAATTAATAGGCTTCCAGCGTTCTTTCATGGTGTTGATGGAGCCCAGCGCATTGACGTATTGCTGCAGGTCGTATGACTGCTCCATATAGAAAATGTGGGTGGGTTGGACGATGATGTTGGTGTAGCCATCTTCTAACAGATCTCCAACGGTGGCGATAAAGTTCTTTACATACAGCACTTCTTCGGGGATCCCTTTGTCGAGCCACTGCTGAGGCTCTGCCTGTCGTTGTTTCCAGACCCGGCGAATAATGTTTGAGGTGAAGGTGATGCGGACCTCGGTTTCCGGATAGGCACCCCGCACTGCATCGGTGATATTGGTGATCGATTGTAAAGCGGCGGGTACGGTGCTACCGAAATGGGCAACGACTATGGCCGTCTTGGGGTTGGCATGGTTGCCGGTTTTGCCTGAAGAAAAAGCACTGGTGGAGCTGAAGAGAAGCAGCATGAGGGTAACTGCAAGATACAATGAGCGGCTGAATTTCATAAAATTCTCCTGGATTGTGGCCGGGTGTTCCGAACCTTTACGTTGATCAGAATGATCAAATGATTCGGGGATGCCCTGTATCACCACGTATCTAGGTCAATTCTCCTTGTCCACGGAAGAATCGTCTCTGTATTCCAGGCAGGTCTTCTGACTTCCGGATCAATCGTTTACTGCGTCTTCCCAACCAGGAGTGATGAAATATTGCAAACTCCATAAACGGCCAGTGACATAATTGCAGTAATTGTCCCCGGTTACAGCGGCGGGCCCGTCCCTGATTTACACAGGGTTCCCTCTTCGGCACAAAGGCACCTGAAAACAGCAACATTTTGAATGGAGAAGGCTCAAAAGTCAATATTTATTTGACAATGATTAGGAGCATTTGTGGTATGCAGACGCGGAGATGGGTGGCAGGAATTGGGCTGCCGGATGGGAAGTAAACTCCGGCAGCCTGTAATGTGTGAGGCGGGAGTACGGGAAGATACCTGTACCTTTACTCCTCAGTCAAGGCTTTGGCTGTCTGCAGGTAGTTGTACTCTGAAATGTTGATCCAGGCTCTTGCCTTGGCCATATATGCACGCTGGGACTCAAGTACTTCTTTAAAATCCGGATTTTCAGCTGCATATGAATCATACAACTCATCTGCAGCCTGTTTCATGGCCTTGAGAACAGGTGTCGGAAAGGTCTTCACCTCGATATTCGGGTATTCCGTTTTCATCTGGGCCCAGGCGTCTACGCTGCCTGCAAAATTATCGGTATACATATCGGCGGTGACCGCTTTCATGGCGGCTATCAACATGGTCTGATATGATTTGGGCAGTTTTTCAAAGGCGTCCTTGTTGATCAGAAATTGCAGCTCTGTGGCAGGTTCATGCCAGCCGGTATAGTAATATGGGGCGATCTTGTGAAAGCCCATTTTGATATCCATGGCGGGGCCAACCCACTCAAGGGCATCGATTGTGCCGCGATCAAGAGAAGTATACAGTTCACCCGGGGGGATATTGGTTACATTGACACCAAGTTTGGCAAAGACTTCACCGGCCAGCCCTGGAATACGCATTTTGAGGCCATTCAGGTCTTCAAGGGAGTTAATTTCTTTCTGGAACCAGCCACCCATCTGGACACCGGTATTGCCACCGGGAAAGCTCAGAACACCAAACTTGTCATAAGTCTTTTTCATTAATTCCATGCCACCGCCGTGGTAAAACCAGGCATTCTGCTCATTGACGTTCATGCCAAAAGGTACGGTGCAGAAGAAGACCGTGGTGATATCCTTACCTTTCCAATAATAGGAGGCGGTGTGTCCCATTTCATACTGGCCGCCTTTGGTCATATCGAGGATACCCAGAGCCGCTTTATGCTTTTCGGCCCCTTCAACACGAATGACAAAATTGCCGTCACTCATTTCTTCCACCATCTTGGCGAGATTTAATGGCGCTGTGGCAAATGGGGTGAGGGTTGAGGACCAGGTCATTGCAAGTTTCCAGCGGATTTTCTTTTCTGCCAGTGCAGATGTGGCAGGGAGGGTGCAGATGGTCAGGGCAAGACAGAAACTAAACAGACGCAGAAACACTTTCATGAGTTCTCCTCCTTTGGATGAAAGGCTTAACTTCAGTTGAAGAAGTAGCTGCTAACATACCTGAAATGAAAATGACAACGATGCTGCTGTAGTTACCTGGCAGAACCCCCAAGCCGATTGGTTCCGGCAATCGGTCGATAACTGAATATAGGTATATACCCTTTATTGGTCAGGTAAAAAAGAAAAAAAGAGGTCGTTGTATGTCAGGGAAGAGGCTTGAAGCGAGGTGGAACGGTTGAATCGGAAATGCAGAACAAAAAAGGTCAGACCATTGCGAAAATAAAGGTCGTACCAATGCGTGCAATGTGATCGGAACTCAATATCAAGGGGTTGGCCGTGGACTGTGATCTGCTGATCTTCAAATGTTTAGAGGCGAAATGGTAAAACAGTAGAATATCTAGACGAAAGGCAATGCACTGGGCGAGATGTGGTAACTTGGTATTATGGAAAACCTGGTTTCTATCTGAAATGGCGTGAAAAGTGTTGTTTCTCCCATGCTTCTCGGATAATATGTCAGCCGATTTCAGATGATATATTGTGAGTCTGTTTGCGTTGTCATATGCTCTTCTTCCTGTTCTGGTGGTGCAGCAGGTTTTGGTGATTATACTTCCAGTAATTCAACGTCGTTTTGCATGCTGCCGCCATCCATATCATCTGTTGTCAACATACGACGGTAAACGAGATCATGCTTTCAGGTTGTTTTTGCTTAGAATAAAACGGAGAGACTATGTCGACCAATTTGTATATCACGGCCACAGAAGAGCGGAGTGGGAAGTCGGCTGTTCTGCTTGGAGTGATGCAGATGTTGCTGAAATCAATTGATCGGGTTGCCTTCTTCCGTCCGGTGATTCAGGAACCAGAGCCGGGTTGGGAAGATCCGGTAATCAATCTGGTCATTGAGCACTTTGATCTGGATATTAACTACGAAGATGCCTACGGCCTCACTCTTCAGGAAGCGCAGGAGTTGAGCAACTCCGGCCAGGAGGCATTGCTTCACGACATCATCTTAAACAAATACAACGCACTCAAGGCAGAGTTTGATTTTGTTCTCTGTGACGGCACCGATTTCCGTGGCAAGGATATCGCCTTTGAATCAGCACTGAACACAAGTATTGCGGCTAACCTCGGTGCTCCGGTTTTACTCATCTGTTCAGGCAGGAAGAAAGAGACTGAAGAACTGGTACGCCTCACGCAATTGAGCCTGGATACTCTGGCCGATGAGGGTGTCGATGTGATGGCCTGCATCGTCAACAGGGCGGCGGAAGATGTGCGGGCTGAAAATTTCAGCAGAGTGAAGGCAAGAAAAGGACAAGCGAGTCTGCCGCTCTATGTCATTCCAGAGCATCATGAGCTGAGCAATCCAACTGTCGGAGACGTTAAGCGTTGGCTCGGTGCCCGTACCATGTACGGTGAAGAGGGGATGACCACCCTGGTGGAAAACTATGTGGTAGCTGCCATGCAGATCGGCAATTATCTCCAGTATATCAAGCCGGGTTCAATGATCATCACCCCGGGCGATCGAAGTGACATCATTCTCTCCACCATCGCATCCCGGCTTTCAACCACGTATCCGGACATTTCGGGAATCATACTGACAGGTGACCTGTTGCCGTCGGAGAATGTCTTGCGACTCCTGCAGGGGCTAAGCTCAACGGTACCGGTGCCGATTCTTTCCGTTGCCGGGCATACCTACCAGACCATAGAGCGTGTGGGGGAACTGTATGGTTATATCGAGCCCCACGACACCCGCAGGATAGCCACTGCCATGGGTGAGTTTACCAAACATGTCGACACCAAAGAGCTTGGCAGGAGCATCGTCACCACCAGACCGAGCAGGGTAACACCAAAAATGTTTGAGTTTGCGCTGCTCGAGAAGGCGAGCCGGAATCTGCAGCGTATAGTTTTACCGGAAGGCACCTGTGACCGAATCCTGCAGGCGGCGGATATCCTCCAGCGTCGCGGAGTCGCCAACCTGGTGCTTTTGGGTAGCGAGGAAGAGGTTCGTATGCGGGCCACGGGCTGTGGGCTGGATCTCAAATGGGTTGAAATTATAGATCCGGCGCGCTCAAGCCTGCTTGACTCATTTGTCACGGAGTACGTTGAACTTCGTAAGCATAAAGGTGTGATAGAAGAAGTGGCCCGTGACAGAATGTCTGACCCTACCTACTTTGGTACCATGATGGTGCATAAGGGGCTGGCTGATGGCATGGTATCCGGTGCCGAAAACACCACGGCACACACCATTCGGCCTGCTTTTGAATTTATCAGGACCAAGCCGGGATTTACAGTTGTTTCATCGGTCTTCATCATGTGCTTGCGAGATCGTGTTCTGGTCTATGGCGATTGTGCCGTAAATCCGAACCCGACTTCGAGGCAGCTCGCCGAAATAGCTATCAGCTCAGCGGAGACCGCCCGAATTTTCGGGGTTGAGCCACGGGTTGCCATGCTCAGTTATTCCACCGGCAGTTCAGGCAAGGGTGAAGATGTTGAGCGCATCATTGAAGCTACGGCCATTGCACGCGAGCTGATCGCTGAGCGGGGGCTGGATCTGCCTCTTGAAGGGCCGATTCAATATGACGCGGCAATAGACCCGGATGTGGCAGCCACCAAACTCCCCGGCTCTCTGGTTGCAGGCCGGGCGACAGTTTTTACCTTTCCGGATCTCAACACCGGCAACAATACATACAAAGCGGTTCAGCGCTCGGCAAACGCCGTGGCCATCGGGCCGATACTGCAGGGATTGAATAAGCCTGTTAACGATCTGTCCAGAGGATGCACCGTGGAGGATATTGTTAACACAGTAGCTATAACCGCCATTCAGGCACAAGCAGAAAAAGAGGGTTTAAAGTGAAAGTATTAGTTATCAACTCAGGGAGCTCAACTATTAAATTTCAGCTGCTGGATATGCAGGATGAGTCTGTACTGGCTGCAGGAATAGTCGAGCGAATCGGTCAGCCGATGGGACTCGTTAAGTGTGAACTCAGGCCTGACACAGATGCTGAGGAAGTCATCAAAATAGAAGCAGAAGTCGTGAACCATGAGCAGGGCATGCGTAAAGCTGTTGAACTGCTCGCCGATGCGGATAAAGGTGTTATTGCTGATTCAAGCGACATTGATGCTGTTGGGCACAGGGTTGTTCACGGTGGTGAGGAGTTCCATCAGCCGACCCTGGTAACCGATGAAGTTCTTGCTGCTATTGAAAAGTGTGTGCCCCTGGCTCCCCTGCATAACCCCGCAAACCTCGATGGTATCATGGTTGCTCGCGAACTGTTCCCCGATGCTGCCCAGGTCGCAGTTTTTGATACCGCTTTTCATCAGACCATTCCGGCGCATGCTTTCCATTATGCCCTGCCGTACGAAATGTACGAGAAGCATCGCGTACGTCGTTACGGTTTTCACGGTACCTCCCATGCCTTCGTGGCAGGAGAATGCGCCAGGTTGATGGGTAAGAAGCCGGAAGAGTTGAACATCATCACTATCCACCTCGGTAATGGCAGTTCCATGACCGCAGTTGAGAAGGGCAAGTCCATCGACACCACCCTTGGTCTGACTCCGCTTGAAGGTTTGGTAATGGGTACCCGCAGTGGTGATATCGATCCTGCGATCTTCCCTTTTCTTGCCAGGAATTGTGGTATGAATATCGATCAGATCGATGACATGCTGAACAAGGAGTCTGGCCTGATGGGGCTTTGCGGAATGAGCGATATGCGTGATATCCACGATGCCATCGATAAAGGTGACGAAAAAGCGAAGCTGGCTTTTGAAGTACAGACCTACAGAAACCGTAAATATATCGGAGCCTACATGGCAGCGCTCGGCAAGGTTGACGCCATTGTCTTTACTGCCGGTATCGGCGAGAACGATGATTTAGTTCGGGCCAAGTCCGTGGAAGGACTTGAGCCGTTCGGTATCATTCTTGATCAGAAGCAAAACGCCCAGCGCGTGAAGAAGCCGACCCTGCTCAGCACCCCCGAGAGCAAGGTGCAGATCTGGGGTATCCCTACCAATGAAGAGCTGGCAATCGCACGCCAGGCAGTCGGCATTGTCGGTAAGTAATCCTGTCGCTTGCAAAGTGATTACTAGCCCGTACCTCCTTCCGGGGTGCGGGCTTTTTTGTTAGAGGGACAGGCATGGGTTGTTCGTTAATGTTTGTGCTTCCAGCCGCCCTCTTGCTTGCTTTGACATGGCAATAATGATAATAGTGTTTCTGTTTCCAGGCGGCTATCAACCTGGGCAAAAAGAATGATCGGTTTTACAGCCTCAAGTTTTCAGGCTGCCCTGATGTACTCTTTGCACATTCCCGAGGTATCATCTTTCCAGCTATTCGATATCCGGCGAAAGCTCATAGCTTGCACTTCAGACTTCAAATAACGGAAACAATCGACAAACACGTCTAGACATCATAACGAACTCATTGCATAGTCAAGGATCGACCCATGGATAATTCTCCGATGAACCCGACTTTACAGACAATTTACTCCCGCCATTCGGTGCGCCAGTTTGAGGACACGCCGGTTGATGAGGAGACGATCAAAACCATACTCGATGCAGCCAACCAGGCTCCGTCAGCACATAATCAACAGTCCTGGCAATTTATTGTGCTACAGGGGGAAAAGAAGCAGGAACTTTCCCAGTTGGTAAGTAGAAGTGGTGCGAATTTCCCCAAACCTTCGGCTGCGATACTCCGCATGGCCGCGCGCAGTCTTGCCAATGCTCCGGTGGTAATCGCCGTAAAAAATACCGGCAGTCTCATCAGCCACGGTAGTGAGCTGTTCCAGATTGAAAAAGAACGTTCCTGGGACTTCTTTCGTACCATGGAAATCCAGAGCTCTGCCGCTGCGGTGGAAAACCTGATGCTGGCGGCCACTTCTCTGGGCCTTGGCAGTGTCTGGTTGGGAATACTGTATCTGATCAAAGCCGAAGTCCTGGACTTCCTCGGTGAAGAGCAAGGTGAATTCATGGCGGTGATACCGGTTGGTTACCCAAAGAAGGAAGTTGGGGGGCCGAAGAAGAAATCGCTGGAGTATGTTCTCAAAGAGTTGAAGTAGCCTGTATTCCACGCCTTGGCCGGCTCACCAGGTGATCAACTCTAGGGGGGTAAACCCCGGTGTCAGAGATACGGAGTTGCCGGGTGAAGCCGGGATTATTTATAATTGCCGGTGACAACTACAGGGTAGTCTCGCTTGAAAAAGAGCGTTTACCTTCGATAATACGATATCATTTTTTTAAACAATCTGATATTGTGTGATAATCTAATGCGGCTATGTAGCTGTATTCCTCGCCAGTTTTCCTGAATTCCCTGTTCCGGGGCACATGAATTTCCAATGCGTATATTGCACCAATCATGTCGATGTGTTCGGTAAAGGGCGGGGAACAGACTCTTTTATATAACAGAACATTTTTATCAGATGCGGAGGCACAAATGTGGAAGAATATTGAGGCCGCACCGGCGGACTCCATTCTTGGCCTGACAGAGGCGTTCAAGAACGACTCCAATCCGGCTAAGGTAAATCTTGGGGTTGGTGTGTATAAGGATGACGCAGGAAACACCCCGATATTGGGCAGTGTTAAGGCTGCTGAGAGAATTCTGGTGGAGAAAGAGACCACCAAGAGTTATCTGCCGATCTCCGGCGATCCGGGGTATGGTGCCGCTGTGCAGAAATTGCTTTTCGGCGAAAACAGCGAAGTTATAACCTCCGGCCGGGCAGCGACGGTCCATGCACCTGGTGGTACCGGTGCACTTCGGGTCGGAGCTGAGTTGCTGAAGAAGTTCAAGAAACAGGCCAAAGTCTGGATCAGCAAACCGACCTGGGCAAATCACAAGGGTATCTTCAGTGCGGCAGGTTTTGAGCTCGCTGAATACGCCTATTATGATGCGGGCACTATGAGCCTCGATTTTGATGGCATGCTGGCAAGTCTTGAAACCGTTCCAGCGGGAGATGTGGTGTTGCTGCATGCCTGCTGCCATAACCCGAGCGGTGTGGATCTGAATGAGGAGCAGTGGAGCAAGGTTGTCGCTCTGGGCAAGGAGAAGGGCTGGGTTCCTTTTCTGGACTTCGCATACCAGGGTTTCGGCGCGGGCGTTGAGGCTGACCGCTATGCAGTGGAGCAGTTTGCAGCGGCTGGCGTAGACTTTTTCGTGGCAAGTTCCTTTTCCAAGAATTTTGGCTTGTACAACGAGCGTACCGGTGCCTTGACCCTGATCAGCCCGACCAAGGAAGAGTCTCAGGTTGCCATGAGCCATCTGAAGAGCACTGTTCGGGTCATCTACTCCAACCCGCCTGCCCACGGTGGTCTGGTTGCGGCAACTATCCTTGCTGATTCAGCTCTTTATGACCAGTGGATTGGTGAACTCGATGAGATGCGTGACCGCATCGTTGCCATGCGCAGCGCACTGGTGGAAGGTCTTGCCGCCCGTGGAGTTGAGCGTGATTTTTCCTTTATCAAGGAGCAACGCGGTATGTTCTCCTTCAGTGGCCTGAGTGACGATATCGTCAGCTGGCTTCGCGATAATAAAGCGATTTACGTAGTGGGCGGCGGCAGAATCAACCTTGCCGGTCTCACCACTGGCAACATCGATTACGTCTGTGATTCCATTGCAGAAGCATTGAAGAAGTAATATTTCTCCAGTCCTTCGTAGAGCCATTTTACAAAGGGCTGTGCTTGGAAATGCAAAAGGCCGGTTGGAGTTGACTCCAACCGGCCTTTTGGTGTTTTAAGACATCACAAGCCGTTTGAGTGATATTGGCCAGAAGCCTGTCGGACTCAGCCCGGCAGATTCCTAGGCGAGTTCCTGCTCGGTCCGGGAAATAATCTCTGCCTGGTGCTCGCTATCGAGGTCGGTAAAGTAATCGCTGTAACCGGCGACGCGCACCAGCAGGTTGCGGTACTCGTCAGGATGCTGCTGGGCTTTTTTCAGGGTAGCGGTGTCGACCACGTTGAACTGGATGTGATGACCACCCAGGGCAAAGTAGGTACGCACCAGCCCACAGAGCTGTTTGAGATCCTGTTCGGTCTTCAGCACCGAGGGCAGGAAGCGCTGGTTCAGCAGGGTTCCACCTGATTTCACCTGGTCCATCTTGCTGAGCGATTTGATAACTGCCGTAGGGCCGTTTCTGTCGGCTCCCTGGGAAGGGGATGTTCCATCAGAGAGCGGTAGCTGGGCGAGGCGACCATTGGCGCTGGCGCCGAGCATCTTGCCGAAATAGACATGGCAGGTGGTGGACAGCATGTTCAGGTGGTAGACGGTTCCCTTGGTGTTGGGTTTGCCATCAATTGCCTCAAAGAGGCTGTCATAAACGCGCTGCATGATGCTGTCAGCCCGTTCATCATCATTGCCGAAGAATGGCGTCTTATTCCAGAGTTTAAGGCGCAGTGGCTCACTGCCTGCAAAATTGTTTTCCAGTGCGGTCTGTAATTCAGCCATTCCGATCACCTTGGACTCAAAGACGTGGGTCTTGATGGCTGACAAGCTGTCGGTGACGGTGCCTATTCCGCAGCACTGGATGTAGTTGGTGTTATAGCGGGGCCCACCGTTGTAGTAATCCCTGCCCTTTTCAATGCAGTCCCGGATAACCACAGATAGAAACGGCGCCGGAGAGTAGCGGGCATACATGCGTTCGATGTAATTGTTGACCTTGATTTTCAGGTTGACCACATGCTCGAGCTGTTTGTTGAACGCCTCGTACAATTCGTCAAATGAGGTAAAGCCGGTGGCTTCGCCGGTTTCCAGGCCGACTTTCTTGCCGGTCAGCGGGTCGACACCGTTGTTCAGGGTGATTTCAAGAATCTTGGGCACGTTGAGGTAGCCGGTGAGAATATAGGCTTCTTTACCGAAGGCGCCGGTTTCAACGCAGCCGCTGGTCCCGCCTTCCCGGGCATCTTCAAAAGTTTTTCCCACCCGCACCTGCTCCATGACCACCATGTCAGTGTTAAATACCGAAGGGTAGCCGTAACCTTTTCTGATGACCCCGGCTGCCGCCTGCAGAAACCGCTCGGGGGTTTTGACGCTCACATGCACGCTTGGCTGAGGCTGGAGCAGATGCAGTTCGTCTGCGACCTCAAGAGCAATGAAAGACACCTCCGAGCTGCCGTCGGTACCGTCTTTTTTCAGACCGCCAAGATTAACCTGGGTAAAGTCGTTGTACGTTCCACTCTCTTTAGCGGTTACACCTACTTTAGGTGGCGCGGTGTGGTTGTTGACTTTGATCCAGAGACAACTGATGAGCTCTTTGGCCCTCTCGCGGTCGATGGTGCCCGCCTGAATTTCACGCTGGTAATAGGGCTGAAGATGCTGGTCGATGTGGCCGGGGCTCATGGCATCCCAGCCATTGAGTTCGGTGATTGTGCCTAAATGGACGAACCAGTACATCTGCAGGGCTTCGTGAAAGGTATCCGGTTTGTTGGCAGGAACTTTGCGGCAGATTCTGGCAATTTCCAGGAGTTCTTCCTGGCGGGCGGTAACTGTTGTCTCCGCTGCGAGTTGCTCGGCATAGGCAGCGTGGCGTTCGGCAAAGATGATTGCGGCATCACAACTGATGGCCATGGCCTGGAGTTGTTCCCGTTTATCTGCGGCTTCCGGGTCGTTTTCGAAATCAAGTCTGTCGATCCGATCCTGAATGCGTGTCTTGAAATCGTTCAGGCCGTTTTCATAGATTATTCCGTCGAGAACGGTGTGGCCCGGTGCCCGTTGCTCCATGAATTCTGTAAAGAGACCGGCCTCATAGGCATTTCGCCATTCTTCGGGGATTTCACTGAAAATCCGGTCACGCATGGATCTGCCCTGCCAGTAGGGGATGACTTTTTCCTCGTAAAGCGCAATATCAGCAGCATCAACCCGGTAGTTGGTCATGGTGCGGTCGTTCAGGGTGCGCAGGTCTTCCGCCGTGTGGCAGGTCAGTTCGGGGAAGGTGGGAACAGCCTTGGGTTCGGGGCCGCGCTCGCCGACCAGTAATTCATCGTCTCCGATGAAAATAGTTTTGTTCTCACAGAGATATTTGAAGTTGAGGGCGCGAAGTACAGGTAACGAATATTTACCACTGTTTTCCTGGTAGAATTCTGTTTCGAGCAGGGCGCGCTCAATGGAAATTGACGGTTTGGTTTCAAAGCTTAACTTGCGCAGGCGGGTAATTCTTTCATTCATCTTTCTATCCTCCTAAATGGACATCAAGTCCATAATTCTGCAGGGTGTTTTTTACTCGGGCGAGGGTGAGCGTGTCGGGGACGTTACTTTCTGCGGCGTGATAGCTGTTGCCGAGTTTTAGATATTTGCTGCTGGCGAAATGGTGATAGGCAAGCAGGTCAACCCGACGAATGCGACCAAGGCTTGCAATAAATTCTGCGGTGGCTCGTATGTTTTCGTCACTGTCGTTAATTCCCTTCAGCAAAGGGATCCTGATACGGATATCCACCGGCAGCCTGGAAATCCGCTCAAGATTAGAGAGAATCAGTTCATTGGGCACACCGGTGAATTCCCGGTGCAGGTAGGGGTCCATATGCTTGAGGTCAAAAAGGAACATCTCGGTGTGTTCGGCAACATCGAGCAGATGTGGGGTAGGGGCAAAGCCGGTGGTATCAATTGCCCTGTGAATCCCTTTTTCACCGCACCGCTCCAGGAGTGTCATCAGAGCGTCTTTTTGCATCAGCGGTTCGCCACCGGAAAAGGTGACACCGCCACCAGACTGGTCGAAGAAAGGCAGATCTTTTTCGATTTCGGCCATTATCTGCTGAACCGAACTGGTGTAGCCAACGGCTTCCTGGGCGAGGGAGGGACAGATTTCCACACATTCAAAACAGTTACTGCACAGTTTCTGATCCCGCACGAGTCCGGATTGGGTAACAGAGAGTGCGTTTTGCGGGCAAGCTGCAATACACTCCCGGCAACCGATACACTTGTCTGGGATAAAGACAACTTCGCTCCGGGCAGAGATTCCTTCAGGATTATGGCACCAGAAACAGCTGAGTGGACAACCCTTGAAAAAGACTGTGGTCCTGATATTCGGTCCGTCGTGGAGCGCGTAACGTTTTATAGAAAATATAAGTGGTTTAAGCGAGTTCATACCGCTACATAACAGCAAATGGTCAAAGTGGGCAAATGTTTTGTATGCATCCGCTATTCGTTGGTAATAAATATTATTGGCAACTTGACATTATCACACAGATACATAGCTTTGGACTAGTAAAAGTCCTTTTATCACAGGACGTTTCAGGGAAGTACACTGCAGTACTCATACGCTCAAATATAATACATTTGTAGAGGTGGATTATTATGGCAAGAATTTCATCCATTGAGGGTATTGGCGAAAAATATAGTGATAAACTGGAGAAAGCCGGTGTGAAAACAGTTGAGGCTCTCCTTGAAGTAGGCGCGACCAGGAAGGGAAGAAAGGAAATTGCGGCAAAAGCTAAAGTCAGCGAAAAGATGATTCTCGACTGGGTCAATCGTGCTGATCTGTTTCGTGTAAAAGGTGTAGGTTCCCAATATGCTGATCTTCTGGAGAATGCCGGGATAGACAGCGTACCGGAACTCGCCCAGCGTAACCCTGAGCATCTGTTTTTAAAACTGCAGGAAATTAACGATGCCAAGCATCTGGTTCGTTCGATGCCATACTTGAAGCAGGTGCGCAAGTGGGTTGGCAGGGCTCAGGATCTGCCCAAAGTGGTGTCACATTGACTTTATCCGTTATAAAGGGGGCCAATTCTGTCCCCTTTCTCTTTAGGTCGTTAGCGGAAGAAGAAGCCAGGCAACGTCACAGAAATAAAATCCGGAGGGTTGTGATGCGTCTCATTCAGGCCAAGGCTCGGTGTGTTGAAGGAGTGCATGACAGTGGCTGGTTTGTACCGGGAGGAGAGACCACCGTCATTTATGATCCTGAAGGAAAGAGTATCTCCCCGCTTTTTTCAGCGCTTCAGGCCCTGAACCCACCTTACGATATAAGAGAGAAAAAACCGTTTCTCTCCCATCCGAAAGTCTGGCAGCAGGGCTCATATGGAAGAAAAGTGATCCCTGAGAAGAAAACAGCTGTAATGATGGTTTATTCAGCTGTTCCCGATTTGGTGCGTGAACTCGCGGAGCTTGATGAATCGCTTTTCGAGACAGACAGGATCGAGGTGGGTCGAAGACTTGATTATAGTCGGTGGATTACATTTGTAGAGATTTCGGCTTCCGGTCGCTGGAGTGATGTCAAGGAAGGCTTTCAACAATTGAGAACGCTGGTGAAATCCCGTGAGGACCAGGAGAGATGTTCGTTCATGGACGACCTGCAGGGCACTGACAGGTTGAAGGGAGACTTGGCCGATAATTGCCGCAACTGGCTCAACTGGCTTAATAATACGATCTCTGATTTGAGTGATGAAGAAAGCAGTGTCTATGAGAACTGTCTTCAAAGGGTCAATCTTGCCGGACGGTTTGATAGGGCGCGGCAGCATGTTGAAAAATGGCTTCCTCCAACCCTGGCCATCGGCTGCAACCATTTTGAGGGTAAATCATGGTCGTTGCAATCAGAAGAGCAGATTGGGGCGGCAGCGTGTTTACTGAAAAGGGCTAATATTGATCTCCTGCAGGGAGGAGCAGGGCTGCTTTTTGAGGCGAGAGAATCGCTGGCGGGAACTACAGCGCTGCTGGAATCTGAGGAACAGTTTCGCGAGCTAACAGAGAAACCGCAACTCGTCCTGGGGCGGGATCGGTTTGAGGTGTACTGGGGTGAGAGTGATTCTACGCTACGTTCTTTACAGAAGTATCTCTATATTTCCTGTCTGCTATCATTGGTTACGCACGGGCGAAAACCACTGCTGCTGCTCGATTTGACTAAATGGCGGGGGGAGCGCAATGAAACCGGCAATCTGACCAAATGGATACAGGCGCTTGGTAAAAGCTGCCAGGTGATTGTTGGTACTGACAGTGAAGCAATCGCCAAGGAGAATGGGTGGCAGGCGGTTTTACGGGTGGGTGCAGGTGGCCTGGGAAAAGGCATGCTGCTCAAGGATTAAGGTTCCTCATAATGTGCTTCACTTAGCCTTTCTGTCATTTCCGATATTCACCATAAATCTTGTATTGGCCTGGTGCCTCATGTACAGTTTTCGGGAAAAACATCCTGAAAAATAACTTCTATTGTGGGACTATGGAAAAATATACGAGATTACTGACGATTGCCGGTTCAGACAGTGGTGGTGGCGCTGGAATTCAGGCGGACCTGAAAACTTTCTCAGCCTGTGGTTGCTATGGTATGAGCGCAATCACTGCCCTGACCGCACAAAATACACTGGGCGTGACCGATATATATCCGGTCGCCACACCGTTTCTGGAGGCGCAATTACGGGCGGTGCTGGATGATATAGGCGTTGACGCCATAAAAATAGGCATGCTCCATTCTACGGAAGTTATCGAGTGCGTGGCAGCAATTCTCAAAGAATATAAGTGTATGAAAGTGGTGCTGGACCCGGTCATGGTGGCCACCAGTGGCCATAAACTCATAGAAGATGATGCAATTGCCGCTCTCAAGGAAGTACTCTTTCCTGCAGTACAGTTGATTACCCCGAACATACCTGAAGCCCAGCTTATCTCCGGCAAGAGTATCAAAGGCTCTGAATCCCTGGAATGTGTAGCCCGTGAACTCGCTGAAAGGCACGACCTTGCTGTCCTGCTTAAAGCCGGTCATCTGACTGACGAGTATCTGGAAGATGTGCTGGTGGACGGTGGCGTGGAAAGCAGGTATCGGCAGAAGAGGCTTGAAACCAAAAACACCCATGGCACCGGTTGTACTCTCTCATCTGCCATTGCCTCTTTCTGGGGCAGGGGCTTTGAGCTTGCCGAAGCGGTCAGCAGGGCGGAGGGTTATTTGCACGGTGCAATAACCAAAGGCGCAGAGTACTCTCTGGGGCAAGGTCATGGCCCTGTCCACCATTTCCATCAGGTTTGGAAGTAACCGGAAGAGCAGTTTGAGAGTAATGTCGAGTGGAACCCATCCCAAGAAGTTTCTTGAAGATAACGTGAGGTGTCTATGCATATGGTCATAGTATTAGGGAGCCCCCGAAGAAATGGAAACAGTGAGATTCTGGCCAAGGCTGTGGCAGAAGGGTTTGAGAGTACTGGAGGCTCGGTGGAGTATATTCGCTTGAATGATCTGGCCATTCGTCCCTGCCAGGGATGCGGGGGGTGCGACAAGACCGGTGTCTGTGTGATCAAGGATGAAATGGTGGATGTCTATGAACAGGTGGATCGGGCTGACAGGCTGTTGATCGTAAGTCCGATTTATTTCTATTCGCTCTCTGCCCAGACCAAAATATTTATCGATCGTATGCAGGCGCGATGGTCACGCCGCTACAACCTCAAGCAGCGGTTCAGGGAGAATGAAGGGCGACGCGGATATTTGCTGGCTACGGCTGCGACCAGGGGCCAGAAGCTTTTTGAAAGCAGCGAACTGATGGTACGGTATTCGCTCGACGCCATGGACATGGAGTGCGGTGAATCCCTGCTGGTTCGCGGTGTAGACGACCGCGGCGCGGTCAAAGGTGAGGAGGACGAACTTACCCGTGCCAGAAATTTTGGTGAAAATATCTGCTCCGGCACTATCTGATAGTTGTCCGATTTCGAAGAGGCTTATCAGCGGATCCTTCTCAGGAAGGCTACTGACTGCTGTGAGCCTCGCACAGCACCTTTTGCAGGGTTTGGCTCAAGGCTTTAGTATCAACCGGCTTGGTGAGATATTCGTCCATCCCGGCCTCTAAAAATTTTTCTCGATCCCCCTTCATTGCATGGGCAGTTACCGCAATGATTGGTATGACTTCAGCGTTTTCAGTTTTCAGGCCCCGAATCTTGGCGGCGGTTTCCACACCATCCATCTCCGGCATTTGAATATCCATCAGGATACAGTCGAAAGACTCGTGTTCAAGCAGTCGTATCGCTTCACAACCATTTTGGGCCAGGCTGACTGAGCAACCGAGGTTACGTAACATGCCGGTTATGACCATGGCGTTTATCCGCTCGTCTTCCACCACCATTATACTGGTGTTGCTAAAGCACTCTTCAAGGGATTGATGTTGGGGGGGAGAGGGGCTTCGATCAGTAATTGACCGTTGAGCAATAATTGAAAAAACTATTGTTGTACCGGATTTTTCTTTTGATCTGAGTTCAACTGTACCACCCATCAATTCTACCAGTCTCTTGACGATACTCAAGCCCAACCCGGTACCGCTGTATTTGCGGCGAAACGAACCATCGGCTTGAACAAAAGGTTCAAAAAGCTGGTCTTGCAGATGGAACGGAATGCCAATACCGCTATCTTCGATGACAAAGGTAACTTCAGTGAGATTCTCATCATCTTTTTGAGGAGCCGGACTTGCGCTTACGTGCAGGTGGATTTTTCCATTATGGGTAAACTTGACCGAGTTGCCAATCAGGTTGAAGAGAATCTGCTGCAGCCTTGATTGGTCGGCAATTATGAAATCGGGTACATCCGGTGAGAGGAGAAGGCGAAGATCGACGTTTGTGTGGTCAATCTGGTTTTCAAATGAGTAGGTGATAGATTGCAACAGGTCCTTGATGTTGAAACAGCCCGGCGCCAGTTCAACTTTCCCAGCTTCGATTTTCGAAAAATCCAATATGTCAGTGATCAGCTGCAAAAGGTTGGACCCGGAATGGCTGGCGGTGGTGACGTAGTCTACCTGGGCCTGATCGAGATTAGTATTGCTCAGTAGCTGCAACATGCCGAGAATACCATTCATCGGTGTGCGAATTTCGTGGCTCATGTTAGCAAGAAATTCAGATTTTGCCGTGCTTGCTGCAAGTGCCTGCTCCTTGGCTCGTTCAAGCTCTTTTTGAGTTTCAACCCTGGAGGTGACATCGCGGCTTACACCAATAACACCACGAAAACGGTTTTTTTCATCGAAAATGGCCGAAGTTACTGTTTCGATCCAAAACGAGGAACCGTCTTTATGGTTCATTTCAAATTCCCAGTATTGCTGCTTGTTTCGAGCTAAATGCTGACGGATTATGCTTTTGTAGTGGCGGGTGAAGGCGGGGAAAAAGTAATGAGATTTTCGGGGAAACAGGGAGCCAATGGGGGCGTTAACAAACTCTTCCGGGGTGAAGCCGGTCGCCTCCTTGATCGAAGGGGTTACGTAATCAAATTCAAGACTCTCATTCATCGTCCAGATAACGTCACGAACGTTTTCAGCAAGCAGACGATAGCGTTTTTCCGCCAGTTGTCTCTTTTCCTGCTCCTTTTTTTCCTGGGTGACATTTCTCCCTGTTCCAACAGTGCCGATGACGTTACCTTCCAGGTCGAACATGGGGGCTTTATTGACATCCAGCATGATATATTTTCCACGTATATAGCCATCTTCGAGGAAACGGGCTGATTCCCTGGTGGATTTGACGACGTCATCGGAATTAATACATTTTTCACCGAAGGTGTGGATGTGGCCACGTTCTCTTTCTCTTTTGGCGAAATAAATGTCTGTCTTTCCATGAGGCGCGTGGGTGTGTGTGCATTTCAGCAGGTCGTCGCAGATAGCTTTGTTGGCGAACAGATATTTATTGTCCGTATCTTTAGCCCAGATCATGTCTGGGGCGGTATCCGCCATTAACCGCATCAGGTTGTAAAGTTCGAAATATTTCTCTTCACTCTTTTTCAGGGCGTCGTCAGCCATCTTCTGAGCAGTAATATCCCGAAGAGTTGAAGCAATGGCAACTGATTCGCCTAGCTCAACAAGTGTTGCGGAAATGCTAACATTTTTATTGATCGCATTGGTGGATTTGAGTTCAGTTTCAAAATCATGAACCTTGTTTGAATGTTGAAGTTCTGCAACAAAATGTTTTCGTTTCTCGGGCGCGGCCCAGAACCTGGTGACAGGCAGTCCCACTGCATCTTTCGGGCAAATTTGCAACATCTTTGCCGCGGCGTTGTTTATGTAAAGAATAACTCCCTGGGCAAGGTCACTGACCATCATGGGGAGGATGGTCATGTCCAATAGTTTTTTGTAGTGGCCGTTGATGTGCTCCACAGCTTGTGTGGGCTGAGGCGTCTGTTGGGATGTGTCAAGCATGTTTTCTCCTTATCATCTCAAACAATGAACAAAGCTAACAGGCTGTATTTCTATATGGTCTGACAAATGCTCTAACATACTTATGAACGACTGAAATTGCTACCCTTAGTAGTAATAGCAACCTGAAATACCATATATCGAGCGAAGATTATAGCCGGGCCCTGAGTATCTGAAGCAGTTGTTCATCGGTGAATTGCACCGGGTTATATTTATTTGAGGATGTGGCGACAACCTTTTCCAGATCTTCATATGATATGGAAAACGAAGACAGCTTTGGCAGATGTAACGATTCCGTGAGATTTACCAGATAGCTGATGAACGCCATGGCGTCCTCTACCTGCGAAGTTGTCTCCTCTTTGATCATTCTGCCTAAAGCTGCGTATTTGGAGAGCGCGATGGCTGAGGGTTGCGACTCAGGCTCTGTAAGCAATTGCTCAAGGGCAAACATGTTGGCAGCTGCCATTAACGTGCCGCAGACAATTCCATGGGGAATCGGAAAATATCCGCCAAGCGCTGAAGCAAACCCATGTACGGTACCAAGCCCGGCATTGGCAAGCACAATTCCTGAAAGATAGGAGCCATAGCAGAGGTCACTGCGTGCCTCCAGGTTATTGCCGTCTGCTATTGCCTGGGGAAGTGATTGTATAACGGTGCGAATTCCGGTAAGTGCCAGGGCATCGGTAATGGGAGACGCATTGGTGGAAAGATACGCTTCGACAAGCTGGGAAAAGGTGTCCATGCCACAGGAGATGGTGAGTTCTCTTGGGCATGAAATCGTAAGCTGCGGGTCAAGCAGCGCAAGGTCAGGGATGAATTTATCGTGCCGCAAAGATTTCTTGAACCCCTCAGGGCCGACACTGCAGATAACAGCATTGCTGGTTGCCTCACTGCCGGTGCCGGAGGTGGTCGGTACCGCGATAAACGGCACTTTTAGGCCGCTTGGTTTTCTGGTACCGACTCCCTCAAGGAAATCTGCGACTGATCCGTTTTCGGCAAGCATGGCAGAGACCGCCTTGCCTGTGTCCAGAACGCTGCCGCCACCAATGGCGATAACGGCATCGATGTTTTCCTCTCTGTATTGGTCGGATATCTGGTCGATATCTGCCGGGCTTGGTTCATTGTCTATCCTGCAGAGGGCAAGGGAGAATCCGTTTTGTATAAGTGCCATCTCCAGTGTCGGCCAGACGGGTCCTGAGGTGAAAGAAGAGCCGCCTGCCACGACCAGTAATTTTTTGCCGAATTGTCCCAAGAGGTTGGGGAGTTCCATGATCTTGCCGGCCCCGAATATCAGGGATGGAGTTGATTTGAAATTGAATGATTGAATCATGGGTGACTCCTTTGAGGGGTGGTTGAAGATAAAAAACAACAGTGTGCAAAACACCAAACAAAGTAATGAAAAGGTGGAGTACAGGCAAAGAAAAATTATTTAAATTCAAGGTGCAGGGTAATTTTTATTTCTTGACGGCTTTATTGAATTTTGATAAACGGGAATACTATCAATAGCATTTGAGTTTAAATCTTGTTACGGACTTTTTACGGATGAACCACTTCACCAACAGCGTAAACGCAGTTTCTGTTCTCGCTCTAGCACTTATTCTTGTGAGTGTGGTGGTCGTGGTGCGTAAAGTGGAGGGCGCAGCGCCGTAACGGGAATAAATAAGTAGAAATAGTAACTTAAACCCCTGTCGGCGCAAGCCGGCGGGGGTTTTTTTTGGCCTCGCCGCAAGCGCCGACACAAAACAAGGAGAACCCACCAATGCAAACCATGAATGGAGCGGAGTTAATCATTCGTCTGTTGGAGAGACAGGGGATAACAACAATTTCAGGTATTCCGGGGGGCGCCAATCTGCCGTTATACGATGCCCTCTATTCCAGAAGAAAAATTCGCCATGTCCTGGCACGCCATGAACAGGGGGCGGGATTTATGGCCCAGGGCATGGCCCGGTCCACTGGAGAGGCCGCTGTCTGTTTTGCCACCTCCGGCCCTGGAGCGACCAATATTATGACCGCAATCGCAGATGCTTACCTGGATTCAATCCCTGTGGTCTGTATCACTGGTCAGGTTCCGACATCCCTGATCGGAACAGACGCATTCCAGGAGGTCGATACCTACGGCATGTCGATCCCCATAACCAAACATAATTTCATGGTCCGTTCGGCCCAGGAGTTACTGCATGTGATTCCGGAGGCTTTCAGGCTGGCAACTTCGGGACGACCGGGACCGGTGTTGATCGATGTCCCCAAAGATGTACAGCAGGAGCAGGTTTCCTTTGCCAGGTGGGTCAAGCCGGGACAGTCCGAAGATGCCACCACTGCTTCTGAAGGTGCTCTCAGGCTGGCTGCTAAACTTATCAATGCAGCGAAAAGGCCGGTTCTCTGTCTGGGCGGCGGTGTCATTCACGCGGACGCTGCCGAAGCGGCGATGCAACTGGCAGAACATGCGAAAATTCCCACAGCTATGACCCTGATGGGGCTTGGGGCAATGCCGGCTGATGCCCAGCTTTCCCTGGGGATGCTTGGCATGCATGCGGCTCGATCAACCAACATGATTCTGCAGGAATGTGATCTGTTCATTGCCGCCGGTGCCCGCTTCGACGACCGTGCAACCGGAAAGCTTGTTGAGTTCTGTCCGAATGCCCGCATCATTCACATGGATATCGATCCCAGCGAGGTGAATAAGCTGAAAACAGCCAATATCGGCTTGGTTGGAGATGTGAAGGCTACCCTTGAGGCCCTCCTCCCCCTTATCGGGCCAAACAGGCGCTCCCGCTGGTTGAACAGGGTACGGGTTCTGCAAAACGCCTACCCCATGACCAATGCTGAAAAGATTATTCCTGAAAAACCGTACGGGATTATACTGGAGGTTGCCAGGAGGTTGGGAGATGACGCAATTATCGCCACCGATGTAGGCAAACACCAGATGTGGACTGCACAGGTCTATCCGTTTGCGCGACCGCGGCAATTGCTCACTTCCGGAGGCTTGGGCACCATGGGCTTTGGTTTGCCGACGGCGATCGGAGCGGCCCTGGCCAATCCGGAAAAGCGAGTGGTCTGTTTTTCTGGTGACGGCAGCTTGCAGATGAACATTCAGGAACTGGCCACGGCGGTTGAACAGCAGCTGAATGTTACGGTTATTGTAATGAACAACAACTCCCTGGGGCTGGTGCGTCAGCAGCAGGGATTGTTTTATTCACAACATCATTTCGCCTCAGACTTCCAGATAGATATTAATTTTGCCACCATTGCCAGGGGATTTGGTATGCGGGCCTATGATGTGGGCATTGACGGCAAATTGGAGGATGTTCTCGAGGCAGCCCTCAATGAGCCGGGCCCGTGTCTGGTCAATGCACCGATAGGCAAAGAGGAAGAGGTGTACCCAATTGTTCCTCCGGGAGCTGCAAATATTTCCATGATTGGAGGATCCTATGCCAAGCAGATCGCTTAAAGAAAATACCAATACAGTAATTTTGCAGCTGGAAGTCAACAACCATCCCGGAGTGATGTCCCATATCTGCAGCCTCTTTGCCAGGCGGGCGTATAATCTCGAGGCAATCGCGTGCGTGCCCATTGGCCTGGGGGACCATAGCAGGATCTGGCTGAAGGTGGATGAGATGGATAGACTGGAGCAGGTGGTAAAGCAGATCCAGAAATTGCCGGATGTCCAGGAGGTGAGCACTGCGGACGGTGATCATCCTGTCTTCGAAGGGCTGTATGGTTTCGTTTGAAAAGTATCTCCTTGGAGCGATGGCTGGTGCCTGAATATCAGGCGCCTGGCCTGAGCAGGTTCTGGTCCAGGGGGTTGCTTTATGTTCAGGCAAATCAGAGCGGGATTGTTTTGATATGCTTCCTCGCATATTTATTGAGTTTATACTCTTTAAAACCGACTCTTCCGTTAAAGAGGTCACAGGCCTGGTAATTCGTAGGTCTGTTAGCCAGAGTTTATAGAGTCCTCTCTCTACGATAGCGTGTTGCCAGGGGAGTGGATTGGTCATTGCGTGCAAAAATTTTGCAGGATCTCGTAAGCACTCCCAGTCACAAAGATCACACCCTCTTTTATCGTTGAGTTGAGGCTCGGCCTCGCGATGATCGCCTAAGTCATTATCCCCTCTGTAACCGTATGGGTAGGTATGACCGTCACCGGCGTTGATAAAAACATAATCCAGGCCGCCGCCGCAGGGAAACGGTTGCAGCTTCCGTTCGGTAGCAGAAATTGACCAGGGTAAAGCCGAGTTGCCGAACAAGGGAGAGGAACGTTCTTACACCATGTCGAATATCTTTCTGGTATTCATCAGCCATTCCCCTGTCGCCACTGGCGATACCG
Source organism: Desulfosediminicola sp. (assembly GCF_048381775.1). Taxonomy (NCBI): domain Bacteria; kingdom Pseudomonadati; phylum Thermodesulfobacteriota; class Desulfobulbia; order Desulfobulbales; family Desulfocapsaceae; genus Desulfosediminicola; species Desulfosediminicola sp. Next base: position 128,889 of record NZ_JBLXGE010000001.1, on the reverse strand, counting down.
TGGTGACACAGGTTGTTTCCCGTTCCTGCCCAGTTGCGGTTGATGCCCAGGTTTGCTGTGGGATAGAGGTTAAACTGGTGAAAGACGGTGAGTGCTTTTTCAATTCCTTTGATTACACCCTTGAAGCCTCTCATTTCTTCATGGGTGGCCGGATTTGCAGAATCGATACCGATCCAGATGTTTCTTAAGGGAGTTGACGTGAGCAGCTGAGCAGTTCGTTTAACCTTATCAAAAAAGTCCGGGCTTTCTGGGTTCCTGAAGATAAAGCCGTTCAAGGGTGGAGCGCTTGAAAGTATTGGTTACCCTCATTAGACATGGCGGCAAGGGAAATGATGAAGCGAAATAATTGATCGGGTAGCCTGAGCTGTTTCAAGAGCTGGTATATTTACCTGCAATGATTGGCCGCTAAATATTCATGAAAAAACAGTGAAAAGGAAAATGACCTGAAGCGTTAGGAAACACTTGCTCAAAAACTATGATAGAAAAAAAATAATATGTCGTATGTATAAATAGTTAAGATAGTCATTGTCTTTTGATAACCATACGTGTATAACACAAAAATGGAGCTATGCGATATGAATTTGATCTATTTAAAGAGGAGTTAAGGTTATGGCTGAAGGAAAAGTTAAATGGTTTAATGATGCGAAGGGGTATGGGTTTATCGAGCAGGAAGGCCAAAAAGACATATTTGTTCACTATTCGGCAATTCAGGAAGAAGGCTTCAAGTCCCTGAAAGAAGGTGAGCCTGTATCATTTGAGATCGTTGAAGGCCCGAAAGGGTTAACTGCTGAGAATGTGTTGAAAGTTTAGAATAGTCTTTCAGTTTGTTATTCGAATTTTCGAGTAATTATTGCTCATAATGTTACAGGTGGTACTGAAGGCGCCTTGGGATGTTTTTATCATCTCAAGGCGCTTTTTTGTTTTTTCTCCATAAAGAGGACTGGAAACAACCGACTGATATGGAAACAGGATATACAAGTATATATGGTTTACCGGGTTGCTGATTTATGCACTGTCCCGGCAGAATATCTGGTGTGCACTTGCTGGCAGAAAGGAATTTGCTCACCACCATCCCCAGCTTGAAACAGGTGAGGGCTCAAGTGGAAGGAGTCGGGAGTGACACGACATCATAGCCGGGTTAAGTTATGCTGTATTGCAATTTTATATCAGTAGCATAAGCTGTTGCCTGATTCCTCCGGGTTTCCGAAAAGTGCTCCCCTCAGGGTTACTTGCAATAAATACTTTGGGATAATGTCCGGGGAGAAATAGCCTTGGAGCACAGTCCATCCAGCGTTATCTTCTTCAATATTTCGTTCGTTAATACAGGCAACTATGATTTATTATAAAGCTTTGCACCTAATGCTTGCTGAACTGGTAAGAAATTCGAGTTGAAAGATGGAGAACCATGGCTGTTAACCTGAAGACTTTACTTCAAGATTCCTTATCACCTGACGAGTTGGATTGTTTGGTTCGCTCGTATGATGTTATTGGTGATATTGCCATGATCATCATACCGGATCGGTTGATTGGTAAAGAGCATCTTATTGGTGAGACAATACTACGAAATAATAAACGTATTAAAGTTGTGGCCAAGCGAGTTGGTATATATGGCGGTGAATATCGCACGATAGGATTGGAGATACTCGCAGGTGAGAATCGTAAGGAGACTGAGCATAAAGAGTTCGGAATACGCCTTCAGGTAAACCCTGAGCGCGTGTATTTTTCTGTGCGCAGCGGGACAGAACGCAAACGTATTGCAAATCTTGTCCGTGAGGGTGAAAACGTGCTGGTGCTGTTTTCTGGAATAGCACCTTACCCGCTGGTAATAGGGGGCAATAGCTGTGCTCAAGAGATTGTGGGGATTGAAAAAAATCCTGAAGCACATAATTACGCGGTAAAAAATTTAAAATTAAACCGGAAAATAAAAAATGTAAAACTCTACTGCGGTGATGTGGCTGAGATAGTGCCCTCGCTTGATAAACGTTTTGATCGTATCGTCATGCCGTTACCGACAAGAGGCCACGACTTTCTGGATATGGCGGTCAGTGTTTTAAAAGAAAATGGTACTCTGCATTACTATGACATGCAGAAGTCAGATAATTTTAAGGAATCTCAATATAAAGTAAATGATTGCTGTATCCGTGCAGGCAGGCAGGTGCTTGAGGGAGGAGTGACCAGGTGCGGGCATTGCGCTCCCCGGACCTTTCGTATCTGTGTCGATGCAGTTATCCGGTAATTAAATGTAATTATAGTTTTCCTGAGAATAAGGCCATAATCCAGATGAGGAGAAGTGTTTTATGTACGTTACATTCCATGGTGCAACTCGAGAAGTAACCGGCTCATTTCATACTGTCGATACCGGCAATGACAGAATTGTTCTGGATTGCGGGCTCTTCCAGGGTAAACGTAAAGAGGCGGAAGCTAAAAACCGGGTTCTTGCGGTAGACCCGAAGGGTATCACAAATTTAGTGCTCTCCCATGCTCATCTTGATCATTCCGGAAGAATTCCGATGGTGGTGAAAGAAGGTTTTGCCGGTGGGGTTTTCTGTACCAGGGCAACTGCCAGTGCCTGTGAATATTTGCTGCGCGATTCGGCCAAAATTCAGGAAGGTGATGCTTCCTACCTGAATTACAAGACTGCAAGAAACTTCATGGCCAAACTCAAGACTGGTGGCAAAACGAAAGTCTCCAGGGAAGAGATGGCTGAGATCAAGGCTATGCTGAAGAAAGGGGAGCACAGGCTGAATAGTGAGGCAATTGTAGATCTTCTCCATGAACATCAGTTGGAGGTAGTGACACCGCTTTATTCTATGGAAGATGCTGAGGATTCGCTCAGCCATTTTCATGGCGTTCCCTATGAAAGTAGCACCGTGATTGGTGACAACCTGAGTTGTACCTTTTACGACGCAGGCCATATATTGGGCTCTGCCATGGTTGTATTGAGTAAGAGCAACGGCAGCACCACAAAAAATATCATGTTCTCTGGCGATATCGGCAGGTTTAATAAACCAATTATCAACGATCCTGAGTTGAATTTTGCCGGGGAACATCAGGATATCGATTTGTTGATTATGGAGTCCACCTATGGGAATCGGCAGCATGAGCCTGTTCAGGATATGAAACCGATGCTCAAGAAGGTGCTGCAGGAGACTTTTGCCAGGGGCGGGTCAGTATTGATCCCGGCCTTTGCCTTCGGTAGAACCCAGGAGATTATCTATTACCTCCATGAGCTGTATATGGCTGGAGAGGTGCAGCGGGTTCCGGTTTATGTCGACAGCCCCTTGGCAACCAATATCACACATGTTTTCGGTGAACATCCTGAAACTTATGATGACGATACCCATGAAACCTTTTTGGAAAACGGTTTGAACCCATTCAACTTCCAGCACCTGAAGTTTGTGCAGACAGTGGAGGAGTCGATGGCCTTGAACAGAGACACCCGCTCACATATTGTCATAGCCGGTTCCGGTATGTGTGAAGGGGGCCGAATTCTGCACCACTTGCGGCATAAGATCCATAACGACCGCAACACAGTCCTGATTGTTGGGTATATGGGTACCAATACATTTGGTCGGCAGATTCAGGAAAAGGCAGAGGAATTTGAGTCAGGAGGGCGAAAAGGATTGCCACCGATGGTGCGTTTCTATAACAAGGAATACCCGTTGAAGGCAAAGGTGGTTACTCTCGGCGGGTTCAGTGCCCATGGGGATCGGGAGGAACTTTACCGTGTGTTGACTGAATCCAATTTGAAAATTAAAAAAATCGCCCTGGTGCATGGTGAGGAGGATCAGGCCTTCAGCTTCAGAGATTTTCTCAGCGATAAAGGTTTTGATGTTCTGGTACCGTACCAGGGTCAGACAATTCATATCTCCTGATTATATAGAGTAAACCGGCGCCAGGCCGGCTTGCTCTGCCTTGGCCAGAATGCTTCTCCTGTTACGGGTAATAGTCTGTAACAGGAGCTCTCACAGGGGGTACCGACCCTGTCCCGAATATCTCAAAAAAAATAAAGCTATTACATCGTAAAAAGCGAATTGGACCTAGGAGGGTGTCGGATTAAGCCCTTTTTGACCAAATCCTCGTTATTTTTAAAAAAAATGCAATATTCCGATACGCTCCTAGTGGATATAAAGATGTTGAGGTGCGCATGCCTGAAGGTTTCTGATAACTTTCTGCGGTGGGAGTAACTCATACATTGTGGTGGCGCTTTGATAGACCAATCGGCATGGGTGGTCTTTTGGGTGAATGGTGCCATGATCCATGGCGACATGAAGGGGGCGTGGTTTGTGCAAAACGCTCCAGGAAAGTCTCAGGCGGCCTGGCGTCCGGAAAAAGAGACATGAAAATGGGGATGTAGTTCGTTGTTGGCGGATTGCTGGCCAGGAAGGTTGGTCTGGGGATTGGGTGGACTGTCTTGGGAATGCAGGAAACGTGATCGGGGGGAAGTGTCAGTGTGGGGCTGCTGTGTGTCAAGCGGAGAGCATGGAAGTGAAACTGAAAGTGGCGACTATTCCAATATAATTACCTGAAAAGCTATAGCAAACTTGATACATGCGGATTGGTCTAAAGTCTGACATTTCGGACAGTCTTGGTTTATTGCCGGAGTGGCCTGCGGGCGACACCGGGTAGTTGAAATATATTATGCAAAAACAACAGCATGGGTAAGTCTTGTCGCTTGATTGGCCGATTGCGTGAGTTGATAAACTCGCATAATATCTGCGCTCTCGATGAGTTATTTCGACTAGAGCATTCTTGAATTTAAGACAGACGGGTATTTGTTGAAACCTGGTTTCCGCCCAGAATGCCTTGGACGACTGAGAAACCCTGGGTAAGTTGTAACGGTTGAATTTCTGGCACAATTCCTGCGTGTAATGACAAGTTGATGAGGGAGGGGTAGCGGTCATCTACTTCTTGCTTCAGATAATCATGATGGGCGTGTTGGCTGCGGCTGTCTGGAGAGGCTGCGTTCTGGTGCAAGGCCGGAGGGTGGCAACACAGCAAACAGTAAGGAGGAGTTGTTTCATGAAAAAGTTATTTGCAGGTGCATTGACAGCATGTTTGGCGGTTGGCCTGACTATGGGTTCAGCAGATGCCGCAAAGCGTGAAAAGTTTGGGGTTGATGAGCGCCATAAGGTGGCAAAGCGGGTGAATTTTAAGCCGTCTGACGAGAAGATTCGCTGGAAGATGGTAATGCCTTGGTCCAAAGGACTTCTTTTTTATGATGTCGCTGTTCACTTTGCCGACAGTGTTCGCCTGGCATCTGCCGGTCGCCTGGATATCAAACCTTTTTCCGCTGGAGAGCTTGTTCCTGCAATGCAGTCTTTTGACGCCGTTTCAAAAGGTTCTGCCCAGGTTGGTCATGATTGGCCTGGATACTGGAAAGGCAAGAACGAGGCTTTCGTTGCTTTTGCTTCCGTACCTTTCGGTCTTGATGCAGAGGGTTACAACATCTGGCTGCAGGAGAAAGGCGGCACCGAGATGATGCAGGAAATCTACGGTCAGTTCGGGCTCTTCGCACTTCCAGGCGGTCAGCTCGGCCAGGAGATGGGGCTGTTCTCCAACAAGCGCGCGACCAAGATGGAAGATTTTAAAGGAATGCGTCTTCGTACTCCTGGTTGGTACATGGATATCATGAACAACCTGGGCGCTTCCGTTACCCCGCTGCCGGGTGGAGAAGTTTACCTTGCGCTTGAGCGTGGTGTTATTGATGCAGCAGAGTTCTCTTCGCCGGCAATCAACTACCCAATGGGTTTTGATGAGATCACCAAATACGCAATTCAGCCGGGTGTCCATCAGCCGGCAATCCAGTGCGCCCTGTTCTTTAACCAGGAAGCCTGGGAAAGCCTGCCGGACGATCTGAAGTGGATTGTGAAGATCGCAGCCGCGGAGACCCAGGCGTGGTCATACAACTGGGTAAACTCCCTGAACGCAGAAGCTATCAAGCGGTTCTCTGAGAAAGTTGAGATTGTGAAGATGGACAAAGAGACCCTCATTGAATTCCGTAAGGTTGCAAAAACCTACATCGACTCTGTTAAAGAGAAGCATCCTGACGTGAAGAAGGTCATGGATAGCCAGGAAGCATTCATTGAGGAATTCTCCATATGGCGTGAGGCCCGCGGTGGTGCAACCCCTTGGCCGTATGAGACCTACATCAGTGGTCAGATCAACGAGTAAGATTGTATCGCAGACGATCCTGGCGCAATCAAATCGTACCCTGTAGCTCTCAGAAGTTGTCATGAGAACTACAGGGTGGAAACTGCGAGCAGTCAGGGGAATGGCCCCTCTTCTATCCTCTGGATAAGGGGAGGGGCATCTGGTTGAAGCGGAAGAATCTGTTGATCTACTTCAAGAAAGGATAGTGTGATGTTTTCAAAAATCTCCAGGGGCATCGACACCTTCAGCACCAAACAGGGTGAACTGACATCGATGCTGATTATACCCCTGCTGGTCGTTGTTCTCTATGAAGTGCTGATGCGTTATGGCTTCAATACACCGACCTCTTGGGGCTTTGAAGTGACAGCGTTTTTGTATGGTATGCACTATATGTTCGGTATTTCCTATACCGATGTGAAAAACGGGCATGTTCGTGTTGATATTTTCACCTCACTGGCTCCGAAGAAGGTGCAGGCTGCGATCAGCGCCCTGACAACCTTAGTGCTTTTCCTGCCGGTGATGACGTGTATGACCATCTGGTCTGGCAAGTTCGCCTGGTACTCTATCGAGGGACTTGAGAGAAATTCCACCAGCTGGGCTCCGGTGATCTACCCTTACAAAATTGTTATGGCGCTCTGCTTTCTGTTTTTACTGTTGCAGGGTATCTCTAACCTCATAAAAGACTTGCAGGTTTTCTTTGATAAAAGTGAGGAGCGGTAATCATGAGCCCGGAAATTCTTACAGTGGCCATGTTTGCCACACTTATACTTGCGATTACTTTAGGGCATCCGCTTGCCTATACCCTGGCGGCGGTGGCCACTTTATTTGGTTTGATCGATAATGGGTTTGATGTTGCAGGTTTGTTTGACATGTTTGCCAACAACTGCTGGGGGTTGATGAACAATTATGTTCTGGTGGCCATCCCTCTGTTCATACTCATGGCTCAGTTACTCGATCGCTCCAAGGTTGCCGATGAACTGTTTGAGACGTTGTACGTCGTACTCGGCGGCTTAAAAGGCGGTCTGGGGCTTGCGGTGGTCGTAGTGTGTACTGTTTTTGCTGCAACTACCGGTATTATCGGCGCTTCAGTTGTCGCCATGGGCCTGCTTGCCACACCGGCCCTTATGAAAAAGGGGTATCAGAAGGAGATGTCGGCTGGTATCATCTGCGCCGCTGGAACCTTGGGTATTTTGATCCCGCCCTCGATCATGATGGTTGTCTACGGTGGCCTGACCGGACTGAAAGAGACATCGGTCGGTAACTTGTTTGCCGGAGCAATTTTCCCCGGCCTGCTGTTGGCTGGGCTCTATTTCACCTACATTCTGGTGCGTTGTACCATTAATCCTCAGCTTGGTCCGCCTATTGCCAAAGAAGAGGCTTCTAAATGGACGGCTGGTCAGAAGATGTTGCTGACCCTGAAGTCCCTCATTCCGCCGATGGCCCTGATTCTTGCTGTTATGGGTACTATCCTGGCTGGTGTGGCGACTCCTACAGAGGCAGCTGCACTTGGTGCCTTTGGTGCGTTGATACTGGCGATCGCCAATAAAAAGTTCAGCTGGCAGGTGATGAAGGACTCTGCCCATGCCACCATGTCGACCACGGCAATGGTTATGATGCTGTTTATCGGTGGTAAATTTTTCAGCACCGTTTTCCTTTCCGTGGGTGGCGGTGATGTGGTTGCAGATGTTCTGGTCGGTTCGGGTATGAACCGGTACGCAGTGTTGCTGATTATGATGGGCATAGTCTTTTTGATGGGCATGTTTATCGACTGGGCGGCGATTCTGCTAGTTACCGTGCCGATCTTTATGCCGATCGCCATGGAGCTGGAGTTTGATCCCCTTTGGTTCTCGCTATTGCTCTGTGTAAATCTGCAGACCTCATTTCTTACCCCGCCGTTTGGTTATGCCCTCTTCTACTTTAAAGGTGTAGCACCAGAGGGGTATACCATGGGCCACATCTACAGAGGCATTATGCCGTTTGTTTTCCTGCAGATAATCGGTTTGCTTATTCTGGCGGTGTTCCCGGGTATTATTACCTGGCTGCCATCGGTATTTTTCGGGGGTTGATGAAATATTGATAACCTGCTCTGCGTAATTCTATTACGCGAGAATGTGAGAAGGGCCGCATCCTGTGCAGGGATGCGGCCTTTTTTTGTGTTTGGTATGACGAGTTCAACCGCCGTGAAGGCAGGAATTTTCATTATCGCCTGGTGGGCAGCGCAACAACGGCAAAAATCGCTATCAGGTCTTTGGTAAAATTGCCGAATTCATGGTGAAAAAAAGCTAACTTCGGAGTAGCATATTGGCTACATGTAGCAATACGGATACGTATTGAGCAGGCAGGTGATGTTGAATTTTGCAATTGGGGCGAGTCTATGAACTGTACGAAGAAATTAAAGGCTCTCGAGAGAATTTTCGAACATATCCACGGTGGTGCGGCAGTTATTGATCCAGACGGCCTCATAACCCATTTCAACGAGCCATATGGCCGTTTTCTCGGGGTAGACCCTGAAGGACAGATTGGTAGACATATTACCGATGTCGTAGAAAACACGCGGATGCATATTGTGGCGCGAACCGGTAAGGCTGAAATGAACGAGAGCCAGTCTATCAAGGGGCAGAATATGCTGGTCCAGCGTATTCCAATCAAGGAGAACGGCAAGGTAATTGCGGTTTTCGGGCAGGTTGTCTTTAAGGATATCCGAGATGTCGGCAAGTTGGCGCAAAAACTCTCGGAGCTGGAGTCAAAGGTTCGTATTTACCAGAAGGAGCTGAACTCTCTACGTTCCACAAAGTATACGTTTGATTCTATAATTGGTGAAAGTGATGGTATCATCCAATTGAAGAAAGAGGCCTTAAAGGCAGCGGCTACAAATCTTTCTGTTATGATTTCGGGTGAATCAGGAACCGGTAAGGAGCTTTTCGCCCAGGCAGTTCACAGTGAAAGCTTCAGGAAATGCAGACCCTTTATCAGGCTGAATTGTGCGGCAATCCCCAAAGATTTAATGGAATCTGAGCTATTTGGTTATGGCAAGGGTGCTTTTACCGGTGCCAGGCCGACCGGCAAGGCCGGTAAATTTGAGTTGGCTGATACCGGGACTCTGTTTCTGGATGAAATTGGCGATTTGCCGCTTGAAATGCAGCCCAAGCTGTTGAGGGTACTGGAGGAGAAGGAGTTTGAGCGGGTCGGCAGTAACCGCATGATACACTCGGATTTCAGGCTGATCGCGGCGAGCAATCAAAACCTTGAGGAGATGGTGGACCGAGGCGAATTCAGGGCTGATCTCTATTATCGCCTGAGTGTTGTGCCGCTGCATATCCCACCCCTGCGTGAGCGCGGCAGGGATGTCCTGTTGCTTGCGCATCACATGCTGGAGCAGAACCTTGATGAAGTGACTGGTGCTGGGCTCAGGTTCAGCAAAGAGGCAGAGGAACTGCTCCTCAAGCATAATTGGCCGGGTAATGCGAGGGAATTGCATAATGTGGTTGAACGGACGATGGCCACCTGTGAGGAGTCGTTGATTACTCCGGCAGATCTTCCACTTTATCTGCATAAAAATACCATTGGGTTTGCGACAATTCAGCATTCACTGTTGAAAGAGGTGGTGGCCCGGGCTGAGAAGAGTGCAATTGTAGACGCCTTGAAGATGACTGCGTATAATAAAGCGAAAGCTGCAGATATGTTGGGAATTCACCGGACGTTACTCTACAAGAAGGCGCGCAAATATAGTATCCCCCTCACGCCTGGTTAGCTATTGCGCAAGGGGGCTCAGTGGCGAATTGGATGGGAGGTCAGCAGATTAAACTCTCATTGGCTGGGACCCCATTGGCGCATCGTTGAAGATTCTGTTGTCCATCAGCCGTGGAGTCTTGCGCATGGCAGGCTCAAAATCCATCTGATCAAGAATATCTCTTTGCAGATCGATTCCAGGTGCTATTTCGGTGAGTTCAAAACCGGCATCGGTAAGTTCGAAAACGCAACGCTCTGTGATGTAGAGGACTTTCTGGCTGCGCTTCCTGGCATATTCACCGCTGAAGGTGACATGCTCAACCTGTCCCCGAACGAACTTTCTGGCTTTTCCTTCGTTGGTGATTCGCATTTCGCCATTTTCGATTGCGACCTTTAAACCGCCGGCGGTGAAGGTGCCAAGAAATACCACCGTGCTGGCATTTTGGCTGATGTTGATAAAGCCGCCAGCACCAGCCAGTTTTGTTCCAAATTTCGAGACATTGACATTCCCCAGCCCGTCAGCCTGGGCCATGCCGAGAAAGGTGATGTCGAGTCCACCGCCGTCGTAGAAATCGAACTGATAGGGTTGGTCTATCAATGCTTCGGTGTTGACCGCCGCCCCGAAGCTGAGGCCCCCTGCAGGGATTCCGCCGATTACGCCGGGTTCTGCGGTGAGGACTATCTGGTCGAGTAATCCCTCTTCGTTGACCACGTCGGAGACACCTTCTGGCATGCCGATGCCGAGATTGACAATGTCGCCGGCCTGAAGCTCAAACGCTGCTCTTCTGGCAATGACTTTCCTTGGTCCCATCTCCATTGGCGGCAATGACTCCACAGGAACCTTTACTTTGCTGGCATAGGCGGGATTGTATTGCTCACCAAATGTTTGCCAGTGATTTTCCGGCTCTGAAACCACTACGTAATCTACAAGAATGCCAGGAATCTTGACATCTCGTGGGTTGAGCGAGCCGTTTTCGGCAACCCTCTCCACCTGTACGATAACCTTGCCGCCTGAATTACGGGCCGCCATGGCGATGGCAAGAACCTCTAAGGTGAGTGCCTCCTTTTCCATGGTGACGTTGCCGGATTGGTCGGCGGTGGTTCCACGAATGAGGGCGATATTGACCGGCTGGGTTTTGTATGCCAGAAACTCTTCGCCATCGAACTCCATGAGTTCCACGATATCCTCAGTGGTGGTAGTGTTGATTTTGCCGCCGCCATTTCGTGGGTCAACGAAAGTACCGAGACCGACGTGGCTGATAGTGCGGGGTTTTCCTCCGGCAATATCACGAAACATCGTGGAAATGACGCCCTGGGGCAGATTGTAGGCCACGATCTTGTTTTCGACCGCGAGCTTTTGCAGGGTTGGAACCAGGCCCCAGTGGCCGCCAACGACTTTGCCGACCATCCCTTCGTGTCCAAGATGGTTGAGGCCACGGGATTTGCCGTCCCCCTGGCCTGCGGCATAGATGATACCGAGATTACGGGGAGCGCCTGTGGCAATAAACCGTTCTTCGAGAGCGATACAGAGATGTTCGGCAAAACCGATACCAACAAAACCGCCTGTAGCTATCATATCACCATCTTGAATTGCCGTTACGGCTTCAGCGGCGGAAACAACTTTGTTTTTGTTGAGTACTGGAGGATCATAATCCGGGGACATCTTCATAATCTCACCTGAATGTTATCGGTAATAAATTCATTTTATCTACATTTCATTGCGTTGGAGGCCATTGGGCGCCAAGGTTGTTCAAAATAAATCTGAGCAATAACTATGCCCATAAAGTGTAGAGGTGATAGACGGAGTGGGTGGCGTGGACTTTGCAGGTTGCATAACAAAGAAAAAGCAGACCACAAACAAACATGTAAGCAGGTTCAACAGCTATCGAACAGGAGGGAAGTATGCTTCAGGTAAAAGACTCCGTTGCAGTCATAACCGGCGGGAGTGGCGGGATTGGCAGGGCATTGGCTGAAGGTTGGCTGAAAGAAGGCGGCAAGGTTGTTATAGCCGATGTGCAGGAGGAGGCGCTTCAGGCGGCAGAACGCGAGTTGAAAGAGATCGGCGACGGCGTTGCCTCGATTATCTGCAATGTCACTAAGGAAGAAGATAACACCAGGCTTGCCGAGTTTGCCATTGAGCGCTTTGGGGCGATTAATCTGGTGGCGCCTTTTGCCGGAATCACCGGAGACGGCCTGATGATAAAAACTGATCGGGAAACGGGTAAGGTGGTGGGCAAAATGTCTCTCGAGAAGTTTCAGAGGGTCATAGATATAAACCTTACAGGGGTGTTTCTGACGGTCCGTGAATGTGTTGAGCAGATGGTGAACCATAACTCGAATGGTCTGGTATGTCTGGTATCTTCCACCGGTTCTCTGGGCACGGCAGGCCAGATCAACTATTCATCGTCCAAAGCGGCGATGGCGGTGATGCCAAAAGTGCTTACTGCTGAATTTTTCAGGAGAAATCTGGCCGATAAAATTCGTTGCATGGCAGTAGCGCCTGGTTATGTGGGCACAGCCATGGTAAAAAGCATAGACGAGCGAATTATCGGTAAAATCATCGAGCAGGTGCCGATTGGCAGGTTGATAGAGCCGGAGGAGGTCGTGTCATTGATAAGAGAGTTGTATGTCAATGAGGCGATGGCTGGGGAAACGGTATTTATTCACGGTGGTTTGCGGCTCGGATCGAAGGGGTAGGCGACGTATAAACAGATCTTTAATTGAAAGGAGCTGGAAATGAAAGACGTTGTAATTGTGAGTGGTAAACGAACTGCAATTGGTGCCTATGGCGGCACCCTTAAAGACACACCTGTAGTCGATCTTGGCGCGGCAGTACTGAAAGAAACCCTGAAATCCGCTGGGCTTCGACCAGTCACGAGTGAAGAGTGTAGCAGATTTGCTCCAGAGCCTCTGGCTGGTGCAGGGAAGATTGAACTTGAGCAGCAGTATGACGATTATGATGCCGGGCTGCAGTCCATTGAGATCGATCAGGTCATCATGGGCAATGTGCTTGGTGCAGGTCAGGGACAGAATGTCGGCCGGCAGGCCATGATCCGGGCCGGTATCCCCAAAGAGACCAGCGCAACTACCGTGAACAAGCTGTGTGCTTCCGGCATAGAGTCGGTGGCGCTGGCAACCAACGCCATTCGTTGTGGTGACGCTGATGTTATTCTGGCAGGCGGCATGGAATCCATGAGCAGGGTGCCGTATGGTCTTGGCACCGCTCGCTGGGGACAGCGGATGGGTGACGGCAAGATGATTGACCTGATGGTTTTCGATGGCCTTTACGAAACGTTTTACGGTTACCACATGGGGATGACGGCAGAAAATATCGCTGCCAAGTACGGCATCAGCCGCCAGGAACAGGATGAGATCGGTGCCCTGAGTCATCAGCGGGCCATGGCCGCAATCAAGGCCGGCATCTTTGAAGATGAAATTGTGCCGATTGTCATTCCCCAGCGAAAAGGCGACCCGGTTATTTACAAAGTCGATGAGCGGCCCATGGAGACCAGCGCAGAAAAAATGGGCAGGATTCGTCCCGCTTTTATAAAGGATGGCACAGTAACCGCTGGTAATGCGTCCGGCATCAATGATGCGGCGGCAGCGCTGCTGCTGATGTCTGCCGATAAGGCCAAAGAGCTTGGGTTGACTCCACTGGTGAAGATCAAAGCACATTCAACAGCGGGTCTTGATCCGGCCTATATGGGGCTCGGCCCTATTCCGGCCGTTCGTAAGCTGATGGCAAAGGAGGGTCTGACGATTTCAGATTTCGATTCCCTGGAGCTGAACGAGGCCTTTGCCGTGCAGGCCATGGCCTGTATGCGTGAGCTGGGCTGTGATATTGAAAAGACCAATGTCTATGGCAGCGGGATTTCTCTTGGTCATCCCATTGGTTGTACCGGTAGCCGCATATTGGTGACTCTGATGGGCCAGATGAAGAGAAAAAATCAGTCTCTCGGGCTTGCTTCGCTCTGTATCGGTGGTGGTATGGGCATGGCCATGGTGCTGGAGAACTGTTGATAGAGCATAGCTTGGCGTTTTGGTGTACTGTCAGGACTACTGATTCTGATCGAAAATGAGGGGGAGGCTGTGAGCTTCTCCCTCATTTTTCTTTGTATGGAAGATCTATTTAAGAGTGCCAAGTGAACCGACAGACGTATTCCCTATACCCTTTCCAGCCATTGGAACGGGGGCGAATTGCAGTTGAATGTGAAGTCGTACGGGAAAATGAGACAATAAAACTCACCTACCTTCTGCGTGGTGACCTTGAAGAGGTTGATCTGCCGGAAGCCAGCGCAAATACAATTGCCCGCCGAAGGGATAATCTCTGGGAAAAGACCTGTTTTGAGTGCTTTCTTCAGGTTGAAAAGTGCCAGCGTTACCATGAGGTGAATGTTTCCCCCGAGGGCGGTTGGAATGTTTACACTTTCGATCAATATCGTTCAGGGATGAGAGCAGAGCAGAGGGTAATGTCCCTGGCGATTATCTCAAATCACCTGGCTGATAACTTTGTCGTCGAATTTTCCCTGCCTCTTGATGAGCTGGACGTGTCGAACAGTTCACTTAAGCTTGGCTTGAGCACCGTTCTTGCGCATACTGATGGGAGCAGGAGTTATTGGTCTCTATGTCATAGGGGAGATCGGCCGGATTTTCATAATGATTCCTGTTTTTTGATCGCGATATAACTATCAATTTCCAATCGATCGAGGAGATGAATCATGAAAAAGATTGCCCTTGTTGCCTATACCGGAGAGTTAGTCTGCTTTTCCCATGTGATGTTGTATGCTCTGGATTACCAGGAGAAAGGATATCATGTTGAGGTTATCATCGAAGGCGCTGCCACCAGGTTGATAAAAGATTTGGCTCAACCAGATGCGCCATTCGCCGGACTCTACTCACAGCTCCGTCAGCAATCACTTATCGACTGTATCTGTAAAGCCTGCTCTGTAAAGATGGGGACTTACGACGAAGCTTGCGAGCAGGGCCTCAAATTCGGCAGCGATATGCAGGGGCATCCATCCCTTGAACGGTTTACCAAAGAAGGGTATGAAGTGATGACATTTTGAGCGCTTCCAGTTTGACTTGCAGGTGTAATGCGCTGAGTATTGATGTTGTTGTGGTGGTAGCAGAATGAAGAATATATATGTCTTAATCAGAATACCCAAGTGTGGAAGTACCTCTTTAGAGAACATGGTGAAGCATGCTTTACCAGATAACAAGCTGTATCCTTTGTCGGCTTTGGGTGAAGCTGCTGGTCTTAATATCATAGAGAGAATCAGGTTGAAGCGCAATATGCTCTCGGTGAAAAGGAGGTATGGCGCTTTCAGTGAAAAATCAATGTGGCGCAACATCTCTAAAGAATGTCATGATGGTGACATCGTTTCGGCGCATATGCCTTATGGGGCGATTACATTGGACGGTTGCAACTATAGGTATATAACCTTGTTGCGAGACCCGGTTGAGCGAGTAGTGTCAGCATACTATTACAGTCGCCATTCATACCGGAATTTGCCATTTCATAGAAGAGTATACAGAACGGGTTCCGACAAGGCCGCTGGAAACAAATCCTTTCGTGGGTTCCTCGAGTATCTATCTGCTAATAAGAATTTGTATTCAAATCCGATGGTACGCTATATAACAGGTGATGGATTCCATGAAGATCCATTTGGCTTTCTGCAGGATAACTATTTCCATTTTGGGGTGCTTGAAGAAATTAACCTGTTTGCCAAGCAATTAGGTGATAAATTAGGGTGCGAGATACCTGCTGACCGGAGCAATGTAACAAAAGAAAAATCAACCCCTGAGTTCTCAGCCAAAGAGATGGAACTAATAAACGATCTATATGAAGGCGATATCCAGTTGTATCGAAATGTTAAAGAGCTTGTGCTGTCGGTATAGCCGATAGCTAAACATAGGAGGGGTTGTGGAAAATCCGATTGAACAGTATTGGGAGATTCGTCTTGAAGAACTGCGTATTCAGCTTGAGAAAAACAATTTCGAGGTGTTTGTAACCCAGAATGCATCTGAGGCAGGCAAGTTGGTAATTGATAAGATCTTGCCTGAGAGTGGAGCAAAATCTGTTTCTTATGGCGGTTCAATGACAATGAAGACCGCAGGGCTGCACGATGCATTGCTGGCCTCAAACGACATTGAACTGCTTCGTCCCGATGAACCAAATATCTCACCTGAAGAAAAGCTGGAACGTAGAAGGCAGGGGTTGCTGGTTGATTTTTATATTACTGGGACCAATGCTGTAACAGAGGCGGGTCATTTAGTGAATCTCGATATGATTGGTAATCGAGTAAGCGCAATCACCTTCGGTCCGAAGCAGGTGGTGATCCTTATTGGTCGCAACAAGATCGTACCTGATCTCGATAGCGCGATGTACAGGATTAAAGAGTACGCATCGCCGGTGAATGCCATGCGCCTCGATTGCAAGACCCCATGTGTGAAGACGAGCCACTGTGAAGATTGCAAAAGCCCGGGTCGAATTTGCAATAGCTGGACGATTACGGAAAAATCCTTCCCTAAAGGACGGATAAAAGTTGTGTTGATAAATGAAGAGCTTGGTTTTTAAAGAAGCTTCTTCCTGGTTGTATTTAAAGTGTGTGTGAAGTTATGCAGCAACATCCAATAGAATTACTCTCCCCGGCAAGGGATCTGGCCTGCGGTATTGCTGCAGTCAATCATGGTGCCGATGCGGTCTATATCGGAGCCCCGAAGTTCAGTGCCCGTTCTGCCGCAGGTAACTCCCTAAGCGATATAGAGAAGCTGGTACGTCATGCCCACATTTTTAATGCCCGGGTATATATCGCTCTCAATACCATTTTCAATGATGGTGAGATTGAAGAGGCGGCCAGATTGGCGCATAAACTGTATGATGCCGGTGCAGATGCTCTGATTATACAGGATATGGGATTGCTTGAATGTGACCTGCCGCCGATTCCGCTGCATGCCTCGACCCAGTGTAACAATCGAACTCCGGAGAAAGTCGAGTTCCTGGAGAAATGTGGTTTTCAACAGATCGTTCTGGCTCGTGAGCTGAGTCTGGCTCAGATTCAGGAGATACGGGCGAAGTCCACGGTTCCATTAGAGTGTTTTGTCCATGGTGCACTGTGTGTGTCGTATAGTGGGCAATGTTATATCTCTGAAGTGATGACCGGCAGGAGTGCCAATCGTGGTGAGTGTGCTCAATTCTGCCGACATAAATTCACACTTAGGGATGGCTCAGGGAAGATCCTGGCAAAAGATAAATACTTTCTTTCCCTGAAAGACCTTGATCTGTCCGCGCATCTTCAATCGCTTATCGACGCTGGTGTCAGTTCATTGAAAATTGAGGGGCGGTTAAAAGGTGTCGATTATGTAAAAAACGTCACGGCCTATTACCGTAAAGCCCTTGATAAGATTATCGACGCGGATGACAGCTTGCAGCGACTTTCTTCAGGGCGGTGCCAATTCTCATTTACTCCTGATACCAGCAAATCGTTTAACCGTGGTAAAACCGACTACTTCCTGACGAAGAAGAGAAATACTCCAGGTTCTATCGATACACCAAAATCTCTGGGTGAAAAGCTGGGTAACGTTATTGGAGTCGAAAGGGATAGGTTTACAGTTGCTACAGATAAGCAGATAAATAATGGCGATGGGCTTTGCTATTTTGATGAACGTGGACAACTCCTCGGACTAAAAGCCAACAGAGTTGAAAGCCGTGGTGGTGAGCAGTTTGTCTTCCATCGTGAAAAGACTTCTCCTCATATGGGAGCATTGCTCTATCGTAATTCCGATGTCGCCTTCTTGAGGGAATTGCAACAAAGCAAGCAATGTCGGTCATTGCAGATTCGCATACGAGTGTATGATAATGAAAATGGGCTTGTTTGTGATATAGAAGACGAGGATATGCTGAGTTCTCAAACGAAGTTGACCATAGGCCGAGAGGTTGCAAAAAAACGAGGTATGATGGCTGGTGTTATCGAACGGCAGCTACGAAAAGTCGGCGGAACAGTATATGAAGTTGAATCTGTGTCTGTGGAAGTTGACCCTGAATCATACTATCCTGTTTCTGCAATTAATGAGTTGCGACGCCTAGCCTGTGACAATCATTTACAGCAACGTTTGTCGAGCTACCAACGCCTTAGTATAAAGTTGGATCAAACTGAGCATCTGTGGCTGTCCGATACAGTGACATATCAGGAAAATATAAATAATGAGAGGGCGAGGGCTTTTTATAACCGACATAGTGTAAAAAACTTCAAGATTGCTGGTAAAGGACTGCTTAGAGAGGAAAGAGTAGAACTTATGCGCACCCGCTACTGCCTGAAAGCACAGTTGGGGCTTTGTCCGAGGGGTGGAACAGTGATTATTGGTGCCGAGGGGCTGAAGAGCAACGGCAAGAATGCTGGAGTCTTTACTCTCACCGACAATACCGGAGTGTATAAGCTTGAATTTGACTGTGCCAAATGTGAAGTGGTTATTCGAAAAGGATAATGTTCTTAAGCGATCATGGAAGGAGACTACTAAGGACTTCACTGGTTAGCAGTTGTTGTGCCGCATTATTCTATTTCCGATACTGCTAATTGCCATGTATTTTCGAGTATTCTTGACCCATTATTCCAAGAAATCCTGTGGTATGGCCAATCGCTGAGCCGATCCATTGAATAGCAAGAAGTCGCATATTGCTTGAGAATATTCCGAGTAATAATAGAATAATTGGGCCTAAGAGTATGCGGGCAGCAATTTTAGGCACATATCGCAATAGCGTTGGGAGAAACCCTTTTTGTTGAAGAGACATGTACGTGTTGGTAGCTCCGACACGAAAGAGACGTTGGAACTGCCAACTCAGGTTCAGTCTGCTTTGTGGTATTTTTTCATAAACGATAGCCTTATTCGTCCAAATGTGCGTGCTGCCTAGCTTGGCAGCTCTTTCAAAGAAATCCATGTCACTCCCCCCTGTTAAAGCAAAGCTCTCATCAAAGCGTAGGCCGAGATCGCGAATGAGGCGTGAGGAGAAGATCACGTTGTTGGTTGATAGACCAATTCTAGAACATCCTTCCTTCTTATTGCCCTCTTTACGTTTCGCTTTGTTGGCCCAACCTGGGAGATTGCCATCTGGAAGAATACTGACAACCAGCCCTTGAATCGCGTCAACATCATTCTCTTTGATTAGAGTGTGGAGTGTTTCGAGCCAAGTGACAGATGCTGTCTCGTCATCATCGATAAAAACAATATAATCGGATTCTTGCTGAGCTGCATGGGAGAGAACTCGATTCCTGGCATATGGGATGCCTTGTTTGGTTTCATGATAGTACTCCAATTTTCCAGGGAAGGTGTTGGAGTAACTCTGGTAGATATGTCGGGCACTTTGTTGCTGATCGTTATCAACGATTAATGTACTGACATTGACTTCGGTATTAAAAATTGATTGTCGGGCGAGGCTGTCGAGTAGCTCAATGAGGTAGTTGGGCCTTTTGCAGGTGATCAATCCAAGAAGTATGTCAATTTTGTCAGCCATTATTAGTAACCATAAAAAAACGGATAGTTAGTATCGCATCATATAACCTGATTTATATAACTGAATTTTTCGATTCTCACAATCGTTATGGCTAAATTTGGAAATGTGTATCAAAATGTTGGGCTGTTATCCTTAATTAATTCCAAGAAATGAAAGTCTATGTGGAAAGGTTTTCGCAATATGGTAGTTTATTCTGATTTATTTTGCGCACAGATAGCTGTGAGGTGGTTGTTTGATAGGCAATGTTGAAGGATGGGGAATCTAATGATAAACGATACTTCGGGCTAGGTGCTTTATCTGTTAGGTCTGGAATTGTAAAGTGGGCTAAAAAAGGTTTAACAAGGGATAAGTTGTGAGGACTAAGTGAGCGGAGAAATACCTTTCAATAGATTTGCAATGATTATTGGAGCAATGAAGTGTGGAACGACTTCATTATTTAGCTATTTGGAAGATCACCCAGAAATATGTCCATGTAAAACTAAAGAGCCAGAATATTTTTCAGAAAATCAAAAGCATGGCGTGCGTGTCGATAATTATTCCGAGTTGTTTGACTTTGACCCTTCAAAACATAAATATGTGTTGGAGGCTTCAACAGGGTATACAAAATATCCATCTGAAAAAAATGTTGCAAAAAATATATTTAACTATGGAATAGCGCCAAAATTTATTTATGTTGTACGTAACCCGTTTCACAGGATCGAATCACACTACAATTATATGCAGAGGAAATCCGGCTGGAATTTAGAAATTAATGATAGACATTTGTTGAAAACTAGTAATTATTACATACAACTCAAGCAATATTTAGAATATTTTCCTTTAAGCCAATTTCTTGTTGTAGATTTCGATGACTTGTGTTGTTCACCAGATACTGTGATGACTCAAGTGTATGATTTTTTGAATATATCAGATGGTTTTAGGCCTAAAAACTATGTGGCACACAATGCTACCAGTGTGGAACCAAAATTAATCAAGTGTGCAAAGTTTATTCAGTACCTATTGCCCAAAAAAGAAAAGCGTAAACTTTCAAGTGCTGAAAGAAATATTATTTTTTCGTCCCTTCAGCTGGATATGAAAAGATTATATATTGAATTTGGTTTCGATGTGAAGAAATGGGGTTTTGATATTGACTAGTGGCTTATAATATGTCTAACTATTGATAAATTTATAATATGTAAGAAGTATAGGTGTGTATCTGTATGTACTTGTTAGGCCAATAAGGGCAAGATGCTAGACTTAACACAGTAAAAAGTACTAAATAGGTTTGCTCCTTTGGATATCTTTTTCAGGAATAATTATGCACTTATTACTTGAATTCGGGGGGAGTTTTAGTGGAAGGGGTGGAGAAATAAATTGGTTAAGAATGTCTGTAAGTTATTTTTTTCTGTTTAATAATGAGGGGAATTTTTGAGGGAATTGCTGTTTTATGGATTTAAATAAGTGGAGATTTAATAGTGGTGGGCAACTTGAAGAAAAACTGATCGTATCTATGACAAGTTATGAACCGCGGTTGCCTAAGCTTCATAAAGTTATAAACTCAATTTTAAAACAATCGGTTAAACCGGAAAAGGTTTGTTTGTGGATTTGCACCTCTGATATTAAAAAGATTCCCCAAAAGGTATTTAAGCTTGAAAAATATGGGCTTGAGATACATGAATGTGATGACCTGAAATCATATAAAAAAATCATCCCCTGCCAGCAGCAATTCCCGGACTATACAATTGTAACCTGTGACGACGATGTCGTCTATCCGATCAATTGGCTGAAATCTCTCGTGGACTCTCATGCGATGTACCCGGAGAGTATTTTATGTCATCGGGCACGATTGATAACATTCCGGCCAGACGGAAAGACAAACCCCTATCGATTTTGGCCATATATAGATTTTGATTTGGAATCTGCACTGGTATTCCCTGTAGGTGCCGGTGGGGTATTGTATCCAGCAGGTTGTTTTCATGGTGATTTGACAAGAGACGACATATTTATGGACATATGTCAATATGGGGATGATATCTGGTTAAAAGCAATGACGTCGTTGGTGTCTAGACGATGCAGACGTATAAATCACTTTGATAGATTTTTCAGGCATGTCAGAGGGTCACAAAAGGTAGCTCTGAAAAAGGATAATATGTGCAAGAGAAATGATAGACAGATCGAGAAGGTGTTTGGCAAGTACAGTATAACAGACTGCCTGAGTAAGATGATTCAGGCTGAAAGAACAGATATATAAAAGAAAAGACTGTCATGCAGAGAGTATCTATTATCGTACCAGCGTTTAATGCGGCTAAATATCTTGGAGACTGTTTGGATTCTTTGGTAAGGCAAACATTCCAGGCTATAGAAATTATCGTAATTGATGACGGTTCAACAGATAATACAGCCAGTATTGTCAAAGGTTATGCTGACACTGATGACAGAGTAAGGTTGATCGATCTTGCGAGGAACTATGGGATATGGGAGGCAAGGAGGCGAGGTGTTGAGTTAAGCTCTTGTGAATATGTCTGTTTTGTTGATAGTGATGATTGTGTAAGCGTGGGTATGATTGATGCAATGTTGAAGAGAATTATTGCGAATGAAAGTGATATTGCAGTATGTGGTCATCGAGTAATTGATGGGAATAATACGCTTCAAAAAGGGATAAAAAAATTCGGTGACCAAGTAGACAGTTCAGGCACCTTGAAAAAATTCGCTGAGAGAGGATACGGAAGCGGAGTGCTATGGGGGAAGATATATAGGAAAGGCACTTTAGCTAAATATAAAAAGATGAAATTTGAGGAAAGGCTTGATTTTGGAGAGGACTATCTTGTTAACTTTGGAGCATTTCTCGAAGCCAAGAGCGTGTCTCTGATGTCGGATGTGTTGTATTATCACAGAAAACACCCTGATAGTATTACCGCCAAAAAAGATCCTCATATTTCTTTCTGTCGGCAGTTGAATGCCTTTGCTCGGGGGTTGCAGTTGTACTCGCCGTATGGTGAAGATGTGCTTTGTTGTATTGAGGAGTCTTTTGTAAGACAATTTAGATTTAAAGCCTACAATGTAAAAGATAGGTCGAAACTGGCTAATAATAGAGAAGAGATTTCAAGAAGTCTTACCATAATAGCAAGGTATAGGCCTGAGTCGATTTATGGGTTGATTCACTGTTTCGACGATCCTTCATCTGCCCGGAGGTTTAGCCTCAGTCGATATATAAAGAATATTTTTGTTTAAGAAATAGGTATGTAGAAATTTTATCTGATATGGTCTTGTTGTATGAAGAAGAGTAGGGCGTTAATTTCCGTTATTATACCTGTTTATAACGTCGAAAGATATATTGGTGATTGTATGGAGTCAGTTTTACAGCAATCATATTCCCATATAGAGATTATCTGTGTGAATGATGGGTCTACCGATAGTTCTGGAGAAATTCTTGAAAGATATGCACAGAGAGATTCCAGAATCACTGTTGTGTACCAGAGAAACAAAGGGCTTTCTCAAGCACGAAATGCAGGTATCGGTAAGGCAAAAGGCGAATATTTTTTCTTTCTTGATTCGGATGATTGGATTCATGCCAAGGCCTTGGAAGTATTGATTCTTGCTGCGCTTAAAAAGGATGTGAAGGTCGCGAGTTGTGGTGTTTTAAAAGTTGAACAAAAATCCGGTGAAAGCAAAAAATATAGGCCTAACAGAAAAGTTGGTATGCTTTCAACTTGTGGACATAATGTCTACTCGCTGGAACCAATGGTTTGGAATAAAATATACCACAGTAGTGTTTTTGATAAAATACGATTTATGCCAGGTATTGTACATGAAGATGAGGAGATTTATTGGAAAATATTTTCAGATGTTGAGAGTGTGTATGCAGTAGATGATTACTTGGTAAATTACAGGATCCACGATCACTCTATCACTCAAAGAAAAAAATATAGTGAAGCGTATCAGCTGAATTATATGGCAATAATTGATACTGCGTTCAGATGTTGCAGTGATTCCAAGAGAAAATCTATGGAGGTCAGTCTTTGTGCTGTGGGTTTTTATAAGGTGATGCAGAGGAAAAAAATTCCATCTAATCTTTATTTGAAACATATCTCATCGACTTACGGTGTGAGAATGTGTTATTTGGGTATAAAAATGCTGAAGCTAAAAGTGAAAACAGGAAGGTTTCTGCAGTTTTTAGAAGATAAATTTAAGGTGATGTTAAGCTATAGCAAGATAACTGCTTAATCGGTGATGATAATCGCAGATCAATAAAATTGAATAGGTTTCAGTACTCTATGCATTTATATATACTTGTTCGTATACCAAAATCGGGGAGCAAAACTCTGTCCGAGATGATCAGTGGGGGGATGCCTAATAATAAAGTATTCAGGCTTTCATCCTTAACTCGGAGTACCGGGCAGGGTGGGTTACATGATTTCAGAGTGGTTAGGAATAGACTGCAAGGGTATTTACGTTTCAATGCGTTAAGTTTTAAAGGGATGTGGGCAAACATATCCTCTAAGGCACGATCTGGCGATATTATTTCTGGTCACATGAAATACGGAACACCGCTGTTACCGGAATGGGATTTAAGATATGTAACTCTGTTAAGGGATCCTATCGACAGAGTAGTGTCTGAGTATCATTATAATAGAACTAACTTCAAGGAAATACCTGGAATTCGCAAAGTCTACAGAGTGGGGGTTGATCAGATTGCAGGGACTCGAAGTTTGTCCGATTATCTTAAATGCTTGAGTGAAAACAAGTCTGCTTACAACCCATTAACCTGGTTTGTTACTGGTCGGAATGACCATGACGACGCTTTTACATTTCTTAAATCCAGGTATTTCCACTTTGGAATTATAGAACGACTGGATTTGTTTTCCAAACAGTTTGAAGAGAAGACAGGTTTTCCAATTAAGGAAAAATGGGAAAATAGAACAGATAGCAAAAAAAGGTATAATTTAAACGAAAAAGACTTGGAGATGATTCAAATGATGTATGAAAGAGATATTAACCTCTTTGAAAAGGCAAGAGAATATGTCCAAATTGTCAGATGATAGTTCGAATATTTTCATATATTCTGATGAATAATTTCTTTACTTAGTCGGGTAATTAATAAAATTATAATTTTTTCACTCCCAAAGCTTAGCACGAAAACTATTTCTTTGGGTGGTCACTGTTTGACGCTAGACAAGACATAATCTCCTTGATAATCCCCACAGGTAGAAACGACATGCCCAGGTCCAACGCTCAATTTAGGAAAGGCAGTAGTTTGAAGAGGTTTCTCGATAGATATGGCAAACAATGTATAGATAAGTTGATCAGATATCGCTTGCTTGAGGGCTATATGGGACCTCGATGCAATTATCCAAAAAAAATTACCTTGTATTATAAGAAATCTTCATCAAATTCCTGAATGCTGATACGAACGTGCACTTACAAGCGATACAATGGTTGGTTCTTTCTTTCCAAAAAAAAATAAATTATCCATCTAGTTTTTTGCGACTTTATTTGTCACCCAATCCAAAGAGGGAATTTCAAGATCAAATATTAGACGGTTGGCGGGTAGCTCAGTCATTGTAACAACGAAATTCAAGCATAAAGTGAAAAGCGACGATGATATACTCACCCTACTTAGGTCTGTTTGAACTTGAGAGTGGTAAATAATTCGTTAGCAAACAGGCGGGCGGACCACTAGGCAAACCCTCATTTTTCTCAGCCATAGCACTGAATGCAATCGGTAATCTTAATATATGATATCTGGCAAAGTAAAATTCTTACCGTCTTTGTAAATCGGTAAGTTGGCAATTCATCATACTATCTGGAATGCTGCATTATCATGGTATTTCTATCGCTGATGAGTATTACTAGCAGTATTTCTTTTCATGGGGATATCAATACATGTGAGATTAATGATAACTTTGGCAACACGAGTTTTCCTTGGTTAACACTACGAGCGGCAATGTCAAAACAATGATACTCTACTGGTATTAAATTGTTAGTCCAATGTCTTTGCCACCCTACTTGTATGAATAATACTACTGTATTAAAAGCCACCTTTCTAGAGAATCCATGGTAAGCGCATTTTTTGGTTGTTCTTAAGTGATTATCCTTTGTATTACCTTATTTTAACCTTTGTTGAAGATGGTGTAGAATTAGATCACCTGTTCACTGCCTTCCTAGGCTAAACATGTATGGAATATTTGATAGTAATGGTCAAAACCTCTGAAGATAAAGTCAAGGGAAGTATTTTCATTGTTGATATGTTTGTACCAACTTTGCTCCTTGGGTAATGTAAGGGGTAGTGTTTGAATTAGTATATTTTGCATTTTATGGATGGTTAGCAGTATGTTTAATTGTCATGACATTAGGAGACTATATTTATTCTTACTTAACAGGGATAAGTATAAGAAAATGATTAAGTTGAAAAAAGGTATATATAAAGGATACACATATACTTGCTTTGATAATACCAAAAGTATCTTTGTACATATACCTAAAGCTGCTGGAATTTCTGTGTGTGATAGCCTTTATAACTCTTTTGCTGGTGGGCACACAACGTTAGCGGAATATGAAGTCATTTTTTCAAGAAAAGACTTCCAAAACTATTTCAAATTTGCTTTCGTCCGAAATCCTTGGGATCGACTTTTTTCAGCCTATACTTTCTTGAGAAAGGGGGGATTTAATGAGGTGGATCAAAAATGGATGCAAGACAATATTGCTGATTATAAATGCTTTAAGTCGTTTGTTATGGACTGGTTGTCCCAAGATAACGTTTCCAAAAAAGTTCACTTTTTACCGCAGTCTACTATGCTGAAGAGTCTTGATGGCAACGGTATCGGTGTTGATTTTGTTGGGAGGTATGAAAATTTGGAAGAAGATTTTAATTATGTGCGTGAGAGGATTCGATCAGGAAGGAAATTGGTGAAGTTGAATCAAACGAATAGATTTCCAGGATACTATAAAGAGTATTATGATTCAGAAATGATAAAGAAAGTTGAGTTGATTTATAAAGAGGATCTTGACCTGTTGGGCTATAAATATCATTAAATTACTATGCTTTGTTTGAGTAGTGGTTAAATTAAATAGCTTTGAATCGAAGGAAAAACATATCTGATTACCGCTAAAGCTCAGCCGGACACATTTTTTTCATGGGTTGTCACTATATGATACCCTAACCAGGGCATACTCTACGAAACTCAACAGGCCTCTGATATGGCTAAACGAAGCGACATTCACTTTCAATCAGGGGTCAGTTCGTTTGATTTTCAACCGCAATACGGTACAGAGGAGCAATGCCTTGCTCGATTATTCCGCCATAAGTGGCCTAAAGGATATCGCTGTCCGAAATGTAGTCATGATAAGAACTACTTCATTCGATCGCGATCCTTGTAGCAATGTCGTAAATGTAGGCACCAGGCCTCGTTGCTAGCCGGCACCATATTTGCGTCGACCAAGGTACCCTAACAATCTGGTTTCTCGCTATTTACTTAATAAGTCAGTCAAAGGAAGGTGTATCCTCTCTGAAATTACAACGTTTTCTTGGTATTTCGCAAACAGCTGCCATGCGTATTAAGCATAAGATCCAGATGGTTATGAAGTTTTCTGACGATTCAAAACGCCTCGGAGTTTTTGTACAAGTCGATGATGTCTATTGGGGTGGAAAGCACTCTGGTGGAAAGCGTGGTCGAGTTGCTGAAGGAAAAACACCATTTATCGCTGCAATCCAACGTAATAAGAAAGGCCACCCGATGTATATTCGTTTCAGCCGAATCGCTGGTTTTGATTCCAACAATACGAAGAACTGGGGCGGCAAACATCTTGAAGCTGCAACAGTGATTGTTTCTGATGGCCTACCTTGCTTCCAGAACTTCAACAATCAGGGGCATGACCAGTTTTCAATCAAAACAACTGGAAGATATGGAGACCCTGACTTTCATGTTTTCGATTGGCTGAAGGTGATAGGTAATGTTAAGAACTCGATTGTCGGAACGTATCACGTTTTAAATCATAGGCATTTACCTCGATACTTGGCTGAATTCTGTTATCGCTTTAATCGTCGATTTGATCTTCAACGTTTATTGCAAACGCTTATTTGTCATGCGTCACAAACTGCCCCGATTCCAGAGCGCCAACTTAGGCTTGCTGAGGCTTGGTGGTAATCAGATTGTCATTAAATGATATAACGATCAAGCTCACCGGAGGCAATGGAGCGCAGCGGAATTGCCATCCGAGTGTAGCGCCTTGTTAGCTGATTTAATCAATGCCATGCTTTTTCATAAATTTCAAAATCGTTACAATAAATTTCTTCAATTTTCTTCTTTTGGCTTTGATTGGGATTGTATGTTTTTCTGCGTTTGGTTTTATTTAATACCTCGCCACCACTATTAAGCCTCTTTGCAATTCCGCATTCCTCGAATGCTCGGTTAATGCCTTCAGTTAGATTCTCTAAACGGTAAACCTCTTTAAGAAGCACATTTCCACTGAAATCTGTGATGTCATCCCACATTGGTGCAGTGTGTGTCGTGAAATGGTTTCCTAGCGGGCGATATATAGAATCGCTCATGCGTGCTTCATGTACGCAGTCCAAAAACACATCGAAAGCGTAAGAAGTATTACTCATCAGCTTTTTACTTGCTATAAAATATTTTAAAAAGCGAGCTATATTCTTGATGTGCCCAGAATCCCTCCAATAAAGGTAATAAAACATACTTACACATCTATCAGTTGGTTCGCGAGAAAATGCAAAAGAAAAGATATCATCCCAGTTTTCAGGATAAAGATATTTTTTGGCAAAGAGACAGCGCTTAAATTGGTATTCTCCTAAAACAACTCTATAGTTGTTCAGAATATCATTGTATTCCTCAGGTGAAGCTTGAATAAATGTTTTCGGTTTTTTTACCCGATCAACCTCTACATAATGTGGTTGAAGTAGGGAGCGGGTGGTTATGCCTGCCGACTTCTTGATGTGAAGCCAAAATAGTTGTCTTTGAGTCATATGGTCTCCTGCGTTGTGCTTCGTTCAGCTAACAAGTCGGTAATGTTCAAAAATCTGTGTCATCTTCCAATATGGTATGTTTCTACCTCAACAGTGAGTGGAGGTGAAAGCCAGCGTCGAGACTGGGTCTCTCACGAACGCTCGTCGGAGATGCTGGCTTTCGGTGGAGCGGGTCAATGCCCCCATATTCATACCTAAATTCTTCATATTCTCAAAGTCCTAATTCCTCATCCTGTCTGCCCTCGAAGAAGATGGCCAGTTACGAATGGGCATAGTCCTTTTTTTTTGGGCATACTGGATTCCCAGATACAGGAGCTCAAGTAAGCTGTCCTGGTTCGGAAACGCGTCCTTGGTTTTGGTCAGCTTGCGAAACTGGCGATGGACCGCCTCAATGGTATTCGCAGTATAGATGATGCGTCGTATATCTTCAGGGTATTTGAAGGATTGGATCAGCTTGTCCCAGTTATTGCGCCATGACTTGATGACAATGGGGTATTTGCTGTCCCACTTCGCTTCCAGGTTATCGAGTTCTACGTAAGCGCCTAATTAACACAGATCTTTTCAAGCCAATAAATTCATGCTCCTGTATGCCTAATTATAACCAAGGGGGTATACACCATGAAACATCTACAGAAGCAGGACTACTGGCAAAAACATATCAGTGCCTGGCAATCCAGTAGCCAAAGCCAGAAAGCTTATTGTCAGACAAACCGCATTGCTTTGGCAACATTTTGCTACTGGAAACGCAAACTGAGTGGCAGGGACCTAAAAGAGACTACGTTTTATCCACTTACTGTGGCATCTCCAAATCCTGCCAAAAATGTTATGGCATCGCCTGCGAACCTTGCTGTACATATTGATCGCTTCAAGCTTGAAATTCACGGTGACGTTTGTCCTGAGCAATTGAAAAAAGTTGTGACAGCCCTTGAGCAGCTTAGATGACTCCCACTCCGGAAAATGTTCGAGTCTACTTCGCTCTTGGAGCCACAGATATGCGCAAGTCGATAAACGGCCTGTCTCTTCTGGTGGGAGATCAGTTTGATCTCGATCTTTTCTCAGGGAACCTCTTCACTTTCTGCAACCGGAGAAGGGATATTGTCAAGATTCTTTACTGGTATCAAAACGGTTTCTGCATCTGGCAGAAGCGGTTGGAGGCAGATATTTTTTGCTGGCCTGAATCCGAAGATGAGGTGATCGAAATTCATGAGACGGCCTTACGGTGGCTTTTACATGGCCTTGATCTGCAACAGGCACACACGCAGCCCAGTTACAATTCAGTAGCGTAATATCTACTGAGATACTCCTTGAAATAGCTGTTATCACACCCCTTGTGTGGTATGTTGCGGGCATGATTTTAGAAACAGCAACCCTTCCTGATGATCCAGCAGAGCTCAAACGTCTTCTCATTGAAACCCAACGTCGTTACGAGAGGGAAGCCGAGTTATTGCGAGAGCAGATCCACCTGCTCTATACCAGACTGTTTGGCAAGAAAAGTGAAAAAGGTGTAGCAGAAGCAGGCGTGATGCAGTTGTCACTATTTGACATGCCTGAACCTGAGGTAGAATCGGTTGAAGAGGTTGTAGAAGTTCCAGAACATACTCGAGCCAAACGAGGACGCAAGCCATTGCCGGCCAACCTGCCTCGGGTCGAAATCGTACACGATATTCCTGAAAGTGATATAGTCTGTAGTTGTGGAGCTGAACTGAATCGCATTGGTGAGGATATTTCAGAAAAGCTGGATATTATTCCAGCTATTATTCGGGTTATACGTCACATCCGCCCCAAATATGCCTGCAAATCCTGTGAAGGGTTGGAGGCTGAAGGAACGGTTGTGAAAATCGCCCCACCACCAAGGCAGATTATCAGCAAAGGTATCGCCACTGCAGGCTTACTCGCCCATATACTTACTGCAAAATTCTGCGATGCACTGCCTTTCTATCGGCAGGAACGGCAATTTGCCCGATTGGGAGCTGAAATACCCAGGGCAACCATGGCCAACTGGGCTATGAAAGCCGCAAATGCCTGCACGCCGCTTCTCGAACTACTTTGGCGGGAGGTTCATTCCGGTCCGTTAATCAATATCGATGAAACTTCGCTCCAGATCCTGGCTGAACCGGGACGGGCGCCAACAAGTAAATCGTATATGTGGATATGTCGCGGTGGTGATCCACACCACCCAGGAATCCTCTATCACTACGCTCCAAGCCGTTCAGCAAGGATTGCTAAAAAAAAACTGCTCGAAAGGGTACCCGGGAGCTGTGCAATCAGATGGTTACGCAGCATATAATTTTCTTGATGCACAACCGGATATTGCCCATGCGGGTTGTTGGGCACATGTTCGCCGTAAATTTATCGATGCACAAAAAAGTCGTGGCAAAACCAAAAAGGCGGGCAGTACAGACGTGGCGTTGAACTATATTCGACGGCTTTATGCTGTGGAGAAAGAGTGGGCAAAATATAAGCTTTCTAGTGAGGAATTGCTGTCCTTGCGTCGAAAAAAGACCACGCCTGTCCTAGACGAGTTCTTCCTTTGGCTTAACAAAAAGGCTGACCAAGTGGCATCGAAGAGTTTACTTGGAATTGCTGTGAATTACACACTTAACCAATGGAAACGCTTACTGGTCTATCTTGATTTTCCGGAAATGACGCCGGACAATAACACGGCTGAAAATGCAATACGCCCATTTGTGGTTGGTAGAAAAAACTGGCTGTTTGCTGGCACACAGGAAGGTGCAAGAGCGAGCGATACACTCTATAGCCTTGTTGAAACTGCCAAAGCCAACAATCTGGAACCGTATAATTATCTGAAATACCTTTCTGAAAAATTGCCGTTTGCAGAATCTCGTTCAGATCTATTGAAGCTGTTGCCGATGAACTTGAAAGCTGATGATTTACGAATGGCTGGTACTGTGAGTGGGGTTTAATAACCGCTTAAGAATTTAAAGCGGTGCTGTGGAGCGTTAGTTTCACAACGCTTGAGCAGTTTGAAAAAGATTTCTCGGTATAAATCGTTAGGCTGTTGCTCGTTGACTCGTGCAAGTGTCGCCCTGCCGTTAGGCTTCATACCAAGGTGATAGATGATTTTATCCTCAACAGCAAGATTGCTAATCAAATCACGAAGGCTTTTCCTTCTGGTAATCTGGGCGATTGTCATCGCCATAAATTGGGTCCAGCGGTTGAAGGGGCGAAACTTTTGGCCACCATGATAGATTTTGGCCAACTTTTCAAAATCATGTCTCGGAAGAAATGAAGCAATCTAATTGAGAATTGTGTTACAATACGTCATGGTTCGGATCTCTTTGTATTTAATTGTCTTTTGGCGATTGCTGGATTGGTACAATAAGTGCAGCAGACTGAAGATGGAAAAGTGAGTGAGTAGACGGTATGGTGTCAGCTCCTACACTTAACCAAGGTCTGCACTGTATGAAACAACACAAACACTACCGACAACTCACCCAGGAACAAAGATACCAGATTTCAGGGCTACGTAAAGCCAGGGTGAGCATTAGAACCATTGCTGAAGAAGTTGGAGTCAGCTTAAGCACGATAAGCAGGGAGCTTAAGCGAAATTCCGGCCCTGCTGGTTATGATCTTGGCATTGCACAAAATCTGAGTGATAGCAGGAGAGCTGAAGCACAGAAAAATCACAAAAGATCTGCTGAGACAAACCGCATCATCAGTGAATCCCTGTCGCTGGGATGGTCACCGGAAGCGATTAGCCACAGAATGCGAATAGAACTGCCTCCTGAGCTGGGCTTATGTCACAGCACAGTATATATGCGAGGATCAAAGAGGATAAGGCTCGTGGCGGTACTTTGTTCAGGCAGCTGCATAGGTTCGGCAAGAGACGTTGGAAAGGAGGAAAGAGAAGAAGCCTGGCAGGAGCCTCGTTGATACCGAATCGTAGGGATATATCTGAAAGGCCGGCAATAGTGGATGAGCGCACCCGTGTCGGCGATTGGGAAGGTGACACGGTACATGGTCGCAATGGGTATTTGGCAACGCTTGTTGACAGGATGAGTAGGTTTACCCTCGTTAAACGTATTGCCAGAAAGACCAAGGAGCAAATCGCTTCTGCGATGACTGGGTTGCTGAGTAAAGTCCCCTTTGTTAGGACAGTTACTCTAGACAACGGCTCGGAATTCGCTACTCATACCGAGGTTGCAGCGGCAACAAATGCTGATATCTATTTTGCGAAACCGCATGCCAGTTGGCAGCGAGGCACCAACGAAAATACAAATGGCAGGATTCGACGTTTCTGGCCTAAAGGGTTTGATATTTCGGTTCTGTCTGAGCAGGAAATAGAGGATAGGATTTTATTATTAAAACTAACACCGAGAAAGATACTTGCAGGGCTAATTCCCTTGGAAGCCTTTATAGGTAAGAGTGTTGCACTTATTACTTGAATCTAGCTTTCATTTTAACACAAGCAGCTCTCCGAGCCTTTCTTTATATGAGATTACGTCATTATTTATGAGACAGCAGTGAGAAACAATGTGTAAAAGATGAACTGAAGCAACTGTAAACTATGATTTGAATTGGACAAGCGAGAAGATTTTAATGATAAGTAGCGCTAAGAAAAAATACCGAAAATTACACCGAGAACTCAAAGCACTTTTACCCTTCAAAAGAATCGTTGATTTCGTTATATGCGGTGCTCAAAAAGGTGGGACGACAGCTTTAGATGAATATCTCCGGGAGCACCCGGAGATATGTATGGCGAATAAAAAGGAAGTCCATTATTTCGATAATGAAAAATATTTCGTTAATGGAAATCCAAATTATTCAAAATATCATGCTTTTTTTAGTCCTAATAAAATGCATAAGGTTTTAGGGGAAGCTACACCGGTATACATGTATTGGGGTAATTCGTCGAAACGAATATTTGAGTATAACCCCAAAATGAAGCTTATTGTAATTTTACGAAACCCTATTGAAAGAGCATATTCACACTGGAATATGCAGCGATCAAAAAAGGTTGATAACTTGCCTTTTATAGATGCTATCAATACCGAGAGTGAAAGATGCCGTGAGGCACTCCCATATCAACACAAAAAGTTTTCCTATATTGATAGAGGACACTATTTAGATCAGTTACGAAAGATTTGGATACACTTTTCTAGAGAACAGGTCTTGGTTTTGAAAAATGAAGACCTGAAACAAAACCCCAATGGCACTCTCAACCAAGTAGCTGAGTTTCTGGGAATATCTCAATTCCATAGTATAGAAGGCAAAAATGTGCATTCTCGGCCCTATGTGTCTCATATGACTAAAGAGGAAAGAGAGTTCCTTAAGTCTATTTTTCATCCTGAAATAAAACAATT
Source organism: Desulfosediminicola sp. (assembly GCF_048381775.1). NCBI lineage: Bacteria > Pseudomonadati > Thermodesulfobacteriota > Desulfobulbia > Desulfobulbales > Desulfocapsaceae > Desulfosediminicola > Desulfosediminicola sp. Next base: position 95,216 of record NZ_JBLXGE010000001.1, on the reverse strand, counting down.
AGAAAAAGAATTGAATTGGGATTGCGGCGACTGGCTAAGTTTCTGAAAATATTTGAAATGCTTCAAAATTGCGATTACTGCAGTTATAATAATGGTAGAATCTAATATTATACATCTCCTTTGCTCATTAATATTGATATCAGCCATCGTGGCTCCGACTATTACTATAAACAATCCGAATAATATCAATAATTCAAGGAGTATCCCTATAATTGTTTTTGCTGGCTTAGCCACAGGGAAATATATATTCTTTTTGGTTTTGTCACATACCATGCATTTATCTTCACACGTATTTATGAAGACAAAGCTCATAGAGGGGCGGCTGGGCAGTCGCTTGACAAGGCATGGTAAAAACACTGGAAAGACCGCAAGTGTGCTGCACTAATTACTGGAAGCCAGATTGAAGTATGTAGTTTCTTCCCAATAATCACCTGATTTCCAACCCTACCTCTATTTTCCCGTCTTTCTTGAGCTCAACCGAAGTAGTGTCAGATAGTAGCCTGTCAGTAGAGACGGCATGAGTTTTCACCAGATAGTCTTTGATGGCATTCACCCTCGCGGCAGCCAAAGCATCAAGGCGTTGTTGGATTTCATCGTCGATAATTGCCTGACCTCCTTCATACTTCTTCATTTCCCTTTTTGTATATACCTCCCAAGGACTCACATGCGGCTTGATATATAAATCCATATTTGGTTTTTCTTTGAGTATCGTAGCTATACGATCGAGGTAGTCAATCTGCTCAGGAATAATCTCAGCGCTGCCAACGGTGAAGGGAACTGTCGGCAGTTGTATATCCAGCAATCCCTCTCCAACCTTCATGCCCACATAAGCAAGTGCCCCGTATGGACCCAGCGCATAGAGAAAATAGCTGGAAGCTGCAGAGACAATCGATTTACTCAAGGCGGTGACAACAACGTCGCCTATACCAATATCGAGGTCGTCGAGCTTGCCTTCAACAGGTATTTGCAGGTCAATGTTGCCTTTACTGTCACTCAACATGCCAAGGGCTGCGTCGAGCGGTACCGGCAGTTTTTTGTCGAGCTGGGCGGCTAATGCCGGGTCGACTGTTGATGTTTTGACCTGCTCTAAGTGGAGGTCGTTTTGTAAATCAAGGGTATTCCCTTTCAGTTTTAAATCGCTCTTTACTTTCAAACTGCCGCTGGCCAAAGCAGTTCCCACGGATTCGATGGTGTATGGAGATAAGCTCTTCAGAGGGTAATTCTTTAATGATATTTCGAGATCGGAGTTTTTCTCACGGGTGAAAGGTGTTGCAGTGCCTGATATGCTAAAGGGCGCAACTTTTTCAAAAGTGCCTTTTAGATTGAGATCGAGTTGTTTGTCTTTTCGGGAAGAATCGACATCTGAAATCTTGAGTTCGCTGAGCTTGAGCTCTGTACTGTATGGTTTGGTAAGGGATTGATCCTTAAAAGCCAATGATGAGTTGCCGCCCACCTCTATACTATCAAATTTTATATGAATGGCAGGTGATTCAGGAGTGGGTTGTTGTGGTTTATCTTCCGATTTTGTCTCTTCTGTGCTGGGAGGGGGACCTGACTGCATATCTGCCATGCGTTTACTGAAGTCCATCGCACCATCCTTCTCCCGTCTCATATCTACCAGAAGGTCGGATAGCTTTATAGTGGTTCCGTTGAGGTTTTCGGCATCGTAGTGGATACTATTGGCAATCAGGGACGCCAGTTTTAAGAAGTCGTGTTCGCTTTTACCTGTCGCCGGCAGGTATGAAATGTTTTGCAGAGTAATTGTTTCTGCATCAAAAGAAGGTGCAATGGATGCTGAAACAGTATCAAATTTAAGGGATTCAAAAGTCGCAAGGTTATTGCCGGCTTTTTCTGAAGCCGCACTGAACTGTGTTAAAGAAATGGTTTTAGCTGTGAAATCTTTTAGATCACTCAACTGCAGGCCGTCAATTTTAGTATTTTCCACCACAAGGTTGAGTGGCATTTTGCCGGAAATTGATGCGTTCAGGCTGTTGGCGACAGCCTGGTTTGCATTGAAATTGGATATTCCTTCACCTTGCAATCCAACGAAATTAATATTTTCAAATCCAATAGAAATTGGAGTGCTGCCACCGGTATTAAGGGAGGCGAGATTGCTGTCCGCGTCTCCAGCGATTGCGAGATTTCCAATGCTTTCTGAATCCCAATGGAGTTTTCCAGTCCAATTCAGTTGATGTTCCTTGGCTGCAAGTTGAGCAAACTCCATTGAGGCGATATTGGTTTCGAGCGTACCTTCGTGGTCTACAGCTACAAGATCGTCTATCGTTACTTCTGCCTTACCGGTGAGTTTGAGGTCTACTGCTGGAATAGCAAGCTGTGCAGCCGGTATTTGAATACCTATTTGCGAACCTTCAAGAACACCATCCGTTTGAACAGTCATTGGTATTTCAGAACCGGAAGAATAGTGTACAACACCCTGCCAGTCGATACTCTCCTCATTCAAAGACATGTCGCCAATGGCCATTTGAATAGTGGAGACGTTGAGCTCGCCATCAGTATCAACCGCAACCCCATCGCTTATGGAAACGGTTGCTGTCCCGGTTTTCTCCAGGCTTCCATCGCTGAGTGTCAGGTTTGCAGCGGGAACTTCCAGGCTGATGTCATTGGCTGTAAGCGTTCCATCGGTTTTTATGAGAATGGGGTTGGCTGCTCCTTGAGTATATTTGACCTTACCTTGCCAGTTAACCTCTGGGACAGCATTTGAATACGGTTCAGAGCGCATCTCGATACCCGTACCTGCGATAATTCCGTCGTAATCAACAACCATTTCGCCTTCGCGATTGAGGCTAAATGTCGCTTGCCCGTTGATACTCGCTTTGCCTGCAAACGTGGGGAATACGTCCTGAAGTAACGTTTGCAGGTTATCAAGACCAAATTCATCTATTTGTATCTTCCCCTCAAAAAACAACTCCGGGGAAATTCGCAGGCTGCTGAGATCAAGAGTTACAGGGCTGCCATTCACCGAGCCGGTGAGAGATAGCGTACCGTCCGGCTGACCGCCACGGGTGGAAAAATTATCAAGCAGGGCCTGGTCGACGTTGATTGTGAAATCCAGTGCAGGGGTTTTGAAATGGACTGTACAATTTTCCAATACAGCCATATCGGCAGCAAGAGCCCAGGGCGTAGCATTGGCTGAGGCTTGTTCGATAGTTTCCTGGGCACTCTGGTTACTGGTTGCAGGGTCGATTTTGAGTGTGTATGAGCCGTAACGCCATGAACCATCATCATATTGTTCCATTTCAAAATAGAGATCACGGTAGGTTATGCGCTCAATGAGTACATTTTTCTTAAACAGTGAACCAAGGCCAAGATCCACAATGAGGGTGTCGTGGCGAATTGGTTCCGTATCTCCGGTCTGGACGAGGACTCCATTGAGGGTCAGTGTTCCGTTGAAAGGATTGAAATTCAGTTTCTCAATGGTGGCCTTGTCTGCGCCATTTTTTGTCAGCCAATGCGTGAGGTAGATTTTGCTGCCGAGTGGGAGAAACAACAAAAAGAGAACGATGAGGCCGAAAAAGACCAAGGCTGTAATTGTTGCCGGATGGCGGAGATAAGTTTTCATGCTCGTGGTCCCTCTGGAATGAATTAAGATGCAAAGTAGAGCATATTTGCTATAAGCTAATCAGCCCGAATACAACTAAGCGGCATGGTAGCTGGTTAAATGATCGTGTACCTCTGTTTGGATAATACGGAAATAGCTTTTATTTTCAAGGGCTTTTTGTTGTTAGGTGGCGTTGGTAATTGGCGGTGCAGGTTGCTGGATTGTTGGGATATGAACATGATAGATAAATAAGGTGTGTTGTATGATTGGAAAAAGACTCAAACGATTATCACCGGCAATTGGCCGTGCCTATATCCAACTGATAATGGAATTGGATGAGAGAATATCAGAAATTTCAGCCACACAATTGCAGAAGCAGCTTAAGTGTGGGCCGGGATGTGATGGCTGTTGTATCCAGTTTAGTGTACTGCCGCTTGAAGCTGCCATTGTTGCAGAGGCAGCAGTAGCGAAGAACGTCAATGCTGAAAATAATGGAGAAAGTTGCAGTCTGCTGAAGGATGGGCTTTGCAGTGTATACGAAGTGCGCCCTGTTATTTGTAGAACGCAAGGGCTGCCCCTGGCCTATATTGATGAAGAGGCTGGCGCAATTGAAGTATCGGCATGCCCGGTGAATTTCCCCGACGATTATCCGTTATCCCATGACGAGTTGATGTTTATGGATTCTTATAACGGTCGCCTGGCCCAGTTGAATGTGCAATACTGCACTGAAAACGATATCGATTGCAGTGTGCGAATTCCCCTGGCAGATTGTGTCTGTTGATAATATCCGGAGTGATCGAATGGAAAGAATTGTAGTTAAGTTCGGTGGGTCTAGCGTTGCCGATGCAGAGCAGATCAGAAAGGTAAAGGCAATTGTTGAAGCTGATCACAGGCGTAAGATTGTCGTTGTCTCCGCCCCCGGCAAGCGCCATGCTGGTGAGAGTAAACTTACAGACTTGCTCTACCTTTGTCATGAGATGGTAGCAATGGACACAGACCCCACGGAGCCATTTCAGCTCATTCGCAATCGTTTTACAGAAATCAGCAGAGAACTTGGTATTGAAAATGGTGTCCTGACTGAGTTGGATGAGTTCCAGGAAGATCTGCTTCGAGGTTGTAGTCGCGACTACACTGTTTCCCGGGGCGAATATTTTTCCGCCCGTCTCATCGCTGATTACCTCGGGGCGGAATTTGTTGATCCCGCCAATGCAATCATTGTTCGGGCCAATACCACTATTGCCAGGGAGAGTTACAGGTTATTGGGCGAGCGGCTGAATGACCAGGAGCAGATTTATGTTATTCCAGGTTTCTATGGCCGTGACCGTGATGGTGAGGTGAAAACCTTTTCCCGTGGCGGGTCTGATATTACTGGGGCAATAGCAGCCAGAGCCGCCGGTGCCGTGCTCTACGAAAACTGGACGGATACCTCGGGAATCCTGATGGCTGATCCTCGCATAATTGACAATCCGCAGCCAATTACCGAGATTACCTTTCGCGAGATCAGGGAAATGGCCTATATGGGGGCCTCGGTTTTTCATGATGAGGCTATTCTGCCGGTACGCGAAGCGGGGATTCCTATCCGTATCAGAAACACCAACAGGCCGGAAGATCCAGGAACAATGATAGTACCCAAACTCAGTGAGTTGGAGTTGAAGTCCACTGAAGTTGCCGGTATAGCGGGAAAAAAAGGATTTTCGATGATATGCCTGGAGAAGTCGTTGATGAATCGGGAGACAGGTTTTGTCTACCGCCTGCTTGGTATTCTCAATGAGCATGGGGTAAGCTTCGAGCAATTCCCGGCATCGATTGACTCGGTCAGTGTCATTGTTGAGGAACAACAGCTTCGTGGCCTTGATGATGTGCTGCTGGAGCAGATTCACAGACAACTTGAGCCTGATTCACTCTACATCGAAAAGAACCTGGCGCTGGTGGCAGTCGTTGGTGAGGGCATGGTGCGCACTGTCGGAATTGCCGGCAAGGTCTTTTCGGCACTGGGCAGTGCCGGCATCAACATCAGGGTTATTAACCAGGGTGCGTCAGAGATGAATATCATCATCGGAGTTGCGGAGTCGGAGTATGAGGCAACCGTGACCACTCTCTATGATGCTTTTGTTGGCAACCGCGCACGGTAGCCTGAACCGTTCGCCACCTTGTCATTCATCTGCTTTGCTTGCGTGATCTCTTTTTGTTCTCTATAGTTACCTCCGCATGTGTTGTGAGCGTTGTATTCGTCTTGTAACGATATCGTTTAATCAATCTGACTCTGCCTGAACTGATGAGAAATTCCGGTTAGAGTCACTATCATTTGTTGTGCTTTCATCTGGGAGGATATGTGAAGATTCTTATATACGGGGCCGGTGCCTTAGGCCAGGCGCTGGGTTGTATGCTGGCTGCAGAAGGCCACGAGGTGGACCTGATTTTACGAGAGCGTTTTATTCCGATCCTTAAGGAGAACGGTCTTAAAGTTACCGGCATTTTTGGCGATTACGGGCCGGTTACGAGCCTCGGCCTGTTGCCCGATGTCAGCCAGGCCCGGAAAAGATATGATTATGCGCTCATCACCACCAAGACCTACGATACCCGGCAGGCGGTGCATGATCTCGGCTTAATCGACGGCCAGATCAAAACTCTCGTCTCCATGCAGAACGGCTGTGGCAATATCGAACAGCTGGTTGAGCGTTTTGGCTCAGAGCGGGTCCTGGGCAGCAGGGTGATCACCGGTTTTGAGATCGTTGAGCCTGGTTTGGTGAAAATCACCGTCTCGGCGGATGCTATTCATGTGGGCAGCAGCAGTGGAGGAGAAATTCCGGCCAGTGCCAGGTTACTTGCCGAGGCGATTAGTTCTGCAGGCCATGAATGTCTGGCTGTGCCGGATATCCACCAGTCGCTTTATGCCAAATTGTTATACAACTGCAGCCTCAATCCATTGGGAGCGATTCTCGGCGTGCACTATGGTGCCCTGGTTGAACGGGAGGAAACCAGGGCAATAATTGATGAGGTAATTACAGAAACCTTTGCCATAATCACCGCCACAGGTGGAACGACTCCGTGGCAAAGCGCAGATGAATATCGCGAGATCTTTTACGCCAAACTTATCCCTGCAACATATCACCATCGCCCATCAATGCTCCAGGATCTGGAGAATGGTAAACCTACTGAGGTTGATGGGTTGGCAGGCTATGTAAGTGCCATGGGTGCAAAACATAATGTACCGACCCCGACCTGCGACCTGCTCGCCTCACTTGTGCGATTCAAGCAAGCGCAAGCTGTCTAAACGAGTCCCCTTCCCTTCTGAATATAAAGGATATCAGCCCGAACTCATCAGCCAACGGTGATTCGGGTTGAAACTGTTTATGCTCCAATCCTTTGGATATTCGGCCCTATTCAACACTTCACAAATTTGTAAAAAGTACCGACGCTATTGTTGAATAGCAACAATAGCGAAATGATTGGTCATTCTCCTTTTACACTATTGTTCAGCTATGTTTGAGGGTATGTCGCCGATATACAGTGAAAATCCGACATAGTGTTCTTTGTGGCACAGTGCTTGCCTTATGTATCTCAGAAGATGCTGACAACGTATTGGGATTATATAATGAATCCTAACAATAGTTACGAATGGGAACAGTAGAACAGTGGCCATGGGTGATTCGTGTCATCTGCTTGAGCCACAATATCAAGCACAAGCAGTACAAGGAGAGGAGAAAATGGAACGTCGAGAATTTCTGAAAAAGGCAGGACTAGGAGCCGCAGCGGCTGTTGCAGCAACAACCATCAGCAAGGCACCTTTTGTTCATGCAGCAAAGAAAACCCCTATAAAATGGCGACTGCAGACCTATGCCGGACCAGCTTTGGCCGAGTATGTGATCAAGCCTCAGATTGATGCCTTCAACAAGATCGCCAAGAACGAGATGCATATCGAGCTCTATTATGCTGATCAGCTGGTTCCCACAGGCGAACTGTTTCGGGCCATGCAGCGCGGTACCATTGATGCGGTGCAGAGTGACGATGACTCCATTGCGGCACCTGTAGATGTTTCAGTTTTTGGCGCCTATTTTCCTTTTGCCTCCCGCTACTCCCTCGATGTACCGGTACTGTTCAACCACTATGGTTTGAATGAGATCTGGGAGGAGGCATATAAGGAGGTAAAGGGTGTGCAGTGGCTGAGTGCCGGCGCCTGGGATCCATGTAACTTTGCCACAGTGGATCCTATCCGTAAGCTGGCCGACCTGAAAGGTAAGCGTATCTTCACCTTCCCTACCGGTGGTAAATTCCTCAAGCGTTTCGGTGTAGTGCCTGTAACTCTGCCATGGGAGGATATCGAGGTGGCGATTCAGACCGGCGAGCTTGATGGTATTGCCTGGTCCGGTATTACCGAGGATTACACCGTAGGCTGGGCCGATGTTACGAATTATTACCTCACCAACAATATCTCCGGAGCCTGGGCTGGATCATACTTCGCCAACTCCGAGAAGTGGGATGCCCTGCCTGAACACCTGAAGGCTCTATTCAAGATGTCAATCGACAGTTCGCACTACTATCGCCAGCACTGGTACTGGTGGGGCGAGGCACATTACCGTACCACAGGCGGCAAGCTGGAGCTGACATCCATACCTGATGCCGAATGGGCCGCTGTTGAGCAGGAGGCCCTGAAATACTGGGACGAGATTGCTGCCAAATCTCCACGTAGTGCCAAGGTCGTCGAGATTCTCAAGAAGTATTCGGCAACCATGGAGAAGGCTGGTCGCCCGTACCGTTACACCTAATCTGTAAAATTCCCCGCCAGTAACACTGCCGCTCATTTTCGCTCGAGTTGATATGGGCGGCGGTGTTGCTGCACTCGGTTGTTGTTTTCTGCCAATTTCTTGAATTTGCGAAATAAGGATCTGTTGTGCCAAAGATTATCCATAGTTATGTGCGCTATGTGGACGCACTGAATAAACGAGTTGGTACATTCGCCATGTACCTGGTGTTCATGATGATGGGCATTCTTCTCTTTGCCTCAATCTCACGGACGGTCTTCAATGTTCCCTATACCTGGGCGGTTGAGATGACCCAATTCACAATGGCCGCATACTATATGCTGGGCGGCGGGTTTTCGCTCTACATGGGCGCCCATGTGAGAATGGATGTCCTTTATGGCTGCTGGTCCCCGAAAAAACGGGCAACGATGGATCTTGTGACAGTGTTCTGCCTGATTTTCTATCTCGTTGTTTTGCTGGCCGGAGGCATCTCCAGTACCGCCTATTCACTTGAGTATGGGCAGCGCAATTATTCTGCCTGGGCTCCGCCTGTGGCACCTATCAAAATCATTATGGTTATCGGTATTTTTCTGATGCTGTTGCAGTCAATCGCCACCTTTTTCAAGGATTTGGCTAAAGTACGAGGGGTGGAATTGTCATGAGCTATGAAATGATCGCACTCCTTATGTTTTCGACCCTGATGCTTATGCTGCTCACGGGTCAGCGGGTTTTTGGCGCTGTTGGTTTTGTCGCAGCTGCTGCGTCCATGGTTCTGTGGGGCCAGGGCGGTTACGAGATGCCCTTTAACGCCAGCATTGTGTTATTGAACTGGTATCCGTTAATCACTTTGCCGCTCTTTATCTTCATGGGCTATATGCTCTCGGAGTCGGGAATTGCAGGTGATCTCTATAAAATGTTCCATGTCTGGATGGGCTCACTCAACGGTGGTCTGGCTATTGGCACTATATTCCTGATGGTGGCTATCTCAGCTATGAACGGTCTGTCAGTGGCAGGTATGGCTATCGGCACCAGTATCGCCCTGCCGGAGATGTTGAAGCGCGGTTACGACAAGCGCATGGTCACCGGTGTTATCCAGGCGGGAAGCTCTCTGGGCATAATGGTACCACCAAGCATTGTTCTGGTCCTTTACGGGATGATTGCCAGACAACCGGTGAGTCAGCTCTGGATGGCTGGAGTCTTTCCTGGCCTGCTTCTGGCGTCCATGTTTATCATCTATATTGTGGTTCGCTGTAAGATGCAGCCGGAGTTGGGACCGAGCCTGCCAGCGAAAGAGCGTGAGATGCCCCGAGGAGAAAAGATCAGGTTGCTGGGCGCAGGAATCCTGCCACTGGCCATCATCTTTTCGGTCACCGGCCTCTTCATCATGGGTGTCACCAGCCTGGTCGAGAGCTCGGCAGTGGGCGCGGCAGCCGCTACTGTAGCTGCCATCCTCAAGAAACGTCTCACCCGGAAAGTGATGGATGATACTCTCCACAAGACCCTTGCCGTGAGCTGCATGTTCATGTGGATCATTCTGGCAGCACTCTGCTTTGGTGCCGTTTTCGACGGGCTTGGGGCGGTGCACGCTATCGAGAGCCTTTTCCTCGATACCTGGGGGCTCAGTCCTTGGCAGATTTTGATCATGATGCAGGTCTCGTATATCATCATGGGCATGTTCTTAGATGATACGGCGATGCTGGTGATCGTGGCACCGCTCTATATTCCACTGATAAAGGCGCTCGGCTTCAACCCGATCTGGTACGGTGTGCTCTACACCATCACCTGTCAGATCGCATATATGACGCCGCCTTTCGGTTACAACCTCTTTTTGATGAAAGCGATGGCACCGAAAGAGGTAACGCTGGTGGACATCTACTCCTCAATCGTGCCTTTTGTTATACTGATGTGTATCGGTCTCGGTATTATCATGATATTTCCGGATATTGCACTTTGGCTCCCGCAAACGTATTATGCACGCTAAAGAATCAGCAGGCGGGCTCCACCGCAGTCGGAGCCCGCTATCTTGTACTAGTTCCCGGTAGAAACGAGAGAACACGATATGTCAACAGGTAGAAATTTCAGGGAAATGAGCCTGAAGGAATTGCTTGCCAAAGCGACACCCCGGAGATCGGGTGATGAGTTGGCCGGTGTTGCCGCCCAAAGTGAGGAGCAGCGGGTCAGGGCGCAGATGGCTCTGGCTGAGGTTCCTCTTGCACGTTTTTTGTCTGAAGCTGTTATTCCCTATGAGAAGGATGAGGTAACAAGGCTGATTATTGACAGCCATGACCGCGAGGCATTTGCGCCAATCAGTGGTTTCACGGTCGGGGAACTCAGGGATTGGCTGCTTGGTGATGAAGCCACTCCGGAGTCCCTGGCTGAACTGGCACCGGGTATCACACCCGAGATGGCTGCGGCAGTCTCTAAACTGATGCGTATGCAGGATCTGGTTTTGGTGGCAGCAAGATGCAGGGTGGTTACCAGGTTCAGAAATACCATCGGTGGGGCCGGCACGTTTTCTGTTCGTCTCCAGCCAAATCATCCCACAGACGATCTGCAGGGCATTGCCGCTTCCACCCTTGATGGCCTCTGTTATGGTTGCGGCGATGCCGTGATCGGCATCAACCCGGCCACAGATAATGTGGAGAACATCGTTCGGCTGATGCAGATGCTCGATTCGCTGATCGACACATACGCCATTCCCACCCAGAGCTGTGTGCTGACCCATGTCACCACGACCATGGAGGCAATAGAGGCGGGTGCACCGGTTGATTTATGTTTTCAGTCAATTGCCGGTACCGAGCAGGCGAACAGGAGCTTCGGGGTGAATCTGGCGTTGCTGCAGGAGGCCAATGAAGCAACCCTCGCCCTCGGAAGGGGGACTGTCGGCAATAACGTAATGTACTTTGAAACGGGTCAGGGCAGCGCGCTGTCGGCAAACGCCCACCATGGGGTGGACCAGCAGACCCTTGAGGCGCGTGCCTATGCGGTGGCAAGAGTCTACAATCCACTGTTGGTGAATTCGGTGGTTGGCTTTATCGGGCCGGAATATCTCTATAACGGCAAGCAGATTCAACGAGCTGGTTTAGAAGACCATTTCTGCGGCAAACTGCTGGGCGTGCCGATGGGAGTTGATATCTGCTACACCAACCATGCCGAAGCAGATCAGGATGATATGGATGTGCTGTTGACCTTGCTTGGCAATGCCGGTTGCAACTTCATTATGGGAGTCCCGGGGGCTGACGACATTATGCTCAATTACCAGTCCACCTCTTTCCATGATGCGGCATATATACGTAAGCTTCTTGGCTTGAAACCTGCCCCGGAGTTTCAGGCATGGCTGGAGAGCATGGAGATACATAACAGCGCAGGAGTGCTGCAGCCCGTTGACGTAAGCAACAGGCTGCTGGCCATGTCACGGGGGGAGGGCAAATGAGCAATAACAGCACGGGAAAGCCGATCATAACCTCCGATCCATGGTCGAAGCTGCGCACTTTTACCGACGCCCGTATTGCTCTTGGGCGCTGCGGTACCAGTCTGCCGGTAACGGAGAGCCTTGAGTTCAAGCTGGCCCATGCCAGAGCCAGGGATGCCGTTTTGGTCCCGGCCGACATGGTTTCACTTGCTAACCAACTCGAGCTGCAGGGATACTCTACAATTCAGCTGGAAAGTTCTGTTGTCGACAGAATGGAATATCTGGTTCGTCCGGATAAAGGCAGACTGCTGAGCGAGACATCGTCAATAGCGCTGCAGCATCATGGCCAGAGAAATTTTGATATAGGCATCACGGTTTGCGACGGCTTATCGGGTCCGGCAATACATGAAAATGCGTATGAGATCGTGAGTGGTTTTTTAGAGTGTGTTGCCAAAACAGAGCTGAGAGTTGCACCCGTCTGTCTGGTGACCAATGGCAGGGTGGCAATTGGTGATGAGATCGGCCACCTGCTTGGCTGTAAAATGATGATTCTCTTGGTGGGTGAGCGGCCCGGGCTGAGTTCATCGAACTCCCTGGGGGCCTATATAACCTATGAACCAAAGCCTGGAATAACCGATGAAGCCCGGAATTGCATCTCCAATATTCGTACAGGGGGGATGAGTATAGCAGAGGGAGTGCGAAAAATAACCTATCTGGTTGAATCGGGTTTGGCTCTGGGTAAGACCGGTGTGGAGTTGAAAGATAAGATGAGCAGCAGTTATCTGCCATTGCAAGGACTGATCCCCAGCCTTTAGCAAGAAAGGCAAGGGATCAGAAGGTATTCAAGTTAACCCCGGGGATCACATCTAGGGCTTTACCACCATGACCGGGCAGTGGGCTTTTTTCAGTACACGTTCAGCTACGCTGCCAAGCAGGACCTTTTTAATACCGCGTTTACTGCGGGTTCCCATGATGATAATATCGGCCTGCTCTTTTTGGGCATAATCGAGGATTTCATCGACAACATCCCCTATGAGGGCATGATACGAGCATTTTTTGCATTTATCATGAGCATTTCTGGTTATTTTAGCGAGCTGCTCTCTAACGGCTTCAAGCCGTGTGGTGTTGATGTCATCATAGGCCAGGTTGCCGAGAGCCATTTCTCCGCTGGTGGTAAATTCAATAGCATGGAAAAAAACTACCTCAGCATCGAAGGTTCGGGCAACAAACAGCGAATAGTCTACTATGTTTTGAGAATTTTGATCAAGGTCGAGCGGAACGAATATTTTGGTGATACGCATAAGCCCCTCCGGCATGTGTGGAAGAGTTTTCAGGAATATCGGGCACGAGAGAACAACGGTTTATGTTAAAATCGTATCAGAATAGCGGGGTGTTTCCAAGGGGATTGATGATGAACAGCATTTTCGAAAGATTAGGGTGATGACAGCCCACAATTCCTGAAAACCCGCGGCCTCAAACAATGGAATTTGCCTCGACCACCGGGGTGTTGTTGGCTAAGGCTTTAAAGCTATTGTCGGCTATTCATTTTTTGGTGTCCAGTCCAGCCATTCAGGATCCGCTTCATCATGGAGCAAAAATTTGTGTCCTTTCTCCACGGCTTTTTGCGCGGGTTCATTTACCGGTGTCGCGATATTAATGCCACCGCGGACGATAGCTTCAACTGAGCCGGTTGAGACGGTAATGCCGGAGAAAATACCGCCTGTCACCCTGGCGCCACTCACATTCCAGAACTTGCTGTTTTCCCGGACGATGGCAGCGTATCTTGGCTCGATGCGAATGAAAACATAGACAATACGAAAAGAGGGTGAGAGCTCAAAGCCGGTTACTTCGCCAACCTTCAGATCGCGATAGTAGAGCGGAGACCCCATGGAGAGTGAACCGAGATGTGATGCCTCGAGGATGAGTTGCAGGCTATCGTCTTCCAGATAACCGGGCTGCGGTGGCTGGGAGAGCCCGGTGAACCTCCGCGTAGGCTTACCGGCACCGGGAAGAAATGTCAGGTACGCGCCAGTGATGGCTGTCTCGATGTTCTTGATACCGGCCAGTGAAATCTCCGGGGTAACCTGCCAGATCCGGGTGGTAGTCTTGAAAAGTGGGGCGACTCCGGGCTCAATCCTGAACTCGACATCCACCGATTGCAGATCTTCACCAAAACGTATCCTGGTGACCTTGCCGACAGGAACACCCTTATAGCGTACCTGGGACCCTTCTCCTATGCTGATACCTTCTTCAAATCTGACGGTTATGGTCCTGTCTCCGGCGTGCAGGGCGGAATCGAAATCAGCATGAAGAGGCAGGGGCTGTTGCAATTTGCCGGCGGTACTGTCAGCAACATTGCCAGGGGTGGTGATGGTGTTGATACCACCCTTGAATATTGACTCAAGTGAGCCGAATTTCAGATCAAGCCCGCCGAGGCCACCACTCATCTCAACAGAGCCTGTCTTATAAAATCTGGTACTGTCGTGAATGAGATGGCGGTATTGATCCTGCACGAAGCAGTCGATGAGTACGGATTTTTGATCCCGGGAAAAGCTGAAGCCGGTGATATGACCTATTTTCAGACTCTTGTTCATTACCGGGGTGCCGGGACTGAGGCTGGCCGCGTCGTCGGTAATAAGCTGGAACTGCACGCCCGCCGGCTGTAAGGCTGGAGTGGCTGCGACGGCACTATCGTAATTCCCATAAAGCCTGAAAACTTTATCCTGCAATTCGGTTTCGTTTAATTCTGTTCCATCTCTGTCGGGCGTGGTGAAGACAACCCCGCCGCTCAATATCCGGGTCAGCGGGCCTGTATCAACCTTGAGACCATTGATTCCGGCCTCTATGTCGACACCACTTTGCAACCAGAAGATACTGGAGTCGAAGACGAGTTTTCCGTAAGGTTCATAGAGGAAAAGGGTGATCAGAACTTCATCGGAGTCGGGTTCGAGAGACACGGAAACAACCTCGCCAACCTTGATTTCCTTGTAGTAGACTGCGGTACCATTACTGAGATTTACACCGTTGGATGATTTGAGCTGTACATGGCTGCCGGGTCTGAGTGGTGTCTGGGGCGGTGGTTCGGGGAGAATGGTGAAGTGATTCTTGAAATCACCATCACCGGGTTTAAAGGTGATGTGTGACCCTGTAAGAAAGTTTCTGAAATTTTTGACGCCGCTGGCACTGATGGATGGGTTAACGATCCAGAAGGTTGTGTTCTCGCGGAGAATAAATTCCGCCCTGGGGTCCAGTAGAATATTTGCGGTCACGGATTTGTTTTCATCGTTATTGATAAGAATATCTTTAACAAACCCCGCATCAATGCCACGGTAGACAATTTTGGTGGAGCCTTCGACAATACCGCTGCCGGAAGCAAGCTGCATCGTCATTGGTATACCATAGTCCGCATCCTCAAAGTTTTTGTATAACTTGAACTCGGAGCCATTTGTTGCGGGGGGGCTTGTGCTCAGCTCCTTGGGGGTGTGCACCAGAATGCCGCCGCGCAGCAGAGCGGAAAGGGATTCCATCTGAACTTTTATATTTGGCAGTTCGCCGGAAACAGAGAATCCGCTGGCATTGCAGAAGCGGCTCTCGGTATGTATCAGATCACTGTATTCGGGAGTGATGTAAACATGAATCAGGATGGTCTTATCGTAGGCGAGCTTATAGCCCTGAACCTTGCCTATTTCAATGTTCTTATAATAAATTCCAGTGGATTTCTGGATAGAACCGAGTTCGTCGGCTTTCAGTGTGAGATGGAGCCCCGGGGCTTCCGGGCCTACCGGCGGAGCTGAATCCAGGCCGTTATATACACGTTGCTCCCGGTCCGAGACGCCTTGCCTTATGGCTATATAAGCCCCCGATACGATAGTATCCAGCCCCCTGATGCTTGCTGCCGAAAGTTCTGGGCTGACTATCCAGAACAGGGTGTCCTCCACTAAACTTTCGGCCATGGACTTGTCCATGACAATGGTGGCCTTCACCTTGTTCTTCCTGATGTCGGGTTGCAGGTTTTTAACCAGGCCGACAGGGATGCCTTTGTTCATGACCTGGGTTTTTCCTGAAGTGATTCCCGTCGCGTCGTCAAAATAGACAGTAACCTCAATCCCTGCGTTGGTAATAGCCTGATAGAGTAGCCAGCCGCAGATTACGAGCGCCAGCAACGGCAAGGTCCAGAGAACGGAAATGCCCTTGTTGACCTTGATTTCTGGCTGGGCAATCTGGGGATGCGGGGATAGTTCATTATCCGGATTTTGACTGGTATCGGTCATTGGTTCAGTGTATTGGAGTTGTTCGTCGCGGAGCCCGGGCTGCATTTGTCCCAGAGAATCCGTGGGTCGAAAGTGATGGCGGCGAGCATGGTTGTGGCTACAGCCATACAGAAGAATGTTGAGGCCGGGGCAACGTGAATAGAGGTGAAAAAACCAAAGTCCACCAAGGAAATCAACAGCGCTATCACGAAAATATCAAGCATGGACCACCTACCTATAAAGGAGATTATGCGAAACATTTTCGATTTCTGTCGAAGAAAATAGGGCATGCCGAAATGAGCGGAACAGAGCAGTATGGAGAGGCCAACCACCTTGAAAAGCGGCACGAATATGGAGGCAACCATGATAATGATACCGATCAGGTAGGAGCCGGTCTTAAGAAAATAGAGGATGCCATCCAGAATGGTGGATCGATCGGGTACGCCGAGAAAATCAACCTGCATAATCGGCAACAGATTGGCCGGGAGCAAGAGCAGAGTCGAGGTAATCACCAGGGCAAGGGTACGTGACATGGCGCCGGGTTTGCGAAGATGAACTTTCTCGCCGCAACGACTGCACTGGCCGGAGAATTCTGTAGACCTATTCGTTGTTGGCAGGAGCTTATGGCAGGTAAGGCAGAGGGCGAAACCGGCCTGAGCTGCTGTAAGTTCCGGCTGCTTATCAAGCCGCTGATTTTCTTTAACGAGTAAAGTGGCTGGGGCTGTTTCTGTCGGGTCCAGCAATTCCCAGTAGCGAACCTTATCCAGTACGACGCAAATTCCAAAGGTGACGAATACCAGGGCAATGAAGCAGAACAGTCCGGCATTAAACACAATATTTGCCGTGTGAATCATTTTAAAGATCGAAATAAGGATGGCCAGCAGGAAAACCTCAACCATGGCCCATTCCTCGAGATGACAATACGCACGAAACAGCCTGGCCAGCATCTTCGAGGGATGATTGCGTTTTAACTGCAGGCTGATGATAAAGGTGAGCAGCAGTAGCATCAGTGGGAAAACTATTGTGGAGACGAGCGTCATGAAGGAGACGAAATAATATTCGTTGGCAAAGAACTGGAGTACAGTGTCAACCACATTGGCCTTGTCACTCATACCAAGCTTTTCAAGGGTGATCAGCGGCAGCAGAATAGCGGGCAGGTAGACCAGCAGGCCGGTAATGCTGAGCGCCAGAACCTTATCCACCGTTCCCGGCCGGTTATTTCTCATCACAAACCCACAGCGTGGGCAGACTGAGGCGTGGTGGTCCGGCGTTTCATGGTGCTGGAGCAGGATATCGCATTGCGGGCAGGCTGAAACATTAGGTGTCGGACTTGAAATCATAACAAAAACAACCTCATGGATGGTCGGCTCCGGATATGGCCAGGATCGAGTCGGCCATAATGGAGAAAACTGCGGGCGGGATGCCATGAGCGCTTAGTATTTCAGGCATTCCGGCTTGGAGTATGGACTGTTATTTTAAGAGGGTTGTAGTAATTTGCCATAGAAAAGGGGCAATGGCCCAGAAATAGATACGGAACCTGAAGAATATAACCCTATAATGTTATGCGACTGCAGGTCTGCAGGCAATTCCCGGGAGCTGAGTGCCGGGGATGAGTTGTGAGTAAGGAGATCTCCGGGGAGCCAGGGTTTTAGTGCACGCTGGTTATTCGATACAGCTGTATTAATGTCCCCGTGCTTCCAGTTTAGCGAGTTGTTTACTCAACTCATGATAGACAGTGTTATCGAAACAGGCAAAAATTACCCTGCGGATGGAACCGTGGGAGTCGAGCATTGTGCTGACTTCCCTGAAGGCGATCTCACAGGCACGCCGGATGGGAAAACCATAGACTCCGCAACTTATAGCTGGAAAGGCGATGGAGTGAATGGAGTTGGCGATTGCCAGTTCCATACAGGAGCGATAACAGGAGGCGAGTAGTTTCTCTTCTTTTTGATGACCACCCCGCCAGATCGGGCCGACTGTATGAATAATGAATTTTGCCGGCAGATTATAACCGCCGGTGATGACCGCCGAACCTGTTTCGCAGCCTCCGATTTCAATGCATTCAGCAAGCAAATCGGGACCTGCTGCCTTATGGATGGCTCCGTCAACTCCGCCACCGCCCATCAGGCTGTTATTGGCAGCATTGACAATCGCGTCCACACCAAGCTGGGTTATATCGATTAGTTCTACGGCAATTCTCAGCATAAAAACTCCTGGATGAATTACCTGAGTTCAGGAATATCCCTGAATGCTTCCAGGGCTTCAGGGTTGGCCAGTGAGCCGATGTTCTTCACATCCCGGTTATGAATAATCTCCCGAACAGCGAGTTCAACTATTTTACCAGATTTTGTTCTTGGGATCTCATCAATTTGCACCACTTTGGCAGGCACGTGACGGGGGCTGCATTTTTCCCGCAGGGTTGTTTTTATTTTTTCGGTCAATTTGTCAGTGAGTTCAGTACCGTTCCGCAGTACCACGAAGAGGATTATGCGCTGGTCGTTCTGCCAGTCCTGGGCCACAACTATTGACTCGGCAACTTCATCCAAGTCTTCTACATATCTGTAAATTTCTGCGGTGCCGATACGCACGCCGCCAGGGTTCAGTGTGGCATCGGAGCGGCCGTATATGATCACACCGCCGTTGGGAGTCAGTTTGACATAGTCTCCGTGATACCATACATTTTGAAACCTGGCGAAATATGCATTGTGATATTTGTTGCCGTTACGGTCATTCCAGAAGTATACGGGCTGAGAGGGAAATGTTCGGGTACAAACCAGCTCGCCCTTTTCGTTCACCACAGCTTCTCCTTCTGCATTGTATACCTGAACGGCCATACCAAGGCCGCGGCATTGACATTCTCCACGATATACAGGCAAGATCGGATTGCCGAGCACAAAGCAGGAAATGATGTCGGTGCCCCCTGATATTGAAGAAAGGCAAATATCTCTTTTTATTGACTCATATACATAGTCAAAACTTTCCGGAGTGAGGACGGAGCCGGTGGAGCAAAGCGTTCGCAGGGAGGGGAGGTGAACGCGCTCCACCGGCACCATCTCCAACTTTTTCATGGTATCTATATACTTGGCAGACGTTCCAAAAAGAGTAATGCTCTCTTTTTCGGCCAATCGCCAAAGTATCTCGTTATCCGGTGAGAATGGAGAACCATCATAGAGAACGAGCGAAGCCTCGGAACCAAGTGCGCTTACCAGCCAGTTCCACATCATCCAGCCACAGGTCGTAAAGTAAAAAACACGGTCACCTGGCTGTATATCGCAATGAAGCTGATGCTCCTTCAAATGCTGCAGCAATACACCGCCGGCCTTATGGGTTATGCATTTCGGTTTTCCGGTGGTTCCGGAAGAGTAGAGAATGCACAACGGGATGTTGAAGGGCCGACGTTCGAACTGCAACTCACTGCCCGCAAATCGTTCAAGGAGCTCTCCCCACTTCTCGGTGGATGCAGGACATGGGCGCGATGATTCAGAAGACCTCTTCAGCAGCGGCACCAGCACATCATGCGCTATCGAAGGTAAGGCCTTGATGATACGTTCCCCGCGCTCACCCAGATCAATGGTTTTGCCGTTGTAAAAATATCCATCAACCCGAAAAAGCACCTTGGGTTCTATCTGGCCAAAGCGGTCCACTACGCTCTCGAAGCCGAAATCGGGCGAAGTTGAGCTCCAGATTGCTCCGATACTGGTTGCCGCCAGCATGGCGACCACCGTCTCCGGCATGTTCGGCAGATATGCGGCGACCCTGTCGCCAGGTTCAATACCGATTGATTTCAGCCAGGCGGCCATAGCGGCAGTCTGGTTATACAGCTCATTGAAACTGAGGTTGTAGTGCACCTTGTCTTCTGCGTAAAAGATAAGGGCAGGCTCATCGTCTCGTCTTTTCAACAGGTTTTCAGCAAAGTTAAGTTTTGCATCACTGAACCAGCATGCCCGCTCAATCTCGTTACCACGGTCGAGAATTTTTACACCCTTGTCACCAATCACACCGCAAAAGTCCCACAAGGCCGACCAGAATGCCGGCGAGTCGGAAATTGACCAGTCATAGAGCCTTGAGTAGTCTTCAATTGGTGCACCGAGCTGTTGGCCGACAAATCGCATGAAGGCTTTGAGCAGACTGTTTTCAGTTCTTTCGCGATCCGGAACCCAGAGAGGTTTGGATTGTGTCATGTACTATCCCAGGTAAAAAAGAGCGGGTTATCATTGCGCAAACAACTGCAGATAATGTCAATACAATAACATAAAAAAGGTGTTGTTGAACAGTGTGGAAATATCGGTAATGATGGAAAATGAATGTTGCAGTGTCTGAACTGCATTGTTCTCTCATTTCTATAGATATATGATATATATCAGGTTGGTAGGTCGTTTCGTTGGCTAGAGGGTCTGTTCCGGAAATAGGCAGAGGGGTCCGGCATTGGCCTGAAACGCAGATTGTTGTACGGAAATTATTGGCGCGTTCAGAATTAAAGCGTACTATGGACTGATCGAAACGAAGTATTCTGGCGGCAATAATTCGTATGCTGCTGATAACCTATATATTTCTGGATATATTATGAAAACCAAAACGGCGATTTTACCGCGTTACAGTATGCCGGAAGAGATCGCTAACTCTGTCATCCATGGTATTGGTGCCCTTCTGGCCATTGCCGGTCTCGCGGTAATGACAGCTTTTGCCAGCCTCCATGGCACCGTATGGCATATTGTTGCCTGCAGCGTATTCGGTGGGACCATGATCCTGCTCTATACTGCCTCAACGCTTTATCACTCGGTTCAATCGAGGAGCGCCAAGGAAATTTTCAGAATTCTTGATCATTCTGCAATCTTCCTCCTGATTGCGGGAACATATACCCCTTTTACCCTGGTCAGTTTACGTGGGCCCTGGGGATGGTCGCTCTTCGGCACAATCTGGGGGCTTGCGGTTTGTGGCATCATTCTGGAGATTTTTTTAACCAAAAGACTGCGCTGGATCACCATAGCTCTCTATATAGCCATGGGCTGGGCAGTGGTTATTGCCGTTAAACCGATGCTTTCTGCGGTAGATGCCGGGGGCTTGTGGCTGTTGTTGATCGGAGGGCTCTGCTATACCCTTGGCGTACCGTTCTATATCAAGCAGTCAATCCCATTCAATCATGCTATCTGGCATCTTTTTGTGCTGGCAGGTACCATCTTTCACTATTTTGCAATATTGCTCTATGTGATACCAATTCGCGGCTGATGCGGGTGGTTGTCTCCCCTGAATAGTAGCGGAACGGCGAATCTGCCCGGAGTCAGATGGTATCGTGATTTCACGGACAATTGCGGCCAGTTGTAGAAAGAATTATCATCTAGTGAAAGACCGGTTCTTTTAAGCAAAATGTTGATACGTGGCAGGCGGAAATGTGCAGAAGTTCGGTGTCGGTGTTGAAAGTGCTAAAAGGCTTTGCCCAAAAGATTTTCCAGATAGTGTGGAGGGGAATATGAAGAACATGCTTGTCTGCTGCTTAGCGGCCTTTGCTCTGCTCTTGGGAGGTTGCTCCACTGTGCGGGTCAATCAGGATTACAAACCTGGTACAAATTTTTCTCAATATCGCAGCTATCATTGGCAGCAGCCTGCAGCTTCTACCAGTGAAGACATGCGGGTTCAGAACCCCTTGCTGCATGAGCGCTTTCAGCAGGCAATAAATGCCGGGCTTGCTGGTCGTGGGCTTTTCCCTGGTGCTCCTGATTTTCTTGTCACCTATAATTACCGGATTGAAACACGCATTCAGTCCGAGCCGTATTCTACCAGTGTCGGTTATGGTTATGGCAGGAGTTACCGCTACAGCGGTGTTGCTTTTGGTACGGGTGGAATGATACGCCAGTACGATGTTGGTATCCTGGTAATCGACTTTTATGACGCCCGGACCGGAGCCCTGATCTGGCGTGGTACCGGCTCGGAGATCGTCAGCAGCAACCCCACTCCCGAAAAGACGACAGAATTCGTCAACAAAATGGTTAGCTCTATTTTGTCCCAGTACCCGCCTATCTGATTATGCCTGGAAGTCGGCACGACAGCTATTGCCGGGTACCGCAATGTTTGTTATTTTTTGAATTCGCTGGTATTACCAGGTCCTTGGAGACGAAATTCCGCCCGAAAGGAAGTGGCACGACTCAAGGAGCAGTCAGCAGAAATATCGGCGTCACAGCGTTATGAAACAGGTTGAATAGCTCAATCGACAGGAACCATCAGGAGACATCATGGTATTGGAACCACAGCAGACAACCGTAGGTTTTATCGGCATCGGAGTGATGGGCAAAAGCATGGCTCGTCATTTAATGAACGGTGGTTGTACCACCCATATATATACCCGCACCAAGGCGAAAGCTGAAGACTTGGTGGCTGAAGGTGCAGTCTGGGAAGATTCAGTGGCATCACTTGCGGCAAAATGCCAGGTGATTTTTACCATTGTCGGTTTTCCGCCCGATGTAGAAGAGGTGTATCTGGGTGAGAGCGGAATTCTTGCCAACATGAAAGAAGGCGGCTATGTGGTCGATATGACCACTTCCAGACCAGATCTGGCGGCACGCATTTTTGCTGAGGCTGAGAAAAAGAATCTTCACTCCCTGGATGCTCCTGTTTCCGGCGGAGATATCGGTGCCCGCGAAGCACGGCTCTCCATTATGGTGGGAGGTGAAGAGGCAGCTTTTGCAGCGGTCCTGCCATTGTTTGAGCTGATGGGCAAAAATATCGTTTATCAAGGCAAAGCGGGCAGCGGTCAGCACACTAAAATGTGCAACCAGATCGCCATCGCTGCCGGAATGATGGGTATCTGCGAGTCCCTTGCCTATGCGGAAAAATCAGGACTTGATCCGAAAAATGTGCTCAAGAGTATCGAGACGGGTGCTGCCGGCAGCTGGTCTCTTTCCAACCTTGCCCCGCGAATTATCGATGGCGACTATGCCCCAGGCTTTTTTGTCAAGCACTTCATCAAGGACATGACCATTGCCATTGAATCTGCAGATGCCATGGGTCTCGACCTGCCTGGCTTGAAACTGGCCCGCCAGCTGTACCAGAAGTTGGCTGAAGAGGGTGGCGCGGATAACGGAACCCAGGCCCTGTTTAAACTCTATCGCTGATCGTTCACTACAGGTAACAATTGCAACCTCTTCAGGCACTGTCGGCAGCTTTTTTTGCCGACAGTGTCTGTTGTCTTCTATGCTTTAGCGACAATTCCATCTGATTCAAAGTATTTACTGCCTTTCAAAGCCTATCTTCTATCTGCTCCGCCCCGACCCTAACTCATTTCTGGATTAAAGAAAACGCCGCGCATATAATGAATCATGTGCCGTAACGGATGCCAGTTGTCGTGCAAACATGATGGTGTCAATTTGCTGAATTTAATGAGGAGGTCATGGTGAAAAAAGACATGGTGAGAATCGCTATCTTTTCGGCGGCCTTGTTGTTTTTGAGCCTGTTTCTTTTGGCGCAGCCATTCGCTGTTTTCGGTGCTGGCCACGAGCAGGAACAACATCCGGAATTGAGCGAGCAGGAACAGTATGTCGACTGTGCTGACTGCCATAGTGAGGCAACGCCCAGTGTGTATACAGAGTGGTATGAATCGGTCCATGGTGTGGCGATGATCAAGTGTTATCTCTGCCACGGCACTTTCGAGAGTTTTGTGGTGAGCCCGCAACGAGACAACTGTGCGACCTGCCATGCGGATATGCTGGAAAAGGAGCCGGACACACCATGCTATGAGTGTCATATTCCCCATACCTTCAAGGTTCAGGAGTAGCTGATAACTGTTGAAAACGGTCCGGCTGGCAACACCTGCCTTTGCTGGAGGCCGATAGCCTGGAGATCGAACAGATGGCACAGACAAGACGAGATTTCATCAAGAAGGCTGCAGCGTTATCGGCTGCATCCTATGTGGGAATGAGTTTGCCAATCGACAGCATGAATAGCGTGAGGGCGGACGAGGGTGTTACCTGGCACCCGGGCAGTTGCAGGCTCTGCGGAGTCGGCTGCCGGGTTGATCTGGGAGTCAGAGATGGTAACCCGATTGGCGTTCGGGGGATCACGGACTCACGTACCAACTTCGGCTATGTCTGCATGAAGGGCATGTACTTCTGGCGCTGCATGC
This sequence comes from Desulfosediminicola sp., assembly GCF_048381775.1. NCBI lineage: Bacteria > Pseudomonadati > Thermodesulfobacteriota > Desulfobulbia > Desulfobulbales > Desulfocapsaceae > Desulfosediminicola > Desulfosediminicola sp. Next base: position 71,140 of record NZ_JBLXGE010000001.1, on the reverse strand, counting down.
GTCATCCTGATCGGTTGACAAAGCCAATGTATCGAAAAAAGAAGACCGACAAATTCAAAGAGATCAGCTGGGACGAAGCCCTCGATATCGCGGCGGGGAAATTTGCCGAAGCCCACAAGGCCGGAGGCGGTGAGGCTGTCGCCTACTATGGCTCCGGCCAGGCCCTGACCGAGGAGACCTATTTCTTCCAGAAAGTGATGCGTGCCGGGCTGCAATCAAACAATGTGGAAGGGAATCCACGGCTCTGCATGGCCAGTGCAGTGGGCGGCTATATGACCTCATTCGGGGCGGATGAGCCGATTGGTGGCTATTCCGACATAGAAAAGGCGCACTGTTTTTTTATTATCGGTTCCAACACGGCGGAGGCGCACCCGGTGCTGTTCAGGCGCATCATGCGGCGCAAGATGGATAATCCTGATCTGGTTAAGATCATCAACGTCGATCCGAGGCTGTCCCAGACCTCACGAATCGCAGATATGCATCTGCAGTTTGATCCGGGCACGGATCTGGCGCTGTTAAACGGCATGGCCAATGTAATCATTGAAGAGAAGCTGTATGACCAGGAGTTTCTCGACAATTATACCAGCTTCAAGAAAGGTAAGGGTGAGGACGCCTCTTTTGAGGATTATGCCAGCCAGGTAGCCCAATATACCCCGGACAAGGTGGTAGAGATGTGTGGCAACGCCTTTACCCAGGATGAACTCCGTCAGGCTGCACGCTGGTTTGCCACTTCCAAAGGCACCCTCAGCCTCTGGACCATGGGGCTCAACCAGCGTAAGCGTGGAGTGTGGGCGAATAATCTGGTTCATAACCTGCACATTCTGACCGGACAACTCTGCACGGACGGGGCGGACAGTCTCTCCCTGACCGGCCAACCGAACGCCTGTGGCGGTGTGCGCGAGGGTGGGGGATTGTGTCATATCCTGCCGGGGCACCGCGGTGTCGGCAATGACAAGCTCCGTAACGAGGTGGAAAAACTCTGGGGCGTACCGGAAGGGCGCATACCGCCCAAACCTGGTCTGCACACCATGGCGATGTTTTCGGCAGTAAACGAAGGAAAAATCAAAGCCCTCTGGATTAACTGCACCAGCCCGGTACAGAGCCTGCCGAACTGCAATCTCTATAACAAGGGAATGGACAGGGAGGATGTTTTTATCGTCTGTACCGATATCTTCCCAACCCTGACAACCCAGAAGGCTAACCTGTTGCTGCCGACTTCGTTTCATTTCGAAAAAACAGGTGTCTACGGGTGCACCGAACGGCGTTCGCAGTTGACCAGAAAAGCCATAGACTCACCAGCCGGGGCGAAGCCGGAAGTGTGGATTGTCCTGGAATGGGCCAAGAGGCTGGCCAAGCTGCTCGACGATCCTGTTATTGCGAAATGCTATGAAGGCTTTGACGGCCTTGAAGAAGGTTACGAACTGCCCAAGGCAATCTGGGATGAATACAGCCAGAAGCTCACGGCGCACAGGGATAATGATCTGCGGGGAGCAACGTATGATGTACTTGCGAAAATGGCAGATGGTGTGCAGTGGCCTGCCCCCGATGAAGCGTGGGCCAGTACCGGCGGCACGGTGAAAAAATTCGTGCGCGGGCGTGACCCGATGGCGGATACGGAAGCAAAGGATGACAAGCCGTATCAGTTCTACGGGGAAGCGCACAAAGATAGAAAGCTCTGGATCTGGCTGCGGGAGCAGGAAGACCCGGCCGAAACACCGGATGCTGACTATCCCTTCTATCTTTCCACAGGGCGTATCGTTGACCATTGGCACACCATGTCAATGACAGGCCGGGTACCTGAGCTGCTGAGGGCCAACCCGTATGCCTTCGTCGAGGTGAATCCGAAAGACGCCGCCCGCCTTGGTATCAAGCCCGGTGATATGGTGGAAGTGAAATCACGCCGTGGGGTAAATGTGTTGCCCGCCAAGGTGTATGAAGGCCCCCTTGAAGGTATGGTCTTCGTCTATTGGCATGATCAGCACCAGGATCGAATGATCAACAAAGTCACTAAAGATGCCTATGACCCAGGTTCATTTGAACCCGAGTTCAAGATCTGTGCAGTACAGGTAAAACGGGTCTCGGGACCGAAACCGCTCAAGCCGTATATCGCGTGAGTTACCTGGCCGAGACTGTGGCAGCTATAGAGAAGCAAAAGGCATTGACCACCGGGAGTTCAGGCGGCAAGGCCATGGTGAATACATAAAATTTTTGCCGGAGGTAAGCTATGCCGATCAGCGGAGTTGTTATTTCCAGTATTCCTGAGAGAACCTGGAGAGTAATGAAGAGACTGCAGCAGCTTGAAAGTGTAGATATTTTCGGCCACGACAGGGCAGGCAATGTAGTGGCGGTTCTCGACACCACAACTTCTGAAGAGATGGAAAAGGTGATTGCGCTGATAACCGGGAATGAGGATGTTCTTAACGTGGGTATGACCTATTTAAACGCCGAAGACGAGGCGGCGCAGTTGGCACGGGGTGAGAGTCTGGCCAGGCCCTTCGGTTTTAAACTGGCTTCTGATGAAGGCTCGTGACCCGGCGTGATTTTTTTCGTCTGATAGTTTCGGGGCTTATCGCTGCCGCAACAGAGGCTGTCGCAACATCGCCAGCCACTGCCGGGCTGGTTGCAAGCCCGGTACAGACAAATCGGTTGCGGCCGCCGGGTGCTGTCTCGGAGAAACAATTTCCTGCCAGGTGCATTCGCTGTGGCCGGTGCGTTGAGGTGTGTCCATATCGATCAATCATCATGCTTGATATCCGGCATGGGATCCATGCGGGCACACCACTTGTCGAGGCGGAAAAAATTCCCTGTTATCTCTGTATGAAATGCGTTGTGGTCTGCCCCACCGGTAGCCTGCTGCCGATACGCCAGCAGGAGACCCGGATGGGGCTTGCGGTGATTAACACCTTCACCTGCTATACCTATGCGGGGGTGAGTCTCTGCAGAACCTGTTACGACAAGTGCCCTTATGTGGAAAAAGCGATCCGGCTGGATCAACTGCGCCCGGTGGTCGACGAAAACCATTGTACGGGATGTGGCCTCTGCACCCATGCCTGCCCGGTGACGGATGGCAACGGGTTCAAGGCGATCAATGTCGAACCCATCTATGCCGGGGCCGAGGGGGAGTAGATGATGCAGCCGGTGAGCGATGTTGAGTCTTCTACTGAAATCAAGCAACACCACCATGGGGAAAGACGGGCAGGTTTCAGGTGGGGAAGGCTCAGGCTGCTGGTTCTGACGCTGGCCTTTTTACTGATAGCAATGAACCCGCTGCTGAATTTTCATTTCCATATCAATTTCATTCAGGGTTGGTACCAGTCCCTGGGAGTCGGTGATCTCTGGTTTGTATCACCGCTGGAGGGGCTTGAATCGCTGTTTATTACCAGGGGCATCTATCTGCCATCACTGATAGGTATGCTGATCCCGGTATTGATCGCTCTCTGCCTTGGCCGGGTCTTCTGTTCATGGCTTTGCCCGGTGAGCTTCTTTCTGGAGCTGATTGAGCTGGGTCGCAGAAAAATCATTAAACAACGCTTTTTGTACAATCGACTGGTTGTTGCCAAAAAAGTGCTCTGGTTCACCCTGATTGTGGAGATTCTGGTCAGCCTCATTCTTGGGGCACCGCTCTTTGTATTTCTCTCTCCGCCCGGCCTTATCGGCCGCGAACTGATGATGCTGGTCTTTTTTCATAAGCTGGCGCTGGAAGGGGGGATCCTGTTGATTGTTCTGGCATTGGAGCTTTTTACCCGTCGCTGTTATTGCCGCAGCTTTTGCCCGCTCGGAGCTCTACTGGCGCTGATAGGTACTCGTCGCCGCCTGAGGGTTGTTCGGGAGCAAGAGAGCTGCACCGCCTGTAAAATCTGTGATTATAGTTGCCCCATGGGCATTCGGCCCAGTCTCGGTGAAGCATCGGGAGCGTATTGCTGGAACTGTGGAGAGTGTGTCCAGAGCTGCAACCATGGTTCTCTGCACTTTCGATGGCTGGGTAGGGAAAATGTGTAATTGTCACTGTTACAGCTTTTCACTTCTTCTGATAAAGAGAGCGTAAATTGTTTTAAGTATAGATCTTGATTGAATAAATTATGTGTGTCAACGGTGGCATCTACGGTAACAGGTCAAGAATCCACAACTTTGAGCAACTGTTATGACAGAAAACGGAGCAGCCCTTCCAGTCAAGGATTCAAAATATTTCATCAGCAGGGAGCTGAGCTGGCTCAACTTCGCCCTGCGAGTGCTGGAGCTGACGGCCAGCCCGGACCTACCCTTGCTTGAAAAAGTGAAGTTTGCAGGAATCATGGGGATGCTGCATGATGAATTTGCCATGAAACGACTGGGTGGCCTGAGAAACATAAAAAGACGAAAACCAAACAAAGTGCTCGATGGCGGGCGTACTCCCGGCGAAGAGATCATTGCCTGCCGGGAGGAGTTGCGCCAGCAGAGCGATAAGGTCGGCAGGCTGGTGGAGTCGCATCTGCGACCAGCCATGAACCAGGCGGGAATTGCGCTACTCGACTATGAGAATCTGGATGTCGACCAGAGGAGATATGCGGACAGGTTTTATCGTGATGCGGTCGAACCCATCCTGACCCCGCTGGCGGTTGATGCCAGTCACCCATTCCCATTCATCAGCAACCTGGGCTTGAATGTAGCCGTCACCGGTGAGGGCAAAAAAAGCGGACGGGGCAAATTCGTCCGCCTGAAGATACCTGCCAACCGGCCGCGCTGGGTGAAACTGCCGGCAGCTGGAGGCAGCAGCCAGGTGGCTGTACCGCTTGAGCAGGTTGTCGCTGCCAACGTCTGCCGTTTTTTCCCGGACTGGAAAAAGCTGAAGACCTATTTTTTCAGGGTGATACGGGCGGCAAAGGATAATCCCTGGGAGCGGCTTGATGTGGATGAGCATGAGCAGGAATTGCAGCCAGGCTGTATCATCGGTATGGTCACCGCCGAACTGACCTACAGAAAGTTCGCCGGTGTTACTCTTCTGCAGGTAAGCGAAGATATGCCTGAAAATTTACAATTATGGCTGGCGAGTCAGTTGCAGATGGACCCTGACGATATTATAGCAATCAAGGGACTGCTGGCGACAGCAGACCTGATGAAGTTCAATGTGGAGGGGCGGTCTGACCTGCGTGACCCGCCTTTTACCCCGACTCCCCACCCCCGCCTGGCTGATCCCGCCATGGATGATCCGGAGACCTTTTTTCAGGAGATCCGGGCTGGCGATATCCTTGTCCACCTTCCATACCAATGTTTTGACACCTCAGTCCTCCGCTTTATCCGTTACGCCGCCTCAGACCCGAAGGTTCTGGCCATTAAACTGACAATTTATCGGACCAGCAAGGATTCGCCGATCATGCAGGCGCTGATGGAGGCCGCCGGCAGGGGGAAACAGGTTGTAGTGTTGGTGGAAATCACCGCGCGTTTTGACGAAGCGCCGAATATCGCCTGGGGCAAGAAGCTGGAGAGGGCTGGAGTTCACGTTGTGTATGGAATGGAACGTTTGAAGACCCATGTGAAGCTGGCCATGGTAATTCGTGAGGAGCAGAGCGGTATTCGTCGTTATGTCCATGTCTCCACTGGCAATTACAATGTGCAAACCGCAAAAGTTTACGAAGACCTTGGTATTCTCAGCTGTAATCGGTTGCTCGGGGAAAACGTGGCCGCTCTATTCAATGAACTTACCGGTGGGGTATCATCTCATGGTTATGATATGTTGATGGTGGCTCCACACAATCTGAGAGAGCGCTTCGTGGAACTGATCCACAGGGAGGTCGCCCATGCCAGGGGTGGGCGCTCTTGCGGTATTTTCGCGAAAATGAATCAATTGCAGGATTGCGATATGATTCGCGAGTTGTATATGGCGAGTTCGGCCGGCGTGCCGATTGAATTGAATATTCGGGGACTTTGCTGTTTGCGTGCGGGAGTTCCCGGGTTATCGGATAATATCAGGGTCTATTCAACAATTGGCAGGTTTCTGGAGCACTCCCGCATTTATCGTTTTGAAAATGGAGGAGACCCTGAGTTTTTCATCGGCTCAGCCGATTGGATGCGTCGCAACCTCAATAGACGGATGGAAACCATAGTGCCCGTTGTAGATAGTATCCTCAAGGTACAACTCGATGAGATCCTGAACATACTCAAGAAAGATAACTGCAGCGCCTGGGATATGCATCCTGATGGCAGTTATCGCAGGAGGGTCCCGGCAAAAGGGGAGGAGAAACGCTCTGCCCATGAGATGTTTATGAGACGGGCAACTGGCGCATAAACAATTGCTACCGGCCTATTTGCTGGCAAAAGCCGACGCTTTCATGTATCTGTATTCTGTTTCAGGCAATATCCGCCTTGAATAAACCTGTTCCTGGCAGCCTGCTGTTGAAACTTCACCCGGCCGGTTGCAATTGCCCCGGCGTTGGCATGTGTCCCTGTCTTCAGTTATGACAAAGATCTCCCGACCCATTATCAGATACCTCACCGCTGCTGCAGCGTATACCTGTATCGGGCTCGGTGTACTTGGCGTGTTTCTGCCTGTCCTGCCAACTGTCCCTTTTTTTATTCTGGCCACAATCCTCAGTTTTCGCTCCTCCCCGAAATTGCGGCGCTGGCTGTTGAGGCATCCGCAATTTGGTGAGGCCATCAGAAATTTCCTGCGTGATAAGAGTATCTCAGGCAGGATTTTGCGACGGGCGCTGATTACTTTATGGGCGGGACTCACCATCAGTTGCCTGCTGGTTCCGCACTGGTGGCTGAGAGCAATGCTGGTGAGTCTGGGAGGGGCGGTGACATTGTACCTGCTCAGTTTGAGTCGAATCGGGGAGTGAATTATAGCTATCGGCGAAAAAATACAATAGGATGCTCGGGGCGAAGGTTGAAAATTCGGTGCGATGTACACGTATCATCGTGCTATATATTGATAATAAAAAATTAGAGGAAAGACATGCATCTATATGAAACAGAAAAAGGCGACCGCTGGATTTGCATCCATTGTGACGAAGAAGAGCGTGAGATGATTGAAGAGAAGAAGTGGGAGCATATCTTCGAAAAGCATGACCAGGTGCTGCGTTGTTCAATTTGCGGCAAAGGCGATTACGACATTGAGGATTGATCGCTACAGAGGGAAGGAAGAAATATGGACGAGAAGATGTATCCGGTAGCTGATATCAGGCAGCTTGTAATTCAGGCACTGGTTCACCATAACAGTAGCAGGCGAAATGCAGAAGCAGTAGCTGATGCACTTATCGCAGCAGAGATGGATGGCCTGCGCGGCCACGGCTTGTCGCGCCTTGTATCCTATTGCGGCCAGGCTGCCAGCGGCAAAGTAGATGGAAATGCGGAGCCGGTGGCAACCAGGGTCCGCGGCGCAGCGGTTCGGGTGGATGCTGGTAATGGTTTTGCTTACCCGGCCATGGAATTGGCTGTTTCGGAACTGACAGCGCTTGCACCTGAAATGGGTGTTGCCGTAGCCGCAATAACCAACTCCCATCACTGCGGTGCTGCGGGATACCATGTTGAGAAGTTGGCCCGGGAAGGGCTCGTGGGTCTGCTCTTTGCGAACACGCCTAAGGCGATAGCCCCCTGGGGCGGGAGTCAGGCCCTGTTCGGAACCAACCCGATTGCTTTTGGTGTGCCGGGAAAAGATCGTGAGCCGATGGTGATTGATCTGGCGTTAAGCAAGGTGGCGCGTGGCAAGATCATGGTAGCGAGCAAAGAGAACAGGGATATCCCGGAGGGCTGGGCGCTGGATTCGGAGGGCAACCCGACCACCGATTCGGCCAGGGCACTGGGCGGCACCATGTTGCCGATGGGAGATGCCAAGGGCGCAGCCCTGGTTTTGATGGTTGAGATTCTGGCGGCAGCGGTGACTGGATCCAATTTTGGCTACGAGGCCAGTTCATTCTTTGAGGCGGATGGCAAACCGCCCAACGTGGGGCAATTGCTGATGGCAATTTCTCCCGGCCCACTATCCGGCGAGGCGTTCTATTCACGTATCGAAGCACTGTTTGCAGAGATCCTGGGCCAGGACAATACCAGGCTTCCCGGTGAGAGAAGGCTTGGATTACGTGATGAGGCGCGGCAGCAAGGGCTTAAGCTCAACCCGGCGGAGTATAAACAGCTCAGACAACTGGCGGCAGCATAACTTTGACTGCGGTGTCATATTTGCGCTGAAATCGTCTTAGCAAAAACGGGGTTGCCGGAACTGCCGGTAACCCCGTTTTTGTCTGCTTTTTTACTTCTGGTTTCGATTTCCCATTAGCCCGGGCAGGACTGGGACGAAATTCTCCGCAGTAAATTCTCGTGGCCTGTTCTAACAGAGTACATGTTGAAATAATGGGGGCTAAAACCACCAGATCATTCTCTTTGGTGGATTTCCAAAGGATTCGAATGAGTCACCCGACTCCCTCAGCACTTCTTCCAGCTCATCGGCGCTGAACTCGTAACCATCGCTCTCGGCGGCGGCCAGGAAATCATCCATCGTTTTCAGTGCATCATACTTCATGCGCAAATTCGAATCCGTTCCTCCTGCGATTAACAACTCTTCTACTTGTGCTTTTGCCATATCGTCCTCACTGGTTCTGACTGGAATAATTGTTTACCTGATTATGATTCACATTAAGCAACAGCCGTGCCAGGTAGAGAACCAGGGCAATTTTGTCAGCAATTCCTTGGTAATTCTGCAAGTAGGGCCGGTGGTTGAAAAGCAGGGAGCGGATGCTACGGAAGACGTTCACGGGGGGAAGATCTCAAAAATGTTATAATATGACACTATTGCAGTAGAGTATACAGTTGGCGTCAAGCATTCGGGTTGCAGCAGAACATGCACTTTCTCCTGAAAATTATATGATTATTATATACGTGGTATGATCTGATAATGACTTGCGCCATTACGGTCTGAAATCTCCAACAATACTTTCCCCGGAGGCGAAATCATGAATGTCCAGAACCTCTCCACTGAAAAGACAGATTCAATTCGGCTGTATACCGGGCAGGGGGAGCCAATAAAGCTGAACAGCCTCTGGGAAGAGAGGACGGCGGTTTTGGTTTTCGTGCGCCATTTTGGCTGAGTCTTTTGTCGTCAGCAGGTCGCTGAACTTGAAAAAAGAAAAGCTGAATTTGATACACTTAAGGTGCGGTTGGCAGTAATCGGTTCAGGTGATAGCGCACATTTCCCGGCGTTACGCAGAGCCACAGGATACACAGGAGAACTCTACACAGATCCGGACAGGGAATCGTTTCGGCTCTTCCAGTTTCAGAGTGGCGTGAGCAAGGTATTTGGGTTGAAGCCTCTTTCCCGTGCGTTTTCTGCTCTTAAAGCCGGTTTTTCTCCAGGTTCACTGCAGGGGAGTGCCTTGCAGCTGGGTGGTGCCGCTATTGTTAACACTGGTGGCGAGGTTATCTATCACTATATAAGTAAGGAGGCGGGTGATCATCCTGATCCTGAGCTGATGTTGAAAACTCTTGGTCAAACGGCCTGAAGAAAATCACTCGGAGAGGCTGACGATTCTGTCCAGGGCGACAAGACAGACTGGGATATAGGCAGCGGCCCACCAGGGCATATCAAACTCCAGCCTGCAGGTGTAATCAGTCAGGGGAATAACCCTGTGGCCGGTTGCTTTGAATTTGCCGATCCGCCAGCTCCAGAACTTTCCCTTATCGTAACGAGTGATTGCAAAAGGCAGGCGAAGTCCCAGAGCTGTAACGACCTGGCCATGGCTGTCAGCTGTGATGAATGTATCCCGACAGGCAACAGAGGTTACCGAAGGCCCCCACGTCGACCAGAGAGTGGTATCTGTAATCAGGAGCCAGGCCTTGTCAGCGGAACAGTCAAGTTTACGGGAGGCTATCCATCTTCCATGGGAAAGTGCAATTTGTCCTTTCACTGTCTGTTGGCATAATTGAAAAAAGTTAAGGGGCGGCTACAATGAATGAACGAAAAAACAAACAAACATTCTCTGGCATTAAATTATAATTAACTCCTTGTACCGTATAACAGGATGGTTATTATTCTGTGCAAATTCCGAATATAATTATGACAGGTAATGTTCTGAAATTGAATATTAAAATGAAATGGTTCAGAACGTCCAAATTTTCCAAAGGAGGCGAAGCGTGCTACGAATAGGTCTGTTTCTCGCAACCAACCTGGCAATACTGGTATTGCTGGGGGTAGTAATGAGTGTTCTGGGGATTGACTCCAGATCTACATCCGGTCTGCTGGTTATGGCGGCGTTGTTTGGTATGGGTGGGTCATTTATCTCCCTTGCCATGTCGAAATGGATCGCCAAGAAATCAACCGGAGCCCATGTCATCGAACAACCGTCTAATCCGACTGAGAAATGGTTGTACGATACCGTAGCCCGCATGGCAAAGGAAGCAGAGATCGGTATGCCGGAGGTGGCGATTTACAATTCGCCAGCCATGAACGCCTTTGCCACAGGCATGAAGAAAAACGATGCACTGGTTGCCGTATCCACTGGTCTGCTGGCGAATATGTCACGCGATGAGGTCGAGGCGGTACTGGCCCATGAGATGACCCACGTCGCGTGCGGTGATATGGTAACTCTCACCCTAATTCAGGGGGTATTGAATACATTTGTTATCTTCCTGTCCCGCATCGCAGCGAATGTTATCAGTAATTTCCTGGGTGACGAGGAAGGGGGCGGCCTCGGCTTTTTCGGTTATATAGCAGTCGTCATCGTGTTGGAGATCGTGTTTGGACTTTTTGCCTCGATGATCGTCATGTGGTTTTCACGAAAACGGGAATTTACCGCCGACCGCGGTGCAGCATATCTGACCAGCAAGGACAAGATGATCGGCGCGCTGCAGCGGTTGCAGGCGCATCATGAACCATCACAGTTGCCAGAGCAGGTTGCTGCGTTCGGTATTCGGCCGAGAAAAGGTGGTATGGCTGAATTCTTCCGAAGCCACCCGCCAATCGATAAACGAATCGAGGCACTGCGTAATCTGTAATTGGCAGTGATCGGGACGTGTGGGAAGTGAAAGGGGGTATCGGCTTACCGATACCCCCTTTTTATCTTTTATGATCCTACCCTTCGGGGTAGCCGGGGAGTATTTTGCAGTACTTCAGGGTCGTTGATCCAATTGTAAAACCGAGATAATTTCCGAGAGAAATTCGTACTAGACCTTGAAACGAATATTGAGGATGTCACCGTCGACCACAATATAATCCTTGCCCTGCAGGTAAAACTTTCCGACCTTCTTCAGCTCGGCTTCGCTGCCGTGCTCGATCAGCTCGTCATATTTTATGACCTCCGCCCGTATAAAGCCACGTTGCAGATCGGAATGGATAGCCCCCGCAGCAACCGGGGCGGGTGAGTTGACCCGCACCAGCCACTGGTGAACTTCATCAGGGCCCACGGTAAAAAAGGAAATCCTGCCCAAAGCTTTGAGGCAGAGGGAGGTCAGGATCTCCAACGCCGGACGTTCGATACCGAGATCCTGCCTGAATTCCTGCTTCTCCTCTTCACTGTCGAGTTGGCTGATCTCAGCCTCAACCTGGGCCGAGACCAGCATCGCCTCAATTTTCTGTGTTTCACAGATTGATTGAACCTGCTCGAGCAGGGTCGTATCGTCGAGCTGGTCTTCAGCGACATTAAAGGCGAGGATCAATTCTTTTCTGGTGATAAGCGGGTAGCTGCGAATCATCAGGTCTTCGTCTTCGGTAAATTCCATCAGGCGTAACGGTTGTTCTCCCTCCAGGTGGGCCTGCATCCGCTGCAGCAGTTCCAGCTCTTTAACGCTTTTATCGTCTTTTATCTTTTTGATAGTCGTCTCAAGGCGCTCGATGCGCTTTTCGATAAAAATCTGATCGTGCATCAGCAGCTCCGAGTTGACCATTTCCACATCCCGGATGGGATCAACCGAGCCGGCCTCATGGTAAATTGACTCATCTTCAAAGGCGCGCACGATATGGCAGATCGCATCCACATCATTTATCTCTCGAAAGATATCGCCTCTGGCTATGGTCTCCTGCTCGATTTTGGGCAGCAGCACCAGATCCAGCCGGGCTTTTGTTTCTTTTTTGGGGTTATACATGGAGACAAGGGTGTCAAAACGGCTGTCTGTGATGTCTGCTGTGCCGGGGATGGGTTTGGCGGCACCGGTCTGGTCCCGGATTTCGCTGCCGGTGAGAACCTGGAAGAGTGTTTTCTTGCCGGTTTGGGGGAGGCCAACTATTCCTGCTTTCATATGTTCCTCGATAGTTAGATTTTTCGAAGACTTCAGTGAATGAGACGGCGTAATGATGAGTGGTTGAATGTTCTATTAAAACCGCAATAATGTCAGCGCTCAAGGGCTATTGCTGTTCTCTTGTGAATAATCGACAATAAGGACGTGGCGGGAAGAACACAGAGGCGTAAAGCAGCCTGTTTTTTATGGATAAGAAGGAGTGTGTTTGGCTTAATATATTGTTTTCGTAACATTTTAAATATAAAGCACTTCGTTTGATGTCGGGTGGAGATGTGCCCGGAAAAAAGCGGCGATAAGTAGACAGTATGAGCCCACGGTGATGTGGATATTGTCTCCCTGTTCAGTGCAGAGGAGTATTGAGACGAAAAAACAATCGATATTAGGATCATAGGTGTCGAGGTCTACGGCTCCATTCAGGCCACCACCGGGATGTTTACCGATAACAGATGGCTTGTCCTCGATGGAACCATCAACAATAGGTATTTCCGACTCAACAAAGATTTACGGCGTATTCACGCCATCCCTCTAAGTCGTCTTCGGAATTAACCGCTCCCTTCCTTTGCTTATATTGCAATTTTTCGTGAAATTCCGGCTGGCTGCCCGGGATATGGACGTCTGCATCGGGCAGCCCTCCCTATCTCGTCAATTTGCGGGCTTTTATTTAGCTCTGCAAAATCGAAAACTTATACAAAAATGTAAAGAGGGGTTGACAGCAGGTTCCCGAATCTGTTAAAAATGCGGGTTTTTTGGGCCAATTCTCACTTTGTAGTAACTCGGCCAATTTTCAGACCATATCCAGCAATCAACACGAAGAGGATTCCTGATGGGAAGCGAGCGTTCGAAACAGTTACGAGATCCTAATTATCTGCCACCGTTACACCAGTCTATTCCTTTGGGTATTCAACACGTGCTGGCCATGTTTGCCAGCAATGTTACCCCTGCGATTATCATTGCTCTTGCTGCCGGGTTCGCTTTTGGCTCAAGCGAGATGGTCTATATGATTCAGATTGTCATGGTCTTTGCCGGTATTGCCACCCTGTTGCAGACCATAGGTATTGGTCCCATTGGTGCAAGACTGCCGATTGTTCAGGGAACCAGTTTTGCCTTTATTCCGATCATGATTCCTCTGGTTCAGTCTGCAGGTATGCCGGCACTTTTCGGCGGCGTTATTGTTGGTGGTCTTTTTCACTTTCTATTGGGTACCGTGATTGGCAAAATCCGTAACTTCCTGCCACCTCTTGTTACCGGAGTGGTGGTACTTACCATTGGCCTTACCCTGCTCCCTGTCGGTATTAAATATGCCGCTGGCGGTGTACCATTGATGGGCACGCCTGAGTTCGGCAGCCTGGCCCACTGGTCTCTCGCCCTGATCGTTATCGTGGTCACCATGGGTTTGAAGTTTTTTACCCGGGGCGTTGTTTCAAGTGCCGCCGTTCTCATTGCCCTGGTAATTGGTTACCTGGTTGCCATCCCGATGGGTATGGTCGATTTTGGCAAAGTTGGGCATGCACCCTGGTTCGAGATGCCTTCTCCGTTTAAGTTCGGGGTAGAGTTTCATGCCGCAGCGATTATCGGTATGTGTCTGATGTCTTTTGTTTCGGCCATTGAAACTGTTGGTGATATCTCAGGAATTACCAAGGGTGGTGCCGGGCGTGAGGCAACCGATAAAGAGATCTCAGGCGGAACAATGGCAGATGGTATCGGAACAGTGCTTGGCGGAATTTTTGGCGGTTTGCCCAATACTTCTTTTAGCCAGAATGTCGGTCTCATCACCATGACCGGTGTTATGAGTCGACACGTAGTGACCTTTGGAGCCCTGTTTCTCGTCCTGGCGGGTCTGGTGCCAAAAGTTGGTGCACTCATTTCGGCCATGCCTATCGCTGTTCTTGGCGGCGGTGTTATTGTTATGTTTGGCATGGTTGTCTCCGCCGGTGTGACGATGCTGAGTGAGGTGACCTGGGATAGGCGCAATATGCTGATTCTGGCGATTTCCCTTTCAATCGGTATTGGCTTGCAGGCTGTTCCGGATGCGCTGCAGCATGTACCGGCTACAGCAAAAATCCTGTTGACCTCAGGTATTTTGCCGGCTGCTGTATTGGCAATTTTTCTGAATATGGTGTTGCCTGAGAGGCTTCGTGATTAATCAGTGTTTCTGGGACATTGTAATTATACGCCTGAGTTGAGCTGAAATACGGGTTAAACGGAAAGAGGTGTATGAATAGAAAATGGCCGATGCGGTAAAAAACCGCATCGGCCATTTTTTTGGTGGAGAAGAGAACGAACTATTCAAGTTCGGCAAGTATGGCGGCAGCATCTTTTACCTGTCGCATATGCTGAAGTGACCCTTTATTTTTCACCAGCAGAATTTCACTCATGATACTGAGGGCGATCTCCCTGGGCAGGATGGAGGCGATATCAAGGCCCATCGGGGCGTAGAGTTTCGCTATTTTTTCTTTGGCAATCCCCTGCTCAAGTAGATAGTTGAAAGTGTGTCGTACTTTCTGGCGACTGCCGATCATGCCTATGTAAGGGGCGTCGGTTTTCGTAGCCGCGGCCAGAGCCAGCTTATCCAGTTCGTGGGAGCGGGTGGCGATGGTGATGAAAGTGTTGGGGGTGATGGTGAGTGCGCTGATTGCCTGGGGGATATCGTCGGTAACTATTTTATCGCCTCTGCTGAATCTCTCGCTATTGAGAAGATCGGGTCTGTCGTCTATTACTACCACTTCAAAATGCTGCTGCAGGGCGAGTTGATACAATTCCAGACCGATATGGCCGGCGCCGACGATGACCAGCTGCGGCAGGTTGCCGAAAACCCGTATGAAAAGTCTGAGTTCTCCACCACAACGCATACCAAGGTCGCCGCCGGGGCTTAGGGAATAGTGCATCTCAGTGCTTTCACCATTTTCAAGACAGCCGAGTGCTTTGGCTATAACCTGATGTTCCAGGTTGCCGCCACCTATGGTGCCGCAGGTCTCACCATTGGGCTGCACTGTCATGATAGCACCGGGCTTGCCGGGTGAGGAACCGGTGTTGGCGATTACTGTGACCAGGGCCACGGGAATATTGTTTTCAATACAGGTGGTAAGTGTCTGAATGACTTGGTGTTCCATGATGTTGTGGAAGTGCTGTGGCGTTAAGGTTGCCGGAGTGGGTTATTGTTCCTGTAACTTAGAGACTGGTGTTGCGAACTTGTAGCGCAAGAAAGGCTTCGAGCACACTACCGCCTATGCTACGGGCTTTGTCGGAGATAGTCCAGCAGTTCTTCAACTCGTCCAGGCGCGGGTCGATATCGGCAATTTTCAACCCCTTGTGTACGGTGGCTCCATCGCGAAGGATGCCCCGGACCAGCCCTGTGAATGGGGCGATAACCGGGGAGTTGCCTATTTTTGCCAGCAGTTCATCCTGGTACACGACGCTGCCGATATCTCTCATCAGCCTGAACGTGCCGGCTTGGGTGGCATACAGCACCCGCTCTTTGGAAAAACCGCCAACTTCAGCCGGAATGCTGGTGTTGGCCGTGGCGCTACCCGTGTATATAATTCGGCCCAGGTCATGTCCGCGGTTGGTCTCTATCACTGCGTGGACGTCTAGGCCAGCGGTGAAACCCGGGCCGATCCCGATGGTTATCGGTGCCATGTTGATGGTGGTACCGAGGTTTTTTTTTGCCAGGATGGCATCAACGATACAGGAGGGCTGGGTGGCAAGTGTACCGAGGCAGTCAGCGTTCGGGTCAACTAAGACCGGTACCCGGCTATTTTGCCAAATACGCTCGCAATCTGTCACTCGCTCAATACGCTCTGCCTTCACCCCTTCGACGTTATGGCTGCCAAGCTGCAGGGTTTCGCTTATGGAGACAGTGCGGCGGATTGCTGTCGGGTTGGCAACCTCCAGCACCAATAACCTGAAACCGCAGTTATGAAGACGGCAGATGGTCCCTGTGGCAATATCGCCGCCGCCCCGGACAATGATCAGTGGTGATTGGGCCATTGTCTCAGGAACTCCTGATACTCTTCGGGAGTATCGATATCAAAAAACTGGTCTGCAGAGTCGAGATCGAGCCAGGTGACCCGCCGGTTATGGTGCCGGATGATTTCCCTGCCACCTGAGTCTCCTGCCAGCCCGGCAAGCTCATCTCGCAAATCGGCCGGGAAAATAACGGGATTACCGGGGAGAGAATTAACTCTGGGCTGAATAATTGAGCCTGGATTTTCTGAAGACATTTCAACGAGACGCGATATCGTTTCATGACGTATCAGCGGCTGATCAGCCACACTGAACAGGATAGGGTTTCCCGGTGTCGTGTTGGCAAGGCCAAGGTGGATGGAATGGGCCTGCCCCGTTTCGGGTGTGTCGTTATGGCAGATGCCAACGGGAAAGTTCCGGCAGATTCCTGCGACCTCATCTTTTGCGACAATAACTGCTGTTTTGGTAAAGAGCGAGAAGGGGAACCGGGATAGAAAAGTACCAAAGAGTGTTGAACCGGCAACCGGCAGCAACAGTTTATCACACCCCATCCTTTTGGAGAGACCGGCAGCAAGTATAACCGCGTCAATGCTACGAGCCATAGATCGTTCCCTGCTGAACACTGCCTGCCGTGACCTGTACGTTTTCGATCTGAGTTTTAAGGAGATCGGTCTGCTGTTGATCTGCCCGGCTTTCGACCTTGTTGATAAACAGCTTTTCCGCTCCAACAGAATCTTTAAACAATCCCTCACTCTGGGTGATGACTCGCAGGAGATGACCAAGGCTGACCATGTCGCCCTCGGAGCCGCCGGTCAGCAGGGAAAACAGGCCAGGCCTGTGCACCAGTGAGTCGTCTATGGTTCTGCCGATGGTCTGGATGTCGAGCACTCCGACTGTGCTGCTGGTAAAGTGCGGAACAACCGGTTCGGTAGCTTGCCATCCCTTCAGGGGTTTACCGGCAGAGCCGTCGGCCTCTATCAGTACCAGGTCAAAACGATTCAGGTGATAGTAGAGCAACTCCATGGCAACACCCCGCATTTTGGCGGGATCGCTATCAGGAACTCCGGCAACATAAATGCCGGGCGGGAGCGAATCTTTATCAGCCAGGATTCCGCCGCTGAGGTCGAGCAGATCATACTGCTCTGGTCTTGGGGTGAGAATGCGGGTGCTGGTTGTTACCAGCACCCGCCAGTCGATAGCTCTCCCCTCTTCGGCGAGCCTGTACATCAGCGAGGTTTTACCTCCGGCACCGACCAGGCTGATCACTTCGCCCCGGCGGATCTTCAGGCTGCTCAGAAATGACTGGTGTTCACTCATGCTCTGTTTCTCTTTTCCTGATGTATGCCAGCAGTACATCTTCTGCCAGGATGGGCAGTTTTCTATGCCACTGGCCGGTGGCGTTGGCAATTGCATGGGCAATGGCCGGTGGCGGAGTATTGCAGACCACTTCACCGATGGACTTGGCGCCGTAAGGGCCGGTTGGCTCATGGCTCTCTTCGAATTCGACACGGATGCGGCCAAAATCTTCACGTGATGGAATTCGGTACTCCATAAAGGATGCTGTCGCCAGTCTACCTTTGGAGCTGAAGCGAACATCTTCATATAAACCCATGCCGATACCCATCACGACGCCGCCTTCCACCTGGATGCGCGCGAGATTCTCATTGAGCACCTTACCGCAGTCAACCACCGCCACGTAATCGGTGACCATCGACTCGCCGGTCTCAAGGTCAACCTCAACTTCGGCAAAACCTGCTATGAAAGGTGGTGGAGAGGTGTCGCTGCCGAAGGTGCCTTTACCGACCAGGATGTCCATGCCACCCTGGGAGCAGAGGTGGGCGGCCAGCTCGGAAATGGTCATGCTCTTGTCATCGCTGGTGAGCACCCCTCCGGCATATTCAACGCTATCTATAGTAACATTCAGTGCTTTAGCAGCTGACTCGCACATCTGGCGGACCAGGTCATGTGCGGCAAGCAGGGTGGCATGGCCGGTGACGTAGGCGCCGCTTGAGGCATAGGCACCAGGGTCATACGGGCTGGTGTCCAGGTCAAAGCTGGTGACGACCACCTGCTCCATTTCTACTTCCAGAATTTCGGCGGCGATCTGGTTGAGGACAGTATCGGAACCCTGGCCCATGTCCGAGGCGGAGTGGGAGAGGGTGAAGAAACCGTCTTCATTCAGCTTGATAAGTGCCGAGGCGGTGTCGATTCCGGAAATTCCGGAGCCCTGCATGGTGACCGACATGCCATAGCCGCGGACTTTATTCTCGCTGATTTTTACAGCCGGGTAGTTTTGGGGCCAGCCTATCAGTTCACGACCTCTTTCTATACAGCGGTGCAGGCTGCTGCTGGCCAGGGTAGCGCTCTTCTCCGGGGAGGAACCGCAAAGCTCCGGATGGGACTCGCCTTCATTCAGCAGGTTTTTCAGTCGTAACTCGGCCGGGTCTATATCCAGCTCGGCGGCCAGTTGGTTTATGGCAGACTCCAGCGCAAAAGTGCCCTGGGTTGCGCCATACCCGCGCAGTGCGCCAGCAGGTGATTTGTTGGTGTAAACAGCATGGCCGTGGTAACGGCACGATTTTGCCTTGCCGTAAAGGGGCAGGGTTTTCTGACCAACAACCCAGAATACAGTGGGGGCGTGTTCGCCGTAGGCACCGGTGTCGGAGAGGCAATAGATGTCCACTGCACGGATGGTACCGTCGCGGTCAGCACCGAGACGAACCTTGAGCTGCATGGCGTGTCGGCTGGTGGCGCAGGCAAACGTTTCCGGGCGGGTGTAGACGATTTTGGCCGGCTTGCCCGTCTTCATGGTGACGATAGCCGGAAAGAGCTCGACAGAGGCGGTCTGCTTGCCGCCAAAGCCACCACCCAGGCGGGGCTTGAGGATCTTGATCCTGCTCTTTGGGATATCGAGTATCCGGGAGAGATGCCGACGCACGTGGTAGGGAATCTGGGTTGAGCTCATGACCTGCAGACGACCGTTGACATCAAGCGAGGTGGTGGCACGGTAGGTCTCCATCATGGCATGGGCCTGGGCCTGGGTATTGTATATCTCTTCAACCACCACATCACTCGCGGCAAGTTCAGCTTCTACATCGCCCTGCTCGCTGTAATGGCTGGCGGCAATGTTGCGTGTGGCGTCATGGCCGATGGGGAAGTTGGTGTGCACCTCATAGTCGTGCACCAGGTGTTCGCTGTCGATGGCTTCGTTCAGGTCGAGCGCCGGAGTTTCAACCTGATAATCAACCTTGATCGTGGCAAGTGCCTCCATGGCAGTGGCTTCGTCCACAGCTGCAACGATGGCAACTTCGTCGCCGACATAACGTACCCGGTCATCAAGAATCCTGCGGTCGTAGGGGGAGGGCTCGGGAAATGACTGACCGGCAAGGGTGAAACGGGTTTTCGGTACATCTTCGTGGGTCAGGACACACTCGACACCGGGCATGGCCAATGCCGTGCTGGCGTCGATGCCGATAATTCTCGCCTTGGCATGGGGACTGCGCAGGATCTTGACGATCAGCGCATTGTCGTTGATATCAAGGTCACTGGTATACGCAGGCTTGCCCTTTACAAGTGCCAGGCCGTCAATTTTGGGGATTCCTTTTCCTACATACTTCATTACTTCACCCCCATATATTTTTTGATTGCCCGCATCTGGCCCTGGTAACCGGAGCAACGACAGAGGTTTCCGGCAAGATAATGGCTGATTTCTTTTTCGTCGGGGTCAACCAGTTCCCGTTTCATGGCCAGCACGGTCAGGGTAAATCCCGGGGCACAGAAGCCGCACTGCTCTGCACCTTCGGCAACCATAAAGCGACCAAACTCTTCGGCCTCAGTCTGAAGGGCCTCTATGGTGGTAATTTCTTTGCCACCGCATCGGGCTGTGAGAGTGGAACAGGAGAGAACAGGTGAGCCATCAAGCCAGACGGTACAGAGGCCGCATGAACCTGTGTCGCACCCTTCTTTCACGCTCAGATATCCGTAACGCCTCAAGGTTTCAGATAAAAATTCACCTGCAGCAAAAGTCAGGGGTACCGGTCTGCCATTGATTGTTGTTTCAAGCTGCATTCATAACCTCCATCAGGGCACGTTGTACCAGTACCGGGCAAATCGCTTTTCTGTAGTCACCGCTGCCGCGCGGATTGTCTCCAAACTTCAGCTCATCGGCGGCGAGTCGGCCGGCCTCCAGAGCACTTTCACCGGTAAGGCCGTGCTCATTCAGGTAATTCTCTGCCTTGACGGCAGAGGCTGAACGTCCGGGGCGGCAACCGACAATAATCTTGAAATGGTCGTTTTTCCGGGTAACGGCGGTGTTTAAGATGGCGTAATCGGTATGCGAGCGGCGAACAGACTGATATGCTCCCAGACTGTCGCTTTTCGGGATGACCACTTTGACCAGAATATCTTTTACTCCTTTACCCGCCAGAAAATCTTTCAGACTGATCCTGCCATGGTTATGAAAGACCAGCACCGCTTCGAGTGCCATCAGGGCCGTGATTGGATCTGAGAAAGGGTACCGACCGGCCACAGTGCCGCCTATGGTGACACCATTTCTCAACTGGATACCGACTATGTTGGCGACGCTTTTTGAAAGTACCCTGCTCGAGAGCTGTTGGATGAGAGCAGCAGTCTCCAGAGTCCTCAGGCTGGTCATGGCGCCTATTTCAATGTCCTGGCCGGTTTCGCGGACGTAGTCAAGATCCAGTCGGCTCAAGTCGATTGCCGTGGCAATCTTCCGGCCGCCAAGTCGCAGGTAGCCACAGCCGCCCAGGATGGTGGCGCCTGATTGTGTTTGCAGAATATCATAGGCCTCTTGCAGGCTTTCGGCATACACATAATTATCTATCTGAAGCATAGTGGTTCTCTTGAATTATCGATAAATTAGTGGGTAATTTTTGAGATGGCAGCATTTTTATCACTGCTCCGGGTGGGGATGATCAACATAATAAAAATAACAATTGTAGATTCATACAAAAGGATGAGCATACTCTAACTCAGGACTCTTTTCCTGCAAAAAACAAGATCTCCTCAACACGGTGCGACAATCTAAAGCATAATTAAGCAATGTGCATTGTCTTTGCGATATTATTTCCCAGTTTCAGGCATCGGTGAACGTTGATTTGTAGAGGTTCAATATTATTTTTTTTAAGAATCAGGTTTTTCATATACTGCATGGTGCAGGGGGGAGGCAGCCCTTGCCGGAAGGATAGCGCAAGGAGCCTTTTAGGGTACTCCTTTCTCTCCCTGCTATTGGTTATCGAAAAAGAAATTCATATTTGCACTAGCGGTAACGTGTTCAGCACGATTTCTTAAGAAATGTAATGCACTGGATGTATACAAGTAAATCGTCTTAGAGGAGAATAAGATGAAAACATTGATTTTCCTGTTGCTGTTGGTATTTCCGGCGTCAGTGTTCGGGCAGGGCCGGACAATTGAATACACGGTGGATGGTAAGCCCTATGAGGGATATTTCGTCAGCGCTGGCGAAAACAGCCCCTTTATCCTGCTTGTTCATGATTGGGATGGGCTTACAGAGTATGAGATCAAACGGGCTGAAATGCTGGCTGATGTGGGGTACACGGTGTTTGCTGCGGATCTCTTCGGGGCGGGGGTACGGCCCACTGAGGTAAGCGATAAACGCCAGCATACAGGTGAGCTGTACAAGGACCGGCAAAAAATGCGTTCTTTGATGAACGGGGCGATAGAGACTGCAGGGTCTCTTGGGGCAATGGTTCATAACGGAGTGGCCATGGGCTACTGTTTCGGTGGTGCGGCGGTGCTTGAACTTGTCCGTTCAGGTGCTGACATGAAGCTCTTTGTCAGCTTCCACGGTGGATTAAGTACCCCTGATGGTCAGGATTACAGCCAGGCAAAAGGTGAAATTCTGATCTTTCATGGTACCGCCGATAGTGCCATAACCATGCAGGACTTTGCCGATCTCGCTGAAGAACTCGAGAAGGCAGGGGTTTCACATGAGATGACCAGCTATTCCGGAGCCCCCCACGCCTTTACCGTTTTTGGCTCAGAAAGGTATAACGAGGATGCCGACAGAAAGTCGTGGCAAAGATTTCTGCAGGCTCTCGGCGAGGCAACGGTTCATACGAAGTAGTTCAGCAGCAATGGTGTCGCCATCGCTTGCAGTGCGCTGAAAATTACTGAAACAGCAATAAAATACCGAAGATCCCAAGCGCCAGCCCGAACCATACAGCTTTGGGCTGGCAGTATCCCTGCTTCACCGCGATCAGGATGCCAAAAAGCGGACAGGTTCCAAGCAGGGCCTGGGCGCTGCCGGCGTTGGTGAATTTTACCGCCAGCTGCTGGAGCCAGATCGCCAGGTACGTTCCAATAAATACAGCTATAACAAGATTAATAAACACCCCTCTATCGCGTAGTGCATGGATCGCCTGACATAAAGACATGGTGTTGCCGCTTGTATTTCTCCCTGCTCCTATCGATTTTCGTAACCAGAACCAGCATGTCAGGAACAGCACACCCGCGCTTAGCCGGATGAGTCCTCCTGCCAATGGCTCGATATTCTGCCCATCCAGAGCCATTCGAGACAGAACAATTCCCCCAGCCTGGCCGGTCGCGGCCAATAGACCGAAGAGAACGCCAGTCAGGCTGGTGTGGTATTGACTGGACCCGATGGAGTACCTGACTACCAGGACTACTCCAAGGGTGGTAACAGTGATACCGCTCCAGGAAAGCAGTGAGAGATATTCGGCATAGAGCAGCAGAGCCAGCACTGCGGCTATGAGGGGAGAGGTCGATTCGAGCATCAGGCCCTTTTGCGGGCCGACACGCTTCAGGCAGGCGAAGTAGGCTGTATCGCCGATGGCAATACCTATCAGCCCGCTGACAAACAGTAGTAGCCAGCCTTTTGTGGAGATGGCCCGGACGGTTTCGAAGCTGATGCTGGAAATCTCGAACAAGCTTCCCGCCAACAGTGTCAGCGACATCAGTAAAATTGCGGCAATTCCTTTCAGCAGGTTGAGATTCAGGGCACCAATCCGCTGGCCGATATCAGCATAGTAGATACTGGCAACGGCCCAGAGCAGGGCGGCTGTGAGAGCGGAGATCTCCCCTGCAAAAAGTGTAAGGTTGCTGATCATATGATATTCGTAACCGTTTCTTCGTTAAAGTCGCAGGTCGTGCTGAGTGAACCGGCATAAAGGGATGAGCCGTCAGACCAGATTATTTTTTTGCCAGTGGCAATCTTTACGTTGTTTGCCGAATCGATGAAGTCTGCCATCAGCAGGGCTTTTGCTGGCGGTCACTTTACCCTCTATGAGCGCAAAACACCAAAGGAAGTCTATGCTTGTGATTATAATATATTGAAACAACTACGTTTTAATGGTTTATCTGAGGCGGAGATCCGGGGCTGAAAAAGAGAGGGTGGGGATGCATACTTTGCTGGACAATTATGACAACAGTGGCTTTTATCGCTGGGTGATCGTGTTGGCCGGAGTGCTTGGGTTATTTGCGGCACTCGGGCTTGGACGGTTTTCTTTGGGGATGATGTTGCCCGCCATGGCCGAAGGGGTGGGGATGAGCTATTCCCAGATGGGGGTGGTGTCTACCCTGAACTTCTGCGGTTATCTGGCGGCTGTACTGGTTTGTGGCAGGTTGAACCGTCTGTTGGGCGCGCGGGTACTTATATTCCTGGCGCTATTGCTGGTAGGCGTGTCCATGGCGTTAATAAGCTGCCTGGACTCCTACATTGGCATTGTGCTGCTCTATTGCTGTACCGGGGTGGGTACAGCACTGGCTAATGTGCCGATAATGGCCTTGATATCAACCTGGTTTGAACCCGGGATGCGAGGCCGGGCAGCGGGAATTTGTGTAATGGGCAACGGACTGGGGCTGGTCTTTTCAGGTCAGCTGGTTCCACTGCTCAATGAGATGGCCTTCGGTTGGCGATCGAGTTGGCTGGTGTTGGGAGGGGTCGTGGTGGTTATCGCTGTAGTTGCCCTTTTGCTGATACGTAACAGTCCGGCTGAAAAACGAAGCACCTGGCTGGATTCTGCCAAAAATTCGAGAAAGCACCAGAACTACCGAGTTGAGAGGGCGGCCTCCGGGCAGCCACTGCATAGAAAAAAGGCTATTCTCCATTGCGGGCTGCTCTATTTCCTCTTTGGCTTCACCTACGTCATTTATGTCACTTTCATGGTGACTTTTCTGGTTGAAGAGCGCGGCTATAGTGAGTATGGAGCTGGCCAGCTCTGGGCCTTAGCCGGTTTGTTCAGCCTGGGTTCAGGACCGTTATTTGGATATTTTTCAGATAGATATGGTAGAAAATCAGCCTTAATGGTGGTGTTCGGCCTGCAGGCTTGTGCCTATCTGTTAGTTGGGTTTTCATTGCCCCCCGTAGCGATTTATGCATCACTGGTGTGTTATGCCATTGTGGCCTGGAGCGTGCCGTCTATAATGGCGGCGCTGGTGGGGGATTATGTGGGTGCAGAGGGGGCGGCAGCTGCGTTTGGTTTTGTTACCTTTATTTTTGGAATCGGGCAGATTGCCGGACCAGCCCTGGCGGGAGGTCTTGCGGAGAAGTGGGGAAGCTTTCAGCCTGCTTTTCTGGCCGCAGCTTTTTGCGTAGCTCTGGCGGGAGCTTTTTCAGCCGGATTACCAGGCAGTTCAACAGGAAAGGAGAAAGGGTAGGGACGTGTTAGCATATCGGCGACAGTGCCGATATGCATCTCATACGCGGTTTTGCTATTTTTCTTCAGAACCTTCGATGGGGCCGGGTGCGCAGAGGGCTCCCAGCTCGTTGGCCATGGTGCCGCAGTTGCCGCAGACAAATTTAGGGTCTTTACTGAGTCGGTCGATTTCGTCGTGCCTTTCTGCATACTTCAGCTCGCACATGTGTGCTTTATGATTCTCCGGGTTGGTGCAGAGATTATCTACTTTGGGCAGTCTGTCGCTCATCTGGTTGCCTCCTGACATTTTTTTCGAATGATTGTCACAATATGAATGTACCCGGCAGGAATGGATCCCGCCGGGTACTTTTTTACGAGTGTTACTTTTTGGCGAGAGCCTCGGCCATCAACTCCACGGTGTGCACACAGCGGATATTGGGGTTGGCCTTACCCATGGCACCTTTGAGCATGATCATACAGCCCGGGCAATCCATGGCAACGGTCTTGACGTTGGCATCCTTGATTGCCTCGATCTTGTCCTTGGTGATCTGTTTGGAGATCTGCGGGTGACTCAGGAACGAGTAGGTGCCGCCGAAACCGCAACAACGATCGCTGTTCTTCATCTCCTTGATCTCAAAACCTGAAGCGGAGAGCAGGGCACGTGGTTCTTTGTACACGTTGTTACCGCGCTTCAAGTGGCAGGAGTCATGGTAGGTGATCTCGCCAAGCTGGCTCATTTCGCCGAGCTTTTCAGAGGCACCAAGCACGTTTTCAAGAAAAGCTGATGCATCCAAGGTTTTGGCCGCAAGTGCTTCCGCCTTGGCTGACCATGCAGGATCATCGGCCAGACGCTCGCAGAAGTCGCGCTTGACACCCATGGTACAGGTCGGGCAGATGGAGAGAACGTAATCCAGGTTATGTTCGGAAAAAGCCTCAACGTTTTGTTTTGCCAGCTCGACACCGGTACCGGTGTCACCGGAGTAGAGCGCCGGGATACCGCAACAGTTCTGTTGTTGGGGGAAGACAACTTCCACATCCAGGGCGTTTAACACCTTGATCAGGCTGGTCCCCACTTCAGGATAGACAAAGTCCGCGCCGCAACCGACGAAGAACCCAACCTTGTATTTAGGGTTGGTGACATCCTGCTTGATATCCTTGAACATATCACGGAAAGAGGTTTCGGCCACGGAAGGCAGGTCACGCCATTCGGTGAAATCTCGATCCATGAAATGCATCGGAAGATGGCGGATTACCCGCTTCTCGGAGTTGTCACGACCCTTTTGGGTGACCGGGCGTTGCAGTTTGGAGGCGGCACGAACCATGGAGTGGAACAGGCCCCGGTTTTTCATTACTGCCTTGAAAGCCACGTTCTTGATCAATCCCATGCCGTATTCACTGGTCACCTCGTTACGCAGGTGGAGGATGATCTCTTCAAGGTCGATATTTGACGGACAAACGGCGGTACAGGAGCGACAACCGATACAGGCACGGGTGATTTCCTTGGCTTTATCCAGACCTTCGTAGAATGCGGTGAGGATGATGCCGATGGCTGAGATGTAAATGGAGCCGAACACATGGCCGCCCACGGTCTGGTAGACAGGGCAGACGTTGGCGCAGGCACCACATTGAATACAGCGCAGGGCGTCCTGACATGCTTTTGACTCGTAGAGCTTCTCACGACCACCGTCGATCAGAACGATATGCTGCTCTTTGGTCTTGTCGTCGCTTGGTACGGTGCCGCGGATCCAGGTAACGTAGGAAGTCAGCAGCTGGCCGGTGGCATTACGGGGCAGCAGGCGGGTGGCCTTGATGGCGTCTTCCATATTGCGGACCAGCTTGTGGATACCGGCAAAAACGACGTGGGTGTCCGGCATGGTAGCGCAAAGACGGGCGTTGCCCTCGTTGGTTACCAGGCCGATTCCGCCGGTGTTGGCCACCAGGAAATTGGCTCCGGTGAGGCCGATGTCGGCATCGAAGTACTCCTGGCGCAGACGCTTACGGGCGACATCTACCAGGGTTTTGATTTCAGGGTCCAGCTTCTGGCCGACCTCCTTACCAAAAAGCTGTGCCACATCTTCCTTGAACAGATGGATAGCGGGCATAACCATATGGCTGGGGCGCTGCCCGGCAAGTTGCACGATCCACTCACCGAGATCGGTCTCGGAGGCACGGATACCTGCGGCTTCGAGGGCTTTGTTCAGATGAGATTCCTCACTGACCATCGACTTGGACTTGGCGACAAGCTTGGCACCTTTCTTCTTCGCCAGGTTGACCACGTAATCGTTGGCCTCTTTTACATCCTTGGCGATAAATACTTTAGAGCCGGCAGCTTCTGCATTCTTGATGAATTCTTCGAGCAGCTCTTTACGACGTACACGTACGTCATCTTTAATCTCAGCCAGCTCCTTGCGCATACTATCGAAATCGAGGCCCCGGTAGGCATTCTCGCGAGCGATAAGGTAGGCGTCTCCAAAGAGATGAAGGGCTTTGCTCAGTTTCGGGTTGTTGATCGCGTCGTCGACGCTCTTTTTATATGATGGATTGGTGGCCATGTCAGCTCTCCCTGTTACAATCGAAAATTATATCTCTTAGATTTCCATGAGGTCGCTGGAAATTCCTTCAACCACCAGAATGTGAAGTTCTCTTGGACCGTGGCAACCAATGGTCAGCACGCGCTCAATATCGGCAGTACGGCTGGGACCAGTGACATAGGCCATAAATCTGGGCTCGTTGCCCTTGTGCATCTGGGTCATGGGTGCGACAGCTGCGAGGTTGTCCTCCAGCACGGTCTCCGGATCGACTATGACAAAGTGTTTTTCAGGCAGCGTGGTTGCAAGACGAATATCCTCCATCGTGCTTTCCAGAACCACGGTACCGGTATCCGCCATGGCAAAATTACTGAAGGTAACACCTGCACCCGGGAAATTGCCTGCATTGCGGAAACTACCTTCATGGACATCGACGCCAGTCTCTTTTAACAGACTGCCAAGGCTGTACTTTGCCGCGAGGGCAGTATCAGGAACGAGGGCTTTGCCGGTGGAGTTTGCTGCAACATAGTCGGCAACATTCTGAAGGCCTTCCAGTTGTGTTACTTCAGCACCTACCCTGCGGGCGGCTTCCATGAAGCGGGAGAGTTGAACGTTTGTGGGCATGAACCTACTCCATTGTTCGTGTTTAACTTTTACCAACTCTGGTATGTCCAGTGATGGTAGTTAGACCAGGAATCACTTCACCATGAGTGAACGAAAATTCTTGTCGTATCGGTATTGCCTGGCAGTCATGGTCCGGGGGGTTATTTCCCTGGGTGGCCAGGGGGAAAAGCCGAAGCGAAAGCACCTCTGAACACAACCTATAAACCAGGTTTTTCACTAGCCTGTATTCTTTGCAGGAAGTGTACCATGAAAACGTTATTGTGGCCACGGCACGGTAATGCAAGGGCTTAGCCGGATTGGGCTGAAGCTCGGCAGGTGAATCATGACCTGTTCCGCCCGGTAACTGTTACGATCATGATAGCAAAAAACAGTGAGGTTTGGGTATGTCTCAAATTATTGTTGGGGTAACATGCCGAAACAAAGTGAGAAAATTAAATAATAACCAGAAGAACAGGCTGGCTGGCGGGTGGTCTGATCAATAACATTCTGTCTGATTTATCGGACAGGATGTCGTTCAGCAGACCAAAAACGATCAGTAGTGTTCAGTTCAGCAGATCGGAGAGTGATTCTACAGTGAGAGGCCGTACTTTTTCAGAAGGGAGTAGAAGTGAGAGCGGGAAAGCTCAGATTTCTTTAAAATTGGCGTAATTTCACCGTTACACTGGCGAATCATTTCGCTCAGGTAGATCTTTTCAGTCATGCCTTTGAACTCTTTTAGAGGGGGTAGTGGCCGGTCAAAAATATCTTTGAAAATCTCTTGTCCAATTTTTCGGACACCGTCGTTGGCAGAGTAGGCTTCATCGCTGGTGACTTCAGAGCCGGTCATCTGCTTGATCTGGGCTTTGGCAACCTGTATCCGCAGTTCCCTGGAGAGGTGGACGCCATAGAGAGTGTTCTCCTCATCAGCGTTGACCATGGCTCGTTCCAGGATGTTGAAAAGCTCACGTACATTGCCTGGCCAGTTGTAGTTCAGCAGGGTGTTGAGGAAATCATCACCAAGCTTCTTGGGAGTCAGACCATATTCCTTTTCGAGCGTGTTCATCCGGGAGAGAATGAGCGGCTTGATATCCTCGGTACGTTTTCTCAGAGGCGGCAGGCGGATGTGCATGGTGTTGATTCTAAAGAGCAGATCGCTCCTGAACTTCCCCTGTTCCACCATCATGTCGAGATCCCTGTTTGTTGCTGCAATAAGCCGGAAGTTGGAGGTGTCCTCCTGCGGCGCACCAACGGGCCTGAAGTGCCGTTCTTGCAATACCCGCAGAAAAACTTTCTGCAGGGACAGGGGCATTTCCCCAACTTCATCAAGGAACAGGGTACCGCCATCAGCAAGTTTAACCAGCCCGGGCTGATCACTCTGGGCACCGGTGAAGGCGCCTTTGCGGTGGCCGAAAAGCGTTGATTCAACCAGCGATTCGGTAAGGGACGCGCAGTCGATAACCACAAAATTCTGGTTTGAGCGCCTGCTGTTCTGGTGAATAGTACGGGCAAAAAGTTCTTTACCCGTACCAGTTTCACCGGTGATGAGGACATTGGAGTCTGAGCGCGCGGCCTTGGAAGTGAGCTGCACGCAGGTCTTGATGCCTGGGCTGACGCCAACCACCAGGCTGAGATCGAGCTGTTGTTGCTCGCTGCGGGCATTCTTTTCCAGCCTGTATTTCAAGGCCCGGTTGAGGGTCAGGGTAATCTCGCGTACACTGGAAGGCTTCAGGATATAGTCCCAGACGCCACCCTTGATGGCGAGTTCTGCACCGTCAGGGTCACCTTTGCCCGTGAGGATTATCACCTCGGGCGGGTTGGGCAGGGCCATTATCTCCGGCAGGATGTCGAGGCCGTTGCCGTCCGGAAGATGGACATCTAAAAAGACGACATCATAGCTCTTGGTTTTCAGGAGATTCAAGCCGACTTTCAGGCTGTGGGCCATGTCGCAGCTGTGGGATTGCCTGGTGATCAGGCTCTCTATGGTCTCGCAAGCTTCTATGTCATCATCGAGTATCAGCATTTGGTTCATCGCTTACTCCTTGTCATACTTGGCGCCCAGTGCAACTTTCAGGTCCTGTTTATCGTAAGGCTTGATAATTGTTTTAATAATATTAGGCTGTTTTTTTGCCGCAATTATCGCATCTTCCCTGCCTGAGACCAGAATTATCGGGAAGTCTTCCAGAGTTTTAGCCAACTGCGTTCCGTTCATGGCCGGCATGTCGTAATCGGAGATAATAACATCTATTGCATCTTTTTGAAGCTGTGCCTGCTCAATGGCGATAATTGGGTCCTGAATAGCAATGACAGTGTGCCCCATCTCACGGAGAATCCGCGGGACACTGTTGAGCTGGTCTTCATCATCTTCCACAAAGAGGATGGTGAGATTGCCCTGATCGATCGTGATGGTGTCAGCATCTGCCGGGAAATCGTTGTCTTGGCTCTTGGGCAGGTATATCTCAAAACAAGTGCCCTCACCAGGGGCGCTGTGCACCTTTATGGCTCCCTTATGGCCCTTGATGATACCATGGACAACAGCGAGACCCAGACCGGTCCCTTCGGTAATGTCTTTGGTTGAGAAAAAGGGGTCGAAGATATTGTCAATAATTTCGGAGTCTATGCCGTGACCCGAATCGGAGATTGTCATTTTCACATATTCGCCATCCGTAATGTTCATGGTTACAGCCTGTTCAATGTCGAGGCAGACGGTTGACAGACCAATCCCGAGCGTACCGCCGACTTCCCGTAAAGCATGGAAGGCGTTGGTACAGAGATTGAGGATGACCTGGTGAATCTGGGTCGGGTCACTGTTGACCATCATTTTCTCAGAATCAATCTCCAGGTTGACCGCGATGTTTGCAGGCAGGGAGGCGTCAAGGAGGCCGAGCACCTCATGGATGATCTGGGCGATGTCCGTTGGCTGAAAACCTTCACTGGACGGTCTGCTGAAAGAGAGAATCTGCTTGACCACCCGGCTTCCCCGACGGGCAGCCCGCAACACTCTCTGTAGATCCTTTTCGGTCTGGGAGCCTGGCTCAACGTCGCCCATGGCGAGCTCGGTGGAGTTGATTATTGAGGTCAGAATGTTGTTGAAATCGTGGGCAATACCGCCAGCCAGGGTGCCGATCGCCTCCATTTTCTGGGACTGGATGAGCTGTTTTTCCAGGTTCTGTTCTTTGGTGATATTTTCAGCAGTGGATAGAATGCCGACAATTTTTCCGGCCTGATCAAGCAGCGGTACCTTGTTTACCTCAAGCCAGCCTGAAGTGCCGGAGTGATCAATAAGGTGCCTGCGCATCTTGCGGAATGGTCTGCGCTCTTTGATAACGGCCGCATCAGCCTGGGTGGACCAGTTCCCGTAGTCCTTGTCCGACACCACATCCTTGGCGGTCTTGTCGCGCATGGATTCAATACTGTCAATACCGAAAAATTCAATGAAAGTCCTGTTTGCACCGAGGTATTTTCCCTGCAGATCCTTCCATGAAACCAGCTGGGGGATTGAATCCATAAGCGTCTCAAGAAATGAAAGTTGTTCCAGCGCCTGACGCTCCATTTTGCGTCGCTCAGACATGGCTATGAGCAGGAACAGGAGTGCAGTAAAGAGCAGAAAAAAGGAGATCATGATAGTCCAGAACAGCTCTTTCGACAGCTCGTAAAAAATTTTGGGACTGTTGATGATGGTAGCGCCCTCAGGTAGCAGCGATTGATCTATATCGAGGCGGGTCATGACGTTGTAGTCGAACATATAAGAGCCGGCCTCCTCGATCATAATGGGTATGGTTTCAGCTTCCTGGCCGTGCAGTACCTGCAGAGCTATCTGCGCTGCCGTGCTACCATGTTTGGCCCCGGAAAGCATGCTGCCACCCACTACACCGTGACCTAGCAGGAAATCCCAACTGGTATAAAGCGGCACCTTGGAATGAGCATAGATCTCCTCCATTACTTCTTCAGTGGTGAAAAATCTGCCATTGACGGTCTGATACCAGGGGGTGAAAAAGAGGAATGTGTCATCAGGGAGATTTTCGACTCTTTTTACTGTTTCTTCGACAGAAAGTGAAAACCAGAATTCGACGTGCAGATCGGGATCGGAAAGCAGCATTTTATTCTCGACCTGCTTGGCGATCGCGTGACCAGTGATAGAGTCATCGCCAAAAACGATCATTCTTTTTTTGTGAGGGTGGAGTTCGCGGGCGATATCCAGGGTACCGGCCAGGTCGAAGTTTTCGATGACCCCGGTAATATTTCCCATGGCCAAGTCAACTGTTTCTATGCCGTTGACTCCACAGAAAACGATGGGAACATCGGGAAAAAGTTTATCGCGATATTCGTGGACAAAGCTGAGAGCATCGTTGTCGGAAACAAGAACAACATCAAAGATTTCGTACTTGAATTTCTCCTTATACAGGGTGTACAGCGTAGTCTTGATAATATCGTAATTGTACTTTTTGACGTCCATATATTCGATCTGCAAATCGATCATGTATTCACTTTCAGTCAGAACATTGCGAATACCCTCAAGGACGTTATCAGACCACTGGTAACCATCGTGGTAGGAGTTCAGGTAGAGAACGGTTTTTTTCTCTTTTTGCGCCATGGTTGCTGAAGGATTCAGCAGCGAACATATGACAAAGAGTAATGAAATGGCAAAGAAACGAAGCCTGAATTGCAGCATGTGTATCTAATGTATATTAGGTGATTAGTATAAGAAAACAGCCCCTTATGGTCTTTCTGTAAAAAGTCTCATAGACATCCCTGCCGTGGCACTGGTTTGAGAGCATACTAGAAATGTCCTGAAATTGATAATATAAGAAGCAACGATACTTTTTTTAGGGCAGCTGAAGCATTGTCTCCAGTTGGTTCTGAAGGAGGAGTGGAGACTTTTGGGAAAAAATCACCGGGTCCGGATATCTTCAAGACGTTTGCAGAGAAAATCGTAATTCTGATCAAGTTCGTGATGGGTTCGTGCGTGGGAAGCGGCATTGCCGCCAAGGGCCCGACGCAATTCCTGATCGGCAACAAGATGTTTAAGGTTTTGGGTGAAAAGATCCGGTTCCGATACGCTTGAAAGCAGCCCTGTCTCACTGTTTCGTATAACCTCGCCACCACCCCAGTCTTCATAAGCCACTACCGGCAACCCGCATGACTGGGCTTCGAGATACACCATACCCAGAGATTCTTCGACACCGGGAAAGGCAAAGATATCTGCTGCGCTATAGTACTGATAAAGCTCATTTCGTGGAATTTTCCCTAAAAAAGTTATGTTCTTGCCGAGTAGCTGATTGCCGGTTTTTTTGAGTTGAGCCCTGCTGTTGCCGTCTCCGGCAATGAGAAGCTGGATGTCAGCGCCCTCTTTGACCAGCTTGGCACAGGATCTGATGACTGTGGTGAGTCCATCAGTTTTTACTCCGGGGCGGAACATGGCAGCGCTCATGACAACAACTTTATCTGCGAGTTCATATTGGCTGCGAAGCCGGCTTCTGGCCTCATTGCTGAAGGTGAAGTTCCTGGTGTGCAGGCCTGGGGCGATATACGAGACCCGGTCAGGGGGAAGCAGGCGCAGCAGGTTACGGTGATCGCGTTTCTTGTTGGTAAAGATCAGGTCGGCAGCAGATAGGGTTCGCCGGTTGAGATAGAAGCCGGGCAATGTTTTAAGCTTGCGACGCCGTTTGGTAGAGTAAATTCCCTGAAATATCACATATGGTATGCCCAGCTTTTTCGCGCAGTACGGGCCAAGTAAATCCGGAGCCTTATAATAACTGTGATAGCTCAGCCAGAGATCAACAGGGGCTGTGCTTAAGGATTGCGAGACCTTCTTCTGCTCGGCAAGCAGTCTCATTAAAGCAAACGGGCGCAGATAAATCCAGCGGCACCTCAGCCGACTGGCAAGTTGACAGTTGTGGCCTGCTTTTGTGAGATAGTTGTAAAGCTCCGTTCCCGCAACAAGGTCACCGGATGGATTGGGGTGGCCCAGGGGCTTGAACGGCATATAGTACGCAATATTCATAGTCAGTTTGCAGAGGGGAAGCGGTAAGATGGAAAATGTACCAGCAGGAGACAGAAAACCAGATATTACTGGAAATTGCATGATAATTCCAGGCATGATCATGTTTACAGATCGTGCCTGTAGTGTATGATGGAGCGAAAATCGCCAGAATTCCTATTTAAACCGGATTTGTTGGCAGAAGTTCAATTCTGCCTGTGAGATAGATGCAAACAGAAGCCCCCCGACTCGATATTCTTATTTACGCCCATGATGGCCGCGGACTTGGCCATGTCAGCAGAAGTGCGGCCATTGGTATGGCCATCCGGCGCTTGTATCCTGAACTGAAGGTGCTGCTGGTGACAGGAGCATCACTGACCCAGGATCTGATAGGTGACCGTCATCTCGATTGGTTGAAGCTCCCCTCATATGCCACGGAAGTCGTGGATGGAGTATCGCGGGGGATTGCCGGATCAAGCGGATTTGAGGATAGCGAGCTGGGTACGCTGAGGTCGAGACAGCTATTGCAGGTTGTGGAGTTGTATCGTCCAAAGGTGGTCCTGGCAGACCATACTCCTCAAGGCAAGCACAGGGAGCTGCTACCGGCGATGCAGCACAGTTCCGTTAAGATCGGTGGCAAAACCCGCTGGGTACTCGGTGTGCGTGGAGTTGTGGGCGGCGTGGCCCAGGCAGGTTCAGAAACGGCCCGAGCCACATTTGAGGTCTATTATCAAAACCTTTTGTGGTATGGGGATAGTGGAGTGCTCGGTCAGGATCATCTGCGGTTGCTTGAAAATTTTTACAAAGTCGTTCCCAATGAATGCGGGTATGTGGCACGGCTTCGGGAAGTGTCGGCAAACACGGCGGCGGACGCCAGGGCTTCAGGGCTGGCTGCGACGGTATCTATTCCGTGGCTGGGTGAAAATACCGGACATTTCGCCAGGCAACTTGCTCAGGCCATAAACACACTGGGTGATGAGCACGGTGCCTGGAATATTTTTTGCGATCCCCAGATTCGTTCTGTTTTCAGTTCCATCCCGCGTTGCCAGGTCTTTTCTTTTTCGGGAGCAGCTTATGTGAACTCGTTAAAAGCCTCGCGTGCAGCTGTGATTTTCGGAGGCTACAATTCTGTTGTGGACGCACTTTCTCTTGGCATTCCGGCGCTGGTAATCATGCGGGAGATGGCGGACAGGGAGCAGCAGATTCATCTGGAGCGACTAAGTGGCAGCGTCGGGGAAAAGTTGCAGGCCCTTGATGAATCCCGGGCGACAACAGCGCTCCTGCAAAACACTCTCAAGCGCATCTTCCAGTTATCCAACCCCAAAAAAGCCAGCCGCCCTGGGATTATTCCCGAGGGAGTTGCTACTAATGGACTGACTCAATTTCGTACTGCCATTAACCTGAATGGTGCTGAAAATGCGGCTATGAACCTGAAGCAACTGGTAAAAGAGCAGGCACTCCGGTAATAAACCGCGGAGTGATGTAATCGCCTGCCTCCGGGTTGTGATGTTTATAGCGTGTTTCTCCAGGTGTACTTCTGCATAAATGCCTCCCACAGGGCAAGGTTAGATCATATCTATTAGAAATATATCGATGTACTACCTGAGGTCTGATTCTGCCCTGGCTTTCTGATTACAACTCGCATCAGCTTAAGATATGTGAGGGTACGGGAGAAAGGAATCAGGAGTGAGACTTAATCAGAGTCAGCTTGGGCTATATTTGCATTAGGATGTAATATCAATATGTTAAGCTTTTTGTGTATTGCCTCGACACAGACCGTCCGTACGCCAGCCATCTCCCGCCTCACTCCTCACCAGCCCATTTGATTTTCAAGGAAAAATAACCTGTTTGCTTGCAACATTTTGTCAGGCATTATATACATTTAATGATGACCACGTGTAATCTGCATAAATTCGGCACGATTCACACCATGTGAATTCAGGAGAAACGGCGCTGTGGTCACTCATCTTTAACTGTAAAATCGATATTGCCTGCCATGCGGAAAGCAGAGACAGCGCATTTTGCGCAAACACGTCTACGCAGATGAGTAGTTGTGTGCAATTTTTCTATCTTGGACCGTTGTTCTGAAATGTATCGAATAACCGGAAGGTTGTATTGATGATAAACGCTGGCTGACCATACATTTCACAGATGGTCTTGAGATGAAGTTTCGTTTTCCAAGGCAATCTGTCGATAGCAGAAATATGCAAGGCATGATGGAGAAAATGCCTCAAAGCAATCAGGTAGTTATGGAGGTAGAAGGGGTGATGTACATGTTCCCTTATACTAATATCAAGTATATCCGGGTGTCACCCTGTCCGGATGTGTTGCCGGAGGTGGCTATTCAGGGTGTGCAGCTTTCAGGAGAGTAATGTCATAGAGGTATAAACGTTTGCCAAGGAGGAGAAAGGGATGCGAAAAGCAATCTGGACTGGATACGTAAGCTCTGCATTACTGGTACTGGGGATGGCGACCACCGGGTACGCCAATGGTGATTCGCCGATGAGTGAGCTTGATGAACTGCGCAGGATTATTGAGCGCCAGCAGGCCCAGCTGGACAATCAGGCCATGGAGATCAATAAACTGAAAGAAAGGTACGGTGAAGATCTCGACAACCCGGTTTGGGTCAAATCGACCAAAGCCGATGTCAACGTAGAGCTGTATGGCCAGGTAAACCGGGCCATACTGTGGGCAGACAATGATGATGTCAGTGAGACCTATTTTGTCGATAACGATAACTCTTCATCCCGCATGGGCTTAAAGGCCGAAGTTTTTCTACCGGAAGAAAACAAGGTTGGCGCCAAGATTGAGTATGAATTCCAATCCAATGCCTCAAACAACGTAAGCCAGTTTGACACCTACGATGCCAGTACAGATCTTACCTTGCGCCACGCAGATCTGTACTGGGAAAATAAACAATACGGAAAGCTCTATCTGGGCCGCAGCTCCACTTCAACTGATGGTAT
Organism: Desulfosediminicola sp.; assembly: GCF_048381775.1. Lineage (NCBI taxonomy): Bacteria > Pseudomonadati > Thermodesulfobacteriota > Desulfobulbia > Desulfobulbales > Desulfocapsaceae > Desulfosediminicola > Desulfosediminicola sp. The sequence goes on along the minus strand of NZ_JBLXGE010000001.1, from coordinate 34,266 downwards.
TGCAGAGATTGATCTTTCCGGCACTTCTGTTGTCGGTTATTCGGATGTCCAGGCCATCGCAGGCGGTGTCTACTTCTCGGACGGTACTTCTGTAGATGAGGATAATGATCCCCGTGTGAAGTCGGTTTATGCCAACTTTGATGGCGGCCGCCAGGACAGGATTCGCTACGATACTCCCCATTGGCATGGTCTTTACCTGAGCGGTTCCGCTTTTTCGGGCGACGGTTATGATGCCGGTATCTGGTACTCAAGAGATTATGACGGCACCAAGGTGGCAGCAGGATTCGGTTGGTTGAAATCCGGTGATACCGGTGATACAGGTAATCTTCTCACCAGCTATGATGAGCAATATGCTGGTTCAGCCTCCATACTGTTTGACTTTGGTTTTAACGTGACCCTGGCGTACGGGACCCGTGATTTTGATGGGGGTGGTGACGATGCCGATTTCTATTATGGCAAGCTCGGTTACAAGACCGATATCTTCGATTTTGGCAAGACCGCCTTCGCGGTCGATTATGGGTATAACGAGGATGTTAATGGCACTATAGCTGGTGACGAGGCATCTACCTGGGCACTCATGGCAGTTCAGAATGTGCCGGCATGGTCAACAGAATTTTACCTGATGTTCAGGCAGTATGATCTCGACACAGATGCCGAAGATTATGAAAACGTTAACACTGTATTTACTGGTGCGAGGTTGAAATTCTAATGATGAAAACAGCAAAATGCAGAATCGCTTCTCTATTCACCCTGTTTGTCTGTTTAGCTTTCATCTCCTCCTGTGGTGGTAATGAATTCGTCTATCAGGATAGCAATGAGATGAAACCGGGCTCGGGCCTGATCTCAGGGGAGGATGGAGTTTTCACAGTCTATTCCGGTACGCTCGGCATAGACCGCGAAAAAGATAACGATTCCGCAAAATGATTCGGATGTCTGAAAACCCTGTTTAATCAGGTGAATTCTCTGGTTGAACAGGGCGGAATCCTGTCACAGGTGACCGTTATAATTGGATGATCTGCATATTTTCCTGTATTGAAATTTTCCGGATGGTATCATGAAAACAGTCGCAATTGTTTTGGGATGTTATTGCTGCTTTTTCAGTAGAGGCTCCAGGCAGTCATGCAACATGAAGCCTGTTGAAGCCGCAACCCGATTGCGGTGGGCATAAAACCTTATCAGTATGGGTTGCCCTGGAATAATCGTTTTGGGGGACCTCGTTTTGCTTCAGGGTGAAGTCCCGTAACTATTTTATGAGGGGATATATGCGTACATTACTTGTTCTATGCTCCATTGTATTTCTGCTTGGTGGCTGCTCGACCATGGAGGTACAGCATTCGACAAATTCTTCTGAAAAGTTGTCATCTTTGACCAGCTTTGCCTGGATTGATTCCGTGGAAGATGGTGGCCGGGTACGTACACCGAAGCCGGAGGTCGACCGGTTCGTCCGGCAGGCTGTTGAACGGGAACTTGTGGTAAAGGGCTATAGCAGGGCTGAGCCGGATTCTGCGGATTTTCTGATTTCCTGGTTCGGCAAGTTGGATGAGAAGATTCAGCATCAGGATATCAGTCATTTCTATCGCTCCTATGGTTATGGCAGTGCACTTGCGGCGGCCTTGCCTGAAACGGTAGAAGAAGGTTCGATCCAAAAAAGTTACAAGGAAGGTACCCTGGTAATTGATATTGTTGACAGGGAATCCGGCAACCTCATATGGCGCGGCTCGGCAACCGACACCATAGTCCGGAAAGTGGATGAGCGGGAAGCAGGCATGATTATCAACAAAGCCGTTCGCGAGATCATGAATGGCTTCCCCCGCCGTTAAAAAAATCAGGTAGTGCCGAGGTGATTGCATAAAAAGCGCCCACAATCGGGAGATCATGCCCGGCTGAAGGTGCTATTTGGCAATTGAGTGGTGAATTCCGTTTAATGTGATTGTATGAAAACGACTATTCAGACCCATTGGAAAGAGAATATGGCCTTCGACTCAAAAGTCGGGCCCCATAGTGTTATAACAGACGCTCCCGTAGAGGCTGGTGGTGGTGACACTGCAGCCAGCCCTAAAAAACTGATGATGGTGTCCCTTGCCGGATGTACCGGGGTCGATGTGGTTGAAATACTCAAGAAGATGCGAGTGGATTTCGAAGACCTGGTGATAACCGTCGAGGCAGAACTGACAGATGAGGTGCCGTCAGTCTACTCTGCCATGCATATTATTTATGAGTTCAAAGGCCAGAATCTGCCGGAGGATAAACTCAAGCGGGCCGTGGAGCTTTCCCAGGAGAAATATTGCGGGGTCTCCATGATGTATAAAAAGATCATGGATATCACCTGGGAGATCAGGCAGGCGTAAGTCTCAGTTTTCAGCTCAACCTGAAAGCGGGCTGTGTGAACAGAAGGTTCACACAGCCCGCTTTTTTTTAACAGATGCCTTCCAGGTGTAATGTTACTTCCAACCTCTCAGGCCCTATTCCCCCTCAAATTCACAGAACGTATGTACTTTTACTCCTGCGTCCCTGAGTTTGGCACTGCCGCCAAGATCAGGCAGGTCGATAATGGCACCAGCCTCAATGATTTCCACACCGAGTTTTTTTAGCAGTTTGGCGGCAGCGAGCATGGTGCCGCCGGTGGCGATCAGGTCATCGATAAGCAGTACCTTGTCGCCTTTGTTCAGCCAGTCAGGCTGAATTTCAATTTCCGCTTCACCATATTCAAGTTCATATGCTTCCGAAATGGTTTTACCAGGGAGTTTGCCTTTCTTGCGTACCGGGATGAAGCCGGCATTAAGTTCATAGGCGAGCGGTGCACCGATGATAAAGCCACGGGCATCGATTCCAACCACAGCGTCTATTTGGGTTGTGAAATAACGGTGAACAAAGAGATCTATGGTTTTGCGGAAAACCAGTTTGTCCTCAAGAAGAGAGCTGATGTCCCGGAAAATTACGCCTTCTATAGGCCAGTCGGGAATAGAGCGGATGTGTCGGGTCAGGTCGAATGTTTGCTGTTCCATAATGTCGAATCGCCAGGTATTTCATGGGAATGTAGAGCAATTACATAATCTTCTGCAGCTTGAGCCGAAAAACGAGGCGTGAAACCCTGCCGTCTCTGCTGCATGTAATCGCTTTCTTTGGGAATAAGATAATGTACTTAAGACAAAAATGATCTGCAATCTTTCTCTGTAACAGTTCTATGCCGTATTGACGGCGTGTGTCTGGCAACGAATGCTATGGGCTCGGCATAACTGTTCGAAGAGTGAACAACGTGTTGCTTTTTAATATAGTCAGCAAGCTCCGTGCATGTTGACGAAATATTCGGGTTAGACGAACGTATTTTGATTGCGCTATACTTTGAATGGATGTCGAGCACAGGTAATATTTACGGATAAACCGGCAAAAGCGACGGAGGGAGCCACATGAATGTCTTCGAATTTGCAATGCAGATGGAAAAGGATGGAGAGGCATATTACCGTGAACTGGCTGCAAAAGCAGATGATCCTGGTCTGAAAAAAATTTTTACCGGTTTGGCCGACGACGAAGTGAAACATTATGAGATCTTGAAAAAAATGCATGAAAAAGCAAAGGTCTCAAAAGAAGAGAGCAATATTCTGGAGTCGGCGAGAAACATTTTTCAGGAGATGAAAGATCGGGGCACAGTCAGCATCGGCAAGGAGCTGACTCAGCCTTCAGCCTACCAGAAGGCGCTGAAAGCTGAAGAGGAGTCTTTTACCTTTTACGAGAGAAAGGCTGAAGAAAGTACAGACCCGGTCGAGAAGAAAAACCTGCTCACCTTTGCACGGGAAGAACGCAGGCACTACAAGCTTATCGAGAATATAATCGAGTTTGTTTCACGACCGGAAGCATGGCTTGAGAATGCAGAGTTTGCCCGTTTAGAAGAGTATTAGCCAGGAGTACTTCTTTCTCAGGAGATCATGGATTCAAACTCCTGCATGGTGAGGGGTCTGCCCAGCTTCTGGGCAAGGCCGCGCACCTGTTGGAGTTGTTCGGCAATTGCATCCGGACCGAGGTGTGAGTAGCCACGATTCTCCAGCTCGTGTGCCAGGGCGTGGCTCCCGCTTTTTGCACCGTACAGGAGTTTTCTGCTGCCACCTACCCTTTCCGGTGCGAATGGTTCATAGGTCTTTGGGTTTTTTTGCAGTCCCATGAGATGCAATCCCGTTTCACAGGTAAAGATGTCCTTGCCGAGTAATGGGCGGTGGGGATCGATCTGGAGGGCCATCAGCTCAGCCACAAACTCTGCCAGCGGTCGTAGCCTGGCCAGGTCAAACCTGTTTTGCCAACCAGTTAATTCCAGATATCCGGCCACCTCTTCCAGCCGGGCACAGCCGCATCGTTCCCCCAGCCCTAACACTGTAACATCAAGCCAGTCGGCACCAGCTTCCGCCGCGGAGATGGCATTGGCTGTTGCCATGCCGAAATCATTGTGGGTATGTACCCCGATCTCAATGGCGCAGAGTCCTGCCCGTAATTCTTCTACAAGACTTCGTATAGTGGTTGGTGATGCACTGCCGATGGTGTCGGCCAGCCTGATCCGGAAAGCGCCGGCGCTCTCAGCCTGTTGAGCAAGCTGGGTGAGAAAAAACCTATTTGCTCTGGTGGCGTCTTCAAAACCCACAGCAACTCTCATCCCCAGTGACTTGGCCAGTGCAATGCTGCTGGTCATGGTATCGAGCGCCCATGTCCTGTCTTTGCCCAGTTTGTCTTGCAGGTGGAGATCGGAGGCGGGTATGGAAAGTGAGATTATATCAGCACCTATTTCTGCGGCCAGTCTGATATCTTCTATCTTGCATCGACTCCATACAGAATAGTTCAAGCCGGGTAACTCATCTTGGCAGTGACTGATGAGCTCCGGTAAGCATAGAGTAAGTTCAGAGGCTATCCCGAGCTCCGCTTCGTCCACACCGAGTTGTGCGAGCTCGGATAAAATTCGTTTTTTCTCGTTGATAGAGAACATGACGCCAGGGGTCTGTTCACCTTCTCGTAATGTTGTGTCTATGATATTACACTTTTGTAGCATATCGTCCTCAAAAACAGTTTTTCCCATGTGAGAAAAACTAAAGCAAGTTCAATGCCAGTACGAGTTTTGTAGAGGAGTTGCCGACAAGAGAAAATAGAATGCAACTGCTAATGATAATTATTATTGCACAAGATTTTGATTCCCGATATAGTAGTCGCCAATAGTATGCAGAAGGTGTTGTCCTGTTGAGCAAAAGAGAAACAGATAGGCTGGAAGCAGTTGATTTAGAGAAGCTGGAGGTCGAAAAAGTGCTGGAATATCCTGGGCGGGTTTACAGGTTTTATAGAGATGGTTTCCTGGGCATGACCCTTGGAAAGACGTTATGGAAAATTATAATCATCAAGCTGGTGGTGATGTTTGCTGTACTCAAGCTGTTCTTTTTCCCAAACTATCTCAAAACAAATTTTACAACAGATCAAGATCGGGCAGATTACGTAATTGATAGAATTACTATCCCGGCAAAAGTTCAATAATTACGGAGGAAATTTTTATGGGGGAGATTGATCTCGTCATGGTGAATTGGGCTCGGGCCCAGTTTGCGCTGACTGCAATGTATCACTGGATCTTCGTACCGCTGACGCTGGGGTTATCGTTTCTCTGCGCGTTTTTTGAAACTCTTTATGTCCGCACAGGTAAGGAAGAGTGGAAGAGCATAACCAAATTCTGGATGACCCTGTTCGGCATTAACTTTGCCATCGGTGTCGCGACCGGTATTATTCTCGAATTTGAGTTTGGCACCAACTGGTCCAATTATTCCTGGATGGTCGGTGATATCTTCGGCGCTCCGCTTGCCATTGAAGGTATCTTTGCATTCTTTTTGGAAGCGACCTTTTTTGCTGTGATGTTTTTTGGTTGGGACAGGGTCTCAAAGCGCTTTCACCTCTTTTCAACCTGGATGGTGGCAGTTGGTTCGAATCTCTCGGCGCTATGGATTCTGGTTGCCAACGGCTGGATGCAGTTTCCTACCGGCATGGCTTTTAATCCGGATACTGCCCGTTTTGAGATGCAGAACTTCTGGGAAGTGTTGTTTTCCCCTGTAGCTATTTCAAAGTTTACCCATACAACAAGTTCAAGTTTTATTGTTGGGTCGATGTTTGTGATAACCATCTCGTCATTTTACCTGCTGAAAAAACGTCATGTGGAAATGGCGAAAAAATCTATTCTTGTAGCTTCAGTTTTCGGTCTGATCTCGACCGTTTATGTTGCCTTTAATGGCGATGAGTCCGCGTACACCAATGCCTCTACCCAGCCAATGAAGCTTGCGGCCTACGAAGGCCTCTGGGATGGTGAGCAGAATGCAGGCATTGTCGCTTTAGGTCTTTTAAACAGGGACAAACAACCAGGTGATGAACTTGAGGCGTTCAGTTTTGAGATGAAGATCCCCGGCGTTCTCAGCCTGCTTGCCAATCGTGAGTTTGACTCCTTTGTGCCCGGCATCAACGATCTGGTTTATGGCAATGAAGAACATGGCATAATGAGTACCGCCGAGAAAATGGAGCGCGGCAAGCTTGCTATTACTGATTTGAAGGCATACAAGGATGCCAGAAAAGCGATGGATGATGTGGCTGCCGAAGCGGCATTGGAAAAGTTCAACGCTAATCAGGATTTCCTTGGTTACGGATACCTGGAAAAGCCTGAAGACGTGGTCCCGCCGGTCCCACTGACCTTCTACTCGTTTCATACTATGGTCTTCCTCGGCACTCTCTTTGGTCTGATGTTTGTCCTGAATCTCTATTTCTCCATGAAGGGAACCTTAGAGGACAAGCGTTGGCTGCAACTGGCTGGTGTGCCGATGTTCTTCCTGGCTATGATCGCGTCACAGTCTGGTTGGATTGTGGCGGAAGTTGGCCGACAGCCCTGGGCAATTCAGGACCTGTTGCCGGTGCATGTCGCTACAACCAATATCTCTGCAGGTAATGTACAGACAACGTTCTTTATGTTTCTCACTGTCTTTACTGCCCTGTTGATTGCTGAGGTTACAATTATGCTGAAACAGATCAAAAAAGGACCGGAGGGCATTTAACATGATTGGTAGCCTTGATTTAGAAATCCTGCAGCAGCTCTGGTGGATACTGGTCTCTGTTGTAGGCGCACTTTTTCTCTTTCTCACCTTTGTCCAGGGTGGTCAGTCACTGCTGTGGCAGATTGCAAAGGACGAAACAGAGAAGTCCCTGGTGATAAACTCCCTGGGCATGAAATGGGAACTGACGTTTACCACCCTGGTGCTCTTTGGTGGCGCACTTTTTGCCGCTTTCCCGAAATTTTATGCCACCAGTTTCGGCGGCGCATACTGGGTGTGGGTACTGATTCTCTTCACCTTTATTTTTCAGGCGGTAAGCTACGAGTTTCGTAAAAAACCCGGCAATATCTTTGGTGCCAAAACGTACGAACTGTTTCTGTTTATAAACGGTTCTGTGGGCATCCTGTTGATTGGTGCGGCAGTCGGAACGTTTTTTACCGGCTCCAATTTTTACCTGGATGATTTTAACCGGGTGAGCTGGGCGACTCCATACAGAGGACTTGAGGCGGCATTTTCTCTTTTCAACCTCTCCATGGGTCTTTTCCTGGTCTTCAATGCCAGGGTGCTCGGTTCCATGTATCTGGTAAATAACATCGACTTTGGAGGAATGCCTGAGTTTGAGGCACGGGTTCGCAAGTCATGTTTGACCAGTCTGCTCTGTGCGCTGCCTTTTCTGCTCTACATACTGGGTGGATTGCTGCTGATGGATGGCTTTCAGGTGAATGAAATCGGACAGGTGAGTATGGAGGCTAATAAATATCTCGGTAACCTGCTGGCAATGCCTGTGGTTCTCGGTCTTCTGCTTGTCGGTTTGGTACTGGTCGTTTTCGGAGTCTATAAAACCGCTTTCAGCCAGTCGACAAAAGGTATCTGGTTTGGCGGTCTCGGTACGGTCCTGGTCGGTTTGGCGATATTCTTTACTGCAGCTTTCAACGGTACTCCGTTTTATCCGTCCAAGGTCGATCTGCAGTCAAGCCTGTCCATTTACAATGCGTCTTCCAGCCATTTTACGCTCACAGCAATGACCTATGTGGCAATGGGAATTCCCTTTGTTCTCGGTTATATCGCGTATGTATGGCGTCTGATGAATGCACGTCAGCTCACAGTGTCTGATGTTACAGATAAAAAAGCGTATTGAGACACGAACATTTCAGGAGGTATCCTCATGATAGCAGGATTGCTTATAGGTTGGGTCGTCGTTATTACCCTGTCGTACAGGGGGATTGTCTACGCCCTTGATAAGACTAATCAGCTCTAAGGTTGCCCTTGATTTCTTGAGAAGAGTTGTCCCATCATCTCATGAGAAATCCGGGCTAAGGCCGATATGATACAAGAAAAGCCGCACCTGATTTTTGGGGGCGGCTTTTTTGATTTGGGCCTGTCAGCTGATTTCAGCCAGGCGGTTACGCCGAATATCTTGCAAAAGAAAAGGTAGTTTGTTTAGATAAACGAGGCCTGACAACTAATAGTCCTTTTTTTTCGAATCAACTGAATATCTCCTGCTTGAACATAGCGACCTGTTCCAGCTTCATTCCGGTGAAGGGGTGACAGTATTTGAAAGTAGCACTGTTCATTGCCTCAGAGCATTATGGTGGTGCGGAAAAAGCGTTTGTCGAGTTGGTAAACGCAATGGCTCAGCACCACGATGTCGCGGCTATTATCATACGGGGTAATAAGATCGGGCAGATGCTTTCTGAGTCGGTCAAAGTTTATACCCTGAAATCGAATCCCACCAGGTACAATCCACTCCTCATATTTGAACTGTATATACTCCTCGGTTGGCTTGATCCTGACATTATCCACACCCATGCCGCCAAGGCCACAGAACTTGTCTTCAGGGTGAACATGCTGCTTGGCAAAAAGCATCTCGCCACAAAGCATAATGATCGAAAAGGCAGGGTGTTTAATAAAATGCAGTGGGTAACCACCGTCTCGGAAAAGGCGGCAAGCTCGATACATCTTGGAAAAAAAGGCAGAGTATGGACCATTTATAATGGTGTCGAAGAGGGAAAAATTCTATCCGGTAGTCTTCCTGAAAAATTTACCGTCGTTGCTGTGGGCAGGCTGGACAAGATCAAGGGCTTTGCCGAACTTATCAGGCAGGTTTCCTCACTATCTTTTCCCTTGGTGCTGAAAATTATTGGTGAAGGTCAGGAATATGATTCGCTCAGGGCTTTGATTGTCGAGCTCGGTGCTGAGGGGCGGGTAGAATTGCTGGGCTTTCGTAATGATGTCCATCAGCAGATACATGATGCCCATGTGGTGGTTGTATCGTCTTTCAGTGAAGGAGGGCCCAAAGTACTGATTGAGTCACTTTTTTACGGAAGAGTTTTTATCTCCACCCCGGTCGGCGCAGTTCCGGAAGTTTTGCCGGAGCGGTTTATTGTTACCCAGGAACGACTCGGGGCTAAACTGGAGGATGTCTATAACAATTATCAGCAGTATGAGGCCGAATTTGCCAGGATCGCGGCGGAGAAGAAACCCCTTTTTCTCATGACAAAGATCATCAAACAGTATGACGATCTCTATCATTATTTAGTCGGGCAGGTTTAAGGCTGATCATTGAATAAGGCTTGTATCCAACGAATAGACCTGGGCATAGAATTTGGCATCAAACCTTTTGGAAAACCTGTACGGCACAATAATCTCATCAGGTTCCAGATCTACAGGAGTGGCTGAACCAGAGAGAAATTCGATGGGGTTACGTCGTTGCCACACCACCAGCACAGTCTCCTCTGGGGTATATTTTTGTAGTGGAATCGATGGGGTGATAAGAGTGGCATCTTCCATGAAAAGTCGTAAGTTCCCGCCTATGAATTTGTCTTCAGTGAGTACAAGTAACCGCTGGCCCTCAGGTGATTGGTGGTTAAGTTTCTCACTGATTGCCTTGAACGGATAATTTTCCCTGTGTGGTTTCGAGTCAAAATCTACGAGTACAACACGCAAGGGGATGATCAGCATGACTATCAGGCACAGCACAGAACCGGTTCCGGTGTAGATACGAATTGAGCGCGGTCGAACCTGGGGGAGATCGGTAAGCATAAATGCCAGGAGTGGCAGGATAAACAGGAATGGTTGCAGCCATCGTTCTTTAATATTGGTTGATTGACTTATCAGGACAATAGCAAAGATAGCGAGAAAGGTGGTCGCTATATAAATTGCAAGCAGTCGTGCTGCAGGGGTTAAAGGCTGCAGTTTGAATTGTTTGCGAAAGAGAGCAAGGTAGAAAACAAGGAAAACGGCGATAAAGGCGAGATAGGATAACACCAGTTCAACGGAACCATGGAGAATGTCTGCCAGGTAGCTTCCTCCCTGGTCTACGTTCATGCGGGTAATGGTCTCACTGGTTGCCAGATCCATATGGGTGAGAAACCACACTATGTGGGGGAGGGTGAGGATTATTGCCACCGCAATTGAGAGGCACAACTTTTTATTGAAAATCCTCCTCCGGTAATCGGGCACCATAAGGGTGGCCACCAGCAGGGCCAATACGACAATTACAAAATTGTATTTAGCTAATAAGCCGCAAGCACCACTCACCCCGAACAGCAGGTAACCTGCAAGGGTTTGTTTCTTTGCTGCATAAAAGTAGAAATAGAAGAATGCCGCTGTGGAAGCAGTCAATAATACAGTATGAATCTGGTCTATCTGTGCTTCCCATACCAATTGGGGCAGAAAGAGCAGACCTACGGCGGAAAGTGAAGCTTTTGCCCTATTTTCCGTCAGTAAAAGAGCGGTGGCGTAAGTGAAAATGTAAATGGAGAACAGGGTAAGGTTTTTCAATAAGGCAATTGCAAAAACGTTTTTCCCAAATATTCCAAAGAAGATCATCTGCAGCCAGGTATAGAGCGGAGGCTGCGCGTTATAGCCGAGAGCAAAATATTGAGTGAGCATGACCTGCTCACTCTCGTCAACCGTCACACCGTTGGTGGTAATAAGCCGGACAAGTATCTGCAGGATAAAGTATGTCGCGATAACGTACGGAAACCGATGAACAAAGAGATTGCTGGCCCTGGTTAGCATGATGTGGCTCCGGAAGTTTCTGTATCTTTATGCCCGAAGGCGATCTTTTTGGTGAAATAGTTATAAAAAAATATGATCGCGGTGGTAATCACCTTGGCGATAACTGGCTGGTGTGCAAGCGGTGTAAAGGTCGTAAAGAGGTAAATAAATACTGTCCCGAGACCAAGACCTAAGAGAGAGAAGACGAGGGATAGAATAAATGATCTCTTAAGGCTGTTACTGCGATTGAAGACATAGCTTTTCTGCAGGAAAAAATTTGTAATCAATCCAGCTGAGGCGCTGAAAACGTTCGCTACAACAGGTGACGTAATCTGAACCAGGCCGGCGTAGATTAGAAAATCTACACCGGTGGCAATGACGGATGTGCCAAAAAACTTTAGAATTCTCATGGCTTGTCGTCGCGAATTGAGTAGCTGTTTATGTCTCTTCGTTCCTTGTTGTGGACAATCAGCTCCGCGACGAGACCGGCAATGTATATCTGGGTGCCGATTCCGGTGAGAAAAATGGATATTGTAAAAAGTGGGCTGGTTCCGATTGATTCACCGAAAATCCAACGACCGAAAAACAGGTAAGAAAAAATAGCAAGGCCGCTGAAAAAGAAGGCAGAACCGGCCCAGCCGAAAAGGTGCATTGGCCGGTGCAGATAATTGGTGAGAAACACTACGGTGAGAAGGTCAAAAAATCCCCGGGCGTATCGCTCGAAGCCAAATTTGGAAGAGCCATATTTGCGTTCATGATGCAGCACCGGGATTTCCTTTACCTTGAACCCTTTTTTGTGGGCAAGAAAGGGCACAAAGCGGTGAAGTTCACCATAAAGATGTAACTCACGAGTTAACTGCCGGGTGTAACATTTAAATCCACAGTTATAGTCGTTGAGCTTTAATCCGCTCATTTTCGAGACAAAATAATTGAAGACTTTTGAGGGGATGGTCTTTTCTTTGGGGTCTTTTCTGTTGACCTTCCAGCCGGTGACCAGATCGTTGCCTGCTTCAATTTCTTTCAGAAAGTTCGGGATTTCTGCCGGGTCATCCTGGAGATCAGAATCAAGGGTGAATATTATTTCCCCCTTGGCATTCTCGAAACCCACTTGCAGGGCGGAAGATTTGCCAAAATTCTTTCTCAGATTAATGACTTTTACTTTAGGGTCATTGTCGCGAAACCCGTTGATTACATCGGGGCTGCAATCAGTGCTGCCATCGTTGATAAAAAGGATCTCATATTCTCTATCTACATCAGCCATTACCTCTGTGATGCGGCTATAGAGCTCTGGCAGGGATTCTTCTTCGTTATAAACTGGAAGTATAAATGATATCATTTGATTGCCGGATTTTCGCCAGGTGGCAGTTAATTCATTTTGGGACATCCTGAAGTCCAGGGACGCTTAGAGCCCATCTCTTAGGCAAGACAAAGTAATTGAAAATTTATACTTCATAGAATTACTGAATTTCTATTGGCAGACATGGAGGCAATTACAAAATAGACTCACTGAGTCACCACTTTGTCTTCCGTCGTTGCTATGAAGAATATGAGTATTTTGCCCTACGGCGCTGCATTCTAGTGTGCAGTATGTAAGAGTTCAAGAAATTTTGTCAGAGTAAAAAAAATGAGCCATTGGTCACTCGATAAATGTGTCCGGTATGGAAAGCAGTGAAACCAGTGATGGTGAGTGTATTAAAAGAATCGCGCAAAATCTGCCACCTCCTCCCTGGGCGTGCGGTATAAATTCACCGGGGCCGTTTCATCCTTATAGCCTAGAGCCATGCCGCAAAGCAGAATCATGTTGTCGGGATAGTTAAGGTACTGTCGTACGATGTCCGGGTGTTCTGCGAGTGCGGCCTGGGGGCAGGTGGCAAGACCTTCCTCAACTGCCACGAGCATGAGTGATTGCAGAAACATGCCGTAATCAAGATATGATCCGGCGGCCAGGACAGCATCCATGAAAAACAGGAGCATCACCGGGGCATCAAAAGCCCGGTAGTTTGCTGCCCATTGCTCTTTACGTCTTTGCATATCATGACGCTCTATCTCCAGGGCTGAGTAGAGTTGCATGCCGCAATTGGTGCGTCGCCTGCTGTAGGGAGGAACCCATTCTTCAGGGTAATAGTTGTAATCCTTTTGGGAAGGTTTTCCCTGCCAGAAGGCCTTCTCCAGTTGTGTCTGCAATTCCTGCTTTTTTTCACCTGTAACAACAGCTACCTGCCATGGCTGGGTGTTGGCCCCTGATGGAGCGTGCCTGGCCAGTTCAAGCAGCCGTTCTATCTTTTCACGTTCAACTGGTTTCGGCAGATAACAGCGAGTTGAAGATCTCTTTAAAAGTGTTTCAGAAACTTTCATTTCCCACCTCTGATTGTGTGTGAATCTGGCCTCAATTTGGAAGTAATTATCTATCTGTATTGCCATAAAAAGATGTTGAGGCACAAGAGCTATTTTCACAAAGCTATTCCATCGCTGATCTTTCACCGTTGTCGGTACAGTTTTCCTGTAAATCATCATTTTTGCGAATGAATATCCAGTATTGACCTGCGAAATTATGTTTAATCTGTTAGGTTGCTAAGTAATATTAAGTTATATCAGTATGTTGAATATAATGATGGCTTGAGGGAGGGGAGTATGTCGAAGTGGCAGGAGTTGGTGGGGAGTGAAAATGTACCGGTGAAAGAAAAAACCTGGCTCAGTCGGCGCCGGAAGAAGGCCGGAATTTATCGGGAACAAAAGGAGGGTGAGTACATCGGAGTTGCGCTTTCAGGTGGAGGCATACGATCGGCGACCTTTAATCTCGGTCTGCTCCAGGCGATGAATAGGTCGGGTTTCTTGAAATATGTCGATTACCTTTCTACGGTTTCCGGGGGCGGTTATATTGGTTCCTGTCTGACCTGGCTGAAGATAGTGGGGCGGGACATCTTTCCATTTGGTAACAGCAGAAAAGATTATAGCGGCACAGGGGGCAAGGTGCTTGCCTGGTTGCGCTGCCATGGCCAATATCTGACGCCTGGGGACGGCTTAACCGTCTGGGCGTTGATAGCTGCCTGCATAACAGGAGTTGCCGTCAATCTTCTAATTGTGATTCCGGTATTTCTGGCCCTGTTCTATTGGTTGACCATAAACTCGATCAGTTGCACACCAATTTTTACAGGGGTGGTGATCTCCCTCAACAAGGGGCTGGCATTACCTGATGGGTTTTTTCTGATATTTTGCCTGTCTCTCGTATCGTTCTTCGCTTATCTGGTGATTACCCTTGCCTATGTGGTGTCAACCAGATGCCGAAAATTCTGCCACGAAGTTGTGCAACGCTGGTTTCGGGTCTGGATGGGCATTTGGTTGATGATCGCTGTTATTGCTCTTATTGTCGGCACTATCCCCATTGCTCATAACTCTATCAGGGAGTTTGTCGGGTCTGACTGGTTGAAGGCGACTCTTTCCTCAATTTCATTAAGTGGTCTGATTTCATTTGGTGCGGGCCTAATTGGCAGGACAGAGCAAAATGAAACTCGTGGTGTACGCTCCCTGCTGATGGGGATTGGTTTGAGTCTGATTGTTTACGGCATATTCCTCTATATGTATCAGTTAGTTATAGAGTTGTCGTGCTCGACTGCAGCTAGCTATCTGATTTATGCAGGAATGGGGATATCACTGTTTCTGGCGATATTTGCCGATATTAACCATGTTTCCATGCACAGGTTTTATAGAAACCGGCTGAGAGAGGCATATATGCCGTATGATTTCAGCCCCAATGGTGGAGATACTGGTAAGGCGAGTATGCAGCGGATAAATGCAACAGCAAGAGATGCAGACTATTGCTACCTCAGCACTATTCAGCAGGCTGAAACAGATACGCCATATCATATCATCAATACCAATCTTCAGACAGTTGGCTCAGGCAACCCCAAGCTCAAGCGAAGAGGGGGGGAAAATTTTGTTCTGAGTCCATATTATTGCGGCTCGGACAATACTGACTGGCTCGAAACAGAGCGTTATGCCGGAGGTGAGACGGACCTGGCAACGGCAATGGCCATTTCAGGTGCTGCAGTTGACCCCAATACCTATGCGACCCGTTCCCGTCCCCTGTCATTTTTGATGACGCTGTTCAACGTCAGGCTTGGTTACTGGGCCAGGAATCCAAAAGTGAAGGACAAATGTTATAAACCCTTGAGGGCGCCGGCCTGGTACTATTATATCTTTCGGGAGATGCTGGGAGTCGGCCTTAACGAGAATTGCCATCAGGTACACCTCTCAGACGGAGGCCACTTCGAAAACCTTGCGGTATATGAACTTATCCGCAGGCGTTGCAGGTTGATTGTTGCTTCTGATGCTGGTTGTGACCCTGCATTCAGTTTTAGTGATTTAGCGAAGTTGATTGAACTGGTGCGGGTTGATTTTGGTGCCGAACTTTCATTGTGCACAGACCTTTTACAACCGGCTGAGGCGACAGGTATTTCGAAGCTGCCGTATGCGATTGGCACCATAAAATATATTAATGGTGAAGAGGGAAGCTTTATCTATGTGAAGTCAACTCTGGTCAAAGAGCTCAGTGAAGATATCTATGGATATAAACGAAAAGACGGCTCATTTCCGGACCAGACCACAAATGATCAGTTTTTTGATGAGCAACAGTTCGAAGCTTATCGTGAGCTGGGCTTTTCCATAGGCATGATGTTGTTTGGAGACGAGCCGATGACTGAGGAGGGACTGCAAAGTATGCCTGCCGTGTTACGGGCGAGACAGGCCGAACGCTCCTGAAGGTTCTTTGCGGGTATTGAAGACCAGGCAATCACGGTAAGCATGAGTATCTCAGACGTTCAGGCATGGTCAGGCCCGAAGCAGTATAGAGCCTGACCAGCAGTGAGAGAGGCATAATGATCATCGGGATACAGGCCCGGTGGTTGTTGCGCCATGCGGTTAATCGTGATTCCTGGTCATTACTTTTGAAACCTCGTCACAATATGAGACAAGCTCCTCAGACTGTTGAACAGGGTAGTCGTAATCCTCTTCGGAGTCTGGCTGCAGGCCTTCTGGAACAGTACCGAGTTGTTTGAGCACGTAGGTTCTGGTTTCATCCAATGTCGGTAGTTGAGATACCCGTTTTCCCTGCTGCATGACAGGATTGATCAATTTTTCACCAGAATGCAGTTCATGGGCGAGGCACATGGTGTCGCCAGTCATGGTACCGTCATCACCATAGTTGCGGAAGACCTGTTTTCTGCCAGCCCAGGTAGATTTATTCTGGGCAAGTTTTCTGCGTCCCTGGCCCGCGTACTCGACAAGTTTATAGGCACAATCCAGGTATGGAACATCCGCTGAGGTGGTCATTTTGGTACCAATGCCGAAGCCGTCTACTGCAGCGGCTTCGTCCCTAAAGCGTTGAAGCGCATATTCATCCAGGTTACCGCTGGCAAATATTGCGACATCATGCAGGCCACCATCATCGAGAATTTTTCGTACCTGCCTGGAGAGTTTGATCATATCACCACTGTCGAGTCGCACCCCCTTGATCTTGATATTTCTATTAGCGAGATCCCTGGCCAGATCTACAGCTTTGTGTGCGCCCCGAATGGTGTCGTAGGTATCGAGAAGCAGCACGGTATTGTCGGGATGGCTGACCGCGAAATCAGAAAATGCTTTACGCTCGGAAAGGTGAGCCTGAATGAACGAGTGGGCCATTGTGCCGTATACCGGGATGGAAAATGTCATGCCGGCGGCGACGGTTGCTGTGCCGGTGAAGCCGGCGATATAACTGGCTCGAGCCGCAAGAAGACCGGCCTCAGCTCCGTGGGCTCTGCGAAGCCCGTAATCGATGAGCGTACTTTCCGGCATGATCTGTTTCATGCGAATCGCTTTTGAGGCGATCAGGGTCTGAAATTGCAGAATATTGATGATACGGGTTTCGACAAGTTGTGCCACCGGCAATGGGGCGGTGATGCGAAGAATTGGTTCATCGGTAAAAAACAGAGTTCCCTCCGCCATTGCATCCACGGAGCCGCTGAACTCAAAATCCCTTATACGATTGAGAAAATTCTCGTTAAAGCGGCCATCACGACGCAAAAAATCGATATCAGCTTCGCTGAAATGAACAGTCTCCAGATACTCAACAACCTGTTCCAGGCCACTGGCAACGAAAAATTTACGCTCGGAAGGGAGCTTGCGAACGAAAAACTCAAACACAGCCTCGTCTTCCATACCATGATCGTAATACGCCTGCATCATGGTCAGCTGATAAAAGTCGGTGAGCAGCGGGGAGATAGTTTGCATATTGTTACAGCCTGACAGTTGTATGTTAAAGGTTATTGATAGTTAGCTGGGTCGCACCAGAGGAGATCAGCTCGGCAACAGCCCGGTCACCATCACCCGGGTTCACGTCGACAGCTTTAATGGCGTCCATGAGCAGTACCACCTCAAATGCGGCTGCGAGCAGGTCTTTGCCAGAGGCAAGCACGCAGTAATCGGTGGCAACGCCGCAGATAAAGACCCGCTTGATAGCTGCTTGCTGCAATTTGCCGGCGAGGGGAGTTTCATCCATTGCCGAGTATGCTTCTTTGCCGATATTAGTGCCTTTTTCTATATAGATGGTGTTGTCGGTAAGCTGCAGATCCGGGTGGAATTGCACTCCCCATGTTCCGACCACACAATGAGGTGGCCAGGGACCACCCTGGTCCTTGAAGGAGATATGTTCAGCCGGATGATAATCTCTGCTGGCAAATATAGCAGCACCAGCATCGGCGAATTTCTTAATATAACTGTTTATTGTCGGGATAATACTATCTCCATCGGTAATGGCCAGACTGCCGCCGGGGAGAAAGTCATTCTGGATATCAACAATGAGGAGCGCATCCTGCTCTGGATTTAATGAGTTCATCGTCTGAATGTATTTGAAATACTGCCCACCTAATGATGTTGGACAAGATTGACGAGGCTTGGTTGGCTGGGAAGCCAAAAGTTATCAAGTATCTGAATACAATCTATAGTTTGGTAACTGCTGTGTCAATGAAAGGATAAATAGTGAGTGTTATCAACTAACTGCTTGACCAGGCCGAGGGGCAAGCAGGATAGAAAAACATATGCAGCCGGCCTCATAGCTACAGGCGGCGGCTGCATATGTAAAAGACAGATCAGGAGGGCTGGGCCGAATGGTTCTCCCAAAGGGTTATGATTGAACAGGCCGTGAGGAGAGTCCGCTCAAGGAGGCTATCCCGCAACATATACTCACGATCACTGTGATCGAGGTCGCCGATTGGCCCAAGGCCGTCGATCACCGGGGTTTTCACTCCAGCTATGATATTGGCGTCGGAGACACCACTTCTCAATTCCTCTTTCAGGGGAAGACCAAGCTGTTGAGCTTCTTTATAAATTGCAGTGTAGAGCATTTTGTTGGCAGCACTCTGTTCCATCGGATCACGCCTCGAAGTGACTGTCAGTTCTGCGTGTGTTTCTGGTGTAGTGCACTCATTGGTTATACTGTTGAGTGCAGCATGGCAGTGCCTGGCATCTGCTGCTGTGAGAAATCGGGTGTCTATCTGGGCAGAGGCTTTCTCGGCAATGGTGTTGGGCCCTAAGCCACCAGCCACCACACCTACATTTACCACAAGTTGTCGCCCGGGGTCGTTTAACTGCTCCATGGCGATGGTTTTCCGGGCGAGTTCGAGGATGGCACTGGCTTTGTCCTTGCCAGCAAAGGCAGCATGGCCGGCTTTGCCTTGAACGCTCAGTGAATAACCTGTTTTGCCTTTGCGCCCGGTCACTATTTCACCGCCAAGGCCGCCACATTCAAAGACCATGGCCAACAAACTCCTGGCCCCTTCATCGGCAATGAGTTGGCGGGAGGAAGGGGAACCGATTTCCTCATCGGAATTGCAGAGCAGCGTAATGGGAAGAGAAGGCAAGAGCCCCATCTTGTAAAGCGCCTTCAAGGCAAATATGGCAACCACCAGACCGCCTTTCATGTCGATCACACCGGGCCCGAAGACTTTACCGTTTTCTTCCTTAAACCAATTGAAATGGCTGTCTGGTGGAAACACGGTATCCATGTGACCCACCAGCAGAATAGGCTTGGTACCCGGGCAGCAGGCAGGGCTCCGAAACAACAGATTGTTGCCGTATTCGCTCGATTCGTAGCGTTCTAAATCCATCGGCAGAGTTGAGAGTTCTCGGCTGATGATTTGACCAACTACATCAACGCCAGCCTTATCCCGGCTGTAACTTGACTGCAGGACCAGTTCCCGCAACAACCGGAACAGGTCCTGCTCACTGTTTTTTAAAAACTCGGCAATCTGGCTACGCATCGCTATTTCATCTTGAAGGCAAAATTATCCTGCTGATAGACATCCGGATCAGCGTCCGGGTAACTGACCTCTTCTCCGCTCCAGGGTTTCTTCAGCACATACTGGCCTTCATTACCGCTGACAACGTTGGAACGATGCAATGGGATTTTGCCGCCGGCGGTGGCGATATAGCGTGGTATGGCATCACCCGAGATATTGCCGTACATCGATTCCACAAGATCACGGCCGACTTCCAGAGGTACCCTGAAATGCTTGAATTGCGGGTTTCGGTAGCTGCAGTTGAAAAGGTAGTACGGGCGAACATATGCTTCCTGCACTGTCTCGCACAATTTCCACATCTTGACCCGGGTATCGTTGATTCCTTTCAGCAGCACTGCCTGGTTGAGAACGGTGAAGGTGCGCTTGGAAATCTGCCGGAAGACATTTCGGGATACCGGGGTGATTTCCTGTGGGGTATTAATCTGGGTAACGACCCTGATCGGTTTCTTGTCGTTGCTGGCCTCCAGGATGTCGAGCAGCCCTTCATCGACGCGCATTGGTGCGGTAACCGGAATACGGGTGCCAAGTCGCTTGGCCTTGATATGGTCGATACTGTCGAGCTCGCCAAGCAGCCATTCAAGCAGCGAATTTGGCAGTAAAAAGGCGTCACCGCCGGTGATCAGGATGTCGCGGATACGATCATTTTTACGGATGTAGTCAAGAGCTTCACCATATGCCTCTTTGGAGTAGACCTTGTCTTTTTTACCAATGTGGGCAAGACGCAGGCAGTGGGTGCAGTACATCGCGCACATGTTGGTTGCCTTGATGGTCACTACCCTCGGGTAAAACTGGTCGACCAGGCGGGCCGGGGAGTGGTCGGCCGCGACGGGCGGTATTTCAATTCCCGCATTTTGAATCATCTCTCCCGTGGGTACTGATTGCAGCATAATCGGGTCGTTGATGGCGCCCGGCATAATGAGGCTGGTGTAATACGGGGTGAGGCGCATGCGGTAGGTCTTAGTGACATTGGCAATGGACTCAAGCACATCTGCTGGCAAGTCGATCAGTTTGGCCAGGGTTTCGACAGAGTCGATGGCGTAACGGATCTGGCCGTTGAACGAGTTCCAGTCGTCATCGCTCATCCCGAGCTCGGACTGAATCTTTTTCCTGTTCTCCTCTATTGTTTCCCAGAGTTCGATACCACTTGGCGCTTCCGTATCTTTTTTGGCAAGGTACTCTTCAACCCTGCTGTTGGCAGTGCTGGCGATAGGCAGAGCCTGGGTGAGGCGACCGCCGACGGAGACCATGTGCTCGTCAATTTCCTCATGCTTTCTGGCCAGTTGCTCCAACTGGTCAATGGGTATGCCGAAGTCTGCGGGGGAAGCTCCGGTGTTCTCCTGCAATTCAAGCAGCTTGCTGAACAGATCGACAATCGGCGCAGTGAGTTGCTGGCTTTGCGCGTTTTCAAGTAGATTTGCAATTTCAATTTTGTCGGCCGCTTCAACCGTGCCTTCTGCCTTGCCGCTCAGGGTCTCAAGTAATTCTTTGGTGTAGCTGTCAAATGATGCGGATACGGACTCTGTCATGATCTCTGCTTCAGTTGTACTTGGTGCGTTCATTGTGGTTTATGCTCCTTATTGTGCGTCCTGAATTGTTTGCTGGATAAAGCCGACTCCCTGGCAGAGTCCTTCAGCGACATCTTCCTGGCAACGGGCGACTGAGACCACCCTGGCTAAAAAGGTTCCGGGTGACACAAGAAAGTTGGTGCCGATATGTTCGAGTATTACGAAATCCTTGAGCAGTTCTTTGCGGGCAATTTTTTTGAAGGTTTCCCGTTCGTAAGGGTTTTGCGGGATGTAGCCCTTGGTGTGTTGGGTTGAAGTGATTTTGTAGTTATAGGTGCCCCAGTGGATTCCACGGTGGTTGCCATTCATTTCGCGGGTGGTGGGCGGGAAGCGGTTTTCGGTGACGGCAAAGTACTCAAGCTCCGGCAACATTGGCGAGCCTTCCGGCAGCGACTGCTCCAGGGTGAAGCAGAATTCGAGAGTCGTGCCCTGTTTTCTGGCGTTAATTTCCAGAAAGTGGATCTGGCCTTCTCTGTCGATCAGGTAATCGCAGCCGAAAATCCCACGATATCCTGCCTTTCCCAGGACTTTACCCACTGC
Source organism: Desulfosediminicola sp. (assembly GCF_048381775.1). Lineage (NCBI taxonomy): Bacteria > Pseudomonadati > Thermodesulfobacteriota > Desulfobulbia > Desulfobulbales > Desulfocapsaceae > Desulfosediminicola > Desulfosediminicola sp. The sequence goes on along the minus strand of NZ_JBLXGE010000001.1, from coordinate 12,777 downwards.
GATAGTAAGCTCCCGTAGCTCCTGTTTTTGCTCGTCAGTTGCTGCCGAGGGAAAGCTTGAACCCACAAACCTGTTACCGTCAATGATGGATTGATCTGCAATTCCTGCTATATAGACATCTTCTTCATTGGCTACAACGGCGAGAACGGTGGGGTCAAGATCGTGGGGCAGATAGCGGGTGACCACATATTCGCACTCTTCTTCGGTAAATTTTTCCATCACCTCTTGCTGGCAAAAAGTGATGGCGGAGTTGGCACCACCGGCTGAGTAGGCAGCGCTTACAAAGATTCCTGCCGGCCACTCCTGCCAAAGGGCGGCTGTAGTCTCAAGTAATTCCTGCCGGCTTGTACAGTTGAAACCTTCGATCAGCGGGACGACATCCTGCAGCATTTGCCGTTGGACAACTTTGTTGTTGTACATTTTGGCAATGTGTTTGTCGGGCCCGAGAATTGAAACACCCTCAATAGAGTCGAGATCCATTTCAACCAGACTTTCATAGAGGTTGACATAGAGCTGATTCTGGTTCTGAAGAATGGTTTCGATCAGCGCTTTGACAGAAGGAGAACTTGAGACTGCACCCATGAACGTTGAGGATTTTAACCGGCAGCTTTTACGTGGCGGGTTACCATTGCCGCTGAAGTTATGATTCTGGATCATATCTTCGTTGGCCACCGGGTTTATCACCATGATGTTCAGGTAGTTATATTGAATGCAGACGTCCGGGACGATAGCGATAAACTGAATGTTCTTTTTGTTCAACCGCCGTTCAAGACACTCGCGAACGAAATAGTTGAGGCTATAATTCTTCAGGTCACCGACATAGAGAAAGTAATATGTATCCGGATTGTAGTTGAAGTTGGAGAACAGAATGTCCGAGCCAGGGGCTTTAACTGTTGAACCGGATGAGTGGAGCGTTTGTAGAAACATGGCTGTTTTTCCTATCGTTATTTGTCAGTTTTAAAACATCAGCAGCATGCGTCGATTGAAGATTGTCTATTGTCGACAAATTTGTAGTTCAGTTACAATTAATGGTGTTCCTGTAGACAATCTATTAGCATATCAGTTATTTTTTGCGGATCTCAGGCTTGCGCAGTTCCGCGATTTTGGTACCTGTTTCGGTATAATGATCCCGGATGGTTTCTTCAATACGGTGGGGATCACCAGATTTCAGGCTTGTGACGATGCGAAGGTGGCGCTCGCCAATTTCTGTGGGCGTGTAGAGCTTACTCCAGAATTTATAGAAGAGGATATGGAGCTTCTGGCTCAAGCGCTCTGTGTAGTCAATGAGCTGGATATTCTTATTTTTGCTGATAAGGAGGCTGTGGAAGGTGTCGCCGACGTTAACCACCATTTTTCGATTATCCTTGAGAGCATATTTTTCCATGAGTTTGGTCATGCCTTCAAGCTCTTCTATCTCATCCTCAGAGAACTGCTTCCTGGTGATCATGATGGCGTAGCCTTCAAGGATTCCACGGGTAGTATAGGCGTCGATAATTTCCTTGGGCGAAAGGTGGGTTATGAAGTTGCCGACCTGGGGACGATATTCAATAATGCCGTTGGTTATGAGTTCTTTAAGCGCTTCCCGGATCGGTGCCCTGCTTATGCCCATTTCAGCGGCGAGCCAACTCTCTTTTATTTGATCACCAGGTGAGAGATCACCGTCGAGAACAAGGTCATAAATATATTCAGTTACTTGATCTTTGTATGTTCGCTTGAGAATGGGCATAGTTTTTTGGGAGAGTAAAAAAGATCTGGTCGATTGTCGACAATCCAGGCTATACCATGCACTCATTTATGATTGCAAGAAAAAAGAGATGAATTTAGAGAGGAGTACTTGTGCTCTTTGAAAATGCGGCGGATAGGTGCCGCTTGCAGGGGTACAGCTTGAACTCTTTGAGTGGAGGTCTACCCGCAACCAGTTGCAGTGATTGCCTGCTGTGACGTGGAGAGCGTTCCAAAGATCTAACGAAGCCTTGGATTTCAAGGCATACAGACCAAGCTGAGCGTTTATTGAATAATAAATTCATCTTGACATCGCTTACTGGCGATTGCAAGGGCGGTGGATAAAAAAAGCTGAACAGCCCAATCTTCATGACACCCGGCACAACAGGGATGCCATGAAGACTGAATGCTATCGCTTACTCGTTACGACCAAACTCTGTACGCATCATACGCTTGTTGAGTTTGCCAACACTGGTCTTTGGCAATTCTTCCACCACATGGATTGTATCGGGGACCGCATATTTGGGGATTACTCCTTCGGCGGCGGCTTCTTTCATAAACCCTTTCAGGCTTTCCTGGTCCGCCGCACCCGCCATCTCGGGCTTGAGTTTAACGATGAGTAATGGTCGCTCTCCCCATTTGGTATCAGGGATACCGATAGCAGCGGATTCAAGTACTGCAGGGTGTTTGCTGATGCAATTCTCAAGATCCAGGGATGATATCCACTCACCGCCTGTCTTGATGACATCCTTGATCCTGTCGGTAACCTGAAGGTAGCCGTGCTTGTCGATATGACCGACGTCACCGCTATGCATCCAGCCATTAACCCAGAGTTCCGAGGATTTTTCGGGAGCCTTGAAGTAATCGTTGGTAAGCCAGGGGGCACGAAAGACAACTTCTCCCACGGACATGCCATCGTGGGCTTGCGGAGTTCCCTCTACATCGACGACCTCAAATTCAACTAAGGGAATGGGTAGCCCGGTTTTGACTACGATATCAAGCATATCGTCATCATCCATTTGGTCGAGCATCATTGTCTTCGGTGTGGAAAGGCTGATAACCGGACACGTTTCAGACATACCGTAGCCAGTGTAGACAGTGATACCAAGCTCATTGGCAGCCTTTGCCTGGCCGGCAGACAGTTTTGAACCACCGATAATGACTTTCCAGTTTGAGAGATCAACCGTTTTGGCGGCGGGGCTGGTTACGATCATCTGCAGCACCGTCGGTACGCAATGTGATGCGCTGACACCCTCGGTGGCCAGAAGTTTCAACAGAACCTCCGGCTCGTACTTGCCAGGATAGACCTGTTTGGCTCCCAGCAGTGTTGCAACATATGGGATACCCCAGGCATGCACATGAAACATGGGGGTGAGCGGCATGTAGACGTCGTTTGAGCGAAATCGGCCTATGGTCTCGTAGCTTGAAAGGCCGATGGTGAGGGACAGGGTGTGCAGAACAAGCTGACGGTGCGTGAAATGAACGCCCTTGGGATCACCGGTAGTGCCGGTTGTATAAAAGGTCGTTGCCTTGGTGTTTTCGTCAAAATCCGGAAAGTTGTATTCAGGGGAAGCCTCACTGAGCAGCTCGTCGTAATCTCCGTAAATCTCAAGAGAACTCTCAGGGTATGAGGGGTTTTCGGCGATGACGATAATTTTTTCCACGTCAACGAGATGTTCTCTGATTTCGTTGATAAGGGGTAGGAAATCAGAATTGATGATAACCAGCTTGGCCTCGGCATGATTAATGGTATAGACCAGTTGCCTGGTTGAGAGCCGCCAATTTACCATCTGCATAACGCAGCCCATCATGGGGATAGCGAAAAAGCATTCCAGGAAACGATTACTGTCGTAATCGAAAACAGCAACAGTGTCTCCATGGGTCATGCCGGCTTGGGTGAGTGTTGAAGCGAGCCGTTTAATGCGATTTTCAAGATCGCGGTAGGTGTATCTGAGTTTGTCCCGGTAAACAATTTCCTGATCCGGGGCCTGGACAAGGGCGGTTTTGAGCAACTGCTTAATGAGTAAAGGGTACGCGTAACTTTCACCTGGCTGATAGTCCTGAACCATACTCGATCTCCTCGGGGATCTATTGTTGCATGATAAGTGTACTGCCTCCTGAACGTCGAAAATACCTCTTGGCTGAAATGCATGGGTTGTGTGATTGCGAACAGGCTCAAAGTACCAGATTAGACTTGAAGGAGCAATTGAATTTACGTTTACGTCAGCTGTGACGGTGTGGCCTGTGTACATCCGGCAACGGCCTTCGATGTGAAGGGAAACGTGATGTAGTAAAAAATGGTAATCGTAAATGAGCCAATTGGAGTTGTTGAATAGTAGGATCTGCTTTAATGTACCTGTAAATAAAGAGGATTCAGGGCTTTGAATATAAAGAAACACCCGATGAGGTTAAAGGTAGATGCTTGATAGTGAAGAGATTCAACCGGAGTCAACAATGGACTATGCCCGGGCGGCTGAAATCTACCAGGCTATTTCTCAAAACATACAGAGTATAGTCAGGGGCAAGGAACAGACGGTAAAATTATTGCTGGCCGCCTTTTTCTCCAGTGGTCATGTTCTGCTCGAAGATGTTCCTGGTACCGGAAAAACTACCCTGGCGAAAACCCTGGCCAAATCCGTGGCGACGATGTTCAGTCGCTTGCAGTTCACCCCCGACCTGCTACCCTCGGATATCGTTGGTGTCTCTTTGTATCGGCAGCATAGCGGGGAGTTTGAGTTTGTACGCGGCCCGGTCTTTACTAACATCCTGCTGGCGGACGAGATCAACAGGGCCAGTCCCCGAACGCAATCCGCGCTCCTTGAAGCGATGGAGGAGCGCCAGGTCACCGTTGAGGGTCGAAAGTACCCGCTTACCAGACTCTTTTTTGTTATAGCAACCCAAAACCCGGTTGAGTCACATGGTACCTATCCGTTGCCCGAGTCCCAGATGGACAGGTTTATGATCGAGCTCTCACCAGGGTATCTGGATCGCGACTCAGAGGCGATGGTGTTGAACGATCAGTTTTCTTCGCACCCTCTCGAGAGTGTGCGGCCGGTTGCCACCGAGCAGGATGTGGTGGAGATGGCCGCCGCCTTGAAATCAATACGCATCACTGAAGAGCTTCGTTATTATGTTGTCGATCTGGTGAGTGCCACCCGAAGCTCTGAAAATGTGGTTGTTGGTGCCAGTGTAAGGGCATCCATCGCCCTGTTGAGAATATCGCAGGCCCTGGCTCTCTTCGCCGGGCGTGAGTTTGTGGTACCGGGAGATATTATCGAGGCGGCACCATATGTCCTTGGCCATCGGCTTCAGCTCACCTCCCAGGCCCGATTTTCCGGCGTGACCAGAACGGCAGTGGTCAATACAATCCTCCAGAATGTTGCTATGCCAAAATGAGCCCGCGATTGTACAGGCTGTATTGCCGCTTGACCAAAATCAAGCGGAAAGTTTCACGGAAAGTAAGTCATACCGGTAGAGTGTTGATTGTTTTTGCCGCCCTCTGCGTCCTCTTTGGCCTGAACACACGGCAGACCATGATGTACCAGTTAGCTTCACTGTCTGTCATGTTGCTGTTACTGGCATTTCCGCTTGCATTGCGTTTTGATATCAGGCTGCGGGTTCGCAGGATACTTCCCGAAACTTGTACCGCAGGAGAAAAGCTTACCTACCTGCTCGATCTGCAAAACCAGGACTCAGCAACCTCCAATGGTCTCTTTTTCACAGAATTTTCCAGCACAGATTTCCCGACGTATCAGGAATTTTCAACGTTGCGGGAAGATGGCGAGACCCGGAGAAATTATTTTGACCGAAAGTTTGGCTACTATCGCTGGCTCTGGTTGCTGAAACAAAAGGCTGGTGCCAGATTCGTCACTTCATCTCTCCCACCACTGCAGCCGGATGAGCATACCCAGGCAGAGGTCTCATTCACTCCTCTCCGCAGAGGATATGTGCAACTTGGCGGCTACTCTATTTATCGGCTGGAGCCCCTGGGCCTGATGAAAAAAGAATTGTTTTTCAAAGATGGGGCGAAGCTCCTGGTGTTACCGAAGAGGTATTCCGTGCTTCAGACAGAGCAGAGTGGAATGCAGTCACAGCTCCTGGCCGGAACCGGTTCAGGGGGAAGGCATGGCTCCTCGGGAGAATTTGTCACGCTGAGGGAATACAATTCCGGCGATCCATTGAAACATATTGATTGGAAGGCAACAGCACGGACAGGTGAACCGGTTGTCCGCCAGTTTCAGGACGAACATTTCTCATTGAGCGGGTTGATGCTCGATATCTATCCGCTGCCGGAAGAACGGGCTCTGTTTGAAGAGGCCGTATCCGTGGCCGCTTCGATCATTACCGCCGAAAGCAGGGGGGCTTGCGGCGTGGGCCTGTTATGTGCCGGCACAACGTGTATATCTGCTGATTCATCAGGCCGGAGTGGTGGAAGTAGTCTGGGTGAAAAACAGAAAATGCTGGAGTTTCTTGCCTGTGTTCAGCCGGCAGAGTCAGTGCAGTTTTCAGAGATTGTCGACAATATAACCTATAATGCAGATTATCTCGGCAGCCTGATTGTCATCCTGGTAAGCCTTGATGAAAAGCGTCGGGATTTGCTCAATCGTTTAAGAGCATTGGGAAGACCTTGTGAGGTGGTTCTCGTTACGGCTGATCCTGACAAGAGCAGGGATGTCATAGAGGAGCATGCGCTGCATCCTGTTCGCTTGTTTGATATACGCGAAAAATCGAAAGTGGTTGACCTGACATGAAGGTACCCTCACCTCTCATAGCGGCCACTGCTCTTTTCTGGGCGGTGGAGAGCAATAACCTGCTGATTGGTTTCTTGCTTGCCGCACTGATTGCCGGGTCGTCTGTCATGCCGCGGCGTCTGCATTTTTCTGATAACGATTTTATACGTATTTCAGATCTTACTTCTGTAATTTTTCTGCTTACAGCGGCACTTATCCTGCTTAATGTGGATAAGGTTCTGTTTTTGAAAACACTTGTTATATGGCAGCCCCTGATTCTTGCACCTGTTCTTCTTGCCCAGTTGTATACCGGCAGGCAGCAGATAGTCATAGGCACAGGGCTCGGGGGCGGTAAAAAGAAGGGTTACAAGCATGAGCCGCTGGATTTCAGGCATTTTTACCTCGGTGGTTGCCTGTTTGCAGCGGCAATGGCCAATAGTCGGGGGATCTATTTCTATCCTTTTGCCGGTGCACTCAGTTTCTGGTTATTGCTGGTGAATCGTAGCCGGGCATTTTCTGTGGTGAGTTTTAGCGCGATTTTTGTCTGTGCGCTCTCGCTCGGTTATCTGGGCATGAAAGGCGCGGAAGATCTGCATCATTACCTGCGGCAAAAAGCACGAATGTATATGCAGGACTATTTCGCCGCCAAGTTTACCGACCCGTACCAATCTCACCTGAGTTATGGAAATATCGGGAGGCTCAAAGGCTCCAGCAAAATTGTGATGTGGGTGGATTCTCCGGATATTAAACTTAAACTGCTGAAACAGGCCACATATGAAACGTATGGCAAGCAGGCATGGCACAGCAGCAACCAGTTTGAGCACCTGATGCCACGCGGCATTTTCTGGCACCTGATGGCAGCCCCTTATGACTCGGGCAAACTTGCCACCATTGAGTTTTATCTACCGAAAGAGAAAGGGTTATTGCCCTATCCTTATGGTAGCTACAAAATGCGGGCGCCTGACATCTATGAGGCGGAGCAGAAGCGGGATGGCACGACCCGTATTCTTGATGCGCCTCCTCTGGTAACCTATGGAATTTTCTACGATCAGAAGATTAGCAGAAAGTCGGATGAGATGTTGCAAAAGCATCTTCTTGTGTCAGGGGAGCAAAAAGAGCTGCTGGAATCAATCGCTTCTGAGTTTGCCCTGGAGGGGGCCTCGGTGAGTGATCGTCTGGAGCAGGTGCGCACTTTTCTGGCAACAGGTTTTACGTATTCGCTCGATGTGGAGCGGCAGAGCTGGCAAACATTTGCTAAAGATCCGCTTGAGACCTTTTTGCTGAAGACAAAATCGGGGCATTGTGAATTGTACGCTACTGCCGCGACACTTCTGCTGCGACAGCTTGGTGTTCCAAGCCGTTATGTGACAGGTTTTGCCATCAGCGAGAAAGAACGGTTCGGAGAACGTTATGTGGTTCGAGAGCGCCACGCCCACGCATGGAGTGAGGCCCTCGTCGGCAACAGGTGGGTCGTGGTCGACACTACACCTGCCGACTGGCTCGGCTTAGAGCTTGAAAACCGCTCCAGTTTCGAGTGGCTGGGAGATCTCTGGGCTCTCTTAAAACTCAAATATGACCAGTTCAGGATACACAGCGAGTTCGATTATCGATATACACTCTCGGCTATAATCGTCTTTCTCTCACTGATCTTGATTTACCGGATTTACAGACGGATCAATGTGCGTAAAGTCAGTCAGGGTGCAGTCATCGTGCGCAAGGAGTTCCCGTCTCAGCCGACACCGTTGGCAAAAATTGAGCAGACACTGGCCAAGTCAGGCCTGCCCAGAAAAAGTGGCGAACCTTTTTTAAGTTGGGCACGCCGGATAGATGCAATCGGTAATGACGAACTCTCTGGCTTACGCGAGATATTCCGGTTGCATTTGAAGATGCGCTTCGATCCGGGTGGAGTCAATGCAGCCGAGTTGGCTCAATTCGAGGATCTCGTTGAACGTTGGCTTGTTCATTATCAACAGAAGGTTGGTTCAGAGCTTACTTAACCAGAATGTTGGTAAAGAATAAAATATTCAGCTCACTGGTTGAGGCTGATAAAGGTGTGTCCGGCTGTTGTTATTGGTCTGCGAATTTCTTTTTGAGAAAATATCTGCACTGGCCCTCTGGATAATCTTCTATTTTACCGAAGATCTTATAGCCGATACCGGTATAGAAATCTGGTGCCTGAAAGCTGAAGGTATCCAGATGAACGCCGGTGCAGCCTTTTTGCCGGGCAATCTTCTCGGCTTTTTCAATGAGTTGTCTACCGAACCCTTTGTTTCGAAGCCCGGAGGAGAGCCAGATGATCTCTATATGCATCCATTCCCAGGCTATACGGCCGACAAGTCCCCCGCATATTTCCCCCTGCTGCTTGATCGTGAGCAGGACTGGCATGATTTCTGAGTCATCACAGAACGTGCTGTTGAAGCCGATGAGTTGAGAGCGCAGACTGTTTGCGATTCGGGCCTGCTGGTATTTATCAAGATGGCAACAATCAATGATTTTCGGCATAATTATACCATGTTCCGCTAATCATTTTTCAGGGTGGCAAGGGCTAACCCTGAGGCGATGAAGAGTGAGCCGAATGCTTTTCCCCAGGTTCTGCCGTTCAGTAAAGCCAGAGCTTTACGGCCGATAGAATTGGAAAGATGCGCATAACAGAGAAGGCAGCTAAAGGAACATGACATGAGCGATGACACCAGAACCAGGAATTGTGATGCCAGAGGCTCTGCCGGGTTAATGAATTGTGGGAAAAGTGCGGAGGTGAAGGCGATCGCTTTCGGATTGGTCAGAGCCACAAGCACGCCTTGGGTGTACAGACGAAAGTTATTTTTTTCCAGACGCGCAGCAGACGTTGGGGTACTGGGGGCAAGGGTGATTCCCTTCTGCCAGTATTTTATTCCGAGATAGATCAGATAGAGAGCGCCAAAGGTTTTGACCAGGGTGAAGCCAAGGTTGGAATAAAGAATTATGGTGCTCAGCCCAATCACTGAACAGAGAGACATCATAAACAAGCCACTGATATTGCCAAGGATTGTCAGGATAGCACGGTTTGGGCCATACTGTAAGGCATTGGCTGTTACTACCAGAGTGGCAGAACCCGGGCTAAGTGTAGCAACAAGGGTAATAGACAGAAACAACAGCCAACTTTCAATGGTCATGGTGGATTATCCTTTAAAATTTTCATGGTAAGCCAAATCAGCTTATAGAAATTGGCTGCTTTTGCAAAGCTCTTTTGAGCTGGTGTTGAATGGTTGAAGCCCATGGTTGGCTCGAGGTGATGACGCAATCGTTTCCGGCAACGGCATGGGTCTGTAAAAGTATCTGCAGAACTTGGCTCTTCATCGGCTAGGTCTGGTCTGACCTTTTGAAATCGCGGCGATACGATTTCTGATATCCTTCAACGTTCAGTTCGAATTTCCCGGTGATGCAATCCGAACTGAAAATTTCAAGATCCCAGTGACCTATCATGCAGGTAATAGCGGGAGGGTGGTTATGGCTACGTTTCGTGTACTCTTGTCACCGCTTCGTGCACGGAATTCATATAGCCTGCAGCCTGCGCCCCTCTTCTTAGCCCCAAGATGAAAAATGAGTTTTGCCAGTAATGTTTTTTTTTCACCACCAAGATACGGGGAAAACAGTGCAAGATTAGGGCGTACCCCATACGCGGAGGTAAAACCATCATCCTCTGCTCATTGAGGATGGGGTGCGCCATACGAATAAAGAGCCCTCCGTCGTGGAGGCTGCGGTGAATGAACAATTCATCGCAGCTCCAAACCAGAACTTGAAGAGTATGGCGATGAGTACTGCCAGAAAATATGAGAACCTTTTATTGAGAGCAGAAATAAGAGCGTATTGCGCACTTGTTATTGTCATATGAAATCTAAAGACCAGATCAAGACTGTTAATAGGTCAAATCGTCCTTTGGAAGTATCAAATGACAAACGTACTAAAAATCTACGCCTAACTCAAACAAGTATTAGCGGCATGTAGGTAGTGCAAAGAATATGTTGGACGAGGAAGGGAGTGGATACTGTTTGAGAACAATTCCTGAAAAGAGTGCGAGGCAGCTTGACATTAGGTCCATCATTACAAAGGGTATCTCCTGAAAACGATTGTAATAGTTATGCAGGGGAATGAACCCGAATATCCAGAATGAGTGAGGTTCGCAAAATAGAATGAAAAAATACAATGTATATTTAAATGGTGAATGGCTGGAGGGCGAGCAACAAATCCAGGTATTGAACCCGGCAACCGGTGAAGTTTTTGCTGAAGTGGCAAGTGTGGGACGTGATGCTGCTAAAAAGGCAATAGATGACGCACATGAAGCCTTTGATCAGTGGAAACGTCTGACAGCTAAGGTGCGGGGCAACTATCTGAAGGCAATTGCTTCTGCACTCGAAAGTCGTGCCGATGAGATGGCGGAAATCATCACAATGGAGAATGGTAAGCCGCTCACCCAGGCCAAGGGTGAGGTTGCAATGACTGTGGATCATCTGCTGTGGTTTGCAGAAGAAGGCCGCAGGGCTTACGGCAGGGTCGTTCCACAGCAGATGGATGGCAAACGGCATATGGTGATCAAGCAGCCGGTCGGCGTGGTTGGGGCAATTGCTCCCTGGAACTTCCCACTGGTCCTGGCGATAAGGAAAGTGGCACCGGCGCTTGTGGCTGGTTGCCCCGTGCTGTTAAAGCCAGCAAGTGCCACGCCTCTCTCGGCATGTTTATTCGCAGAATGTGTTGAGGAGGCTGGTGTGCCAAAAGGCGTTTTTCAGGTAGTCGTGGGGAATGCTTCGGAAATCGGCAATGAAATGCTTGAAAATCCACTCTGTAGAAAAATAAGTTTTACCGGTTCAACAGAGGTTGGCCGCAAGCTTATTGCCGGTGCAGCGCGTACATGCACTGAGTTATCTCTGGAACTTGGAGGTAATGCACCCCTGATCGTTTTTGAGGATGCGGACTTCGAGCAGGCCCTGGAAGGTATCATGATAGCCAAATTCAGAAATAACGGGCAGTCATGTATCGCCGCCAACCGTATCTATATCCAGCGGCCGGTTTTTGAAAAATACAAGGATGCGCTGGTGGAGCGTATTAGCAGTCTCAAAGTCGGAGAGGGGCTTGAAGACGCAGTTGAAATCGGCCCTTTGGTTGATGAACAAGCTCTGTCGCAGGTGTTGGAAATGATCGATGAGGCGGTGCGCGGCGGAGCGATTGTCCTTGCGGGTGGCAAGAGACTAGGCGACCAAGGTGCCTTTCTCGCCCCGACATTGTTGATCGATGTACCGGATGGGGCCTTATGTCGTCAGGAGGAGATCTTTGCCCCTGCAGCTGTTCTTTATCCCTTTGATAACGAGGAAGAGGTGATTCGTGCAGCGAACGACACGGAGTTTGGTCTTGCGGCGTATGTCTTTACCACTGATCTCAATCGTGCATTCAGAGTAAGTGAAGCTTTAGAGGCTGGCACTGTGGGCGTGAATGATCCGGCACCTTCTACCAGCAACTGCCCTTTTGGTGGTTTCAAGCAGAGTGGCTGGGGCAGGGAGCTTGGCAGTGAAGGTATTGAGGCATACCAGGAGACCAAGCATATATCCCTGGGTGGAGTGTTCTAGCGGCAGACATGAATTTAGCATGTGCAGGGAATTGAAAACCATGACTACCAATATACGGTGATGATTTCCTGGATTCTAATTACAAGTATGGCATAAACAAAAAGCCCCGATCAGAAATAATCTGATCGGGGCTTTTTGTATAAAGAATCGGCGGCGACCTACTCTCCCACACAGTCTCCCATGCAGTACCATCGGCGATAGATAAGCGACCGCAGGGAGACTTCGAGAGCTGATCCTGAGAAGGTCACGGGTTGGGATGGTGCTGCTGGTAAGGAGACGTGAGCCCGGTAATATGGCTATATACCGGGCTCGCAAGCGACGCAGCGAGCGGCGCCATCTCGACTCGACCGAAGGGGTGAACTTTTCAGGAAACTTCCGTGTTCGTGATGGGAACGGGTGGAGCCTCTTCGCTATGACTGTAGAAAAACATTTTGGCCGTGAACAGATAGGGGGAGGGGAGAAGTGAGAAGTGTTTAAGAACGCTTTACGTTTTACCTCTGGCTTCTGACTTCTACCCTCAGACCAGTGCTCAATCGCAATTTACACAACAAAAAGCCCCGACCAGAAATAATCTGATCGGGGCTTTTGTATAAAGAATCGGCGGCGACCTACTCTCCCACACAGTCTCCCATGCAGTACCATCGGCGCTGAAGAGCTGATCCTGAGAAGGTCACGGGTTGGGATGGTGCTGCTGGTAAGGAGACGTGAGCCCGGTAATATGGCTATAT